>JAVEYY010000015.1:0-92491 GCA_034003245.1 Tenuifilaceae bacterium
ACTTTACACTCACGATTTGAGGGCTATATGCTTTAACGTAAGCACTGAATCTTGTCCCTTATCTGTCGGACGACCTCCAATGTTTGTCAGATGACCTTCAGTGTTTGTCGGATGACCTCCCTTGCTTGTCAGATGCAGTCCCTTGTGTGTCGGATAACCTCCCTTGCTTGTCAGATGCAGTCCCTTGTGTGTCGGATAACCTCCCTTGCTTGTCGGATGATCTCCCCATATAGTCGGGGGGCCTGCTGCGGCATGTCTGGGAGACGAGTAGAGCCACAAGCCAGAAGCGGCAACGGTTACTTAAGCTCAACAATGCGCGTGTCGACCTGCAACACGTTCTCGGCCTTCACCTCTTTGGTGTCGATGGAATAGATTACCCAACCCGAGCCGTGAATTCGCGATGCGCGGGTGATCTCGTTGGTGAGTGCTGGGAAATCGTCCCTGCTGGACGGAGGAGTTCCCAGCATATTGGCCATGCTGGTCAGGTACTCGAAGGTGGCGTTGGTAAGCTCATCGGAGTCGACAACCTGGGTCATGCGGAAAATGGCGTTATTGTCGTCGGGGTTAATATCATCCAACCAGAAGGTGATATCGGCATTGAAGGGTTCACCGCCAAACCGGTTCTGAATGGTCGATTGCGAATTATACTCTTCGTGCAGTTTGTAGTTGAGCCCATGAAAGTAGTAATATTGGTGAATCTCGTCGATGGCCGAATTCTGTATTGCCTCCTTGGTGCTGTAGAGCGCCTCGTAATGTGCAATAAACTGATCCATATTAGGAATCTCCTTAAACTCCTCCCTCATCAGTGCTGTGGTGATAAGCATAAAGGTTTTTATCTCCTCCCAGTTGATAATCTCCAAAAAACTTCCAAGCTCATCGGTTTTAATCAGCACGCTCATATCCTCAAAAATCGACGAGAGCCTTTTCATCACCTCGTTATCTGTTTCGATAAAGTAATCACGGTAGTGCCACTTAATGGTGTAGGAGTTCTCGGTAGAGTCGACAATGGTAACATCAACCTCGTAGCGGGTGTACTCGTTCAAAAGAGTATCGGCGCCCTGGGTTCTAACGCTCTGGTTGTACACAACGTACGTTAACGACTCGTTCATATCCCAGTAACCCACCACCTGCATGGTTGAATCGGCGATATTGATCTGACCCACTGCCGCTAGTGCGGCTAATAGGAAGATTGCGCAAAATGATAGTCTTTTCACTTTTTTAATTTATTATATGTACTACTCACACACTTTAGGTAAAACGATATAAAAGGGTTTGGCCGTGATCGATTAACACAAACCAAACCCCAAGAATAGTTGTAAATGTAAAACTTTTAATAATATTTTGAAATCACAATGGAACTTTTTTAAAGGATCACAATGGAAACTGATTGGTTTTAAAAAAGAGCCATCTATTAAAACAGGCCGAGCCAGTTTGTTTTCTGTAAGCAGGCACAGCCTGATAGAATATATTTGGCGGAGGCGGAGCCTCCGCTAAACGCTGAGAATGATAGAGAGCTATTCTTCATCGTCGCCATCCTTGCCCCTTATCCTATTAATTGTTCCAACCAGCAGGAATAATCCCAGTACTCCAAAAAGTATCTTAACCCAGAGTTTATCGCTGGAGTAGATAATCCAGGCAAAGCCTGCAAAGTATATTACAGCCATTACGGCTGTTTGGATTGGTGATGTTTTGGAGGTGGTTTCGTTTTCGGGCATAATATGCAAAGTATTATGGGATCATGCTTGGTAAATCACTTATGAAATTCCAAACTTAATGGATTTTAATATATAGTAGCATCTCTAATTTAATACAGAAAAAAACATTTAATGCCTTTACAGCAAAACTAACTCTTTTGGGTGTGGTGTATTTTAAAACTATAGCTCACCCATAAAAAGCTCCTCGAACAGCGTGTAGGTTACCAAAGCATCCTTACCATTACGATCGACCACCTCGTACACATTATCGATGCTGTTGTAAACAAACAGGTCGTCGTCGCAGCTGCCAATAACGAGTTTCCCCTTAAACTCGGGGTAGTCCATCCATTTTAGGTTTATGTCAATTATATCGTCCATGGAATAGTTACTATGCTGATCGATTATGGTGGTTGTTCCGTATAATTCAGCGCCATTCCATGCATAACCATTGGCAGTATCCATCAGGAAATTCTGGTAATCGTTGGGGATAAGCGGAACGTTGGTTTCGTGGAAATATGCCAGCACGCCGATAATATCCATATAGTCGGCAGCCTCACCAACCAGCGGGTTATGGCCTTTGCCCCGTAGGGCATCAATTTTAATGTCGGCAAGCGAAAATGCCCTTAGAAACAGCTCCTCAAAAGTTTTGCAGTAAGATTTATTGCTATCGCTATTCTCGACAATTACATAGGGGCTCTGCTTGCTGAGTTCTGGGTAAAAGACAAAAGATTTGGATGTACTACCACCAATAACAATTGTTCCACCCAACCCTGCCTCATCTTTGGTCGGGTTATTTGCATCAAAAATGCTATCGATAATTTGGAGCGATTTGGGATGCTTAAACGAACAGGTTCCAAAAAGTCGAATATCGTTTAACACAAAGCCATTGGAAACATTTTGCAGAAAATGGAGATAATCGCTGGGGATTTTGCTGAATAATGGCAAATCATTTACACCGGATTCGATATACGAAATATTACTTTTTAACCCATTGTTTTGCGAGGAGCAATACTTTTCGATATGCTGAATTTTTTCTGCGATCATTTTATCCTGTACTTGTTTTATATATTATTTCAAATGGCAATCAATGTGTTCTGTGAAATTTTCTGGAGATAAAAAAATACTTATAATATTTCAATACATTGATTTTTAGTCAATATTTCATCGATTTTTCTCAATTCCACAACTGCATAATTGTGAAAGGGAACCGGTTTACTGCGACGAATTTTTGTGTATTTGGTAACTCTGGTCATCAGCTAAATCGACAAACTAGGCAGGGAAATGATTGTATTCAAGCCTAACTTTTCAGAAAAAAATCCACAAATCCATTTTAACAAACACGCAAAAAAATGACCCGTTTTTAAAAACTGGGAATAAATATATCAAAAACCGTACAAAAAATGCTGTTTATGCCAAAAAAAATATCCTACACTTTATTGGTAAGCAAGTATTTACCATTATACTTGGCAATTTAGGGTTAAAGTGGAACATGTTTAAACCTATAATGTACTGATAGTCCACTAAGGCACTCCTCCCCCAGCCTCTCGATATCTTGATTTGAGTAGCACCACTCAATGGTTACCCTGGGGTCCATATAACCAATGGCATCAACCAGGTAAACCATCGCCTTTAAAAAGGGCTCACTGGAGGGTGACACGTCCGTAAGGTGCATGTTTAGACTTAAAACATTTAGCTTATCACCCATAAGCCTATCGCTAAGCCACCTAACGATTGGCCTGTAAAAGTCCATCGGGCTTTCCATAGTACTTGCCCCGTGTACCAAGAAATCTCCTGTAGTATCAATATATACAAGCGGTGAAGTCTCGCTTTTGGCAATGCTCAAGTTGTTTGCTGGTGAGTGCTTAACTATGTTAAAAGAACACTTTACCCAATCGGCATAGTCATCGCCAATCTCAAACATATCGTCATCGTAGGTATTGTAATGCCAAAAAATGGTGGTTCGTAGCGGGTCGTATGAATGGCTTACAATTCTTAGTATCCCTGTTATCATCAAACTAATAGGATTGTTGATGTAATTAAGATCGAGATGAATGACCAGGCTATTCTTGCAATCGCTCAAAAAACTATTTATCCATTTTTCGGTTGGAATTACCAATTCCATTACATCATTTGGATTCCCTTTTCCGCAAATCAACAATTTTCCTACTTCGGAATTGCCGTAAACAAGGGGGGTATTGAAACTTGGTGGAACAAGAAGGTTGTCCATTGAAATTTTGATTATTTTTATCTTATCATGCTGGTTGATAAGGATCAAAACCAAGCATTATGGAAATCATTCCCAATATTAAGGATAAATATTATCCTTTGCAAAGCAAAAAAAAACAAACAATATTTCTTATGTTTGTCATAATATTAACTGGCATTTCATCGAATAGCTTTATGAAAAAAGTTTGCATCGTAATTGCCCTCCTTGCTTTTAACTACACACAGCCCTTGGCTCAGGAGGTAGATAAGGTTACCAAACTCCAGAATAAGCTTGAGGAAGCCGAAACTCGTGTTAATAAAGTAAACGAGGACATTGCTGCTAATGAGGAGATGATTCGAGAGGGAGCCAATATGATTAAATCGGGGAAAAGCGAGAAAAAGAACTTTGCCAAGCAGGAAAAAACCTTAACGAAAAACTACAATAAGAGCAAAAAGGCCCTGGGAAAGAAGATGAAATCGACTGATAGGGACGAAAGGGACGAGGCTAAAGCCGAGCTAAAACAGCTATCTGCCGATTACAAGGCAGAACTCAAAACCGCCAAAACTGGTGTTAAAGAGGCCGAGAAGCAGATTAAGAAGGGTGCAACCCAAGTAGCCAAGGGCAAAGCAAACAAGAAAAAGTTTAAGGATAAACAAAAAATTGCTAGGGATAAGCAAAAGATTGCACAGCAGAAACTGGAACTAGCCCAGGAAGAGGAGTAAAAAACCATACCTGGGGCACTACAAAAAATGGAGGTAATACTTTTACCTCCATTTTTCTTTTTTGATTAACCTTCCCTGCTATATCACCACGTTCACAATCTTGTTGGGAACAACGATAATCTTTTTGGGAGCCTTTCCCTCAAGGTATTTTGCGGTTTGTTCATTGGCCAGCACTAACTTCTCAACCTCCTCCTTGGCCAGATTTAATGGGATATCTAGAGTAAAGCGGGTTTTCCCATTAAATGATATTGGGCAAGTAAACGAGCTTTCGATTAGATACTCCTCCTCAAACTCGGGCCAACGAGCATCGCAAACGCTCTGCTTGTGCCCCAGCAGCTGCCACAGCTCCTCGGCTATATGCGGTGCGTAGGGTTCTAAAAGCACGGTAAATGGTTCCAGCACTTCGCGCTTGCTACACTTAAGGTCGGTTAGCTCGTTAACGCAAATCATAAATGCGGAAACGCCTGTGTTGAAACTGAAATTCTCGATATCCTGACTAATCTTTTTGATTGTCTTATGGATAACCTTCAGCTCGTCCTTTGTAGCAGACTCGTTGCTAACATTGGGTTGATTGTTCGCATCGTGGAACAGGCGCCAAAGGCGACGAAGGAACTTATGCACGCCATCAATACCATTGGTATCCCAAGGTTTCGACTGCTCAAGCGGGCCGAGGAACATCTCGTAAATACGCAGCGTGTCGGCACCGTACTTCTCCACAATATCATCGGGGTTTACCACGTTGTACATGCTCTTGCTCATCTTCTCAACCGCCCAGCCGCACACGTACTTACCGTTCTCGAGGATAAACTCGGCATCGGCAAACTCGGGCCTCCAGGCGCGGAACTTATCCGTATCAAGTACATCATTCTCCACGATGTTCACGTCAACATGAATCTCGGTTACATCGTAGTTTTGGCGCAGGTTGTACGACACAAACTGGTTGGTGCCCTTAACCCTGTACACAAAGTTGGAGCGCCCCTGGATCATCCCCTGGTTAATCAACTTTTTGAATGGCTCGTTTTTACAAACGTAACCAAGGTCGTATAGGAACTTGTTCCAAAAGCGCGAGTAAACAAGATGGCCAGTGGCATGCTCGGTTCCACCAATATATAGATCCACGTTCTCCCAGTACTCGTTGGCCTCCTTCGACACCAAACCCTTATCGTTTTTAGTATCCATGTAACGCAGGTAGTAGGCCGATGAGCCTGCAAAGCCCGGCATGGTGCTTAGCTCATAGGGATAACCTTCGGCTGTATGCCAACTCTTGGCGCGGCCAAGTGGCGGCTCACCCTTCTCGGTTGGCAGGTATGCATCTACCTCGGGCAGCTCAAGGGGCAGCTTCTCCTCATCGATGGCATATGGCAAGCCATCCTTATAGTAAACTGGGAATGGCTCTCCCCAGTAGCGCTGACGGCTAAAGATTGCATCGCGTAGGCGATAGTTTACCTTGCAGCGACCCAAACCCTGCTTTTCGATATTCTCGTTTATAGTGCGTATGGCCTCTTTAACCTCAAGGCCATTAAGTATTCCGCTGTTGATAACAACTCCCTCCTTGGAGTCGTACGACTCGGTCCATGTTGCAGGGTCGGATGGCGTTTCACCGGGTTGAATTACCGTTTGCACAATGGGCAAGCCAAAGGTTTTGGCAAACACAAAGTCGCGGCTATCGTGTGCCGGAACGGCCATAATGGCACCTGTTCCGTAGCCCGCCAGCACGTATTCGCTAATCCAAATGGGAATTCGCTGCTTAGTAAAAGGATTTACGGCGTAGCTACCAGTGAACTGACCGGTAACCTTTTTTGCCTCAACCTGACGCTCGCGCTCAGTTTTACGCTTGGCCAAAGCTATGTAATCCTCAACAGCCTGTTTGTGCTCCGATGTGGTTAACTCGTCGACCAGCTCACTTTCGGGGGCAAGTACCATAAAGGTAGCACCATAAATTGTATCGGGACGAGTGGTAAATACCAAGATTCCCTTATCGCTACCATCAATTTTAAAGGTAACCTCGGCGCCCTCAGAGCGGCCAATCCAGTTGCGCTGAATCTCCTTAAGCGACTCGGTCCAATCGATAGTATCCAAATCGGTAAGCATCCGCTCGGCGTAGGCCGAGATGCGCAAACACCACTGCTTCATCTTGCGCTGCTCCACAGGATGTCCTCCGCGTACGGAAACCCCCTCCTTTACCTCATCGTTGGCCAACACAGTTCCCAGAGCGGGACACCAGTTCACCATGGTATCGGCCAGGTAGGCCAGGCGGTATGCCAGCAGAGTCTCCTGCTGCTGCTTTTCGTCCATCGCTTTCCACTGCTCTGCAGTAAAAACATCAACCTCGCTGCAGGCAGCATCAATTCTTGTGTTTCCGTTTTTCTCAAACTCGGCAACTAGCTGCTCAATGGGCTCCGCTTTTTGCGTATCGTTGTTGTAGTAATGCTTAAACATTTTTACAAATGCCCACTGGGTCCAGTGGTAGTAGTCGGGGTCGCAGGTGCGCACCTCACGATCCCAGTCGTAGCTAAAGCCTATCTTATCGAGTTGCTCCCTATATCTTTTGATGTTGATATCGGTGGTTAGGGCGGGATGCTGCCCAGTTTGTATGGCGTACTGCTCGGCTGGCAGACCAAAGGCATCGTAGCCCATGGGGTGCAGCACGTTGAAACCCTGTAATCGCTTGTAGCGCGAGTAGATATCGGAGGCGATATACCCCAGCGGATGGCCCACATGAAGCCCTGCACCCGATGGGTAGGGAAACATATCGAGCACGTAGTACTTGGGTCGCGCTGTATCTATATCAACCTTATATGTTTTGTTCTCCTTCCAGTATTGCTGCCATTTCTGCTCAATTGCAGAGAAATTGTAATCCATAAAGCGTTGGTGTTGTATGTTTTATTTGAACACGCAAAGATAGAAAAAGTTGGGGATTAGAACGAATGCCGATTCTCCAAATATTGGATTGTATATGTGACTAGACGCAATGCAAATCGAGAAAATACATTTTATCACTTTTACTCGCCATGTTTATCACATTTACTTATATTTACAGTGCTATTCGCAAATGCTTTCTTATGATCAGACTTGCTGTTGTTGATAAAATGGTAGATGAACAGGGCTATAGTATCCATAAAATTGAGGATAATGGCCTGGTAAAATCGGTTAAAACCACCGACTACCAGCAGCAAACCATCGACAACAAGGACAAGGACGATCAGGTGATTGTGGTGTTTAACATCAACCTCAAAGGCGAGGAGGGCAAAGCCCTCCTTAGGCAAGTCGAAAACCAGGAGGCTAAGGTTTGCCTGTACTTATCAACCGGTAACTCCTTAGCAGAAATCCCCAAGGTGCAGGATGGCGTGCTAACCAGCGCCGACTGGATACTGCTTAACGACAACCAACGCAACACCTTGGTTGAGGAGATAGAGAGCGTGCTGAACCAGGGTAAGCGCATTAGCCCCAAAATTGCCAACAGGCTAATTAAGTTTATCAGCCAACCGCAGTTTAGACATTTAGAGCCTAATTATACGCTAACAAACAGGGAGTTGGAGGTAATCAATCTCCTCATCGAAGGATTACAGACCAAAGAGATAGCATGTAAACTGAATATTAGCCTGCAAACAGTAAAAACACACACAAAGCATATTTACAGCAAACTAGGCACAAACAACAGGTTTGAAGCGATCAAGATTTATGCGCAAAGCAATAATTACATCAATAAGAAGCCATAGCCTATTCGCTTTTTGTGTTTGTGAAAAAATTTTTCCAATAATTAATACTCACATTGCTAGATTTAAATTGGATTAGCACTTATCCAGGTTCCACCAAAACATACTCTGCCGCCCTGATATTAAAAACAAGCTAATTACAAAATTGTATTCAGCAGAAAATATTCAGGATTTTGGCCAATAACACCCAATTGTATGAGGCAACTTAGCGTTGGTCAAATATGGACATTGATTGCAGGTTTAATTTTTTTAACTACTTTTGCACCGCACTGGCCCCGTAGTTCAGCTGAATACCTGCCTGCCTGGTGCTGCAGGCAGTCAGGCAGGGAACGTCAGATTCCGGTTCCGGACTACAGGTAAGAATGGAAGAGTGAAACAACAAAACATATTGGCCCCGTAGTTCAGCTGAATAGAACGTCAGATTCCGGTTCTGAAAGTCACAGGTTTGAATCCTGTCGGGGTCACTACCTAAGACCAACCCATTCGGTTGGTCTTTTCGTTTTGTGGGAAAGTTACCAGCCTGAAAAGACAGACAGGATCATGAGCGAAGCGAACTAATCCTGTCGGGGTCACAGCCAAAGATAAGTCCTAAGGGGCTGGTTTTTTCGTTTTGCTGAGAAGTTACCACCCAGAAATAGAGAGACAGAAGTTAATTCAGTTAAATTGATTAATATTTGCTTATTTTTTTAAAGTCCTTGTAAACTATTGTGTGCAAACTATCCTGAAACCCATTGTATTAAAACGACTATCCGGGGTGCTATTTGATCTTGTTGATACCCTGACATTCCGAGCATTATTATCCCACCCACCCCCTCGGAATACGCGATTCGAACTTCGAGGACTATCATTCCATGCTCTTCCATAACTTATAGCTCCAATATAGCTAGAATGCCAATCGTCTGCGCACCATTCTGCAACATTGCCATTCATATCGAATAGCCCCAATTCGTTAGGTTTTTTTTGACCTACAGGCTGAGTTTTACCACTACTATTACTTGTAAACCAAGCAACCTCGTCAGCTTTCTTACTTCCCGCATACTTGTTAGCATTACTTTGCTGCCCTCCTCTTGCTGCATATTCCCACTCTGATTCAGAAGGTAGTCTAAATTTCTTACCTGTTTTCTTGCTTAACCATTCGCAATAAGCAATAGCATCATTCCAACTAATATGAATTACTGGGTGATTATATTCTCTTTCATGACGTTTGTTCCCCTTTACATCGTAATGCCAATTAATTCCATCCTTCTTAATCCAGTTTTTACCATCCCAAATATAACTCCCGTAGTTAGCAACTCGACGATCTGCATCAGTTTTATAACCCGTATCATCAATAAATGCCTTGAACTGGGAAACTGTAATCTCATATTTCCCTATATAAAAATCATCTACAGTTTTGCTGTGTGAAGGTTTCTCGTTTTCAAAACAACTCAAACCCTGCTCGCTGGTACAGCCCATGACAAAACTTCCTCCCCTAATAAAAACCATTTCTGGTTCAAAATCTTCAACATTGAATATCCATATAACCTTTTCATCTGTATTTACATCAATTGTCTCCTCAACAACTCTATTTCCATTAACAATTTTGATTTTATGTTTCCCATATGAAATATTTGTTCTTACTGGGGTTTTGCCATAGTTTATACCATCAATCATAAGCTCCAAACCAATTGGATTAGAACCAATAGATATGTCTTTACCAATTTGCACATCAAATTCCCATTTATTCTTGCCATCCTGCTTTATAAAAATATCCTCATTAAGAATCTTTTTGCCATTAACAAACTTTAGATTATGATTACCAAAACCAAGCATTGTGGTAAATGGCGTAGAGCCTACCGGAACCCCATCTATGCTAAGCTGGGCTCCGCTAGGATTACTTACAATGGTTACCTCCATGCCGTTGGGTAGGGTTTCGTTTACATCAGTAGTTTTGCCCTCGGCAATGGTAATGGTTTTGGTTACGGTGCCATAATCATCTTTAACAAGAACCAGTGTGTATTCGCCCACCAACAATCCTCTTATGGTGTTGGGGGTAGTACCGTAGTCAATGCCATTAAGGATAATTTTGGCCTTAAAGGGGGTAGTTTCAATTTTAAGTGCGCCCTGCATGGGCTTTGGGTGGAGGCTTAGGTTATGAACTTTGCCTAACTCCACCTGCATCTGCTTGGTATCGTTGTGGTATCGATCCCTGCGAGCCTCCACGGTATAGATTCCTGCCATAAGTCTTCCTTCCCACTTGCCTTTTGCCTTAAACTCATTGGCTATATATATGGATGCATCAGCTTCAGCCGTAATATTTACATTTCCAAAGGTTGGCTGCATGGCAATTGAAAGTTCTTTACTTTCTCCATCGTTTAGTGTTACGCGTTGCGTTTGGGGTTGGTACCACTCTTTGCGCACGGTTATTGTGTGCTCACCGCGGGGTAATCTTTCAAGGGATGCGGGAGTTGTTTTACCCGTAGGGTTACCATTTAGAAGTACTTCTGCTCCTTGCTCAGGGTTTGTATTAATAGTAACTCCACCAAAAGCAGGCTGCATATTAAGCGTAATAATGCTTGTTTGACCATCGGTAACGGTAACCTGTTGGCTTACGGAGTGGAAAAGTGCTTTACTTGCCTCTACATTGTAAATCCCCGATTTAAGCATACCTGATGTTACCGGACTGTTACTAGGTAATGGACTGCCATTTACTGTTACAGTTGCACCATTCTCGGGTAAAGTGCTAACGCGGATATAACCAAAATTAGACCTTAACTTAATATTCCGTATTTCTTTGTTTTCGGTCGAAAGATTCAGTTTACCTGCCTCGGGGTGATATAGTATTTTATCGAGACGATAGCTATACTCACCCACTTCAAACTCCATTTGGAAAGGAGTTTGCCCTCGAAGCTGGTCGTTGATATACACATCCGCGCCATCGGGTTCTGAAGTTATCACCAGCCACTGGGTAGGGATAACCTCCTCCTCCACAATGGTGGTTACACGGGCAGTAACCAGCTCCATAACATACACCGTAGCGGCTTGAATGGCAACCGGGTACTGGTAGTTGCGCAGAATTCCCAGCTTATTATGCTTTATGGTTAGGCGGCGGGCACCGCGGGGCACGTATAGCCAGTACTCGCCCGTTTTGCGCTCGGCGGCCACAATGCCCAGGGCATCGGGTTCCCAATCGAAATCGGTTTGGGTAGTTACCACCTTAATTATGGCGCACACCTCACCGTTCTGATCATGTTTGGAAAAGGTAACGCGTGCGTCCATATCATTCTCAATCAGATTAAAAGATTTTACGCTGATATTTTGGGCTTGTGTGGTAATGGTGGTAAATACAAGGAACATCAATAGGTGTAAAAAGTGCCTCATGGGATAAGGATTGGTTATGGTTAGGGTAACGAATTTAAGGATTTTTTTGTAGCTACCAAAGCAATAAGACATGAATGAACAAGATAGGTTCACTAAGAATAAAAAAACCAATCCATAACCTAAAAATGGACTCAACTCATGAATATGTTCATAAATCATAAATATTGGACTTACTGCCAGAACCTTAGAGTCCATTCCAGTCCGGACGTAACGATTGCTAAGCCTGGGTAGGCATAATACTCACCAGACCGTTAACAGCTAGGCTATTCGTATTGGTGGTAGGCAGGAGCCAGCAAGGATAACTTCGACAAGTGCAGAGCCTATTCCGAAAGTGTGGCCTTGCTCCCGATAACATAGAAATATGATAAGGGTGAGAAAAGAGCCGCTCAAATGGGATGTTTAGAGTTTTAATTTACGCCAATCTTTTGCATTATTCCAAAAGCGAAGAAGTTCTACCTCCTTATCATTAAGATGACGATAGTAGAGGGTTATTTGCTTGCAGACAACACACTGCCTTATGTTGTGGTAATCACTTTCCTTGTATTCGACATTGCCAGCCTTTAGGTTAAACAGGACGTTCTCCACATCCTCCATAAAATTTATGGCCTCCTTTTCAGACCATTTGCGTAAAAGGTAATCGATATTATCATGATAATCCCTTAGGGCTAGGTCTGTCTAGGTAAAAGTTTTCATGAAAATAGGTTGGGGTATTTTTCTTTTGTCATACGCATGGCCTCCTCATGCGAAACCACCCGGCCATACTTACTTAATTCCATAGCTGCATCCAATGCGGCTTTCACTTCGGGAGATATTTCATCTTGCTTGTGCGGCTCGGAAGCGATAAGGGAAAGTATCTTTTCGTAGACTTTTTCCAGCCGAGCTCCATCAAGGTTGTCCAACTTACGGAATAAATCTAGTTTTAATTCTGCTACGTTCATGGTGCTATGGTTTTGTGCTGTACAAATTTACCGATTAATCTCCGATATTGTTTCCATTGATGCTACAAATGTATCATAAACAGTCCAAAGTGACTAACTCCACTGGTCAACTCAACTAATTAATTTAAGTTGCTAGCAATTGTAATTTACAAAAGAGTTGAAAAGTTCTTTAGATTGTTGATATATAAGTGCCTGAAAATTAGCTATTGAAAAAAATCCTTCGGATTTTGGTCTTGCAGAAACCTTAAAACCCGAAGGATTATGGTAGAAAAAACAATGGCAATTTACGTTTTTATCGACGATATTTTCAAATTTTCGGGGCATAAAGAACCCGAGAATCGTCGAGTAAGCGATGCGGAGGTCATTACCACGGTGCTGATCGCTGGCATGTATTTCGGCGGCAACTTCGAGCACGCGTTGAGTTTCGTCAGGGGAACCCGGCTTATGCCGAATATGCTGGGTAAAAGCAGGTTTAATCGGCGTGTCCATGGGGTTAGTTACCTGATGGTAGAAACGTTTCGCCAGCTGGCCACCACCATTAAGCAGCTGAACATCGAATCGGAGTATGCCATGGACAGCTTCCCCGTTCGCGTGTGCGACAACATCCGCATCAAGCGCTCCAAGCTGGTTAGAGGAATCGAATACTGGGGCTATAAACCCTCGAAAAGGGAGTACTTCTATGGCTTCACCGTGCAGGTAATCGCCACGGTAGATGGTATTCCCGTTGAGTTCGCCATCACACCAGGACGTATGCATGACAGTGAGGGGATGAGGCACCTGTGCTTTGATCTGCCCGAAGGCAGCAGGGTATACGCTGACAGCGGCTATACAGATTATTTGCATGAGGAGGACCTGTATGAAGCGTTGGGGATAAAACTCCTGACCGCCAGAAAGTCCAACTCCAAGAGAAGGCGTGAACCGGGGGAGGAATTTCTTGTGGCGCATTACAGGAAAGGGGTTGAGGTCGTATTTAGCGACATTAATAAGCTGTTCCCTAGGAGAATACATGCAATCACTCCAGATGGTTTTATTTTAAAGATAATTATGTTCATTCTAGCATATGTGTTTACTAAGATCAACTAGCAACTTAAATTAATTACTCTTTGAGCTTCCATTCAAGTATGGACCCAACGGTTGTTGAGCCTTTGTTGCATAAGTTGCACCACACAAACAAAGTACATGCAAGAGTTATCATGCAAAAGAATATTAACGCTAGGTTAACGCCAAAACAGGAGGGTAATGGTATTTACAACATAAACAATGACCTGGTAAGAATTAGGAAGGAAATATTGTTGATAGAGACAAT
Source organism: Tenuifilaceae bacterium (assembly GCA_034003245.1). Taxonomy (GTDB): domain Bacteria; phylum Bacteroidota; class Bacteroidia; order Bacteroidales; family Tenuifilaceae; genus Perlabentimonas. The sequence goes on from JAVEYY010000015.1 coordinate 13,943, forward strand.
CGCTAATGTTTCGCCTCCGCCTGCATATCACCCTGAGTTCGGGGGCTGGGTCTGCCTATTTTCATAAACAGGCTCAGCCTGTTAGTATAGTTAATCCGTGGTGCAACCCCGGACTAACTGGAGTTTGTATAGCTTAATGGATTATAAAATGAAGAACAACCTTTCCCAAACAGAGTAATCCTTTTTGCTTTGAATACTTGTTTGACACAAAAAATACCGTTATAAATTTGATAGTTAAAAAATACATTTCCAAACTAATCCTTAACACAACGAACAGAGAAACCACTCAAAACACTTGCAGTCCTTTGCATCACTTGCTTTTCAGTATTTGTAATGGAAAAATAGGTGGCATAGATATTGGCATTAGACGAACTACTCCACCAGTAACCTTTACTTTTAAAGTCATAAAAATAACCATAACTACTAAACTGACCACTAGGAGTAGCGGAAAAACCAAGTTCATCAGCTCCATTTCCATCTCTTCCCCAATCAGTAGTGGATTTTAACTTAATGCTAGAACTACTACCCGCATATTCAATAAGTTTTTTCCACTCCTCTTCGCTAGGTAAATGCCAACCCGATGGGCAAACATTTCTGGCTGTGTTCCAGTCGTAAAGATAACCATGCTTAAACACATTTAAGTTATTATTATCGTAAGCCCAATACTTTCCATTAGTGGGTATGTAGGCAAGATTCTCGGCCATCCAAATCTGTTCTCCTATTCGTAACCATTTATATGATCTACCATCCCTACTATCAGTAAACATTCCAGTATTTTCATTAACATTATACTCCCAGTTTGCATTTCCACCCTTAGTAATGGTTATGACTTCGTTTATCTCCATTTTACCATTTACCAGTTTTACACTATGGCTCCCAAAGGCAAGTGTTGTTTTGTAGGGCGTTGTGCCAACGGAAACCCCACTAACCCAAAGTTGAGCACCGCTTGGTGTGCTGGTAATGTTTACCTCCATTCCGCTGGGCAGGGTCTCGTTTATTTCGGTGGTTTTGCCTTCGGCAATGGTAATGGTTTTGGTTACAGTACCGTAGACTTGCTTTTCAAGCGTTAGCGTGTAGTTTCCTATCAGCAAATCCCTTATGGTAGTTGGCGTAGTGCCGTAGTCCTTGCCGTTAAGCTTAATTTTGGCATCAAAAGGTGTACTGGTTATATCGAGTCTTCCAGTTTTGGGCTTAAGGTCTAGGGAAATGTTCTGCGCTTTTCCTGCTTCCACAATTAATTGCCGTTCTTCAGGGTAGTGCTTATCGAGCTCCGCTTTAAGCGTGTAAATTCCCGTTAGCATGCGGTCTGTATAGCTGCCGTTTGCTTTTTTTGTACCATTAATAAGTATATCGGCTGTTGGTGTGGTTTTCACTGTAATACTTGCAAATGCTGGTTCCATGGTAAATGATGCCGTGGTGGTTTGATTATCGTTTACCGTAACCGTTTTGGACTGTGGCTGGTACCACTGGCTTATAAGCTTAACTGTTTGGCTACCGCTGATCACGCCCTCAATGGTTGCGGGTGTGGTTTTGCCGGTATTCTCGTCGTTCAGATAAATCATCATGCCATTCTCAGGGCTAGAGGTTACGCTAATATTCCCGAATCGTGGGCGTAGGTTAAAGTTAAGGGTTTCACGTTTTCCCTTAAGGGTAATTTTACCCGCTTCGGGGTGGTAGCGGGGCAGCTCAATGCGGTAGGTGTAGTCGCCCTCGGGGAATTGGCCTGTATAGGGTGTTGTACCCACCAATCTTTCCTCAATAAATACATTTGCCCCAGCAGGGGTTGAGTTTATGGCAAGCCATTGGGTTACAATTTCCCGCTCCCTTACTACTATTTCAACATCGGCGGTAACCAAAACCATCTCATAAGCAGTGGCCGAATTAATGGGAATGGGCAAAGCGTAATTTCTAAGCACGCCCAGCTGTTGGTGGCTAATGGTAATGCGCTGCACGCCACGGGGTACGTAAACCCATACCTCGCCTGTTTTCTGCTCGGTGGCCACCACGCCCAGAGAACCCACATCGAACGAAAAGCCTGTTTGAGATGTTACAACTTTTATTATGGCGCAAACCTCACCGTTCTGATCTTTCTTGGGGTGGTGTACTCGGGCATCGAGGTCGTTGTCGAGTAGTTTAAACGATTTTACATTGATTTGCGCTTGGGCGGCTATGGTGGTTAATGCAAGTATTAGCATTAGGTGTAAAAAGTGCTTCATGGGTTTAGGGTTGGTTGCTATTGTAGTAACGAAGATAAGAAAAAAAATAATAATCATGGTTCGACTTCGCTCACCATGACTGAACGACTTCGCTCACCATGACTGAACGACTTCGCTCACCATGACTGAACGACTTCGCTCACCATGACAATGGGGTCACCCTTCGACTTCGCTCAGGGTGACACGCTCAGGGTGACTCGCTCAGGGTGACATAAACTCACCAGAAACTAAACGCTACACTCATGGTGACGAGAGTTCCCTTCGAATGCATCCAGAGTCATAGTGAGCGAAGTCGAACTATGACGATGGGTCACCCTGAGCGGAGTCGCCTTTGTCACCCTGAGCGGAGTCGAAGGGTGACCTGTAGTTCTCATGCGTTGTGTTATTCAAGCACTTTGCAAGTTCGTGTAACCTTTGCCAATTCCTTTCTATTAACGCCTCCTTTTTGGCTCTTGTCCAGCGTTTCACCTGTTTTTCGAATCGTATGGCCGACATAGGGGTTGGAAACGTCTCAAAGAATACCAATTGAACAGGACGGCGTTTATAGGTATAACACGTTTCGTTATATCCACTTTCATGCTCGGCAAGCCGACGTTCGATGTTGTTGGTAACTCCTGTGTAGTAACTATTATCGTTGCATTTAAGAATGTAAACGTACATGGTTGTATTGTTTAGTGTAGTCATGGTTCGACTTCGCTCACCATGACTGAAAGACTACGCTCACCATGACTGAAAGACTACGCTCACCATGACAATGGGGTCACCCTTCGACTTCGCTCAGGGTGACTCGCTCAGGGTGACTCGCTCAGGGTGACTCGCTCAGGGTGACTCGCTCAAGGGTGACTCGCTCAGGGTATCCCGCTAAAAGTCGCCCAACCCGTAAATACTTCCATCGGCGTTCTTATGTGGCTGCCAGGTACGAACATGGATAACAGGTAGGTCGGAGTTATTAAGATCGACAAGTAAAAAGAGGTAACCTGTGTCGCCATAATTCGACGAGAAGTAATCCTGCTTAATCTGAATACCATACACCTCGCCACCCCTTCCCGACTTGCGTATAATATTATCCTCGAACCGGATATTAATAAACTCCTTGGAGGCAAATGAATGCTTTAGGTTACGAATAAACTGCTCCTTGGTGTAACGATTGTATTGGACAATCTGGTTGTTTCGGTATGGGTTATCGCCTGTAGTCTTAGCCTTTAAAACGGAGCCTACAATTATTAAAGCATCATCGGCAAAAATACTTTCGATATAGTCGAGCCGTTTAAGGGCATACGCCGTTTTGTAGTTTTCCAGGAAGTTTATCAGCACCATTCTAACCCGTTCGCTCCACATATCCTTACCAATAATATCGTCGAGGGCAACTTGTCCTAACCCCATGGAGAGACTCGATATCTTGCGGTCGGTATTGAAGTAGAATACAATATCCTCTATAAAATTGCGGTTGTTGTTGGCAAAGCTAAAGCTCATGGGTAGTGAGCGGCACATTACCCCATCCTCAAAATGGATAAACTGGAACTCGGGCTCCCTGATTACTTTAGCCTGTCCATACTGCAGAATGTTTTTATACATTTCAAAACCCTCGGGAGTAAAGTGTTTCTGCATTCCTTGGTAGTTTCCAACTCTAATGGCATCAACCAAGCTAATCATTACATCCTGATATGGTTTGGGATCTGAAACATAGGATAGATTTCCCCGAGTATTCTTAGGTGATGGTGGCAACTGAAGATTGCCGATTGGCACGCTAAAGTAGCTGTTTCGGAATGGTACTACATCGAGTTTTGCCATCACATCGCGTAGCTCATGGTCAATAGCCGTTTCGCCCTCGAATACATACTCGGCCTTAAAACGTATCTCCTTTACTTCGGAGTCGCCAAAGAACTCAGCAATACCCAAGCCATCCTTTGCACTGTAAATATTAGTCCAATCGCGGCCAGTCCAGTAAGCATAATCAAAGTTACGTGCTGGCTTGTCTTTATGCATTACATTAAGCGTGAACCTTGTTAAATCTCCATTCTTACTATTTTCGGCAATCGATATCCGAATATCTCCAAATAGGGTATTTATTTGCATCGGCAACCACGAAACCAGCAGTCTTTCATCGCCTTTATCGTCAATCATGCTAATGGTATTGGCATTGGGGTGACTGCGCAAAAGCGTAAGCGACCAGTAGTAATACCGAAGCGCATCGGCAACCCTGCCATTCTGTTCAGACTGCAGAGCATTTCGCACAAACTCAATTATCTTCCGTTCTCTATCAGCAAATATCTTATCCACATCGGCTCGCTTGATGTACCGGAATACCTTAGCGTCGGGTTCATTACTTATAACAATTCGTTCAGTGTTTCTAAGTGTAGCCGAAGAATAAGTATTGATAACACCCTTAAAAGTCTCCTTAAAAGTCTCCTTGCCACTACCCCTAACCTCCTCCTGCAAAAGTGTGAAACGACTCTCAACCTGGGTTGATATTTGGTTTATCAGCATTCCTAGCGCATCCTGATCGGCACGGTTAAGAGTTACTCCAGTACCCTCGCCCCAGATATAGTTCTGACGATCGGCTTTTATCTGATCAATGGTTTGAGCTTGAGTTAATAGTAAGGGTAACGATATAAGAACAATTGTGTAAAGGACTTTTTTCATCGATTATGGTTTTTTATTCTTCGGTAACGAATTTAAGGGTTATGGGTGGAATAAACAAATCATACTTTAGTTTTTGCTCAGGGTTGGAATCCATTATTGCTTACAAAAGGATTACTGGATTGATCACCTAACCTCAATTTCTTCGACAGTTTTAACTGTTTTCAATTTGAAACTTTTTAATTGGATTACGTGCACTCATGGCACAGGGTAATGGCATACATTATGTAAATAGATTTCAAAATCATACCTTTACGGCAAATAGCTGAGCCATGAGAAAACTCCTTGTAACCCTTACGCTAATATGCATGGCAGCGATCATGCATGGGCAGGTAACATTTATCCTAAAGTCGATACCCGAGGATACCCCTCGCGATTCACGATTCTACCTGGCCGGAATGCTAAATAAGTGGCAGCCCAACCACCCCGACTACGAATTCAAAAATGATAACCTTGGACGACTTTCGCTCACCCTTGAGGCTGTGCCCGACACCTTTGAGTATAAGATTTGCCGGGGCGACTGGATCTCGGTTGAGGTAGACTCCACCGGCCGTGATATTGCCAACCGGCTTTACGTCGATTCGCTGGGGAACTCGATGGTGCTGAGCGTGGCCAGCTGGCGCGACAGGGTAAACCCCAAGCAGCTGGTATCCACCGCAACGAAAAGCGTTTTCTTTACCCCCACCAGCATCGAGATTCCCCAGCTAAAACGCCGGCGAACCGTTAGGGTTTACTTCCCGCCCAACTACTCATCGAGCCAAGGTTTTCCGGTGATATACATGTTCGATGGGCAAAATATGTTCGATGCGGCCACCTCATTCTCCGGCGAGTGGGGCGTTGACGAAACCCTCGATAGCCTTTTCGAGAACAAGGGGCTTGGCTGCATTGTGGTGGCCATATATCATGGCGAGGAGGAACGGCTTAACGAGTACACCCCTTGGCCCAACGACCAAAAGGTGGGTGGCGATGGCGCCAAGTTTGCCCGGTTTATTGTGCGCGACCTAAAACCCTATATCGACAAGTATTACCGAACTCTTTCCAACCCAGAAAATACCGTAATTATTGGCAGCTCGCTGGGTGGCCTAATGGCCATGTACACCGCACTGGAGTACCCCGATGTTTTTGGCAAGGTGGGCGTTTTTAGTCCATCGCTGTGGTGGAGCGAGAAGGCATTTGAGCAGATGGAGAAGTTTAAGAAAAAGCATTTTCAGAAGATCTACATGTATGGAGGCGAAAAGGAGAGTGAAAGTCTGGTGCCCAATATCCACAGAGCGGAAGAACTGCTCAAAAATGCCGGGTACTCGGAGAACGAGCTAATTATCAATATTGCTCCCGATGGTCGGCATAATGAGTTTTACTGGGGACGCGAATTCCCCGAGGCTTTAACGTGGCTATTCGGAATAAAAAAACCTGAGCCCCCAACCCCCAAGGAGGATACCGAGTAGGGCTAACAGCTACTGAAGCCAAAATTCATATACCGATCTTTTCAAATGCACGATGTGAGCCGTTATGTGCCTACACACCATCATTAACCTGTTAACCTTGACATACCAGCAACCAGGTTAGGATACCCCCACCCTTTCTCCTGAGATCACATCCTTAAATTGGGCTTTTGCTTTTTCAACTATGGCATATAGCTTGTACAGGCTCACACCGTAGACTACGGAAACTTGTTTGAGGTGGAATATATCACCCTATTCATCGAAACACAAAAGGGAAGTTCCCGTTATAAGGGCATAGCAATTGCAAAGGGTACATCGGTAGGCAGTTCGTTAAGCTAAAGGTGACAGCGAATGCAGCAACCTGAAAAGATGATATGGAATAGACTTTAAAAGGAAAAATTATAACCATTATAAACTAAAACCTACAATTATGAAACTACTGGGCATCGCCGCTGCATGCATAACTATGGCCGCACTAGCATTTACCTCGTGCGAAAAGACCGACAACACACCACTTGTTCAATCTATTGAATCGGATGATGAGGTGGCCAGCTACTTCGATGAGCTGCTGGGCGAGATGGATGAATTAACTTTCCAGTCGCCAAATACAAAATCGGAAGTGGAGTATAAAGCCGAAAATTCTGGAACCAGAACAATAGTGACATCTTTCTCGGGCGATACTGTGATTCACACCATAACCTACGCTGAATTTGTGAATGGGAATACCCAATTCGAGCGGATAAAGAATGGGGTTATGATTGTAAAAGTAGTTGGCCGCCCCCTTATGGGAACTTTCTGGAGGCAAATCTCATTCGATAACTTTACAGTAAATGGACATACGATTGAGGGTGTAAAAGAGGTTGCAAAAACGGGTGAATATCAATTTACCATTACGCTGACTGGAGGAAAAATAACTTTTACAGACGGTATCGCATATACTCGCGATTTTGAGCATATCCGAACCTGGATAGCGGGATACGAAACCCCTTTCTTTATCTGGGACGATGAATTTGCCATTGAGGGTAACGCTACAGGTGTAAACCGTCAGGAGCAGAATTACTCCAGAATAATTACCAGTCCGCTGATAGCCAAGAGAGGCTGCCGCTGGATAACTTCAGGTATTATTGATGTAGAGGTGGGCGATAAGAATGCAACGTTAGACTATGGCGATGGGGAGTGCGATAGGTTTGCCACCATTACCGTTGACGGTGAAAGCTGGACAATAAACCTACGATAGGACTAGTAATAAGTTTACGTATTAAAAAAAGGGAACCGTTTAGCGTTCCCTTTTCCTTTTTTATGCAAACATCATTTTTACCCTCATCACCCCTTCAACCAGCTTATCAATCTCCTCCTTAGTGTTGTAAAAGGCCAACGATGCCCTCACGGTTCCATCAATTCCAAAGTGAGCCATAACCGGCTCGGTGCAGTGGGTTCCAGTGCGGACTGCAATACCCATTTTATCGAGGATCATTCCAGTATCGTAGGGGTGAATATCACCAACCACAAAAGAGATTATGGCTGCCTTCTCCTTGGCTGTGCCAAAAATTCGAACACCGTCAATCGACAGCAACTGCTGGGTTGCATACGTCAATAACTCGTCCTCGTAGGTGGTGATAGAATCTATTCCAATTGATTGATAGTACTTGAGCGAAGTGGCTAATCCGGCGGCACCGATATAGTTGGCAGTACCTGCCTCGAACTTAAAGGGCAACTCATTGTAGATAGTTTTCTCGAACGAAACAGTGGCAATCATATCGCCACCACCCTGCCACGGGGGCATCTTTTCCAGCAGCTCCTCTTTGCCAAAAAGCACGCCAATCCCTGTTGGACCGTAGATTTTATGACCTGAGAAAACGTAAAAGTCAGCGTCTAAGTGCTGAACATCAAGTTTACCATGCTTTATTCCCTGCGCTCCATCAACTAGTACTTTAACGCCTTTGGTGTGGGCTTTTGATATAATTTCCTTGATAGGATTGATTGTTCCCAGCGAATTGGAAACGTGAGTTACGGCAATAATCCTTGTTTTGGATGATATGAGATTATCGAGCTTTTCAACCTGTAGTTCACCACTATCATCGAATGGTAAAACTTTAAGCGTAGCTTTTTTGCGCTCGCACATCAGCTGCCAGGGCACAATGTTGGAGTGGTGCTCCATTTCCGACACAATAACCTCATCGCCCTCGTTGACAAAAGCCTCGCCAAATGCAAATGCCACCAGGTTAATACTGGCTGTTGCCCCAGAAGTAAAGATGATCTCCTTGGTGCTCTTGGCGTTCATAAACACCCTCACAGTCTCGCGGGCCTCCTCATAAGCTTGGGTCGATTGGTCGCTGAGCTTATGTACCCCACGGTGAATGTTTGCATTTATCTGGTTGTAAAAATGGTCAATTGTATCGAGAACGCACTCGGGTTTTTGCGTGGTCGCTCCATTATCGAGGTAAACCAAAGGCTTCCCGTGTACCAGCTGGGTAAGAATTGGGAAATCGGCCCGTACTTTATTTATATCGAAAGACATATTTTTCCAAAAATTATTTACTCTTTGTACTGTTGCTATAGTGCTCGCTAACCATTTCTATTAAAGTTGTTCTGTATAACTCACTTTCGGCACTAGATAATAAACCCAATTGCGCAATGATATCATTGCGCTTAATAGTAATTATTCTATCAACTTTAATTATCGAATTTGACCTTAGCTTATTACTTTTAGAGGATTGAACAAGTATCTCTCTTTTCGAAAGCGAAACAGGAACAACTGAGCTTATAGCAGATACAACAAGATCCTTATACTTATCGGCAGTTTCGGTAATTACAACCGCAGGCCTAACCTTTTTGTGGGTATGCTCTGCAAATGGGAAAGGAACAAGAACTATTTGACCAAATTTCATCATTTATCCTTATTGGCATCTAGGTAATCCTGATACAAATCCTCCTCCTTAGCAACCCAAAAATCCAGCCCTTGGGATTGAGAAGCAAATTCTCTGACAGTAGTTGTCTCTTCATCAATCTCCTCAACAAAGGTTACAATTACCCTATAGCTCTTTTTTATTGGTACATCGCCAATCAATTTAACCCTTGATCCATCGAAAATTCCATTTACCGAAATCATACCATTACATTTTTTGTAAAGATACTATAGGTTAGTATTAAAGTCAATCAACAATCAACAAAACATCTAACAGCAATGCATAGGACAGTTGTGGCATCTCGACAGTTCACCGCGTAGGCGTTTATTTACCAGCTCATCGATACGCTCGCGAAGGGGTTCTATTTTGATATGACCAACCACATCGTGGGCAAAACCAAACATAAGCAGCAGCTTGGCCTCGCGCTCGCCAATTCCGCGCGACTGCATGTAGAACTTGGCATCCATATCGAGCTGCCCAACGGTTGCACCGTGGCTACACTTCACATCATCGGCATAAATCTCGAGTTGAGGCTTGGTGTACATCTTGGCATCGGCGGTGAGGAGCAAATTATTGTTGCTCTGGAACGCCTGTGTTTTTTGGGCATCCTTGCGAACCAGGATTCGCCCATTGAAGGCTCCCGTGGCCTGATCGTCGAGAATGGCCTTGTAGAGCTCGTTACTGGTACAGTTGGGCTTGGAGTGATCGATAAACGAGTACATATCGACATGCTGATTCCTATCAACTAAAGCAAGTCCGTAGGTGTGATTCTCGCAGCCCTCATCGTTGAGTAGAACGTGAACGTTGTTGCGTATAACTCCTCCATGGAGCGATACGGTGTTGGTGCTTAGCACCGAGTCGCGCTCCTGCTTGCCAAACAGATGTGCAAACTGGGTGGTTTGGTTATGTTGATTCTGCATGCAAACCACGTCGATATTAGCTCCACGGTTAGTAAAAACCTCGGTAACCACATTCGACAGGAACTCCGATGGCGAAAGCGTATGGTCACAAATGGCAATACTGGCCTGAGCGTTCTCCTCGGCTACAATAAGATTACGATAGTGCACCAGCTGGTTATCGTCGCTCATCAAAAGGTTAATTATCTGAATGGGTTTCTCTAACACCACACCCTTGGGGATGTAGATAAACACACCATCCTGTGCTAGTGCAGTATTAAGCGCTACCAGTCCATCCTCATCATTATTCACCAGCGTGTTGTAGTACTTGCTCACCACGTTGGGGTACTTTCTCGATGCTTCGGCAAGACTTCCAATTATCACTCCGCCTTCCACCTCAACAAGCATATTGGGATTGTTTAGGTAGAATCCATTTAGGGTTAGGGCCAGGTGTGTGTCGAGCGATGGAATATCACATCGGAAAATATCATCTACATTAAATGATATACACTTGGGCGTAAAATACTTCTCATAGTCGGAGCGAAACAGTTTCTCAACCTTCATGTACTTGTACTTCTCGCTTTTGGCATTGGGAAAGCCAAGCAGCTTAAAGCTCTCGATTGCTTCCGGGCGAGCCTGATTAAGCACGTCGGCAGAGTTCTCGGTAATTAGATCGAGGTTATCGATGTAGAGGTTGATTAACTCCTCCTTAGGGGATATTGTGATTGTTGGGTTCATATCTATATCTTTAATTTCAACACGGAGACACTGAGACACTGAGGCACTGAAGCACTGAGGCACTGAGGCACAGAGTTATAAAAAAACACGATAAAAATTAAGTCAAACTCATCCTTTACTTAAAAAATATTCTCTGTGGCTCCGTGCCTCTGTGTTGATTTTCTGAGATTACTCATCTTCACCATTCTTAATCCAATCGTAACCTTTCTCCTCCAGCTCAAACGCCAGCTCCTTACCCCCAGTTTTCACAATACGGCCATTGTAAAGGATATGCACAAAATCGGGCACTATGTAATCGAGCAATCGCTGGTAATGGGTAATTACAATGGTCGCATTATCGGGGCGTTTCAGCTTATTAACGCCATTGGCCACAATTCGCAGCGCGTCGATATCGAGACCCGAGTCGGTTTCATCGAGTATGGCCAGAGTTGGCTCAAGCATAGCCATCTGGAATATCTCGTTCTTCTTCTTCTCCCCGCCTGAGAACCCCTCGTTTACTGCACGGTTTGTAAGCGCGGAGTCGATTTCGACCAGCTCCTTGCGCTCGCGCATTAGCTTTAGAAAATCGGACGCCGAAAGCGGTTCAAGCCCTTTGTGCTTGCGATGCTCGTTGAGCGCGGTTTTCATAAAGTTTACCATGCTAACCCCTGGAATCTCCACCGGGTACTGGAAGCTAAGGAATAGCCCCTCGCGGGAGCGCTCCTCGGGCGCCATATCCAGCAAATCCTTACCATTGAAAGTAACTTCGCCCTGGGTTACTTCAAATATTTCGCGACCAGCAAGAACAGCGCTTAACGTACTTTTGCCGGATCCATTGGGACCCATAATTGCGTGAATTTCGCCAGGTTTTATCTCAAGGTTTATCCCTTTAAGAATTTCATTACCGTTGATATTGGCGTGTAGGTTTTTTATTGATAACATAACTTCGTTTCTTAAATCTATTGAAAAATATGTACTATTCTTTTTGTCTATCCAACGCTACCCTCGAGGCTAATAGCAAGCAGTTTCTGCGCCTCCACGGCAAACTCCATTGGCAACTTATTTAAAACCTCCTTGGCGTAGCCATTTATAATCAGCGCCACGGCATCCTCGGTGGAAATCCCTCGCTGGTTGCAGTAGAAAATCTGATCCTCACCAATTTTCGATGTGGTGGCCTCGTGCTCCACAATGGCGGTTGGATTATCGACCTCGATGTAGGGGAATGTGTGTGCTCCGCACTTATCACCAAGCAATAGTGAGTCGCACTGCGAGAAGTTACGCGCATTTTCGGCACCTTTTACCACCTTAACCAAACCACGGTAGCTGTTGTTGCTAACCCCCGCCGATATTCCTTTGGAAACTATACGGCTTTTGGTATTCTTGCCAATATGAATCATTTTGGTTCCCGTATCGGCCTGCTGGTGGTTATTGGTAACGGCAACCGAGTAGAACTCTCCATAGGAGTTGTCGCCCAAAAGGATGCAGCTGGGGTACTTCCAGGTAACTGCCGATCCGGTTTCGACCTGTGTCCACGAAATTTTGCTGTTCTTGCCTTTGCAAATACCTCGCTTGGTTACAAAATTGTAGATTCCTCCTCTGCCATTCTTATCGCCTGGATACCAGTTTTGAACGGTTGAGTACTTCACGTCGGCATTCTCCATGGCCACAATCTCCACAACAGCTGCGTGCAGCTGGTTCTCGTCGCGCTGGGGAGCGGTACAACCCTCGAGGTACGATACGTAGCTATCGTCGTCGGCCACAATGAGCGTGCGCTCAAACTGCCCGGTGTTGGCGGCATTAATACGAAAGTAAGTGCTTAGCTCCATGGGGCAGCGAACGCCCTTGGGGATGTAGCAAAAACTCCCATCGCTAAATACAGCTGAGTTAAGGGCCGCAAAGTAGTTGTCGGTAACGGGAACAACTGACGCCAGATACTTCTTCACCAAGTCGGGATGCTCACGAATGGCCTCACTCATGGAGCAGAAAATAATACCCTGCTCGGCAAGGGTTTCGCGGAAAGTGGTTTTTACCGAAATGCTATCCATTACGGCATCAACGGCTACTCCCGATAGCATTTTTTGCTCCTCGAGCGGGATACCCAGCCGATTGAATGTGTCAAGTAACTCGGGATCAACCTTATCCAAACTATTAAGCTTGGCTTTCTGCTTGGGGGCAGCATAGTAGATGACATCCTGAAAATCTATCTCAGGAAAAGTTAAGTGAGCCCACTGGGGCATTTCCATGGTAAGCCAATGGCGGTATGCTTTAAGACGGAATTCGAGCATCCACTCAGGCTCCTCCTTTTTCTGGGAGATCAATCTCACCACATCTTCGCTCAAACCCCTGGGAATGGTTTCGGTTTCGATATCGGTAACAAATCCGTACTTATATTCTGAGCTGGTTACCTCATCGAGTATTTTATCCTGATCGTTGGCCATTTATTTACGGTTTGCAATTTACTCATTAGATATTAAACTAGTGAACACCTAAAAGCGGCTATTGTTTAACCGCTTGTTAGATTAATAACAATTAGATTGGAATTAATCTAAATAAATTGCAAATATAGCAAGTTTGGATGGATTGAGAAAAGTCTTTACGCTTAAAAAGGGGTGATTTACACCATGATTTTTGACAGGCTATTCACCGCTATGGGTTGGAGTTGTGTTGTATCTCCTCAATCTTGAGGTTTATATCTTTAAGCGCCTCAAAAACAATCTTTTCGGGTGGGATAATATTTAGATCTCTCCAGAAAACCTGATCGTACTCATACGCGTTTTCGAGGAAAATATTCTGGGTGGACTCAATCTCATTCCTGGCGAATCGCGAAACATTTAGCGAATCGATTTGCGTTGTAGCCAGTTCAAAGAAAAGGTGAAAGGAATTCAGCGAAAAACTTCGACGTAAACGGTACTTAAAATTTAAGTCCCCCCGAACATGCGACAGGTGATACACTCCATTCAAATTGGTGTATCGAACAGAGTACTTAATGCCTTCGGGTTTAAACCGGAATCGTCGGTTGCGCTTATGCACAAACTGATCGGTAGCACGAACAACATTTTTTGGGTTTATTTCGAGGTCGGCTCCCAGAATGGCCAGATTATCCACATCGATGTAGAGGGTTCCGATTATTAGCGGTTCGGTGGAAAACTCTTTCTGATCGAACGCGATGGCGTAGGCAATGCGATCGCCAACGGTTACAATATCCTTTCGGGTAAAGGTGTAGAACTCGGCGTAATCATCTTCAAGGTAGAATGGTATATTCTTAACAATATCGAGGGTTAAGGAGCTGTTAATTCCTCCGCGAAGCTTAATGCTAAGCGTATCGGTGGGTTCAAGGTTCTGAGTTTTTCTCGATTTGAGCAGCTTAACCTGATCTGTCTCTATTTTTTTTGAATATGCCGATTTGTATATTTTAAAGATAGCCTCGGAGTAGTTTTGAAATTTTCCACTTTTCACCACGCCCTCGCGGTAAAAAGCCGTGTGATAGGTAGGTGATGGACTAAAGTTATCGGAAATCTTGGAGAGAGCCTCCCGAACCAGCATGCGGGGATCGATATTTCGGATAATCACCTCCTGAATGGAGATGTAATCCGTTTCAAGAAAGATATCAACTGGCTCTAAGCGAAGCAAATCGATGGGAATAGCCATTTTACGGTAGCCAATATGCGATATGCTAAGATGAGATACATTAAATCCTCTGTCAATTTTTAGCATAAAAGCCCCCTCCTGGTTGGTAACGCTTCCAAGGGCAATTTCGGGTATTCCAACGGTAACGTAGGAAAGTGGTTTGCGGGTTTGCGAGTCGAGCACGCGCCCACTTACAGAATAGAAGCGGGTTGTGTCAGGCGATTCTCTCCCCAATAACAGTGTATCGACCCTAGTATTCGTGAAAATCAATATATGCCGGTCAATTACCCTGAATCCGAGTGTTGAGTCGGCTAATATTTGGCCAAGAGCCTTGCGGAGAGGTATGCTGGTAATATTTGTTCTAATTCTGCGATCGCTATCAACCAGCTTGCTGTCGTATGCAAAAAGATATCCAATGCTATCGGTAAGCTGATTCAGGGCTTGGTAAACTGTCGTCCTTTGTTTAGGAAGAGTAACCTTTTTATCAAAAATTTCATCTCTAATTCCCTGTCCTAGTACTTGCGAAGGTCTTACGATACATAGAAACAACAGTCCCAAGAAGATTGGAAATGCATATAATGACGATCTAACATTATGATAATTACTCGCTACCATCTATTGGCTGCCGCAGGGTTATTGTATTAGCATCAAATTCCGACTCTAACCCAAGGGTGGCGCAAATAACCTCAACCATTGAGGGTACAGAGTTATTCAAAAAGGTTACAGTGAGTTTTCGGGATTCAATTCCGGGCGTACCAATAAGAATATTCACGCCGTAGGTTTTGTTTATTATATTAACTATGGCTGCCAGCTGCTCGTCCTTAAACTGGAAACGCTGGTTTAAAAATTTCTTTGATGGATCAATCAGCCCTGCAGACCTTGTTAGCTTGTTGTTTACAAGAGTAATCCTATCGCCAGCTTGGGCAATTACACCAGAAACGTTATCGGCCTTGGACGAAACATTGACTGTACCCGTTTCGACCACAACCTCAAAATCGGCGTTTTCCAATGCTTTTACAGTAAATGAAGTTCCAAGAACCTTCACCATAGCGTTTTGGGTTTCAATCTCAAAAGGAAGATTGGCATTAGAGGTTACCTCAAAAAAGGCTTCGCCCTTTAGAAAAATCTCTCTATTGCTCTTGCCAAATCGCTTGCCATACTTTAGTGTTGAGTTTGCCTCAAGGAAAACTATACTCCCATCGGCAAGAGTATGAACAAGGGTGCTTGTATCGGACGATGATTGGATGGTAATGTTTCCAGTAAATGCTGTTGTAAGGTAAACAGAACTCACAATAAGAATAACGGCAACGGCAGCAACCCACTGAACCCAGCTATGCCTGTACAGAGGAACAGTAGCTCTTTGCTGATTCAAAAGGGTCTCGCTCTCGAGTTTTGCCTGCAAGTTTTGCCAAGCTTGGTCTACATTTGGTGTTTTCACTTTGGTATTACCTATTTGTTTCCAATCGTTCTTCATCATTTCGAGTAATGCATAATTATCGGTATGGCTTTTCACCATAGTCTCGAATGCTTCAACCTCCGATGGCGACATCTCACCAGCGATATACTTTGCTATGGCATTGCAATCCTTTGGTATGTCTAAGCTCAGTTTCATGGTATGTTGGTTGTTAGCAAGGTATTTGATTATATTGTTTCAGGTTTAGCCTGAAAAGCTTAAGGGCTTTGCCCATGTTGGCCTCCACTGTTTTCACCGACACGGATAATTTTTCGGCAATCTCAGCATATTTCAATCCATCAAAGCGGCTCATCACAAAAATCTCGCGACATCTTTCGGGGAGTTGATCAAGGGTTTTTTCGATTATTTCGGTTAACTCCTCCGTTTCAATCTCCTGCGATGCTTCAGGCGTTTCTGTTAAATTTTCTACTTGCAGCTCTCGAGAATACTTTTCTTTTACTGCGTTATGCTCAATTGACTTTAGGCATCTGTTTTTTGTTGCCTGATAGAGGTAGGATTTAAGTGATGTTTTCACCTCAATTCGCCCCCTGTTTTTCCAGTAACTATAGAATAGGTCCTGTACAATCTCCTCGGCAGCATCCATATCCTTTAGGTACTTAAATGCATAGTGGCATAAATCAGCATACAGCTTGCGAAAGAGTTTTTCAAACTCCTTAATATTCCCCTGCTGAATTTTCCGATGCGAGAAGCTTACGACAAGACCCATGCTTTTGTGCTATTTATGGCCAAAGATATGTAAAAATGATCAACTTTTGCTGAACAACCCAACGCTGTCCAGCGGTTTTTAGCTGCACAGCGTTGGTGTTGATTAGGCTGGATTAGTTCTGTAATCTTTTCAACCTTTTGCCATAGCGCTTAATGGCATCTTGTATCGATTCTTCGGGCTTAATATAGTTGTGTTCTCCCCAGAAATCCACATCGTTGAAATCTTGAACCGCATCGGCCAGAATTTGGCTAGGCCTAAAGCTTTCGCGTGCTGTAAAGCGGGTTGCATTCTCTAGATCCCTATCGGTGATAGCCATTTCGGCCACAACAGTATAGCTGGTGTTGAATATCCGGCGGCTCCAGTTGGCTCTAAAGGCTAACTCATTGCGCACATAGTTAAGGTAGTACTTACCGCCATGTTCCGAGTAGGTTACGTAATAGCTGGTGCTGGTTGGTGTGAATTTTACACCTCGGGGTTTGCGCAGGATAAAGAGCTTGGCTGCCTCCTCTTTGTCGTCGAGATTAAGGCTGAATTGGGCGTGAGTAATCGCCAGGTTCCTTGTGTCGATGTATAATCGGCCGTAGTAAAGGGGCACTGTTACCGAGCTTTTTTGAGCAAACTTGATTACGTAGCTAATCTTGTTGTCGATGGTAACCACATCCTCCAGGGTAAAGTCGTAAAGGCTGGTGAAATCATCGTAGAAAATCACCTCGGGGTTCTTTGCTATATCAAGCAGTAACGATACGCTAGGTCCTCCTTGAAGTTTTACAGCTAATGTATCAGCCTTTTTCACGTTGGCACTTTTCCGTCCCTTGTAAACCTTTGCCCTATCGGCTCCTCCTGTTGACTTGTACGATGCCTTATAGATATCAACTACGGCTTCGGAGATAGAGATATAGTCGCGGCGCTGCTTAATGGTCTCGCGGTAGAATCCGGTAAACATATTGGGCTTATCGCTGTAGTTAAACTGCACCTTTCTAATCGCATCCTGAACAATCTTTGCAGGATCTTCGGGCCTAACGGTTACCTCGTCGATCTGAACTGAGGCAGGATCGAGCTTTACCACCACGTTATCGCCTTTAAGGTTATCAATTGGCATCCTTCTCGATTTGTAGCCCAGGTGGGTGAATTCCACCTCGGTTGCAATAACATCTCGGCCTATCTTAAGCGTATACTCTCCCTCGCTGTTGGTTACAGTCCCAATATGGGTTCCAGGTACAGTAACGTAGGCAAAGTTGAGGGTGTTGTTGGTCTTCGCATCTTTTAGCTGACCGTTAAGGGTCAGAAAACCGTTGCCATTTTGTCCCATCACGGGGCTCAAAATCAGCATGAGCAGTGCGAACGCGCCCATTTTTTGGAGATAACTAGCAATTTTTTTCATGGCAATTTTTATTTAAGGGTTAATATTTGCATTATTCATACCTATGACCCTTTTCGAGCAATTTACCCTACTGTTAAAAATGATTTTTTTTGATTAAAAAGTTAGTACACCTGATTATCAGCGGAAAACAAATGGAGTTTCAAATGCTAAAGGACTACTATGGAGAATATTGGCACACATTCTGTTAAGTTAAGTTCCATATTCTTGAGGCTGGGAGTTCTTCAGGATTTTGTATTTTTGTAGAATTGATTTGGTTATTGAGGGCGATATTCTCTTTAGGAGTTTAGCTTGAGGATCGAAAACCTAGAGCCATTATAAGAGTTATGAAGATAATAACATTTGGATCGTATTTATTTTTGTTGATATGGATAAATCCAAGTGTTGGATATGGCCAGATTTTACCCGATAGCCTTTATAAAAATCAATCCGATACTACCAGTCAGGTTGAGTTTAAAAAGTCAAAAATCACCCCGGGAGTTCCCTCAAAATTCGATTGGATAAAGCTGCTCGATGGAACTGAGATGGAGGTGGAAGTTCGCCGGATTTCGGAAAAGTATGTATTCTACTCACAACCCGGAAATATGGATACCGACTGGATTGACTGGCGAAAGGTGCAAACCATCTACTACCGAACCGGGGGCGTTGAACAGATGAGTTCTAGGGTAACCGAGATTAGGAATGTTAAGGATTGGCGCGAAATTGAGCTTACCAAAAATGCCAGCGATGTTGATGGTTTGATTAAAATCGACAACCTTGATGTGCGCCTTGAGGCCACCAGCAACCAACATTACAGAAGCGTGCAAGCTCTTGAACGCAGCGCCGAATCCGTACTTCGTAGGCAAGCGGCACTTATTAATGCCGATATTGTTCTAATCATTAGAGTTAACCATATAAGAGCATACGGCGACGCCCCCGTAGTAAACATGGTTGGTGAAGCGTACCGCAAGAAATAGTCCCTGAGTTAGTTTACTCTATGGAACTCGGAATCGTCTTTAAAGTTAATAATCTTCCAAAGTTGATTTTTAATGCTCTCATGCAACTCGTACAATCGCTTACTCCTCTTGGACTTAACGGTTTTGAAGTAGATTTCCCTAAACCTGTGGCCAATTAGTGTTGCCCATTTTTTCCACTCAAAGAAAACGTAGAAACACAACGGCAGAGTTATGGCATAGACCAGAGTGTATATAAAACTCCCCGAAATAACGGCAAATACAATAATTTGTATCAGGTGAAATAAAGGGGTTAACAGAAGTCCAAGCGTAAACCTAACGCTGCTGATGAACTGTAGGTCGAGAAACTTTTTGCTTATCAACTTCGATATCCCAACGGGCAGCATTATGTTTATAAATGAGTAGATAAACAGGGGTAGCAAAACAAGTAACGAAAGCATGATTGGAACAATTGCTGTAGCCTCACTTTGCGACATTGGGAATAGGGTTGGCTTAAGTCCCCTTCGATTTAGCAGGAGTCTGTACTCCAAAGCATCGGCAGCCAGCAGAAGGAAATCATCATCTAACTCCTTTTTAAAGTTGTTTATGCGTTCAATTATTATCTGCTGAGCATCTACTGCATTGGGGTGGTTTTGGGGGAGTTTCATTCGCCTCAGGTAATCTGTAGTAAAACCATCAATAATTACCTTGTATACTGAATAATACTTCTCGTCTTCAATGTCAACCATCTCGGCCTTAATGCCTTTCTCCAAATTGTTTATCAGCATATTGTAAGCCTTGGCCGAGTTTTCCTTATAAATTTTCATGAAAGGAGCAATACCCATTGGCGTACCAAAACGAATGTGTAGTCCGCTTCCCACTTTAATATAGTCGGTGTAATCGAGACCTACAGGCACAATTTGAATGTCGAGCGATTCATCGCAAGCCTCCTCGGCCTGTAATGCAATTCGGGCAACACCCTTTTTAAGCGGCCTAAGCCGCTTTTGATCTCCATGATTGCCCTCGGGCAATATCACCAGCCCATTCTTATTCTTAAGTACGTCGATGGTTTTATTGAAAATCTCGTCGTTTTTCTGCAGGTTACCATACCCGTCGCGCATTCGGTAAACGGGCATAATCTTTATAAAAGTTAGAATCTTGCTAAGCAAAGGCTTATTGAAGATATCAGCGCGAGCCAAAAATACAGGTTGCCATGTTCTTACGCACAGTACAGCTAGCGCATCCATCAGTGCATTCTGATGATTTGGTGCAAAAATCAGCGTTTTGTCTTTCGGAAGGCTATTTAGTCCCGATACGGTTGTTCTAAAGTAAAAGTGAAATCCCCAATCAACATAATGCTTTAAAAGGAAGTAGGCTAAGGACCATTGCTCAACCTTATCTCTGGTAGTTGGCATAAAAATCTATTTTAATATCAAAATACTTATTCTCTTATTATCGGTTTTCTACTCCAGAACGAGGCCACCAGTAAACCCGAAATGATGTGCCATATTCCCCACCAGGCAGCAATAAAGGCCATGCCACCTAGGCCATCGAAAAGATTTGGATTGAATATCAGTACCAATCCAAGCCCTGAGTTTTGGATACCCGTTTCGATGGTAAGCGTGCGCCTATCGGTCTTGGGCAGACCAAACAACGTGGCCAGTGAGAATCCTGTAGTAAGGGCTAGTAGATTATGAATGAAAACAATTAACAGAATAAAGTGGATATAATCGAGAAAGAACTGAAAGTTAGACGCAAAAGCGGCCAGGATAAACCCCATAAACGCTAGCAGCGAAAACCACTTTAGGGGTTTTATTATCTTACTAGTAATTACTGGGAACTTATGGGCAAACCAGGTACCCAAAACAATGGGAATACCCAGCAGGATAAAAACGGTTTGCATCATCTCCCATACATCTATCTTAATGGGAACCACCATATCGGCTGTTCCTGAGTATAGATTACCCCAAAAGGCGAAGTTGAGTGGAGTGAGTATTATGGCCGAGAGGGTTGCAAAAGCGGTGAGGCTAACCGATAACTCAATATTAGCCTTAGATAGCGATGATATAAAGTTCGAGATATTTCCTCCGGGACAGGCCGCTACCAGAATCATGCCCAGCGCCACGCTAGGTGTTGGCTTAAGAATAATTACCAGTAGAAATGTGAGGGCAGGCAGAGCAATAAATTGAGATATCACGCCAATGATAGCCGATTTGGGCTTACGTATAATTTCCTTAAAGTGCTTCAGTTTAATCTCTAGCGCAACCCCAAACATAATAAATGCCAGCGTGATATTCATAAAAAGGAGTCCGCCCTTACTGAAATTTAGCCTAATCCAGTCGAGTATCTCCATTTCAATTTTAATGTGCATCTCCACTTCACGAACTTTACCTTCCTTTAGTTCAACGCGATGGCGGTCGGAGAAATATAGATCCACTCCGGGCTCATTGAGGGTTGGCGAGCCGGCATTCTGAAGCACCTCTTCGCGGCTCATTCCTATCCTTAGCCGCGATATGGGCTTCTGTTCCTTATGTTTTCGTTCGCTCCTGGTTGTGGGTTTTATCTCTTGTTTTATTCTGATGTCAATAACCTCGTTATCGGAAATGACAACCTGATCGAGGTTGTAGAAAAACCGTTCCACCTCAATAAACTTTGTGGGATCTCCGGCAACTTGCACAACCTGGGCAGAATCCATGCCTACAGAAATTTTTTCTATCAACTTGTGGTAATTCTTCGCCATCATGCTATTGGGCATTATCACCAGCATAATCAGCAAAACGCCGCACAGTATGGAACCAGAATAAAGTGTAAAGCTGCATTTTTTCATAATTCCGGGGTATAGGTTTATAAAGACCGCAAATTATAAAAAAAAGGCAGAATTCTCATTCTGCCTTATAAATATTATTGTTTGAGTCTAGTTGTCCTCACCTAAAATTTCGCGCAAGAGCTTTCCTTGCTCCTCAAACCCCTTCTTACCCAGAAGAGCAAACATGTTCTTCTTGTATGCCTCAACACCAGGCTGATCGAATGGGTTTACACCTAATGTATAGCCACTCACAGCGCATGCCTTTTCAAAAAAGTAAATAAGGTATCCCAACCAGTACTCGCTTATTTCGGGAATTTGAACAACCATGTTTGGCACCTTGCCATCGATATGAGCCAGTGATGTTCCTAGCTGCGCCATGCGGTTCACTTCCGATAGCCTTTTACCAGCAATATAATTGAGCTCGTCGAGATTTTCGGAATCCTGAGGGATTTCGAGTTTACGCTTGGCATTCTTAACTGAAATAACAGTCTCAAAAATCATCCTTTCGCCCTCCTGAATATACTGACCCATGGAGTGAAGATCGGTTGTAAAATCGACACCTGCAGGAAAAATTCCCTTGTTTTCTTTCCCTTCACTTTCGCCGTAAAGCTGTTTCCACCATTCTGTCAGAAAGTGAAGTTTTGGAGTGTAGTTCACCATTATCTCCACCTTATACCCATTCTTGTAGAGGGCATTACGCGCTACAGCGTACTGGCAAACGGGATTTGTCTCAAAAGTGGATTCCATTCCGGTAGCCAACTCTGCATCGGCAGCTCCTTTTACCAGGTTTTGAATATCGAAGCCTGCAACCGCAATGGGGAGTAGGCCCACAGGAGTAAGCACCGAATAGCGACCTCCCACATCGTTGGGAATAATAAATGTTTTATAACCCTCCTGGGTGGCCAGCTGCCTTAGGGCCCCTTTCGATGAGTCGGTTATGGCAACTATTCGCTTAATGGCTTCGTCCTTGCCCACTTTCCCCTCGAGATGTTGCTTCAATAGCCTAAAGGCTATGGCGGGCTCGGTGGTTGTTCCCGATTTAGAAATAACAATTATTGAGTACGATTTTTTGTCGAGCATTTCGAGCAGCTCCGAGTGATACTCCTCGCAGATATTGTGTCCCGCAAATACTATACGGGGATTTCCCTGAGGAACCGCATCGGCAAATGAATGGTTTAGAGCATCAATTACCGCCTTCGCGCCAAGGTACGATCCGCCAATACCAACTACAACAACCACTTCGCTTTTGCTGCGAAGATCTGTGGCCACATCGTTTAGTTGCTTAATATCCTCCTTGGTGATGGATGATGGAAGCGACAACCAACCCAGGTAGTTACTGCCTTTACCTGTTCCTGCATGCAGCGTTTTTAGGCTCTGCTCTATGGTAGGTTGCAGGCTGAGGAGATCGTCCTGCGTGGCAAACTCAAATATATCCTCAATGTTAACGATTAATGTGCTCATGATTAAATGGTTTTCTGAGTTTTATTGTAATTTGTCGGTTAGTATTTTCATCTCGATTGAGGGGGCAATACCCTCGTAGAGAATATTATAAACAGCTTGGCTAATGGGCATATCGAGACCGAACTTTTGGTTTATCTCATAGATACAATGCGAGGCGTAGTACCCTTCGGCAATCATATTCATCTCCAGCATAGCCGATTTAACAGAGTACCCTTTCCCAATCATTGTTCCAAATAGGCGGTTACGGCTAAACTGCGAGTAACATGTAACCAGCAAATCGCCTAGGTAAGCCGATCTGTTTGTATCGCGCTGGCTGGGGTAAGTTTTCTCCAAGAATTGAGTAATCTCAATCTGCGCATTGCTCACCAGAACCGCTAAAAAGTTATCGCCATAGCCCAATCCATGTGCAATACCTGTGGCAATAGCGTAGATATTCTTGAGCACCGCGCTGTATTCTGTTCCATAAATATCGGTGCTGGGAATGGTTTCGATGTAGTACGATTCGAGATAGGTCGCTATTTCGGCAGCGGTGCTTATGGTTTTGCACGATACCGTTAGGTACGAAAGTCGGCTTAAGGCCACCTCCTCGGCATGCGAGGGCCCACTTACAACACCAATACTATCGAATGGAACCTGATAGTACTGGTTAAAAAATTCGGCTATGGTAATATTATCGTTGGGAATTATGCCCTTTATGGCGGTTACCACAAACTTGTTGCTAAGCTTTTGGGTAAGGGGTTCAAGCCAAATTTTCAGAAAGGCCGATGGTACAACAAAGAAAATGATATCGGACTTTTCAACCACCTCGTTAATATCATTGCTAATGTTTAATCTGTCGAGGTTAAAGTTTACAGAGCTTATGTAGCTTGGATTATTCCTATGAAGATTAAGGTGTTTAATAATTTCGGGCTCGCGAATATACCAGTTTACACGCTCAACATTCTCGTGCAAAATTTTGGTGATAGCCGTTGCCCAGCTTCCACTTCCAACAATTCCAATGGTTCTTTTTTTGCTCATTCTATAAAACCTTGATTATATTTTTCCCCCAGAAATCGGGCTTTGCTGTTTCAGCAAATGTTCTTACAGGCAAGTGATTATCCTGATGGGTAAGGCCAGGTCTTTTCCGTGTGCCGCATTTGCAGGGCTTAGGTTTACTCTTTTTTGCACCATAGGGATTACTAATGCTTTTGGTGGTGCATGCGCTTAGAGTAAGAAACGACATGACGACCAGAACTGCCGTTAATCTAAGTTTCTTTACACTAATAATTCCTTTGCATTGTTGCATGCCCAATTCAGTATAGAATTTAAACAGCAAAGGTATGGATTATTTTAGTTGGAAGTACTTTTGAGTAATTATCATTCGGAAAGGAATACCTTTCAGGACATTTAGAAGGTATAAATGCAGAGCGGGGGCAATGCCCCCGCTCTTTATCCAGACCAAAAAATTCAAGCTATGAAAGAAATGGGCTTTATAATTGGTACAAATGTAAAGAAAAAGTTAGATATATCACTATTCGTTGTGTGTGCAAGCATTGTTTTATGGTAAAATTGTAACAACTACCTCTCTACTAATCCTTGGCCCATCGAACTCGCAGAGAAAAATATTTTGCCAAGTCGATAGTCCCATTCTTCTGTTGATAATGGGAATGGTTTCCTGCGGCCCAATAATTCAAGCCTTTAGGTGCGAATCGCCATTTCCGTCTTGCCTGTCGTGAATCCAAACACTTGGGGAATAAGCTTCCGAAGCATCAACTATTTGCTTAACCTCGCGAGTGATATCGTATAAACCCTCACAACTATGTTTTTCGATGTGAATGGTTGTTTGTATAGGAAATCGTTTGTACAAAGATATAAGAATTGCAAAAATTGTAATTTTGCAATATGCACAAAGAGAAACTACTGGGATACACCCTAAGCGAAGTTGAATTGGTGTTAACCGATCTTGAGGTTAGTCCATTGCTGGCACGAGAAGTTTGTATCTGGATGTATCGTCGTGGTTGCCATTCGTTTTTGCAGATGAAATCAATCCCTTCGGAGGTACGACATAAACTCGATGCCAAATTCTCCATTGAATCGCTGCAACCCCAAAGCAGCCAAACCTCTAAAGATGAAACCTCAAAATACCTGTTTACAACAGAAAACGGGAACCCATTTGAAACGGCATACATGCCCAGTGGAAAAAGGAACACACTTTGTATTTCGACCCAAAGCGGTTGCCAAATGGGCTGTAGCTTCTGTTACACGGGTAGCTTGGGATTAATAGAGAACCTGAGCACTGCTCAAATCCTAAGTCAGCTATTGGCAATACCACAGCGACAGCAGGTAAATAGAATAGTGCTAATGGGAATGGGAGAACCCCTCGAAAATCCCGATAACACTTTCCGAACCCTTGAAATTTTGAATGCGCAGTGGGGTTTCTCCTTTGGAGCAGCCAATATAACCCTATCGACCGTTGGCATTATTCCACAGCTAGAAAGATTGGTTAATTCGAGATATTGCAATATTGCCATTAGCCTGCATAGTCCTTTTGCTAAGCAACGATCCGATATTTTACCTTCCGAAAACTCCTATCCCATCGAAAACATTGTTGATTTTTTCAGGCAACATCC
This sequence comes from Tenuifilaceae bacterium, assembly GCA_034003245.1. GTDB lineage: Bacteria > Bacteroidota > Bacteroidia > Bacteroidales > Tenuifilaceae > Perlabentimonas. The sequence continues at coordinate 39,753 of JAVEYY010000015.1, forward strand.
ACTTAAAAAACCATTACGATTATCGTTTGAATATGTGGTTGTGCCCGGCGAGAACGATTCGCAGGGACATGCAAATGGCGTTTCCGAGCTGTTGTCCGATCTCAAATGTCATGTAAATGTAATTCCGCTTAACTCTAAAAAGAGCAACAACACCCTGGTAAAGGCTGCTAGGGTTTTTCAGCAAAAACTTAATCAATGCGGTACTCCTGCAACGCTCCGGTTATCGCGCGGTCACGATATTGATGCCGCATGCGGTATGATGGCTGGAAATAGTATCGGTAAGAAGAATTGAAAAATGGCAAACGCTCAAATCATAATCGATTACGAGAGCTGGTTTCAGAATTATTTTAAGCTGCACTCCAGCTGTATACATAATTATATCTACTATAAAACTGGCGACGCCAAGGCTGCAGAATCAATTCACAATGAAGTTTTTGTAAAAATTTGGTCGATCCGAGGTAAAGTAAATGGTTCAATCGACCCAGCACTTGCATACTCATTGGCTTTGCTGATAATTCGAAAAAAAAAGCTACCAAAACCTGATTCCTTTAAACTGGAAGCCTCAAATGAATTGGCCAAGGAATATATGAATTTTATAAACCTTACACTAGGTCAACTTCCATCATTCGCTCGTACTGTTTTCCTAATGAATCGTTACGATGGGCTTTCAGTTGATGAAATTGGTCAACGACTTAAGATAAAAACACGAGAGGTTGTAGCCGCCAACGAGCAGGCCATAGGCCTGCTGGAAAAAGAGTGCAAAACAGCAGATGGGTCCGAAGGGATCAAACGCTCGACAATTGATCAAATTCTAAACTCGTTTTCATCCATAAATCTTCCAGTTAACCAAATCAATGTCGATACAATTTGGCAACAGATTCGTAAAGAGGAGCACATTTCGCGAATTACCTCAAGGGTGATGCGTTCTGGAGGATTGATCCTACTACTAATCGTAATTATTTCGATGATCTGGGATTGGCAGCTGGCCACAATCTCCCACCAAACCCCTAAAGGCAAATTTGCCTACTTACTGCTTCCCGATTCATCGTTTGTTACCCTAAATGCCGATAGCTATGTTAAGTATCGAAAGTTTGGATGGAAAAACTCACGTTCTGTATTACTAAGTGGTGAAGGGCTTTTTGAGGTTTCAGCCAACGAGAATCCTTTCAGAATTGATGTAGGAAAAATTTCTATTACCACACATCAAGCCAAAATAAACATCTACCTAAGAGATCAGATTCTTGATGTTAAGTGTTTGGAGGGAAATATCTTACTTACCCTTGAAAATGGTTATGAGCACCCGTTTACTAAGGGAGAGGGAACAACTGTAGGTGAACACAACACCAACTTACAGGTAAAACCCATAAATATTTACAATGCCGATAAATGGACTGGTGGATCGTTCGAATTTTCAGATACACCACTCCACTTGGTCTTTGAGGAGTTGGAACGACAATTCAATGTTTCAGTAGAGTTTCAGGGTTTCGACCTTGCACAATTGAGGTACAGCGGACGTTTTACCAATCACGATCTGCGCGTTGCGCTCTCATCTATATGCAAACCTATGAAGCTGGATTATAGCTATACACCTGAGATTAGACTAGTTCGGGTAAACAAGTCTAATCCTAGGTAATTATGCATTAAGCCTATTGATTATTTTAAAATTTATATGCTAGTAACTCCAAGTTAAAGGCCGAGGTTGTAAATACAAATAAAAGATACAATGTTTAGCGGCGATTGTACCGTCGTCGGGCTATCAAAAGCAGGCTACGCATGCATCCTCTCCCCTCAGGTTATTCAGATAAAAATGAAGCTTTTACTATTTTACCGAGCAAAACCCGAAGAGATAGATACGGCTGAGGCAGAGCCTCAGCCGATCGGAGTAACGTATAGTACAAGAAAAAAGCGTTGAGAACCCAATCTCAACGCTTTTTGATAAATCACAACTGCTAGTTTAACCCTCAATCCACTTAGCCACATCCTCCATGGCGGGATTATCTAGACCCAACTTATTCTTTTTGTTAAAGCCGCAAAGGTCGTTAAACAGCTTGCTGGCCTTTAACCCTTTTAACGAGGCTATTGTTGAATGGCCCATTTTCTGAAGCACTGGAACCCATTCGGCAGGAATTCCTGCTTTTGCATACGCCTCGGGGGAGTCCTTACGCGATTTGGGTTCAGGTTTCATCTGGGGGAAGAACAGCACATCCTGAATCGACGACTGGTTGGTCATAAACATGGTAAGCCTATCGATACCAATGCCCATACCCGAGCAGGTGGGCATACCGTACTCCAGGGCACGAACAAAATCATTATCTATAAACATGGCCTCATCGTCGCCCTTCTCGCTAAGCTTTAGCTGATCCTGAAAACGCTCCAGCTGATCAATGGGATCGTTAAGCTCGCTGTATGCATTGCACAACTCCTTGCCATTCACCATCAGCTCAAAGCGTTCTGTTAACTCGGGATTGGTACGGTGGCGCTTGCATAGCGGCGACATCTCAATTGGGTAATCCATAATAAAAGTGGGCTGAATAAAGTGGTGCTCGCATTTTGCTCCAAAAATCTCATCAATCAGTTTACCTTTACCCATGGTGTCGTCAACATCAATATTCAGGTCTCTACAAATTTGGCGTAGCTCCTCCTCTGTTTTTCCGCTGATATCAACCCCCGCGTACTCCTTAATGGCATCGGTCATGGTAACGCGGCGGAATGGACGCTTAAAGTCTATTTCCCTGTCGCCAACGGTAACCTTGGTGGTATTATGTAGCGCAATCGCAACGCGCTCAATCATCTCCTCGGTGAAGTCCATCATCCAGAAGTAGTCCTTGTAGGCTACGTATATCTCCATTACGGTAAATTCCGGATTATGAGTACGATCCATGCCCTCGTTGCGGAAATCCTTGGCAAACTCGTACACGCCATCAAACCCACCAACGATTAGCCTTTTTAAGTAAAGCTCGTTGGCAATACGTAGATATAACGGCATATCCAACGCATTGTGATGCGTGATAAATGGGCGAGCTGCTGCTCCACCGGGAATTGGCTGGAGGATTGGCGTTTCCACCTCGAGGTAACCCTTGGAGTTGAAGAAATCGCGCATGGTGTTGATAATCTTGCTACGCTTAAGAAATGTATCGCGAACCTGTGGATTTACCACCAAATCGACGTAGCGCTGGCGGTAGCGCTGCTCGGGATCGGTAAACGCATCGAAAACATGACCATCCTTCTCCTTTACTATAGGAAGAGGACGGATTGATTTGGCCAGCACGGTGAGTTCCTGCGTGTGAACCGAGATCTCACCCATTTGGGTTTTGAATACGAAACCCTTAACACCAACAATATCACCAATATCTAGTAACTTCTTAAAAACTGTATTGTACATGGTTTTGTCCTCGTCGGGGCAAATATCATCGCGGCGGACATATACCTGCATCCTACCCTTCTCGTCCTGAATCTCAAAGAACGATGCATTACCCATAATCCGGCGGGTCATAATTCGGCCGGCAATGCACACGTCGGTTTTACTCTCGCTTAGCGAGTCAAAATTATCATTGATATCCAACGATGAGTGGCTAACCGGGTAGTGAGCTGCCGGGTATGGATCTACTCCCAGCTTGCGCATCTCGGCAAGCGAAGCTCTACGCAGCTGTTCCTGTTCACTTAGTTCAAACATAGTATGTAAAGTATTGAAAATTTGGCTGCAAAGATATGAATTTTTTTGCGGTGAAATACCTTAGATACATGCAGCAAAAGGGTGTTTTTTAAAAAGAACCTTTAACCCCAACAACGGATGCAGTAGGTTATTAAAGAGCCATTTGAAAATAGGGTTGATTAAACTACGAGTTCAATTCCCAAAACCCAATACATTTTACTACTTTTGTAGATTGATTTTAAATAGATGTGATGTCGCAGATGAAGGATCGAAAAGTTGAGTGCAAACCCAGCTGGTTAAAGATAAAGCTACCCACGGGTGAGGGATACACCCGGGTTAGCCGTGTGGTAAAGGAGCACGGTTTGCACACCATTTGCTCCAGCGGAATGTGCCCAAATATTGGCGAGTGCTGGGGAAATGGAACGGCCACATTTATGATTCTGGGCGATATCTGCACGCGCGCATGTAAGTTCTGTGCAACCACTACTGGCAAACCGTTACCCCCAAGTCCTGAGGAACCAACTCGTGTTGCCGAATCGGTTAGGCTAATGAAGCTTCGTCATTGCGTAATCACCTCGGTTACCCGCGACGATCTGCCCGACCAAGGGGCACTGCATTGGCACAATACCATTGTTGAGGTGCGGAAACAAAATCCCGATACTAAGATTGAGGTGCTTATCCCCGATTTCAACGGGAATACCGACCTACTGGATATAGTGTTACAATCGAATCCCGATATAATTGCCCATAATCTCGAAACAGTGGAAAGGCTTACCCCATCGGTGCGATCACGGGCCAGCTACAGGAAAAGCCTAACGGTTATTGCGCATATCGCAAAAAATGGCTATCTTGCCAAATCGGGCATTATGGTTGGTTTAGGCGAAGAGGAGAGTGAGGTTGAGCAAGCCTTAACCGATCTAGTAGATGCAGGATGCAGCGCCATAACCATTGGTCAGTACCTGCAACCCCGAGGCAATAATTTGCCCGTGAGTAAATACATTGAACCAGCGATTTTTGAGCAGTACAAAACCAGGGCCCTGGCAAGGGGATTTCGGTTTGTGGAGAGTGGGCCACTGGTACGATCCTCGTATCATGCCGAGGAATCGGTAAAACAGGGAGGAAACATATCCTCTCAGTAAACAACATCAGATGAAAAAAAAATATCGACATATAAATGCAAACCATAAACTACCAAAACCTTGGCTTAGTTGACTATAAAAAGGCTTGGGATTATCAGGAGGAGCTGTTTGCCAACGTGCTTACGCACAGGGATCGGCCCGATAGGGAACATTCGGGTTACCTGCTGTTCTGCGAACATCCGCACGTTTACACACTAGGAAAAAGTGGGCACAACACCAACCTGCTTATTAGCGACGAGATGCTTAAGCAGATTGGGGCAACATACTACCACATTAACCGTGGTGGCGATATAACCTACCATGGCCCTGGCCAAATTGTGGCCTACCCAATACTCGATCTGGAGGCGCTAAAGATCAACCTAAAGGAATACATTCATCTGCTCGAAGAGGTTGTTATTAAATCGCTTGAGCCTTTTGGTATTTCGGCTAGCAGGCTCGAGAATGCCACGGGAGTTTGGCTCGATGTGGGACAAAAGGGCAAAGAGCGCAAAATTTGCGCAATAGGAGTTCGGGCCAGCCGTTTTGTTACCATGCACGGGTTGGCGTTTAATGTGAATACCAATCTCAACTATTTCAACTATATCAACCCCTGCGGATTTGTGGATAAGGGTGTAACCTCCATGCAGAAGGAGCTGGGAAAAGAAGTGGATTTAAGTGCTGTGCAGGAGGTTATGCAGGAAATGTTTGGGAAAGTTTTCGATGTTACTTACATGTAACGAACTGGGCGAATGCTAAAATCACTGGCATTTAGCCCGTTTTGAATTGATGAAAAAGCGATGGAATTATAAAGAAGCTGGTAACCCCAGCACGATTGAAGGTTTAATGAATTCTTTGGGAATCAACAGGGTGCTAGCCACCCTGCTGGTGCAACGAGGAATCGAAACCTTTGAGCAGGCCAAACATTTCTTTAGGCCCGCTCTGGAGCAGCTCTACGATCCCTTCCTGATGAAAGGAATGCAGGAAGCGGTAGCACGAATTGACAAGGCAATTGCCTCCGGCGAAAAAATTCTGGTGTATGGTGATTACGATGTGGATGGCACCACGGCCGTTGCGCTGGTGTACTCGTTCCTGCGTAAGCGGTATAGCAATATTGGAAACTATATCCCCGACAGATACTCCGAGGGATATGGCATCTCGTACACGGGTATCGATTTTGCCATTGAGCACAGCTACTCGCTGGTAATTGCCCTCGACTGCGGCATTAAGGCCGTAGAGAAAGTGGAATACGCATCCCAACGAGGTGTTGATTTTATTATCTGCGACCACCATCTGCCCGGCGATTCCATTCCGCAGGCAGTGGCCGTTCTCGACCCTAAACAGCCGGAGTGTAACTACCCGTTTAAGGAGCTGTCGGGATGCGGCGTTGGGTTTAAACTTCTACAGGGATTCTGTCAGGTAAAGGGAATTCCGCTAACCGAGCTTTACCCCTACCTCGACCTGGTGGCCGTGAGCATTGCCTCGGATATTGTTCCGGTAATCGACGAGAACCGAATCCTTACCCACTTTGGGCTGCACCAGCTAAACACGGCACCAAGCCGTGGGCTAAAGGCTATAATTAAGCTGGCAGGAATTGAAAAGCACACCATCGCCATCGATGATATCGTATTCCGTATTGGCCCCCGCATTAACGCTGCTGGCCGGATGGAATCGGGCAAATCGGCAGTGGATCTGCTCTGCGCCGCGGATGACTCCATCGCCTATGAGATGGGCTCGGTGGTGAACTCGTGCAACAACGACCGAAAATTTGTGGACCGAACCATTACCCACGAGGCCCTTAGGCTAATTGCCGACGATCCCACATTGCATAACCGCAAAACAACAGTCCTCTTTAATCCAGAGTGGCATAAGGGTGTGGTTGGAATAGTAGCCTCGCGCCTAATCGAAACGTACTTCAGGCCAACCGTGGTTCTAACCGAGTCGAACGGGTTGGCAACAGGTTCAGCACGATCGGTACCGGGTTTCGACCTGTACCAAGCCGTAGAGGCCTGCGCCGATCTGCTCGAGAACTTTGGGGGCCACATGTATGCCGCAGGCCTCACCATGAAGGTGGAGAATGTCCCCTTATTCAAGGAGCGATTTGAACAATTTGTTGCAGAGCACATCGAACCCAATATGCTAATCCCTCAAATCGATATTGACTCCCGCTTAAATTTTGGGGAGATTGATGATAAATTCTACCGAATTCTAAAGCAGTTCCAACCCTTTGGCCCAGGTAACATGTCACCGGTGTTTGTCACCGAAAATGTTTACGATACCGGCGATAGTCGACTAGTGGGTAACGACCGCGACCATCTTAAGCTTTCGCTTATCCAGGAGGACAACCCCAAGATTTTCCAAGGAATTGGTTTCCAGATGTCGCACCATTACAAGAGGATACAGGAGGGCTCGGCCTTCAGCGTTTGCTACAGCATAGGAGAGAACAGCTTTAGGGGGATCACCAGCATACAGCTAAGAGTTAGAGATATTCAGCACCTCGATGAGATCCTCGATGAATTTGAGGATGGCTACGAACGAGCAAACGATCAAACACAATAAAGAACCCCGGGCATGGCCCGGGGTTTTTGTACCAATTTACTCGCCCTTCTTCAGCACCTGGTCAATCATGCCGTACTCCTTGGCCTCGTCGGCGGTCATCCAGTAGTCGCGGTCGGAGTCCTTTTCCACCTTATCGAAGGGTTTGCCCGAGTGGAGGGCAATAATATCGTACAACTCCTTGCGCAGCGCCAGTATCTGGCGAGTGGTAATCTCAATGTCCGAAGCTTGCCCCTCAGCACCGCCCATGGGCTGGTGAATCATCACCCGCGAGTGGGGTAATGCAGATCGCTTACCCGCGGCGCCTGCGCAAAGCAGCACTGCACCCATGGATGCAGCTATGCCCGTGCAGATGGTGGCCACATCGGAGCTGATGTACTGCATAGTATCGTAGATTCCCAGCCCAGCGTAAACCGACCCACCGGGTGAGTTTAGGTAGATCTGGATATCCTTTGAGGGATCGTTGGAGTCGAGGAATAGCAGCTGAGCCTGGATAATATTGGCCACATCGTCGTTGATGGGCACGCCCAGGAAGATAATGCGATCCATCATAAGGCGCGAGAACACGTCCATCTGCGCAATGTTGAGCTGTCGCTCCTCGATGATTGTGGGGTTAATGTAGCTGCTGTGTATCGACTTAAAGCGGTGCATGCTTAGGCTGCTGATGCCCTTATGCTTCATGGCATACCGTTCGAATTCGCTTGGTTTTCTGATCATGGGACTATTCTTTTAGTTTTTTACATGTTTGCGGAAAGAAGGCATAAATATAAATCATTTTTTTGGAACCCTCAGGGGAAAACAGCAAATCGTTACTAAAGGTTCAGCCTGTAGGTGGCTACAGGGCAAAAGCCGCTAAGAGCATAACAGGAAACGGTTAACTTTACTTACCTATCACCTATAATGTCTTGACAAACAAACCACTACCACGCCAGCCTGTATGTTAGCTTACTTCACGCGCTGCGAAAAGGCATAGCTGCGCAGGGGAGAACTATTTCCACGTTAGCCGTGAACCATTTCCACGTTAGGCGTGAGCAATTTCCACAGTAGGAAATTGGAATTTCCTACTGTGTCGTTGACTGATTCCACAGCAGGGAACAGTTCTCCCCTGCTGTGGAAATTTTATTCTCACAGCACCAAAATGCCAAAAAGCTGCGCAGGAAATAAAATTTCCTGCGCAGCTTTTACAGCCTCAGCTATGCTTAGCTGATGTATCTAGCCTATGCGCTCATCATCTCCTTAAACTCCTCGAAGCTCACCTCCTTCTCCTCGAGCTTGATGGCCTCCTTAATCCAGCCCATCACCTTGCCCCCGAGTACCTGTTCGGCCATCTTACGGCGCTCCTCCTTCTTCTCTATCAGGTCGTTGGCGTACTTATCGATAAACTCCTCGGGCAGCTGGCCCATGCCGTACTGCATCATCTGGTTCATGATATACCCTTTGGCCATGCGCACCAGCTCCTCCTGCTCCACCTTAAACTCCTGCTCCTGTGCAATCTTATCGCGGATCAGCTGCCATTTCAGATCCTTCTCAAAGTGGGGGAAGTCCTTCTCGATCTGCTCCTGGGTGAATTTGCCCTCGTTGATGGCCACCAGCCAGCGTACAAGGAACTCCTTGGGCAGCTCAATCTTAAACTTCTCGATTAGCTTGTCGCGCACATCGGTGTAGAGCTTACGCTCGCTGTCGCCCTTGAGGTTCTGCTTAATATCCTCGTCGAGGCGATTGTGGAACTCTTCCACGGAGGTAACCGTACCCTCGCCAAACAGCTTGTCGAACAGCTCCTGATCCACCTCGGCCTTGGCGTACTGCTGCACCTGGGTGATGGTTGCCTGGAACAATGGCTCTATGGTGGTTAGCTCCTCCTTTTTGATCTTGAGCAGAGCGGAACGATCGGTATCGTTGGGGAACGCCTTGGTCACATCAATCACCATTACATCGCCCACCTTGGCGCCCACGAACTTGGCCTTCTCGGCCTCGTCGGCAACAAGCATCACGGAGACCATACCCTCATCAACGGTTAGGCCATCCTCCTTGGGCGACTCATCGGCGTTGAGCTCGGTAAGGGTTGCCCTTAGCAGGCTCTCGGCATCGGCCTGCTCGGTATCCTTGTAGCTGCCGTAGCGGCCCGAGATGCTCTCGATGTAGCCATCGCGCATCTTCTCGTCAACCTTAATGGAGTAGTAGGGAGCCTTATCGCGCTTAGAGAGCTTCACCTCAAACTCGGGGGCAAAGGCCAGATCGAACATGAACTCGAAATCGTTCTGGGTTTCCCAGTCAATGGCTTCCTGCTTCTCGGAGGGCAGGGGTTCGCCAAGGATATTGAGCTTTTGCTCGGTGATATAGTTCGAGATTCCCTCGGAAACCAGCTTGTTCACCTCGTCGACAATGGCCGAACGGCGGTACATCTTGTTGATAAGCGATGCAGGCGCCATACCTGGTCTGAAACCTTTGATAACGGCCTTTTTGCGAACATCCTTAAGGGTTTTCTCTACTTTCGATGCGTAGTCGTTCTGCTCCACCTTTACGCTAAGCACAGCGTTAAGCGCATCGCTGTTTACATGGGTTACGTTCATGGGAATAATCTTTTGAAAGAAGATTTACTATCGTTTTATTCTGTTGATTTTCAAAAAGAAAGTGCCAATTATGCTTTTTCTTTGAGCGCACAAAGGTAGATAAATTTGTATTTATATACAAATGTGTTTTTTTGCTTATGCACAATGTTTTGGGGGGATAAAAAGTTGATCGAGAAACGGCCCTAATTTATGGCTTATCTTGGTTCTGTATTTTCGTCAACTACTGCTTTTCAAGTCTCCAATCCCATTCGTCTGATTTGAAAAATTTGAACGCGAAACCGCAAAGTCGAAAGTTAAAAAGTCAAAAGTCGGAAAGTCGAAAGTCAGAAGCACGCCCTGAGGTTGACGGGGGAAGACAGAAGTCAGAAGTCAGAAGACGGAAGACAGAAGACGCCCGCCTGAATGACGCAGTCGGGTAGGGAAGCAGAGAACAATTTTTCTTCTATGTGACTATGGGTAAACTATGATTTCTATGTGTTAAGTCTGAAAGTCGAAAGTCGAAAGCCGTAGTGCAATATCAACCAATTGTACTGCTGAACCTCTGGCTGACGGTGAGCCCGCCGAAGGCAACCGATCTCGTCGAGTTTTATTCTTGACGAGAGAGCTCAGCGAAGCTAATCAATCATTCAATCAATCCTTCATTCCTTCATTCCTTCATTCTGCAAAACCAACTCTTTTCACCTTCCCTGCCATGAAATGCCGATCTCCCTCTACCACCCCTCCTCCACCGGGCTAAAGGTATCGGCCTCGGGATCGCGTTCCAGCTCTGCGCCGGTGCGCATCTTTAGGTAGGGGATAATGGCCGGGTCGATATTGGCGATGTAGTTCAGGTCGAACATCATGAAGTGGTGCTCGTTTTCCACGTACTCATTGGTTTCGTTTCCGGAGTAGAAACGCCATCCGCTATCGTCCTCGTCCTCGCGCGATTCGCGATGCATGTAGCCCACCTTGTGGCCATCAACGGTAATCATGTCGGAGGCGTAGCAGTAGCCCTTCTGCTCAATCAGCTGCTTAATGTCTTCGGGCTTAAGGATGTACTTAAACTTTTCCATGGTATCTGTTTTATATCTTATACAATCTTTTGATTTTGGTGATGCGGAATAGCAGCGCAGCGCTGTCCGATGGCCAGGGTGCCCTGCTGGCAGCCAGCTGTCCTCCGGCAAATATCATATAGGTGGGATATCCATCGAACTCTAGCCTATCGGCCAGGGCTTTAGTCTGCTCGCGGTTAAACAGGAAATGGATTCCCGGTAGCTGGTTGTCGCGAACAATCTGATGCCAGGTTTGCCTGTCGGATCGGCTACAAAGGCCAACAAACATCACGTTCTTGGCTATAAGATCATTAGAAATCTCCAAAAGGTTTGGAATTTCACCCACACAGGGGCTGCACCAGGTAGCCCAAATATCGACCAGAACCACCTGCTTTTTCGACAACTCTATCAGATAGTCCACAGGATCGCCCTCGAAAACCTGCATATCGGAGCTAAAGCTGGGGAGGTAGAAAATTCCTTCGGTTGAGTTGTTTTTCCTATCGAGTAGAAGTCGCTCAAAAATATCGATAAGCGCTGGCGAGGTAATGGTGGGTTTTACATCAGTCCAACTATCCTCAGCTATCTCGAGGGATTGTCCTAGTAACCGCAAGCAGAAATGGAACAGCATTACATCCCTTTCAAGACCAGAAGGCTCTAAGCGCAAAATATTCTGAATGGTTCTTTCGTAGGCTTGCGCCATTTTTGCCTCACCAATTAGCCCCATTATGCTTGTGTCGGAGCGCAAGTACAGCTGCCCTGCATAGCTGAACACATGGGGCAAAAACATCGACGATAAAAACCCCTGATTGTTGCGTACCGGAAAAAACGGTGAAGTAAACAGGCTGTCGTTCTTCAATGGATATGAACCCTTGATGCACATCTGGTAATCGATCAGGTAGTTGGCATTCCCGTACCTAATACTACTTCTTGCCCACCTTAAAAACTTATCGGAGGGTTTATGGATTTGGGCAAAGGAATCCAATTCAGCTAGCTCCTTGTTCATCTGCTCAACAAGTGCACCTAGGTACTGTTTAACGGTTAGCCCATCGGGAGCAACGGAAAAGCTGGGTATGGAACGGAACCTATTATACTCGAGCAGGGAGGTGTTAACATCGCTATTATCGCCCGTAAATGCCAGAGAACTAAGATTCCCGTCGGCATTGCGGGCGAAATCGGCACCGGAGAACTTGATAAAGATGCTATCGTGGGGTTCAACAAAAAGCTGAAAGCTTTTTGTGCCGTAGGTTACCAGTATATCGTGAGGGTGATAAATGGTGATATCGAAGCCAAACTCCCCAGTTTTATCGTCAACCACCACGGAGTAGCGAGCCTCGTCCCTCACCAAATCGAAATAAGTAATGCTTATGGTTCGGAACGTTACGGAATCGATGGTGCCAGAGATATGAACCTTCGACTCGGCAATAGTGATCTCAGGCTCTTCTTTAACCTGAGGCTTGCAGCCCCACAGACATGCAGCAACAATAATTACAATAGGTAGAACTCTTTTCATATGGTTTCCCTTGTTTTAATTAACCAACACATGTACCCAACTCGTGGTTTACACATTTTAACGCTTCCTACAAATGTAAGCAAGTGTTTGCAAATTACCCCTAACCCAGCATACTTTCTTGATGTTTTACAGGCAATCAGGCCATTCTAAAACAATAAGCTATCTTTGCAGCGAATACAATTTAGCAAACCATGAGCAAAGAAACTACCCGTACCGAGCTATACACGCTTGGCGAATTTAGGCTAATAGATGAGCTAACCAAGCATATCACCATAAAGAACAGCACAACCGTAAAAGGGGTTGGCGACGATGCCGCAATTATCGCACCCAGCCATAAGCAGCTGGTGGTTACCACCGATCTGCTGCTCGAGGGCATTCACTTCGATTTAACCTACCATCCGCTAAAGCACCTGGGCTACAAAGCCGTGGTGGTAAACCTAAGCGATGTGTACGCCATGAACGCGCACCCAAAGCAGATTACCGTATCGATTGGCCTTTCCAAGCGGTTTTGCCTTGAGGATGTGGAGGAGATTTACAGCGGGATCTACCTAGCTTGCGAGCGCTTTGGAGTAGATTTGGTTGGAGGCGATACCTCATCGTCGGTAACCGGAATGGTGATAAGCATTACCGCCATTGGCGAGGTTGATAAGGAGAAGATTTGCTACCGCAGTGGCGCAAAGGAGAACGATTTAATTTGCGTAACCGGCGATTTAGGCTCTGCCTACATGGGTCTGCAGCTGCTGGAGAGGGAGAAGAAGGTATTGGAAGGTAAAAGCGATATGAAACCACAACTCGAGGGATATGACTATATACTGGAGCGTTTCCTAAAGCCAGAGCCGCGCAAGCCGCTAATCGACATGCTCGATGAAGCAGGGATTGTTCCCACTTCGATGATCGATATCTCCGATGGGCTCTCCAGCGAGATGCTACATATCTGTAAAAACTCACAGGTGGGTTGCAGGGTTTACATCGATAAGATTCCCATCGATCAGGTAACGCACAAAATGGCAGCCGAGATGAACATCGACCCCGTGGTTGCCGCCCTAAGTGGAGGCGAGGACTACGAATTGCTGTTCACCGTACCAATTGAAAAGCACGACATAATTAGCGAGATGAAAGGCATTAGAATTATTGGGCACGTTGTTGCCCAAAATGCTGGTGCAATGCTGGTTACCCCTCAGGGTACCGAAGTGCAGATTACTGCTCAGGGATGGAATGCCCTTGCCAAGGAATAAAGTTTCACCAACTCGGTAACCCATGTTAAAGCAAAGTCCCCAAAACAAATTGTTTTGGGGACTTTGCTTTAAGTCTAACTAATGCAATTAGGCGTTAACAATAGCTGCGTACTGCTCGGCAGTTAAAAGATTGTTAAGCTGCGATGGATCACTAATCGCAATACGAATCATCCAACCATCGCCATAGGGATCCTTGTTCACGATCTCGGGCGTATCGGCCAATTTTTCGTTCACTGCAATTACCTTACCTGCCACAGGCATAAACATATCCGATACGGTTTTCACAGCCTCGATGGTTCCAAAAACCTCCTCGTGTTCAAGGGTTTCTCCTTCGGTTTCAATCTCAATAAAAACTACGTCGCCAAGTTGACCCTGGGCAAAATCGGTAATGCCAACAATGGCCTCGTTACCTTCAACTTTTACCCACTCATGATCCTTGGTGTACTTTAACTCTGCAGGAATGTTCATAGTATAAGTATTTTAATTATATGAAAATAAGGTTTCGATTTGTGGTTCAAAAGTAAAGCTTTTTTGTTAAAAGCAACCTTTGGGATTGCATAAAAAATAGTGTTATGCAGCTTGCACTACTGAGTCATTGTAAATCGGAGGCTAAAACCAAAGCTGGTATTTGCTGTGGGGTAAGAGAGCGCAACGATGGGCTTATTAACCACCCTGTCGAAAAACGCACGGATGGTTACCTGGTCGCTCACCACATACTCGGCCGATGTTTTGATGGTTAGAATATTCTGCCCAGCCGATGGGGTGTTGGTCTCCTCCACCAACTTTCGGAGAATTGTTTGATTGTTTCTTATGCTAAAGTCAAGATTTAACCTTAGGTCACTCTTCAGCGTTTTCTGATCCCCATCCGAAGTGGCAAATACTAGGGGAAGATTTTCGAAACGATATCCGCTACCCACAATTACCTCCCAGCTGTTTATCTCGCTCAGCTGGTTGTTGGCAAAGCTCATAGCCAACGATCGGGTATTGCGCACCTCCACTCGGTTAGTAAGACTGCTAAGCCAGGTGGCATCGAGACTTAACAAGGGGTTAAACTGCTCGTTTAGGGAGATATTAGTGATTTCGAATTCGGGAATAAAGTTATTGTTTGCATCGCGAATATAGCTGAATCCATCGTCCCCGGGGGCATAATCGAGGTACGATGCGTAGGAACCCACTGTATAGGTTGAGCGGTAGCTATGCCTAAGGGTAAACGTGCGAAGATACTTTTTGAAGGGCTTCAGCTTGGCTAATCCATCGTAGGTAACTTGCCAGTTTGGCATGGGAATTAGAGGGAAAGCAGTAAGTTTCGACTTCTCGGGCGATATTCCTGTGTAAGCCGAAACGAAAGAGTACACCATCACTTCCTGACTCAACTTACCGTAGCCCAAGGGGTATAAATCTTGGTCGAGGATTGTTGGGTCGTAAATTCCGCCCTCCTTTCGGTTATTAGCTAGCCTCATTGCCATTGCGTATCGGGTATCGCGGAATCGCTTAAAGCTCTCACTCTCGTAATTATTCGATGAGTTAGAACGCTCAAAAGCAGAACTCAGGGTAATTACGCTAATGCTAAAGTTCCCCGTTTGCATGGGATTGTATGCATCAAACTGCCCGAAAGCATCGGCAATATAGTACTCATTCTTATTCGACGCCAAATTTCGGGTACCCGAAATCTCAATCCTAAGGTTTGCCAACGGCTCAACGGTTGCCCTTAGGGTTAAGTTCTCATTTTGGGTGAAAATCACTGGCGAGTTGAGCGTTGTGTCGGTGGTTAACCAATCGTTTCGAACCGCTCGCCAGGCAAAATCTTCATCCTGCCAACCCGATATAAACCCAAGCCCTGGAGCCCAAACGCCATTTAAATCCTGCATACCCATATACTGAGTAGATGGCTTGTATCCCGGAACCAAGGTTCCGGCAGTAACCGAATATGCTCCCGATATATTTTTTAATCCCATCAGCATCCTTACCCCACCTTGAACCAGGAATAGTGCAACGTTTTCGCGTTCGGGAACTCGCCCTTCCACCACAACTTTTACATTATTGATATCTTCAGTCGACTTTATGGACACACGCCTGTCGGAGCGAATGTTCAACTCTACTTTTATATCCTTGCCGCTTTCATCAAAAGCCTTTACCTTAACATCCTCGGTTCGGAGGTTATGGTCAATTGAGCGGAACATTCCCTGGCGAAGCCTAACATTTGTTTGCTCGTAGGTTACAGTTTTCATATTCGTGCGCTGTTGTACCCCACGTGCCCGCTGATCGAACTTCTGGTTAATATCCTTTAACAACTTACTCTTGTTGTACAGCGATGTTAGATTTAGCTGAGTGTTGAGCTGGATGGTACTGGCATTCTGAACCGTATTGCCCGGGTCAAATCGACTGGTGTCGGGAAGGATTGGCCCGGCTCGCCAATCGTAGCTACCGGAATACCGTGCCGATGCGCTAACCCAGCTGAAGGGAGGCAACTTGTTTATGGGAATATTGTAGCTTAAATCGAAACGGTGATTATAGTTGGTGTTTCGTCCAAAGTTCTTCAGGTTATTCCAAACCGAATCCTGCCAGTGCTCATAACCCATTGGATCGCGGTCGCGATTAACCATGCCCAAAGGCTCGTCGATACGAGCCTGATTGTTGGCATTAAAATCGAGCTTAAGCGACTGGGTAATATCCCAGTTAAATGCGTAAACCCTATTCCAGTTGAAATCCTTTGAGTATGTAGGCACCAGCTTAAAGTCGGGGTTGTTTATGTTACGCAACTGCTGCTCAAAGTAGGTTCTGTTTAGCTCTGTACGAAACGAGAATTGATTGGGAACATAGTTAAAGTTAAAATCCTTAATAATCCTGAACCAGGGGTTCGATAGCCACTTTACATTCCTAAGCGGTACCACATTCTTGGGTCGGGTATTGTACGAGTATGTTAGCCCGCCCCTTACGTTTCGCTGTATTCGTTCCTCGGTGCTGATGTTTCGAGTTAGCTGCTCATTATAGGCGTAACTCACCGCAAAGTTGGAAATGCTGTAAACTTTGGGGGCTCCATCGGTTTTGTTAATGCGAACATTAGTTAGGTTTAAGCTTTTCCTGCGCGTGTAATCCTGCGATACTCTTCGAATCGAATCGCGTTCGTTCTGGTTGGTGGCTTTCTCCAGGGCTACCTTAAGCGGAACATCTGGGTCGAGCGGGTTGTACTCAGGATTTGCAAACGATTCGGAATATCCAATAAAAACCGGAATATTAACTCCCGACTCTTTAGGGAAGAAGCGCCCCATTTGAATTGTAGTGCTTAGATCGTACTGGTAAAAATCGTTCATGCTACGCTCGTTCACCTTCTTCTCAATTGAACCAAATCCGGGCTTGATGGTTGTTCCAGCAACTGTAACCATAGCCAAATCGGCTAGTTTAGCCGATATGCGCGCATTGGCTGCCCATCCACCCTTGCTCTCGGCCTGCGACAACCGTAATTCGTTTACCCACACTATCCCCGATTTTGTGAAGCCATCGTCCGAAGAACTTTCGGAACTTTCAGGATTTCTTATACCAATCATTATTACCCTAACATTGCTTAAGCTGGGGTTTCCTGTTACTTTCACGGTTCTGTCGCCATCCTGAACTCTAAAAACTGTGGTGTAGGTTATCATCGAGCCCAGCTTGCGCATCTCGTCGTTGCGAAGCATTTTTGCGCTCTGGAAAATTTCCAGATCAATATCGAGGAGGTTTTCGCGAGGCCATACCTTTTGTCGGTCGGCTTCACTTTTATTGGAGTATCGCCCAGGCAGAGTCAGGGTTAAAGGAATCTCGTACTCGTAGTAGTTATTGTTGTAATCGGTTCCTAACCTAACGAAAAGTTTCAGGTCTCCATCGTATAATGGATATTCGGTTATAGCCTCAGCATGAACATCCATCATCATCTTTCGATACTGCCTAATGTCGAGACTAACGTTTCGGAATACGGCCTTGGCATCGCCATCGGCCAAATCTATCACCTTGAGTTCCATAGCCTGCTCGTTAAGCTCGGTTAGCTGTGGTTGGCTGGGATCAATTACCCGGCTTACGCCGGGTGGAAGCACGTAGTTTACTGGAACTCTGGTGTAGTTTTCCTCAATGTTCACTGCCGATACCTCAAAACTTCCACTGGCCAAATCGGAGGTTGGCATTCCTTCCTGTCCCTGGATTAGGGCTCTACTATACCTCCGCCACTCGCCCCGAACCAGCTCCAGCGTAGCAAATCTAAGAATGGTGGTATCCCTAAATCCTTTCATAAACATCCTCATAAAACGGATGGACTTAAAATCCTGAATGTTTCCAATAACCCGCTCGTACTCATCTATTGGAACTTTAAACTGATACCAGTTAACCTCTGAACGCTCGCCGTTTTCGAGCTTTGCATTGTAGGTAACCTTATCGGTAATAAAGTTATGCCCCACCACAAAATCCTGTGGTCGCATCGAGATTCGATACTGGTAATAGGTCTCATTCTCGTTAAGGGTGCGATCTTCGTTTATGTCCTCGCCATTGGGCTGGATCTGCCGTGCAGTTGGGTAATCCTCAATAATTCCATCGGGGGTAGGCTGATTAGCAGCAGGTGAGTTGCCCTCGGGATTATTTATTCGCTTATATCGATCAAGAATTCCTGTTTCAGCAGCATCGTAGATGCTCGAGCGGTAATACCTAAAGTTATCGCTTGAAGGGTCGTTTAACGCATCGAGGTAAATTTTTGAATCGGCACCAAACTGACTTTTCAGACTTTTGAGATACGACGCAAAAAACACCTCTTCGTCATCATCGCGTAACCCATCGAGACCCACATCCTGGAAACGCCGAGCATTTGGATCGGTATCAAAAGCATTTACTAACGATTGCACAGCAGGAATTCTTCCCCAGGCTGTTTCCTCCACATTGGTTACCACTGCCGAGGTTGGAAGTCCATTTTCAAACGATCGCTTTCCATCGCGAAGCACATCCTCCGAAATCTCGCCAAGATTAATATACAGATCGCCCCCCCTGTGCAACGAGTCGTAAACAAAGGGATCCATCAGCCAGAATTCGATGTACTCGATGTTGGCCGTTTCAAAATCGGGCGAGGGAAGCGACCGCATCATCCCCGCCCACTTTCTCTCGGGATTCAGGAAGAAACCATCGCTATTTAACCCTGTGGTGGTATAGTTATATGGACCACGCTCGTGCGGGTAGTAGTTAAGGTTAAGTACGGGTATTTTGGTGGGAATCCCCGATGGGGTTTGCCTATTGGGAAAAATCTCGCGCTCAAAAATTTCCCGAACAAAATGGCTGCTCTGGGTATTGGGATCGCGCCGAATATGGCCCGGAGTTAAGGAGTTGTTCCTCAGGAATAGCTCGTCGATGGAGAACCACGCCAAAAGGGCTCTGTTGTAACCATTGGCCAAATCGTTCACCAAACTTCCTTCGGGGAACATATCGGGCTGGTGTTGTGGTGTGCTCGCTAGCGACCATGCTAACCACGATCGTAGGTCGATTGATGTTTTTGTACCCTCAAAATCATCAACATAAACGGTCCCTCCCGAACCTATTGCGCGTGAGTATCCGGGAATAAAATGAGCAAATTCAGCATCAAAGGTAATGGTCGATTTCTCCTTGGTTTCGATAAAGGGTAAAAAGTCAACCATCTTGGTAAGAAAACCCGACTCGGTTTGGTACGAGGTGTTAAGCCCCCAAATGGTGTTGCTAATGGCCTCGTTACCATAGCTCACTTTCTGGGTAAATGGTCGCTCTGTTAAATTTAGCACAGTAGCCCCGATATTGAACTTATCGGAAACCTTATAGTCGAAGTGCGAACCTACAAGAGTTTTAGTTTGAAAGCTGAACAGGTCCTGGCTCTCAAGCGATATCTGAATAGGAGTTCCCGATTCGAGAAGTCCGGGGTCAATTATCTTCACTGTACCCATTATATAGTCAACCGTGTATTCGGTGCCCTCAGTGAGTTTTCGTCCGCCAGCAGTAACCACAACCGATCCGCGGGGAACATTCATGGCATTTAGGGGAATCTCGGAACTCGACGAGGATCTGTAGGTTCCGCTTAATCGAAACTTGTTCTTCTCGGCAATCTGGCGAGCCCTGGTTAGTGTGGAGTCGTACAACTCCTGGTAAATGTACTTTTCGGCAATTCCTGGATCACCAATTTTTCGCTTCAAGTCGCTACCAAACGGTTCGAGAACAGGAAAAATAATTCGACTATTGGAAGAGTTGATAGTTATGCCCTCAATAAAATCGAACATGCCATCGGCACCTGGATCAGAATTGCTATTTAGGTTATCGAGATTAAGCAGCGATAGCAAAGGAATATTCGCGTTGTTCCCCTCGGGGATATAGTTAACGGCTGTTCCCGTAAGGTCGTTCTGGTAAAGAATATTGAGATTAAACTCGCGCCTATCAATCTGAAAAGCCCCAATGGTGTAGATGTTCTTCATCATCAGATTCCAGGTAGGGAGGCGGGGCGAAAGGTTAGTTCCTTTTAATAGTTTGAGAACTAGGGCTTGCGGCGCGGTAATCCCATCGGTCGAGAACTCCCCAACCTTATAGGTTCGGCCTCCCAGGGTGTACTCATAGGCAACTGCCAGAATCTCGTCCGCATTAAGTGATGTATTTACCGAGATGTACCCAAGCTGCGAGTTTATGGTAAATTCCGATTGGGTTAACTTTCGGGCATTCTCAATCTTCTCGTAATCGACACCGCCATTAAAGTTTGGGATCTGCGAAAGTACCGAATTCACATCGGAAATACTCCGAATCCCGGAGTAAGATTGGGTAATCTGCTCGTAAAGTGTGTTGATATCGTTGCGGGGGAATGCTCCTGAACCAGATATTTGAACAAAATGGTCGGCATAGATATTCTGGAAATTCTCACCCAAATCGTGGAACGCAACAACATCCCTTGAGTTATCAAAATTTCCACGCTTATTCGTTACCCACACTTCAATACGGGTAATGTTGATACCACTATTTACTATAGGTAAATTTTGAAGGGACTGGTTGTAGGTGTCGCGGAAGTAATGCGACAGAAAAAAGTGCTTATTGGCCTCGTACTCGTCGGCCTGTATCTCAAACTCTTTCGATTGTGCACCTCCACTCACCTCCATCACCTGGGTTTGACTGTTCTGTTTCGAGAAGATGCTTGTCACTGTTAATCGGCCAAAGCGCAGCTGAGTTTTTAAACCAAACAGGCTCGAACTTCCAGTGATTAAAGTCCCGGGCAGTGGTAGCGATACATTCCCCGCTTCGATTTTCTGAATAATCTCATCCTCAAACCCAGTGTATTCCAACTTCACGTTATTCTCAAAGTCGAATGTAGCCTCTGTGTTATAATTTACTTCCATCCTAAGCTTTTCCCCCACCGTACCGTTCACATTCATCTGAATTTTCGACTGAAAATCGAAGGTGTAATTGCTTCGGTAGTTCTCCGCAATGGTGGGGTTGTCGGTGCGCGAACCGCTAACACCAAACACCAGTTCAGCTGTTCCCTGCGGGATTATCTCTATAACGTTGCTCCCAAAAATCCGGTCAAAGGTTTCGCCACCCACCTGCAATCGCGGTAGAATACCTGAACCCCGCGTTGCAGTTTCGCCCTGACGGCGTTGCTGCCAGTACTCCCTCATCGACTGCTCAAACTGAAAGTTTCGGTACTCCTCCTCGCTCATCACCCTTGGCGGACGAATGTTAACATCGCCAACCTTATAGTAAACCACGTACTGCTTGGTTTGCGCATTATAAACAACCTCAACCTTTACATTTTGCGGTTGCGACATGAAAAGTGGCGAAGCGGTTGAACCTTCGTCAGTTTTGGGAATGGGATAGGGTAACTTAATCGTGTCGGGCTGCTGTACAGAAGGTAGCGACAAATCGGCCAACTCCTCACCCACAAGGCTATCAGAATCACAAGCCGAGTTGTGCGCAAGCAGATAATTTTGTCCGATAAGTAGAAATAGGGTAGTTGCTAGTACCCTTCCAATAGCATGTGGCCCAATGTACTTCAAAGTAAACAGAAGTTATTCGTTTACAACCCCTTTAGCGCATCCTTTATAAGGCTTTCAACCGTATGACCGGGGTTTTGCTTAAATAGCTGATCAATGGTTTTCTCTGCAACGCTCTTGGCGAAGCCTAGCATAACTAATGCTGATAACGCTTCCTGCTTTACGGTATTGTTTTGGGTAGCAAAAATATCTTGCTCCAGGGTCGATTTACCCAGCCTATCCTTTAAATCGACCACAATTCGCTGAGCCGTTTTAAGCCCAATGCCCTTAATCCGCTTGAGCGTATTAACATCGCCCTGCATAATTGCCTGCGAAATCTCCTCGGCCGATAGCGACGAGAGGATAACCCTTGCCGTATTTGCCCCTACACCCGATACCGAGATAAGATGTCTGAAAAGCTCACGCTCCGATTTGGTGATAAAACCATAAAGCAAGTGGGCATCTTCCCTCACCACCTGATGGAGAAAAAGTGTTACATCGGTTTTGCCCTCAAGCGCAGCAAATGTATTTAACGATATGTTTATTACGTAGCCAATTCCTCCAGCCTCAAGCACGGCATAGGCAGGATTTAACTCACACAGTTTACCATTAATAAATTCGAACATAGAATAATGCTAAAGTAGTAGTGATTACTCCTGCTTGGAGATAACCAGCGGGTTACTGGTTAACTCATCATAATCCTGACGATTCTTAAAAACCTCAACAGCTAAAAACAGAGCATTGCGAAACGACTGCTCCGAGGCTAATGTCTGTCCAGCAATCTCGTATGCAGTTCCGTGTGCCGGCGAAGTGCGTACAACGGGTAATCCTGCGGTAAAGTTCACACCGCTATCAAATGCCAATGCTTTAAAAGGAGCCAATCCCTGATCGTGATACATGGCCAAAATGGCATCGAACTTTGTGAAATTCTCCGAACCAAAGAACCCATCGGCAGGATATGGCCCCACGGCAATTATATTTTTCTGATTTGCTTGCTTAATTGCTGGAATAATAACCATTTGCTCCTCGTTTCCTAGAACACCAGCATCGCCAGCATGGGGATTAAGACCTAGCACGGCAATGCGAGGTTTACGGATACCAAAATCCCTAATTAGCGACTCGTTGAGCAGCTTAAGCTTCTGAACTATCAACTCTTGAGTAATGCTCTTCGGTACTTCCGATAGCGGAATATGACCCGTAACAACCCCCACCCTCATCAGGTTGCTAACCAGCAGCATAAGAACCTCCTTGGCATCGAACGACTTAGCTAAATACTCAGTATGTCCGGGGAATCCGAACTTTGCCGTTTGTACATTTTGCTTATTTATGGGCGATGTTACCAGCACATCTATCTTACCTGCTTTCAAATCGGCTACTGCAGCATCGAGCGCATTAATGGATCCTTCGCCGCCCATCTCGGTTACCTTGCCTAGCTCCACGCGTACATTTTCGTCCATACAGTTAATTATGTTGGACTTTTTGGAGTGCACCTCCGATATATCCTTAATCTGGTTAAAGTTGAAACTCTCGAGGTTTATGGCCTTGCGATGGTATGCCGCCGCCTTTGGCGAACCATACACAACAGGCACACAAAAATCGTTCAACCGGTTATCCTGAAGAGTCTTAATTATTACCTCGTAACCTATGCCGTTGATATCGCCCTGGGTAATACCTACAACTACTTTATTATCTATCATATAATAAGTGCTTTTGAATTCAAAAACTTAAATGAAATTATCTTAAAGCCACTGCTTTTAACTGGCAAAGATAGTAATTTGGGTTAAAGAACGGTTAGGTAAAAAATTTAGTTTAGTGCCATTGCCCACAATTTGTATAATTTGATGATTTCAAAGCCTCAAGAAGAATTATGTCTGGATAAAATTAATTACTCATAAAGGTTTAAGCGATTTTAGGCGGGTTTAGCTGGTGTTAAGAATGGTATTGCCCACGACCACAGAAAACAGCAGGCTAAATATTACTCACTTGCCTAGCAATTTTGATAGTATTCCTTAAATTTGCATCGTACAAAAACCCCACACAATGACCGCAAACGATATTCAGGATCAGATAATTGATGAGTTCACCATGTTCGACGACTGGATGGATCGCTACCAGCAACTTATCGATCTGGGAAACGATTTAACCCCAATTGACGAGAAAAAGCGCACCGATCAGCATCTGATTAAGGGTTGCCAAAGCAAGGTTTGGATCGATGCCGAAATGGTTGATGGCAAGTTACAATTTGCCGCCGACAGCGACGCTATTATCACTAAAGGAATTGTTGCCCTTTTAATACGAGTGCTAAACAACCGCACTCCACAGGAAATTTTAGACGCTGAACTGTACTTTATCGACAAGATTGGGCTTAAGGAAAATCTATCGCCAACCCGATCCAATGGCCTACTGGCCATGATAAAGCAAATGAAGCTTTACGCTCTAGCCTACCAAGCAAAACAGAATGGGTAAATAAACAGTTTTGCTTCGCAATTGTTAACATAGTACAGCACATTTGATAAAACAATTTATGTCACAACCACTAGATATACTTGCCGTTGAGGCCAACATTTTAAAAGCGCTCAAAAATGTTTTCGACCCCGAGATCCCTGTGAACATATACGACTTGGGGCTTATCTACGAAATTGACGTGGAAGAGAGCGGCAAAACTACGGTTAGGATGACCCTAACCGCGCCCAACTGCCCCATGGCCGACCAACTTCTCCAGGAGGTGAACGATCGTGTTGGCGAGATTGATGGTGTTACCGAAGTCGTACTTAAGCTAACATTCGACCCACCCTGGGACAAAAGCATGATGAGCGAAGAGGCCATGCTGGAGTTAGGGTTCTTGTAGTATACACAATTAGATTCTGCAAAAAATCATAGTATACCTTGGTTACTTGCCGTAGATTTGCGGCAACCATATTCTACTGCTATGACTCTCAAAAAAATTCTCGGTAACGCCCGTAGTTACTCAATAATTACACTAGGGCTAGGAATATTTGCATTAGCCTGGACCGCTTTTCTTATACCACATCGGATAACTGGTAGCGGGGTTTCGGGCATTGGTGCTTTGGTTTACTATGCAACAGGATTTCCAGTGGGTTATACGTATTTTATAATAAATATTGGCCTACTCCTACTTGCAATTCGGATTCTGGGAGCAAGCTTTGGAGTAAAAACCGTTTTTGGGGTTGCCGTTGCTGCTACACTACTCTCAGTCTTGCAATCCCTTATTCAGGCTCCTATCGTAGAGGATAAATTTCTTTCAACCATAATTGGGGGTGGCCTTGGTGGTGTGGGTCTGGGAATAATTTTTACCCAGGGCGGAAGTACGGGTGGAACCGATATCATCGCCATGATAGTAAATAAGTATCGAAACATTAGCCCGGGACGAGTTATCCTTTACTGCGATGTCTTCATTATTGGATCATCATTCCTAGTACTGACCGACCTAGACCCCGTCAAGCGCATCGAGACCATTGTTTACGGTTATGTGGCTATGGCGCTTCAGGCGTACGCTATCGATGCTTTACTCTCGGGCAATAGACAGTCGGTTCAGATTATTATCTTCTCAAAGAAATACGCCGAAATAGCCGATAGGATTGCCGTACAAATGGGTCGCGGCGCAACAATTATCGATGGAATGGGATGGTATACCAAGGAGAACCAAAAGGTGATTATCACCCTGGTTCGTAAGCACGAGGCTAGCGATCTTTACAGGGCAATCAAGGAGATAGATAATCAGGCATTTATTTCGGTTGCCAATGTTATGGGCGTTTACGGGAAAGGGTTTGAGCAAATAAGACACTAGCCCGCTCAGTTAAAAAGCTCATCTCCATCTCATATCGGAAAGCAATTATATAAACTCACTGCGAAAAATTAGGGTGATATAAATATCCGAATTTTTATTCCTGCAAAATTGCCAAGTGAATTTTGCAGCGGTATCTTTGTACAAAATTTCTAAGCTTTGCAGCACATTTTTTACCTCTGATTTAATTCAGCATAATCCCTTTATCATATGATGAAGTTTATACCACTTTTAAAGGCTGCTCGAGTATACTCGATAATAATATTCGGCATCTTCCTTTACTCCCTGTCGTGGACAGCCTTTTTGTTACCCCATAAAATAACGGGTGGCGGAATTTCGGGCGTTGGAGCCCTTGTATACTACGCCACTGGATTTCCGGTAGGATACACCTACTTCTTAGTCAACATTGGCTTAATCCTTATAGCCATAAGGATACTGGGCGCAAGCTTCGGCGTTAAAACAATTTTTGGTGTTGTTGCGGGCTCAGTATTATTATCGGTAATGCAATCGCTCATTCAGCTGCCCGTGGTCGACGACAAGTTCCTCTCAGCAATAATCGGGGGTATCCTGTCGGGGGTTGGCCTTGGCATAATCTTTACCCAAGGCGGCAGCACTGGTGGAACCGATATCATTGCCATGATTGTAAATAAGTATAGAAATATTAGCCCGGGGCGTGTAATACTGATGTGCGATGTGTTTATAATTGGCTCTTCATTTTTTGTGCTCACCGAGCTACCTCCGGTTAAACGAATCGAAACCATTGTTTATGGATACGTTGCCATGGCCATTACAGCCTACGCCATCGACGCTGTTCTGTCGGGTAGCAAACAGTCGGTTCAAATGTTTATCTTCTCAAAAAATCACGATCAAATTGCCGACCGCATCACCAACCAAATAAAGCGTGGAGTTACTGTAATTGACGGTGTTGGCTGGTATACCAAGGAGAACCAAAAGGTGGTTATCACTCTAGTCCGGAAACACGAGGTAAGCGACATTTACATAATTATTAAGGAGATTGATCACGACGCCTTTGTTTCTGTAGCCAACGTGATGGGTGTTTACGGACAAGGCTTTGAACGTATCCGATCCTAGACTTTCTTTTAGCTAAGCTAAAAATCCACAATCTATAGGTGATCTAAGGCAAAATCCCTTTATTTGCAGATCAAATATCACTGCAACTTATAACTACTATGAAGAAAATTTTCCTTTCCCTGTTTGCTGCTATTCTGTCGTTGGCTGCTGTTTACTTTTTTTCAACCAATACTCAAATCACCGGGGAAAGCGAATGGGCATCAGTCGATTTCAACACCGGGTCAACTGAACCAATACTTGAATTTGGCATACCCGTTGATTCCTTTAACATTTCAACATACTCCGTACAACGCAATCAAACCCTTGGTAGCATTATGATAATGCATGGAGTTAGCGGTGAGCATATACGCCAACTCCCCGAGCGCACTAGGGATATCTTTAATATCCGTTCCATAAGGGCAGGGAATACCTACAAGATATTTTCGAGTATCGACACTACGAACCAAACCAGATACTTGGTTTACGAGCACTCTCAGGTCGATTATGTAGTTTTCGACTTTAACGACTCCCTAACCGTAACCAAAGGTCAACGCGATATTATTCCTGTTCCCCGCATTAGTGAGGCCGAGATTAGCTCGTCGCTTTGGGAGGCCATGAAAGATTACAATCTTAACCCTGTGCTTGCCCTCGATCTGTCAGATGTTTTTGCCTGGGCAATCGATTTTTTTGGACTTTACAAGGGTGATAAATTCAAAGTCGTTTACGACGAGTTATATGTAGGTGATAAGTCGATAGGCATTGGAAACATTCACGCTGCTTGGTTTGAGCATCGAGGTCACAAATACTACGCATTTCGATATATGCAGGACTCCACTTGGAGCTACTGGGACGAGCAGGGCAATAGCCTGCGAAAAGCATTCCTTAAAGCACCCCTGCGCTTTTCGCGCATAAGTTCGGGCTTTTCGTACAATCGCCTTCACCCTATCCTAAAGGTTTATCGCCCTCATACTGGAGTCGATTACGCTGCCCCCGAGGGAACACCCGTAGTTGCCCTGGGCGATGGCGTGGTTATTGAAAAAGGCTACAACAACTCGGCAGGGAACTACGTTAAGATAAAGCACAACAGCGTATACACTACTGGCTACAACCATTTCTCTCGATTTGGAAAGGGTATTTCGAAGGGAGCACGCGTTCAACAGGGACAGGTTATTGGTTACGTTGGTAAAACAGGTTATGCTACTGGACCTCACCTCGACCTTCGATTCTGGAAAAACGGCAAACCCATTGATCCGCTTAAGGTAGAAGCCCCTCCTGTTGAGCCTATTAAAGACAACTACCGCAATCATTTCATTAGCGAAACGGCAAGGCTAAGGGCAAAACTCGATAGTATTTCGCTTAAACCCATATTTCCAAAACACAATGCCTTTTCGTCGTTTTAATTTTTTTTTTGTTAACACATTATAAACGATCGTTCAGTTTTTGGGGGAAAATATTGACTTCAATCTATAATTGGTTTAAATTGCATTGCAAAACCTAATGCTATGGATGCACACAAACCGATTCGATTGATATTCCTCATTAACATTGCTGCTTTGTTGTTAGCTTCATGCAAAATTGCCTACTATCCCACAAGTTTTAACGCACCCATGATGAGCAGCAAGGGTGATGCACAAATTGCAGGAGCAATAGGTGTTGGAAATCTCGAAATCCAAACCGCTTACGCACTAACCAACAACTTGGGGGCAATGATCAATGGTAGCTACTTTTCGGAGGTTAAGGAGTTAACCATAAACGATCAGGTGCAAAAAGTTCAGCTAAGTCACAACTATATTGAGGGTGGGCTTGGTAACTTTGGCTCAATAGGCAAAATTGGCCGCTACGAGCTATTTGCGGGTGGTGGCATTGGAACCGTTCCAGCCGACTTCCGAAACACATACTTCGATGGCTCGCAAACGGCTAACATGACCAAATTTTTTATTCAACCAGCATTTGGAATGAGAACGAACATGCTCGACTTTGCTGGAGTGTTTAGGCTGTCATCCATTAAAATCAACAACGAAACAAATTACTTTGCCGAACCCGGAGTGGTGCTAAAACTAGGGTATAAAGCAGTGAAATTCTACGCTAATGCTGGGCTCTCGCTGCCATACCATAATTCAGGATCGCAAAGTTGGGATCACAACTTTTTTATTATTGGACTGGGAGTTCAGGTTAATATCAAAAGGGGAGAGAAAAACTAAACTTATAGCAAACTCTCAATAATCTTTGGGTAATACTCGTACTCCAGAGCATGTACTTTGTTGGCTACACCCTCAGCAGTATCGCTAGGCAAAACCGGACAGCGGGCTTGAAATACAATATCACCCTCGTCGTACTGTTCATTTACCATGTGGATAGTAATGCCGGTTTCTATTTCACCAGCGGCAACAACAGCGCGGTGAACATTCATTCCGTACATCCCCTTTCCCCCAAACATAGGGAGCAAAGCGGGATGAACATTTACTATCCTCCCCTTAAAACGAGTAACCATAGGAGTTGGGATTAGCTTCAAAAAACCAGCGAGAACAATAAAATCAATAGATTCCATTGATAGTAACTCTTCAACTACACCGTTTCGAAGCTCTGCCATGGTGAAAACATGACTAGGGATTTTTAAGTTTTTAGCTCTTTCCAGCACAAATGCGCTTGGATTTTCGGTTAGGATTAAAGCAATTTTTGCTGTTTTTGTGCCTAAAAAGTGATAATAGATATTTTCCGCATTGGTTCCAGAGCCCGAAGCAAACACTGCTATACGTTTCATTTACTTGTATTTAGATTGTCGATGAGTTAAAAAGGAGTAAAATATTTTGCCCTTTAGCATCAAAAATAAAAACAAAAATATACTTTTGCCGAGAAATTAATCTTAAGCACTAGCTTAATATTTTTTTCTTTGTTTTAGAATAAACCATTTTACTAATTTAACATTTAAAGCTATGTCTGATATTGCTACCAGAGTTAAGGCCATTATCGTTGACAAGTTGGGAGTTGATGAGAATGAGGTAACTCCTGAGGCCAGCTTCACTAATGATTTAGGTGCTGATTCTCTCGACACCGTTGAGTTGATTATGGAGTTTGAAAAGGAGTTCAACCTTTCAATTCCTGATGAAGAAGCTGAAAAGATCAGTTCAGTAGGCGATGCTATCAGCTACATCGAGAACAACTCTAAGTAATTATTTTTAAAACCTGATTTTTTAGACAAACTTTCTGAACTATGGAGCTAAAACGTGTTGTTGTAACAGGACTTGGAACACTTAACCCCATTGGGAACAGCATTGATGAGTTTTGGAACAATCTTGAGCAAGGTGTTAGTGGCTGTGAGATGATCACCAGTTTCGACACCTCCAAGTTCAAAACTAAGTTTGCCTGTCAGGTAAAAAACTTCGATGTACTTCAGCATATGGATCGCAAGGAAGCACGCAAGTACGATCCTTACTGTCAGTATGCATTAGTGTCGGCCCACGAGGCATTCCTTGATTCGGGACTCGATCTTGAAAAGATCGATCACGATATGGCGGGTGTAATTTGGGCGTCGGGCATTGGAGGCATCCAAACGTTTATGGAAGAAATGAGAGGCTACTTCGCGGGCGACGGTACCCCGCGATTTAGCCCATTCTTCATTCCAAAGATGATTGCCGATATCGCATCAGGCCATATCAGCATTCGTTACGGCTTTAGAGGGCCAAACTACTCAACTGTTTCGGCTTGCGCTTCATCAACCCATGCCCTAGTTGATTCCCTTTGGCTTATTCGTATGGGTAAGGCCAACATTATGATTACTGGAGGCTCCGAAGCCTCTGTGAACGAGGCTGGCATGGGCGGATTTAACGCCATGCAAGCCATTTCTACCAATAACGAGCAGTACAAAACTGCTTCTCGTCCATTCGATGCAACCCGCGACGGTTTTGTGATGGGCGAAGGTGCTGGTGCTTTAGTTCTAGAAGAGTTAGAGCACGCTAAAGCACGCGGTGCAAAAATCTACGCCGAAATTGTTGGCGGTGGCATGACCGCCGATGCACACCACTTTACTGCACCACATCCCGAAGGATTAGGCGCTAAAAACGTGATGATTCAGGCGATTAAAGACGCCAACCTCAAACCCGAGGATGTTGACTACATCAACGTACACGGAACGGCCACACCACTTGGTGATGTTGCTGAAATCAAGGCCATTACCTCAGTATTTGGAGAGCATGCCTACAAGCTGAATGTTAGTGCAACTAAATCGATGACTGGACACCTGCTAGGTGCAACCGGTGCCGTTGAGGCAATTGCAAGTATCTTTGCAGTTTACAAGGATATCGTTCCTCCTACTATTAACCATTCCACACCCGATCCCGAAGTTGATCCCAAAGTTAACTTAACACTTAACAAGGCTCAAAAACGAAAAGTTAATGTGGCGCTAAGCAACACCTTTGGTTTTGGCGGGCACAACTCTTCGGTGATCTTCAAAAAATATGTTGAATAGACCATAGTGATTCGCTTCTTTTTAAGGTTAAAACATAAATGGATTAAGGGCGCTGATAGCGATTTCAGAAATCAGCTTGTAAGAGATTTTGCCCTAAATCCCAAAAATATTGATCTTTATAAGATTGCACTTATTCACAAGTCGGCATCAACTATTATCCCCGATGGGAATAGGATAAATAACGAACGTCTGGAGTATCTGGGCGACTCGATCCTCGACTCCATTGTGGCCGATTTTCTTTTCGCAAACTTTCCTAACGAAAACGAAGGCTTTCTCACCAAAATGCGCTCGCGCATTGTGAGCCGAAATAGCCTTAACCATATTGCGCTGGCCATTGGGCTCGATAAGTTGGTAATATCACAAACCAACAATCCGCTAGCTCATAAGCACATTTTTGGCGATGCACTCGAAGCCTTTGTTGGGGCTATTTACCTCGACAAAGGGTTTGATGCAACCCGAAGATGGATAAATGCTTTTATCCTTAAGCAACACGTTGACCTTACAGAACTTCAGGCAACAGAGAACGATTACAAGAGTCGCGTCATCGAATTGGCTCAAAAAAATAAGATGTCTATTCTGTTCGATAGCATGGAAAAGGAAACCCCTCGGGGTCAGAATCCTCTCTTTGAATCCAAACTGTTCATGAGCAATCGGCTACTTGGGACCGGATTTGGCACATCAAAAAAAGAGGCCGAACAAAATGCGGCCATGGTAGCCCTAGAACGAATTGATATTATCCCTATCCCCGATCACCAGGTAAAGGCCTCTACCACAAACTGGGAAAACTAAATCAGCGCCATTTCCCATCCAACGCCACTAGAACCGAAGCATGAAAAAGAAACAGGTTAAGTTGGAAATCCCCGTTGAGCAAGCATCGTATTATGCCATATCGTGCTCCAGCTCTTTGCATCAACTATCGTGGGAACTGAACGCGAAAGTAAGGATAGATTTACGAGAAAATTTTAGCATCAGCTTGGGTGGGGTTGAATTCCCTACCGCCAAGGATGAGCATTCTTCAATAGACAGAACAATTCTGATTGTAAAAAACCGAGTCGACGCCTCAATTCTCATCAAAGAGCTGCCCAATATCGATTACGTAGTCAAAATCCAGGGGAGTCATCAAAAGGACTTTATAAAAGGGTTTATTGCAGAGATTAAGAAGTTCGCTTCGGTGGTGGCGGCTATTCCTGTAGATGCGGCAAAGGTTAAGGGTATATCCATCCTTCAGAATATCTAGGGCTACACCATAAAAACAATGCAGGCGGGAACCACCCCGCCTGCATTAACCCTAAAACCTTAAACCTATGAAAAACACACTATTTTTCTTTCCAGCGGAAAGTAGAATGATTAACACTACAAAGATAGTGAACAATTCAGCTAATAGGCATTAATATCTGTTAAAGTCTGTTAAGCATGCAGCTATGGGAGTGTTAAAGTGTTTACTTTTGCCCTATGAGACGAAGTGCTATATGGATAATGGCTGGCCTTATTACGCTGGCAACCATTGGGTTGATTCTTGTGCAATCCAAATGGGTAAATATTGCTGTTGAAATAAAGGAGGAGCAGTTTTGGCAAACAGCCAAATTAGCGCTCGAAAAGATAGTTACTGAAATTGAGCGGCAGGAAACCATCGTTCAGGTTATCGATGAGATAAGCCCCTACGCAACGGCAGGATCATCGTCGTCGCCAAAGCTAACCTATCACTTTAGCACCGTGAACCGAACCCGGAGCGGACTAAGATCGTTCGAAAAAAACCAGCAGGTTTTTACCATCAGTAACCTCGATACGCTTCGCATCCCCTCGGTGGCAAGCCTTAACACAACCGACTCGTTGCAGATTATCAAGCTGGACAAAAACCTGTGGGATGTGAAACCCATTAGGCAACAACAAAAGAGCAACGAGATCAGCTTCAATATCTCCTTGGACGAAAAGCTACTAAACAAAACAGTATTTGTTGAGAATATCGTGGACAAGATGATTCGGGTTGAACTCCCCATCGAAGAGCGTATTCCACATGAAGTGCTAGACACCATTATCCGAAATGAGTTTGCCAAGCTTGGCATTAGAACTCGTTACGAGTACAAACTCGCTACGGAAACCGACAGCGCTGTTTACTGCTCAAAGGCGTATAGCAAATCCATTCCTGCCCAACTTAAAAAGAACATCTTCCCAAACGACTTTTTCTCCAAAAAGTATTTCTTGTCAATTTACTTCCCAAATCAGAAAAAATACGTGCTGAGCTCGCTGGGTTGGATGACCTTTACCACGTTTATGCTTACCCTGATAATTATTTTCAGCTTTACAGTTACAATTCTCATTATCTTTAAGCAGAAAAGGCTATCGGAGATTAAGAACGACTTTGTGAACAACATGACCCATGAACTCAAAACGCCAATCTCCACCATCTCGCTGGCGGCACAAATGCTTAAGGATAATACTATTCCCGATGAGAATAAACGGATTGGATATTTAGGTGGCGTTATCTCTGAGGAGAGCAAACGCCTTGGCCTTCAGGTTGAGAAAGTGCTTCAAATGGCCATTTTCGAGAAAACAAAGCTAAAACTCAAGCTAAAGCAGATAAATTTTCATGACATAGTAAGTAAAGTGAGCCATACATTTGAAATTCAGCTTACCAATGTTAACGGCAGAATGCAATCGGATCTCGCTGCTCAAAATCCTATACTGCTTGCCGATGAGGTTCATATCACCAATATTCTGAACAACTTGCTCGATAACGCGTTGAAATATCGCAATGGAAATCCAAGCATAACCATCTCAACCAAGGACGCCTCAAAGGGGATTGTATTATCGGTGGAGGACAATGGGATAGGCATAAGCCGAGAGAATCAGCGAAGAATCTTTGACCAGTTTTACCGAGTTCCAACTGGCAATATTCACAATGTAAAGGGATTTGGGCTTGGTCTTTGCTACGTGAAAAAGATAGTAGAAGAACATGGTGGAAAGGTATGGGTTGATAGCACCCTGGGCAAGGGCAGCAAATTCAGCTGTTTTCTACCCACGAACGGTCCCAACGAAAAAAACACAACACTACAATAAATACGTAAAGCTATGGAAAAAGCAAAAACTAGAATTCTACTGGCAGAAGACGATGAGAATTTGGGCCTACTCCTAAAAGAGTATCTTCAGGCAAAAGGATACGAAACTGATCTATATAAAGACGGCGAAAAGGCTTACAAGGGCTTTAACAATAACCATTACGATATTTGCATTCTGGATGTAATGATGCCTATTAAGGACGGATTTTCGTTGGCAAAGGATATTCGAACCATCAACAGCAGTATGCCCATCCTATTCCTAACAGCCAAGTCGATGAAGGAAGATGTGCTCGAAGGGTTCACCATAGGCGCAGATGACTACATGACCAAACCATTCAGCATTGAGGAGCTACTGCTTCGCATAGAGGCCATTCTCCGAAGAACTCGCAACGACGCTTCCGCATCTAACCAAGAGAATTTTCACATTGGCAACTACGAGTTCGATGTTACCAAGCAAACCCTAACCCTGGGCGACAGCTCTAAAAGGCTAACCACCAAGGAATCGGAGCTTTTAAGATACCTTTGCCTAAACAAGAACTCCGTGCTCGATCGCAACTTTGCGCTTAAAACCATATGGATTGACGATAGCTACTTTAATGCACGCAGCATGGATGTGTATATCACCAAGCTTAGGAAGTACCTTAGCGATGATCCATCGGTTGAAATCATAAATGTGAGGGGAAAAGGATTCAAGTTGATTTCAAATCCCTAAACCCACCATTTGGTCACAAAAAAGTGGTGAATGTCTGCTAATGCGCTGCCATTCACCACTTTTTATTGATGCGCAAAGAATTATTTCTAAAATAAATAACCATTTAACCACTTTTTCGTTAAATTTGTTGTAATGCCAATGGTCCAAAACCATTGTCATCTCGTTTTTTTGTGCTATCATTGATGTTGAAATTGGATTGTAACAGAACGAATCATGGAAAAGATAGTAATTGAGCCCACAAACGAAACGCCCAAAGTAATACTTGATAAGGAAAACAGTGTGTTTGAGTTCTCTGGAAACTCCCTACCCGAAGACGTTTCAACTTTTTTTCACCCAATACTCAACTGGTTCGATGAGTATGCCAAGGCTCCCAACAAATCAACTAGGATTAGCTTTAACTTTGAATACTACAATACTTCATCCTCCAAGATGATCCTTAAACTTTTAGAGAAATTCCGCGATATTCATCGAAGCGGGTACGATGTGGAGGTACACTGGCACTACCTTGAGGATGATGAAGATATGATTGAGGCTGGAGAAGATTACTCTGAAAACATTAAGGTTCCCTTCAAGTTTATAGCACATAGTAGGTGATCCCTAGTAACCCGTAACCCTATAACCAAAAAATGGCATCACAAACGTTACGCCTCACTGCACTTAAGCTCTTTGGTCGTTTCCCAAAAACCGAGGAGGTTGAAAACAAAGATAGAGCCCTTCGTGAAGAGTACGCCGAATATCTTCGATTTGGGCAATCGGAGGAGTATGCTCACTACTTAGCGCTTAAAGAATACGTTGAATCAGGTGAGCCTCTTAAGGTGAAAAATGAGCTCAATGTCCTACGGTTTCCAAACTCGGAAGAGCATCGCAAAGAGATAGAGTTTTCGAAGCTAAAAAAGAATGGGTCTATTAGAAATTACCTCCGTATTAAGGACTCCGATATACTAAACCAGTATAAATCGATTGAACTTTCTGGAAAACCTACGCGATACGAGGAACTCAAGCAGGAGGTGAATACCCCTGAGTATAGAAATAATCGTAAGGAACATAAGAAAAACAACAGCAACGAGTACCAACATGAGTTAGAGTTTCACAAGCTACGAGTTGATGCTGATGTGAAAAAATACTTCAAGTTAAAGAGCTGGAAACCCCTTAAGGATTACTTTGAACTTGAAGGATCAGACACCGTAGAACAGTACTACGAGCTAGAGAAATACATCTCCTCTACAGAATTTATCGAACGGAAAACTTACCTGCTATCGAAGAATAAGTTTGAGCAAACCGAGGCCTATCAGAAACTTACCGAGTATAATACGCTTAATAAATCGGAGAAAATTAAGTGGTTTTTAAGTCTGAATAACTCCAAAAAGTTTGACGAAATCAAGCGTTGGGAGCTAACCTTTTCCGACGATTTTGAGGGTAATTCACTGAATACCCAAACCTGGTTGACCCGCTACTTCTGGGGCGAAGCCTTAATCCATAATAGCTACTCTCTGGCTGGAGATCTACACTCCAACACCAACGGGAAAAACATAGAAGTTTCGAATAGTATTTTCAAGATTACTACCCGAAAACAGCAGGCCGAAGGAATTGCGTGGGATGGAAAGTATGGATTCTTTCCTAAAACTTTTGAGTACACCTCGGGATTAGTTAATACGGGGCAAGCATTCCGCCAAAAGTACGGACGATTTGAAGCAAAGCTGAAGTTCACCATGATGCCAAATATTTACCACGCATTCTGGCTTGTGGGCGATAAGATGCTCCCTCACATTGATGTGGTTAGGCAAAACGGTAAGAGTAAAGTAAAAGTGCAGGGCTCAATATTTGGCGTCGATGGACAGAGCAGTAAAACCCGCAGCATTAAATCGGCATTAAATGGTTTCGATTTCAAGAATAACTTCTTTATCCTTGGCATCGATTGGTCGCCAAACAAAATGGTGTGGACCATAAATGGTATACCCTACATGGAGACTAACCGTTACCTACCCGATAGTCCCGCATATCTGGTTTTCTCCTCGGGTGTAACAGCCAAGGCCAACGACGATCAGCTTCCTGCTACCCTTGAAGTTGACTGGGTAAAATGCTGGAAAGACACAACTACAACAAGTTATAGTTAATTCTTGATCCCCCATAAAATGCAGCGGGCTAAGGATAAACCTTAGCCCGCTGCATTTTATGGGGGATAGTACTCTAATCCATCTTAAGAACCGCAAGGAATGCCTGCTGAGGAACCTCAACGTTACCTACTTGGCGCATACGTTTCTTACCTTTTTTCTGCTTCTCCAGTAGCTTACGCTTTCGAGAAATATCTCCACCGTAACACTTGGCTGTAACGTCCTTACGAAGGGCTTTAATGGTCTCTCTGGCGATCACCTTAGTACCAATGGCTGCCTGAATGGCTATGTCGAACTGCTGGCGTGGAATAAGCTCCTTTAACTTCTCGCACATCCTACGCCCAAATGAGTATGCGTAGTCGCGGTGAATAAGCGTTGACAAGGCATCAACCATCTCGCCGTTGAGCAGGACGTCGAGCCTAACCAAATTGGCAATTTGGTATCCCTCCATATGATAATCGAGCGAAGCATAACCGCGCGAAATGGATTTAAGCTTATCGTAGAAATCGAAGACGATTTCCGATAGGGGCATCACAAAGGTGAGCTCAATACGATTTGTGGTTAGGAATACCTGATTTTTAAGCTCTCCGCGCTTATCGATGCAAAGTTTCATCACGACTCCAAGCGAATCGCTATTTGTAATAATTTGAGCCTTTATGGTTGGCTCTTCAATCCTATCGATTAAGTTGGGTGCGGGCAATCCACTTGGGTTGTGTATTTCGATAATCTCGCCCTTGGTGGTGTAAACGTTATACGATACGTTTGGAACGGTTGTGATTACATCGATATCGAATTCGCGGTATAGACGTTCCTGAACAATCTCCATATGAAGAAGTCCTAGGAAACCACATCGGAAGCCGAAACCCAAAGCTAGTGAACTCTCAGGCTCATAGGTAAGCGAAGCGTCGTTGAGCTTAAGCTTGTCGAGCGAGGCTCGCAGATCCTCGTACTCATCCGCCTCAACGGGGTATAGACCGGCAAAAACCATAGGTTTTACATCTTCAAAACCTGCTATACCCTTGGTACATGGCCTCTCGACATGGGTAATTGTATCACCTACCTTAACCTCGGCAGAGTTTTTTATTCCCGAGATAATATACCCCACGTTACCAGCACTCATGCTATCTTTGGGCACCATTTTAAGCTGAAGAATTCCCACTTCATCAGCATCGTACTGCTGGTTAGTGTTGAAAAATTTTACCCTATCGCCCTTACGAATAGTGCCGTTAAAAATTTTGAAGTAGGCAATAATGCCCCGAAACGAGTTGAAAACGGAGTCGAAAATAAGTGCTTGCAGCGGAGCTTCGGGATCGCCTTTTGGCGGTGGCACACGCTTAACAATTGCCTCAAGCACTTCCTCCACCCCTAACCCAGTTTTTGCACTTGTGGCAAGAATATCGTCGCGGTCGCACCCTATCAGTTCTACAATCTGATCCTTTACGTCATCCACCATTGCTGCGTCCATATCAATCTTGTTCACTACAGGAATAATCTCCAAGTCGTGTCCAATGGCAAGATATAGGTTTGATATGGTTTGGGCCTGAATGCCCTGCGTTGCGTCAACAATTAGCAGAGCGCCCTCACAGGAGGCAATGGCTCGAGAAACCTCGTAGGAAAAATCGACATGGCCTGGAGTATCGATAAGGTTGAGGATATACTTTTGCCCATCGAGTTCGTAGTTCATTTGAATGGCATGGCTCTTAATGGTTATGCCCTTCTCACGCTCCAAATCCATGCTGTCAAGAACCTGCTCCTGTGTCTCTTTTTCGGTAAGAGTGTGGGTAAAGCCCAGAAGCCTGTCGGCTAATGTACTCTTACCGTGATCGATATGCGCAATAATGCAAAAATTGCGTATGTTATTCATCGTTTAGTCTATTTGGGTGGCAAAGATATTCAAATTTAGGGAATTTGGGAATAGCATGTGTCAAAAGTAGGTAGACAAAAAAAGGGGCTTTGCGCCCCTTTTAATAGCCAATATGAAGTTATGCTATAACTTTCTTTTTACTTCTACCTCTTGGAATGATTCAACGATATCGCCAACTTTTATGTCGTTAAAGTTGTTGATATTAAGTCCACACTCGAACCCGTTGGCCACCTCTTTTGCATCATCCTTAAAGCGTTTGAGAGAACCTAAATCACCAGTATACACAACAATTCCATCGCGAATTAAACGGCATTTGGCATTACGAATAATTTTTCCTTCGCGAACGATACAACCGGCAACGGTTCCAACCTTGGTGATCTTGAACGCCTCAAGAACTTCGGCTGTTCCCACAATCTCCTCCTTAATCTCGGGCGATAGCATGCCTTCCATGGCCGCCCTCACCTCGTTGATGGCATCGTAGATAATGGAGTAGATACGGATATCGATCTCCTCCTTCTCGGCCAGCTTGCGGGCTCCCATCGAAGGCCGAACTTGGAATCCAATCACAATTGCATTGGATGCAGCAGCTAGCAGAATATCAGATTCTGATATCTGACCAACAGCCTTATGGATTATATTAACCTGAATTTGCTCAGTTGACAGCTTGATAAGTGAATCCGAAAGCGCCTCGATTGATCCATCAACATCACCTTTAAGCACAATGTTGAGTTCCTGGAAGTTGCCAATGGCAATACGGCGGCCAATCTCGTCGAGAGTAATATGCTTTTGAGCCCTTAGTCCCTGCATGCGCTGCAGCTGCTCACGCTTGTTGGCAATCTCTTTAGCTTCCTTGTCGGTATCCATAATGTTAAAGTAGTCACCTGCTAAGGGCGCACCATTTAGGCCAATTACCTGAACAGGAGTAGATGGTCCGGCTTCAGTTATTCGCTTGCCACGTTCGTTGAACATGGCTTTAACGTGACCAAAATGCGTACCAGCAAGCATAATATCGCCCTGCCGAAGCGTACCGGCATGAACCAGAACGGTAGCCGTATAGCCACGTCCCTTATCCAGGGTTGATTCAATGACCGTACCGTTGGCGCGCTTGGATGGATTTGCCTTCAAATCGAGCATCTCTGCCTCAAGAAGAACCTTGTCGAGCAGTTTATCGATATTTAAACCGTTTTTTGCCGAAATATCCTGACTCTGATACTTTCCGCCCCAGTCCTCAACCAAGTAGTTCATGTTAGCAAGAGCTTCCTTAATCTTCTCTGGATTAGCGTTGGGCCTATCAATTTTGTTTATGGCAAAAACCATAGGTACACCAGCGGCGCTGGCGTGATTTATAGCCTCAATTGTTTGGGGCATTACGTTGTCGTCGGCAGCCACCACAATAATGGCCACATCGGTAATTTTGGCTCCACGAGCACGCATGGCTGTAAATGCCTCGTGACCTGGAGTATCGAGGAAAGTGATTTGCTTTCCATTTTCAAGTTCAACAGCGTAAGCGCCGATGTGCTGAGTAATCCCACCTGCCTCACCAGCAATTACGTTGGCACTTCGAACAAAGTCTAGAAGTGATGTTTTTCCATGGTCTACGTGACCCATTACGGTTACAATGGGAGCGCGTGGCTTCATGTCTTCTGGTTTATCCTCTTCAATACCAATGGCTTCCTGGAGATCAACGCTAACAAACTCCACCTTGTAACCAAACTCATCGGCTACCAATGCCATGGTTTCGGCATCGAGACGCTGATTGATTGACACCATGAGTCCAAGGTTCATACAAACCTCAATTACCTCAGTAGGCGAAACGTCGATCATGTTGGCCAACTCGTTGGCCGAAACAAATTCTGTAACCTTAAGGATTTGCTTCTCCTGCTCTTCGCGCTCTAACTCCTGTTGATGGCGGGCACTCACCATATCACGCTTTTCGCGTCTATATTTTGAAGCTTTGGTTTTTCCGCCTTTGCTAGTTAACCTGGCAAGCGTCTCCTTGATCTGCTTTTGAACATCCTCCTCGCTCACCTCTTGGCGCAGCTGCTTCTTTTTCTTTTTCTTTAGGCTTGCTCCTCCACCAGCAGCAGGCTGTGCACCTGTTTGCTTTTGGGGAACTGCACCTGGACGTTTCTCGTCGGGGTTAACGGTTACCTTTTGATTATCCTTACGTATACGTTTACGACGTTTTTTCTTGGCCTTACCGTTCTCTGCACCTGGTGCTCCCTGTGCGCCTGGAGTTCCACCATTGGTTGCCTTCTTTTTGGGCTCCATGGTGGTCAAGTCAATTTTCCCAACCACAACTGGGCCAGTTAATTTCTCAACCTCGGAACGATAAAAGACTACCTCGGCCTGGGGTTTTTCCTTAGGCTCTTCTGCTTTGGGGGTAGGTCTCTCTTCTGCTTCCTTAACATTTGAGGGTTTTGGTTTCTCAGCATGCTTGGGAGCGTGTGGTTTTGGTTTACCCTCCTCTTGTACTGGCACCTGTTCAGCCTTTTTAATTTTCTTGATGGGCTTTCGCTGGTTTATTTCATCAACATCGAGTTTACCAACCACTTTGGGTGGCTCAATCCGATGCTTTTCGGTCTCGATATGTTCAATGGGCTCTTTGGTCTTCTCCTTGGGTTGAGGAGGAGCCGCTGGAGTTTCCTGCTTAGCAACAGGAACCTCTTTCTTCTCAACATTAAGGTCGATTTTACCTTTAACCTTTAGCTGAATTTGTGGCTTTTCCGTCTTGAATGTCTCTTTTTCTGGAGTAACATTTTTAACCATCACTTCCTCATCGCCGGCATCAGCCTCGTCGTCATCGGATATCGCATCCTCAACATCATCAATAGATACAGATTCTTTCTTCTCGCGAAGGTTTATTAGGCTAACCTTTTGCGATTCCTTTTTGAGGTTGATCTCCGCACCAAATTCCTTTGCAAGCACTTCGTAAAGGTTAGCGTCGACCTTGGTATTGGGATTGCTCTCTATCTTGTGACCCTTTTTGCTTAAAAAATCTACCAAGGTAGTGATGCCAACATTGAACTCCCTTGCCAACTTACTTAATCTTATTGCTTTTTCGGCGTTTGTCATATTTTGCTAATCCAGGTTTTAAAAATTGATGTGATCCAAACTTAACGGTACTACTCAAATTCAGATTCTAAAATTCTTATGATCTCCTTAACAGTCTCCTCCTCGAGGTCGGTTCTTTTAAGCAGCTCCTCGTAAGGGATTTCAAGTACGCTCTTTGCAGTATCGCAACCAATACCTTTGAGTACATCGATTATCCAGCCATCAATTTCGTCAACAAACTCATCGAGGTTAACATCCTCCTCGTCGGGTGTATCCGCCTCGCGGAACACGTCAATTTCGTATCCGGTAAGCTGGCCGGCCAGCTTAATGTTAAATCCACCTTTCCCAATTGCCAACGATACCTCCTCGGGTTGTAGAAAAACCTCAGCCCGCTTGCCCTTCTCGTCAATACGGATGGAGTTAATTTTTGCGGGGCTAAGGGCTCTGGTAATGTAAAGCTGTATGTTGTTGGTAAAGTTTATCACATCGATATTCTCGTTGCGTAGTTCGCGCACAATGCCGTGAATACGACTACCCTTCATTCCAACGCAAGCACCCACTGGATCAACCCTTTCGTCGTACGACTCAACTGCAACTTTTGCACGCTCACCTGGGATTCGAACAATCTTTTTAATGGTGATAAGGCCATCGAAGATCTCGGGAACTTCCAGTTCGAATAGCCGCTCTAAGAAAACAGGTGATGTTCTGGAAAGGATAATCATGGGGGTGTTGTTGCGCATCTCAACGCGAACAACTACGGCGCGAATGGTATCGCCTTTGCGGAAGAAATCGGAAGGGATCTGCTCGGCTTTGGGCATAATAAGCTCGTTGCCCTCGTCGTCGAGTACCAGAATCTCCTTCTTCCAAACCTGATAAACCTCACCGGTTATGATATCACCAATTCTATCCTTATACTTGGAGTAGAGGTTGTTCTTCTCCAGTTCGAGTATGCGGGCCGTTAGGTTTTGCCTAAGTGCAAGAATTGCCCTACGGCCAAAGTCGGCTAGCTTAACCTCATCGGTAACCTCCTCGCCAACCTCGTAATCATCGTCAATTCTTTTTGCTTCAGAGATGGAAATCTGACGATTCGAGTCCTCAACCTCACCATTCTCTACAACCTCGCGGTTTCTCCAGATTTCAAAATCACCCTTGTCGATATTAATAATGATATCGTAATTGTCGTCGGAGCCATACATTTTAATAATCATGCTGCGGAATACATCCTCAAGCACGCTCATCATGGTTGGCCTGTCTATGCTTTTTAACTCCTTAAATTCGGCAAATGTGTCGGTTAAATTTATAGTACTCATTAGTTTTTTAGTATTTATAATATCTTATCGAAACGAAATCATAACATATACGCTCTTAACACTGGAGTATTCGAATGTAAGCGGCTCAACAACTTTCTGTTTACGCTTTTTCCCTTCGGGAATAACCATTCGCTCCTCATCGATGGTAAAACTAGTTTCGGTTACCCCGGTTAAAACGCCATGGTGTTTTTGACCACCATTGGTTAGTACCTCGAGCGATCTGCCCAAGTTTTTCTTGTACTGGCGAGGCAAACGCAGGGCCTCGGAGAGACCAGCAGATGCGACCTCCAGCTCAAAATCCTCCTCCTCTCGGTCGAAACTCCCTTCAATAGCTCTACTAATGGCAACACAACGATCAATAGTAATTCCACTATCGCTATCGAGTAAAACCAAAATATGGTTTCCGGTTGAAACGGTGATGTCCACCACAAACTCCGTTTCGGAGTTAAGGTGCTCATTAACAATTTCTTCTACTTTACTTTTCGCAATCATTCATCAACTTATTATAACAAAACAGGGGACCTAAGTCCCCTGCGGCGCCTGCGGTATGACGGTGCAAAAGTATAAAAAAAAGTATTGAATGCAAAATATTTAACTGAATTCTAATGAAATGCAGTTAATTTTTGGGTATTGGGGGGACTAAATATTTGTTGCATTATGTTTTTGGAAAAACACGAAAATATCAACAATCAGATATACATTTTTTAAAATGACCTGAGAATGCCAAAATTGATTATTAACTCTTACAGAAGTTAAGGAATGGCTAAAAACCCAGCTTCGTAACTTTTCTATAAAGAATTGGAATTCCTAGGCAAGCTCGATTCTGCCTAAAATCTTTAAATTTCGCATCTTCGGCCAGAAGGGTTACATCTACTGTAACGGCTGTGGTATTTTCGGTGGTAAAGCCTATTGACTCCACATAATCATCGTCCTTATTGTCGAAAAGAACTTTACCTGTTTCCTTCTCCCTAATCACGAAGTGAATTGGGTAGAACTTGGGGGGGTGTGCAAAAAATTAATCGATAATCCATGTTCCTAAAGAAGGTCATTCTAAAAGTATAAGTTTGGCCCGCCTCAAGCTCGGCACCACGCGATTGGCTGGATAGGATCATATCTTTAGCCTCCTGTGGAGTAGGCTTACAACGCATACTTGTGTAATAGTCGCTACATCGTTGCGAATACGAGTAAAGAGCCGATACCACAAAGAGGGATATTATGAATACTTGTCTCATTTGAACATTTTTTATCTAGTACACTTGATCTACAATATTCTTTCTGATTGCATCTACCATCACCTTCATCTTACGTAGATTGTACACATTTATATCGTGCGAAACTTCGCTTGTGAG
This sequence comes from Tenuifilaceae bacterium, assembly GCA_034003245.1. Taxonomy (GTDB): domain Bacteria; phylum Bacteroidota; class Bacteroidia; order Bacteroidales; family Tenuifilaceae; genus Perlabentimonas. The sequence continues at coordinate 84,201 of JAVEYY010000015.1, forward strand.
CACAATCTGACCCTCCCTGCGGATGGATTTGGATGTTTGAGCAATGGTCATCGAAGTGAATATCTTTCTAAGCTCCGTAATGTCGGTGGTTAACATCTCCAGCGAAGAATCGTTGGGCTTTGAAAGATCGTAGTGCAGATAGAAAGTATCAAAAAGGTAGGACAAATCTATGGTTCTATCTATTACATCATCGGTAATTTGGTTGTCGTCAATTGCCCTGGAGGCAATGGACATGCCTTCGATAATTGCCCCGGTAGTTATTAGGAAAACCAGATCCTTGTTGCCAATCTCGTTCATCCTATTGAAGAAGAGAGTGGATTGCTGAAGCGAAATCTCCTTAAGCGAATCGGGATTCGACAGGTTTGCCAGTAGGTGGTTGAAAAACGCATCATCAAAATAGCCGTCAACACCCAACTTTTTCGACAAATCCTGGATCTGGTAAAGATACTTAATCGATTCCGACTGCTTTTCGAAAAGCAACAGGTAGGAGAAATCGGTTAGGTAAACCCCGAAATTGAGTGCTTGATTTCGGTAAAGAACAAAGTTGTCGGGATTTACAATGGGACTAACTATCCCCTCCTGGTAGTTCATGCCTGTAGTATGAACCATATCGAGGAATTCCCCAGGCGATGGGATAAGGGGGATTATCTCCTCGAGCAGGAGGCTATCGGCCTTTGAACTTTTATCATCAACTTCACCCCTGGGTGAAGCACATCCAAAAATCAGGATGTAAAAAGGGAGAACGAGCAGTAGTTTCCAGTTCATTTTACAGCTATTTAGTAAGCAAAAATAACATTTTTACTTTGTTTATACGCTACTTAGTAATCCTATTAAGTAGCTTGGGGAAGAAATTATTCATATAAGTCAGGTATCCAAAAAATATCATGATAAGCAATATAACCACGGCAAACCAGTAGGTCTCGAGCAGAAAACCTCCAATCTTTTTGTATGGAGCCAGGAAATGTGCACGCCCGATAGACGACGAGGGTAACTGGTAAATTGGATCGGACTTTTGTACATAGGAATTCTCCAGCTGCATAAGGGGCGCTGGATGGTGGCTGTTGGTGACCAAAGCCTCTATTGCCCCATTATGATATGCTCGCTTTGTTTTATTAAAACTCTACGCCCCTCATCGGTATTAGGGTAAATACTTTCGATTGCCCTATCGCGATTGTACTTAACCTTAGTGTAGCTATTCGCAATCTCCTTTTGTGCAGCGTCAATTAGATCGACAATTGGGTGAATTGATTTTTCAGTCCAGGGTTCAAAATGCGACACGTAACTCGCTTCCTGTGAATTGTTATAGAGCAATACAAATCCACTTTTGAGCAGTTCTATATCCTGCTCATTAATGCTATCAGGATTGTTAGCCAACTTGTTAGCTAGAGTTTTTAACTCGGGCAGTAGGTAAAGTAATCGGAAACGAAGCTCGCTCTCACTAAAATTGTGGGAAAAGAAGGGCTTGCTGTACTTATTCTGCATGAAAAAATTCACCATTATCGCCTCCGATGCCCACCGCGATGGCATGATATCACCAATAATTGGCACATGACTATGAGATGAAAATTTTGAATTGAGGTTATCGAAGGGGACCACAAGTCCGCTGAAGAGTATTTGAGGGATCAATAGAAAAGGGATAAGAATATAAATGGCAACAACCGACTTAAGGGAAGAGGAGAGTATTAATCCGGTAAGATTACCGAAGATTGAGAGTAAAAACAGGATTAGCCAAGTAGAAAAAACAAACCCTTTAATTTCGACTATTAGCAAGCCGGGAAGGGCAAACGATATGGTTTGAATAGCACTTAGGATTACCAGAAACGAGAATTTAGCATTTAAATAGCTCTTAAGGCTTAATCCAATAACTCCTTCGCGATTTATAATTCTACGATCTCTGATAATATCCTCGCAGCTAATGATTAGCCCAAAAAAGAGTGAAGATAGTATAGCCATTAAGAAAAACGACGGCAAGTTAGGATTTGCGTATAACGAGTAGCTCATATCTGAACTCAAGGGTACTATTGAGTACCTTAAAAAAATGGAGATTACTGCCGATAAAATTGGCGGCAGAATCAGAGAAAAGAACAGGTACTGTTTGTTGCGCAGTTTTGAAAGCAAGTTGCGCACAAAAAATGTGGTAAACTGTAGGGTTTTTAATGGCAAGCTGTACTCTATCTTGGGCAAGTCTATCTTTTCGGGAGTTTGGATGGGGTTACTCTTAACTTTATCATGGAAAATTTCGCTCCAGTCTAATGGATTTAGTTTCCTATCGTGAAGAACCTGACCCATTTCGTCAATCTGGTGCTCCTCGAGGAGTTCGAAAATCTGCTCGGGTTTAATTGTTCCGCAGCACTCGCAGGCGCTAATATCCTTATCAACCTTATCGGTTATGCTCTTAAAATGAAGAATAGCACCGGCAGGATCGCCGTAGAAAACGGGTATTCCACCCCTATCGATAATAATTATTGAGTTGAAAAGCTTATAGATATCGGATGAGGGCTGATGGATATTGACGATTACCAGCGTTCCTGTGAGTGCAATGTTTTTTAGAATCTTCATCACCAGCAGCGAGTCGGCCGAGGAGAGACCTGAGGTTGGCTCATCGACAAACAGCACCTTTGGTTTTCGAATAATTTCCATGGCAATGGCAAGGCGTTTGCGCTGACCGCCGCTTAGTTGTCGGTTATCGGGTGTACCCACCCGATTGTCCTTGCAACCGTTTAGGTCAAGCTCAAAAAGCTTTTCGTTAACTAGCTTTACGATTTGGCTATCGCTGGCATTTCCAATGGAGAGTTTTGCGCTATAGTATAGGTTCTCGTAAACCGACAGTTCCTCAACAAGGCACTCCTCTTGGTGCATAACTCCAATAAAACAAAGATCTTTCCTGTTTAAGTGGTAAATATTTTGACCATTTACCAGAACCTCTCCGATTTGGGGTTTTAAACCGCCACTCAGAATTTTAACTAATGTAGATTTGCCAACTCCACTCCCACCCATAATGCCCATCAACTCGCCGCTGGTAGTTGATAACGAGAGGTTATTTATCCCTTGACTACTTTTTGAGTAATTGTAGCTTATGTTTTGAGCTGTAAGGGTTAATGGTTGGCTATCGATTTTTAGCACTAAAGTTTTTATAATATTTCCGTAGTAAATTGGCGACACATCCTTTCCGGTAATAACCGAACCACTACTGAGGATATAGGTATGCTTGCTGTAAATGGGCTTGCCATTAATCTCGAGCATCGACTGCCCATTATAAATAAACAGCAGCAAATCGGTAGACTTGAGGTATAGAAATGTTATAAACCCTTTAATCCCTTTACATGGGATAAATGCAGTGCCCGAGATTTTTGGGTCAACCTCCGAAACAATAAGCAAATTCTCCCTGTTTGAAATATTATGGAGCTGTCCGGATGAGAAGAGCCGAAAACTAGAAAAGTCGATAGGGTTAATCCTTAGCCAGGTGGCTATGGTGTCGAGATCGTCCCTGGAGTCGGCAGGTTGTATAGTAGGCTTCACTCGCGAGACAAGGGAGGTGGAAAATGAGAAGAAGTTTAAAAGATTTATTATAAGCTGAAAGCGTTGCGTTAAGCTAAACTCCTTGTTTATTGCCTTGCATATGGAGTGGATAATCAGGCTCTGGTTTTCGCTTGTGCTAAAGCCCTTTAGAAAGACATCGAAGCTGTTAACGCATTGTTTAACTAGTCGTTTCCCGTAATTGCTTTCTATATAAGTCTCTAAGTACTTACGAACAATAATGGTTGACACATCGGTTCGAACTGCACAAACTCCAGCAATAAATCGAATAAACGTATTTAGCATCGATTCGCTCATGCAAATATCCTTTCAAATGTGATGCAAATGGTACTATTCCTCGATTCTTCGCAGTTCACCTGCAATATGGCATTGTGATGTTGTAGTATTTTTTTGGCCATGGAGATATCCCACGATGGATCGTTGGTGGTAGTTCCATCGACGGGATGAGTTGACAGCTCGACAGGAAAATCGACACTGGAGGTGGAGATAAAACATAGCACTTGCCTGTGGGTTGAACTAAATGAGATGTCGATACTTGAATCGCCAATGGAAAGCGAGATGGCGAGCTCAAGAAGCACCTGAAATGCTTGCAGCAGCAAATTATAGTCGCCAAAAACCGAAATTTCGCCCTGCTCATCTTTCACAGACAATTTAATGTTCTCAATATCGGCGATGGGTTGCAGCTCTAGGATGCTAAACCTTACTAAATCGACCAGATTTATACTCTTGCACTCAAAATTTGCAGACTTACTATCGATGCTATTAACAATCGCTGCCCGGGTCGATAGGCGCTCGAGCCGTGAGAGTGATGAGTCGAGCATCCGGAAAATATCCACTAAACCGTGGTCGTCGATCTTGTACTTAAGAAACTGCATGGGCCCCACAAAGCCGTTGAGCAACGTTCTGAGCTCAAAGTCGAGCCCCTCGAGCAGCTTTTGCCCAATGGTATGGTCATTTTTTGATGCTGAATCCGACATGATAATCAGGATTTGTACTTAACTGTTCGAGTTGATATAAGAAACCGCCTACCTCAACACATTTAACTGCTTAAGGATATCGAGTAACAAATCCTTTTTTACGGGTTTGGAAATGTACGCATCAAAACCACCCGAGCTAACTTTCTCCTGATCCTCCTTGCTGGCGTATGCCGTTTGGGCAATTATGGGTTTTACAAAACCCAGCTCGCGGATAGCCGTGGTGGCCTCAAACCCATTTAAGATGGGCATCTTTAAGTCCATTAGGATAAAGTCGATGGTATCGCCCTCGGATATTACCTGATTAACGGCCTCCTGACCGTTACGGGCAAAGGTAATGCTAAGCCCCATTTCCTTGAGGATTTCGTTTAGGAGTAGCCGGCTTACCACATCATCCTCAACCACAAGTACCCTTGCAACAGATCCCTTATTATCATCTTGATTTATCATAATTTCAACATCTATTAAAATGTTATACCGATGGATTCTTTAACTATTTTAAACTGCTACTTACTGGTAACGAGAACTTAAAGGTAGAACCTTTCCCCTGTTCACTCTCAACCCAAATATTGCCTCCAAGCATCTGCACATACGCTTTTGAAATGGACAAACCTAAACCCACACCCTCGTAGCCTCGCGAAATTGAGGTGTCGCCCTGAACAAAACGCTGGAAGATAATGTCTACCTTGTTTCTGGGAATACCTATTCCCTGATCGGAAACGTAATACTCCCATGAGTTCCCCACAATTTGGCATCCGAATTCAACTGTTCCCTTTTCGGAGAATTTAATGGCATTACTAATCATTTTCGATAAGATCTGGAAAACCTTTTGCTTATCGCTAACAACTGTACTGTGATTGACACCAGGGTTTTTGCCAATTAACAGGGTAATTCCCTTTTCCTTTGCTGCTTTATGGAAATGCCTAAATAGATCGCAAAACAGCTCGCTGATGTTAAACTCCTCGGGCGAGAAGGTAAGCTGTCCGGTTTCGATCTTCGAAATATCAACCAAATCGCCAATAAGATTCATCAGCCGTTCGCCCGAAACCTCAATCATCTCGAGGTACATCTCGCTGACTTCCGGGTTATTCTTTTTCTCCTTCAACAGCTGAGTAAATCCCACTATTCCGTTCATAGGGGTTCGTATCTCGTGCGAGAGGTTTTGGATAAAAGCCGTTTTAAGCCTGTCGCTCTCCTCGGCCTTCACTTTTGCCTCGTAGAGTTCCTCATTAAGTACTCGGTACTCCTCGTTTTGGGCCTCAATCTCGTACTGCTTGGCTAGTATCTCTTTCTCGGCTATCTTGCGATCCGAAATATCGAGCATCATTCCTGAGATTGTTGATCCCGATAAATTAGCGCTAACCAAAATGCTAATGGGATTACCCAAAGCTGTTACCATCTCAAGCTCGAAGTTCTCAATTTGGTCTTTTTCGTATAGTAAACCTAAAATTTTATCCCGATCATCTGAATTCTTGTAAAGCGTATTAATGTTTGTCTTAAGTAAACTGTGAATGGAGTCAAATTCAAGGATGGAACACAGTGCATTGTTGGCGAAAATAAAATCACCCTTGGTGGTAGTGGTATACACACCAACTAATGAGTTCTCAACCAGATTCCGATACTTAATCTCGGAATCCTGAATGGCTTTTTGAGCCTGGTATCGCTCGCTAACATCGCGCATAAACCCAGCAACTCCAATCTTCCCACCGGAAAGCTTGATCTTAAACTTTCGGGTTTCAAATATGCTGTCACCAACCTTTTCGGTTGACACTACAATATCGGCATTAGAAATACATGCATTGTCGGATAATAAGAAATTATGAGCATAACCATGCTCAAGAAGTTCAAAATCGGTTTTACCCAGTATCTGCTCGTATCCCTTTCCAAAGAAATCGCAACCCGCCTTATTGATGAGAATATACCTTAGGTTTTCGTCCTTGATAAAGGCGATGTCGTTGGCCGAGTTTAGGAATGTTCTATACCTCTCCTCGCTCTCGCGCACGGAAATCTCGGCGAGTTTCTGCGAAGTCACGTTCTCGTGAGCAATTACCACGCTGTTAACCTCCTTATTGGATGTTCTGAATGGGGTCACCCTACCAATAAACCATCGCTGCTCGGTGGGCGAATGGCAATCGTACTCCAGCTCGAAGTGCTCCCGTTCGCCCCGCAGCACCAGGTTTATGCCTTGAAGGAAAAGCAGTGCGGTGTCTCTATCGGGCACAACGGTGTTCTCGCAAATAGAAAAGTAATTTGCTCCTACCCCGAGGCTACTAACATCTCCATCGTTCGATTGGGCAAATGCCTGCCATGATTGGTTTACTGAAAGGATTTTTCCATCCTTATCGACCACGCAAATATTGGCGCTAATGGAGTCGAGTGTTGCCTGTGCCATTTGCTGCAACTCCTTGAGCCGCTCTGTAAACTTCAACTCTTCGGTGATATCGTGCGCCAGATCCAAGCAGGCAGGTTGTCCGTCGTAATCGATTAGGTGCGAGGTTACGTTTACAAATATAACTGTGCCATCCTTATATCGATGTCGCACCTTGCCAGACTTGAGAAATGAGTTATTTCCGATAGGGGAAAGGGCTCCAATTTTAGCCGCGTCTTCCTTAACCCTTAAGTCCTTTAGGGTCATACTCAAAAACTCCTCCCGGGAATACCCGTACTTTTGGATGGCAAAATCGTTAACGGCAATAAAACTAAGTGTTTGAGTATTGTAGACCCACATGGGATTGGGATTGCTCTCGAATAGCAGTCGGTATTGTGCTTCGCTCTTGGCAAGGGCAACCTCTGCAAGCTTACGATCGGTTACATCGCGGGTTATAGCCTCAAGGGCAACTGCCATGCCCTTACTGTCGCGAATAAACGAGTTGATCTGCTCAACATAAACAATACTTCGATCCTTTCTAACAATCCGATAGGTAATCCTAAATTTTGCTGTTTGACTTTTACGTAGGTTCTTAAACAGTGGTAGGTCATCGGGGTGAATAATGCTAGTGCTAAGTTTTGGGTTTTGATAAAACTCTTTGGGGGTGTACCCAGTGATACTCTCGGAAGCAGGGCTGGCGTAAGAAAATTTGAGTGAGGGTTCATACTCAAGGCGAAAGATAAAATCCTGCGCGTTTTCCGCCAAATTTCTAAATCGCTCCTCACTGCGAATTAAAGCTTTCTCGGCTTTTCGTTTGGCAATCTTTGCCTGTGCCTGTTGCAACGCCTCCTTTACAGCATACGGAAGTCGTGCCATGCGCTCCTTGATTACATAATCGTTGGCTCCCGTTTTCATACACTCCACAGCAGTTTCCTCATTAACCGAACCTGTTAGTAGGATAAACGGGATATCGGGTGCAAGCTCTTGTGCTATCTTCAGTGCTTTCATGCCATCGAAGCGGGGCATTGAGTAGTCGGAGATTATAATATTGGGTCGGAAATCATTTATCTCCCGGATCATATCCTCGGCACAATCCACACGAGTATCGGTAAACAGAATTTTTTCCCTTTTTAGGACACTCTTGGCAAGTTCGTAATCCGAGATTAAATCCTCAATAAAGAGTATCCTGATTGGCTTTTGTGATATATCCATTGCGTAATGAGTTTTGGTTCATGAAAAAATGCATAATCAGAACTCATGAAAATATATGGGAATAACTAGCTACTATCACTAGTGTTGCGTTATAAGTCGAATAAATTCAGTTGATTATAGATATCTTTGATTTCATTGTTCTTTGAAAAGTTTGTAAGTAGTTCATTTATTGGCGTTTTGTCAAAAATCGAGATGCTCAG
>JAVEYY010000016.1:0-89232 GCA_034003245.1 Tenuifilaceae bacterium
TCCTTTATTCACGGTTTTCTAACAAAAGTACCGTGTTTTGAAATCAAAAAATCAAAGAACGTCTATAATTTGCTGAATTATAAGATTATACAAGGTTTATTCTAAAAACAACGCAACACTAGTGATTTGTTATATAAAATTATAGTATTTTTTTCATAAGAAACAAAAAAGGCAGCAATATTTTTGCTGCCTTTTGCTGATTATTTGATAATTACTATTGACCTAGTGTGGCAACCATAACTGCTTTTATAGTGTGCATACGGTTTTCGGCCTCATCGAATACGATGCTAGCATCCGATTCAAATACATCCTCGGTAACCTCCATGGCCTCAAGTCCAAATTTTTGATAGATATCTTCCCCCACAACTGTTTTACGATTGTGGAACGCGGGAAGACAATGCATAAACTTGCAATTCGGATTTCCGGTCAGTTCCATGGCTTTCTTATTAACCTGGTAGGGTTTAAGAAGTTTAATTCTATCGGCCCAAACCGACTCAGGCTCTCCCATCGATACCCAAACATCAGTATAAAGGAAATCGCAACCCTTTACACCTTCGGCTACGCTCTCGGTGCGAGTAATCTTGCCGCCAGTCTCTTTCGCGATCTCTAAACATTTGTTGTAAAGTTCATCCGATGGCCAGCACTCCTTGGGCGCAACAGCACGGAAATCCATACCCATTTTTGCGGCTCCAACCATAAGCGAGTTACCCATGTTGTTGCGAGCGTCGCCGAGATAAGCAAAGGTTACCTGGTTAAGGGGTTTTGTACAATGCTCGCGCATGGTTAGAAAATCGGCTAAAATTTGGGTTGGATGGAATTCGGTAGTTAAGCCGTTCCAAACAGGAACACCTGCGTGGGCACCAAGCTCCTCAACAATTTCTTGTCCAAAACCGCGATATTCTATACCATCATACATACGACCCAAAACGCGGGCAGTATCTCTCATTGATTCTTTTTTACCCATTTGCGAACCGCTTGGGCCTAAAAAGGTTACGTGTGCGCCTTGGTCTAGTGCAGCCACTTCAAAAGCACAACGAGTGCGAGTAGAGTCCTTAGCAAACAACAAAACTATGTTCTTACCTTTTAGTCTTTGCTGCTCAATTCCTGCATATTTTGCTTTCTTAAGATCAAGAGATAGGTCTAGTAGATACTGAATCTCTTTTGGTGTAAAATCTAAAAGTTTTAGAAAGTTTCTGTTTCTTAGGTTAAAAGCCATGATCTAATTAATTTAGGTTATTATTATTATAATTAAAGCCTTACTTAGCGTACAATTCTTGTTTGGTAGATAGGTTCATCGGACCTATCGGGGAAGTGAATAAAGATACACTCAGACCCGCCATTTTCAATAAAGGTAATTGCTCCTTTAACTTTGGGAGCCATGCCTCCAGCGCTAAAACGACCTTCGTCAAGGTATTTTTTCGCCTCGGCAATGGGTATAACCTCCAAAACCTTTCCATCGGCACTTCCGTCCTCAATAATGATCCTTTTAAGGTCGGTAAAGATATAAAATTCATCGGCATTTATTTGCGATGCAAGCAATGCTGATGTGTGATCTTTGTCGATTACAGCATCTATACCTCTTAGCTGTTTATTCTCATCATAATACACGGGTATTCCGCCACCACCTGCAGCAACCACAATATGTCCATCTCTGGCTAGTTTTTCAATTACTTTGCTATTACCAATTTGTATTGGCAGAGGCGATGGTACAATTTTGCGCCATCCAATACCATCAGGATCTTCCTGAAATAACGAGTTCGTTTCAACCGATAGTTTTTCTGCCTCTTCTTTTGTGTAGTAGGGGCCTATGGGTTTTGTTGGTTTTTTAAAGGCAGTATCATTCTTATCGACTAAAACCTGAGTTATAAGGTTTACAACGCCTTTTTCCAGATCCTTTGTAGGTAAAATATTCCTAAGCTGCTGCTCAATTAAATAACCTATAAACCCTTGCGAATATGCACCGCAAACATCTAGGGGCATCTCAGGAATTCCATGTACTTTGGAACCAGCATGGTTTTGAAGTAGTATATTTCCAACCTGTGGTCCGTTTCCGTGCACCATTATAAAATTATGCTCTGGAGTAATCAAATCGAGTAAATACTTGCAAGTATTGTATACATTTTCTTGCTGTTCCTCAATTGTTCCTTCTTGTCCCGCTCTTAAAAGGGCATTTCCGCCTAAGGCTACAACTGCTAATTTACTCATATACAAATATTTATTAGTTTTTCAATTTTTATGAACAGCAAAACTATAAATTTTTTCATTTCCTATAGCACCTAACAACCACTTGGAGCGTATTCTCTTAGCTATAAGTCGGGTGTTTAATAACATATCAAACCCGAATGCCTATATAAACCTCATTTCCAGGCAACTTCAAAACTAGAAATGATGCCCACGGCAATGAATTAGCTGCGGAATAGGATCCTCCGAATCCTAGCAAGTCCTACTACCACCCACTGACGTTCATCGGGCTTAAGGAATGGGATTAGCCAGATTACCAGAGGGAAAAGGGCAGCAATTGCAAGCTTAAGTGTAATATTTAGCAAAACAGATGAAAAGGTTATATTGATACCCACCACCAGCATTACTAGCGCAATGCAAAACGACACAATGATACGTTTGTACTCGTAGGGAATTGGGTAGTACTTCTGGGCAAAGTATAGCACAACCAGCAGGAAAATACTTTGCGAAATGGCCGATGCAACAGCTGCACCATACACGCCAAAATCTGGAATAACAAGATAGCTTAACCCAAGATGAAAGACTGCAACCAGGGGGACGATAACACTCACAATCTTGGTTTTTTTCACAATGTTTAAACCATTAATGGCCACATCTTTAATTGTGCTGAGCAGGATACCTAGGCTAAGAATTGGGATTATGAACAACGCCTTATGATATATCTTATCGGTAACAAACAGGTCGAGTATCTCGGCACCAAAAATAGATAGCACAAGCGAGGCGTAAATTACCAATACGGCAAAATAGGTCATAATGCGCGAATAGATCTCTTTATTGTCTGGGTGATCCATTAGCTTAAAAATGGTGGGCGCCACGGCAAGCTGTATGGAGTGAACTACAAATACTCTAATGGTATTGGCAAACCGGAAAGCTGTGGTGTAAATACCAACATCTAAAAGGGTTGCCCTGTAGTTCAGCACATACCTATCGAGGGTTGCCAATGCAATTCCCGATACTGAGGCCACGGTAAGCGGAAGGCTATATTCCAACATATCTTTTAGAACCTGCAGCTTTAGCTTTAATACCGATCTTCGATAGGAGTATAGAGCCGTGATTAGCATGAAGAATAGGTTTCCAAGTATTTGAGCTTCGTAAATACCCTCCAACCACCTATCGAATTTGGTTATAAAAAGCACTGTTAAAATTAGGGTTACAAAAAGTCGAGTAAGGTTTGTTACGGTGTAAAGTCCCGCTCTTTCCTCCAAACGCATTAAAGATAAGGGTAGCTGGGCCAGTATTTGAAGAACAACAGATATCACCATTAGGGACAGCACTCTACTGTAATCAACGCTATCGAAAAGCAGCGTTGACAAGTTTTGCGAGGCAAAAGCACCCAGCACAACGAAAATGCCCCCCGTTAGGCCAAGAAATGAAAACAAGGTGAAAAAGATACTTTTCCTGTCATCGGTATGCTTTTTATCCCAATACCACCTGAAGTATGCTTGATACAGCGATAGCCCAAGGAGAGCAACAAGTACCTGTATAGTAACATCAACTACACCTAATACCCCAAAATCGTTTACAGAAAAGATTTTCGTATCGGTGTACAGCGGCATCAGCACAATGCCAACAAGCTTAGTTGATATATTACCTAGGCCATAAACAATGGATCCTCGTGCAGTCTTCTTTAATCCTTTTAGCATTAAGCAAATACATTTATATACTATACAGTAAAATTATTACAAAGGCAGTAGCAACAGGTTGAAATCCGTTAACATTTAAAACCCTAAAATTACCCAAATCTTGATTAAACCAGCAAATAAAATGGTGTACGAGGTAAATATTGCTATTTTTGCTAGCTATACATCTTAACCAAAGCGCTATTTTCTTAAATGAAGTCATCGCCCCAAGTAAAGAGTAAACCAACAACTGCAACCATAGCAATGGTTGTAGACAATGAGTTTTATGGAGACATTAGAGTACACAATGAGGCAACGGTTTTAGCACAGTACGGGTTTAACATCAAAATATTCTGTTTGTCGTTTGGTAAACAACCCTTATTTCAAAAATATATAGGCATTGAGGTTCACCGTATCCAGATTAACCGCAAGTTAAAAAACATATTATTTGGGATAGTAAATACGATCCCGCTCTATTACTGGTTTTGGAAATATCATCTAAAAAAACAGCTGCAGGGAATGTGCGTGGATGCAATTCATGCACACGATTTGTATATGGCAATACCGGCCCGATGGGTTGCAAATAGATTGAGAATTCCGATGATACTGGATCTGCACGAAAATTACCCTGAAGCAGTAAAAAGTTATCGCTGGGCGAACAAGACGCCATACAAACTACTTGCTAAACCGGCCAGATGGGCTAAGCTAGAGGAAAGATATATGCAGATGGCCGATGGAATAGTTGTGCTATCCGAAAATTTTGCTGATCATATCAACAGCAAGTACCCCAATATCTCAAGGGATTCGATTTGGATTTACCCCAACGTCCCCGATATTGACGAGCTTCAGAAGTACAAAACCAAAGTGACCGACCTCAACCCAGAAAAAAACTTCAACCTGTTATATTTTGGGGGAATTTCTGAACGCAGAGGTGTTTACACCTGCATAAAAGCCCTAGAACTTCTGGTGGCTAAGCATAGTGACATAAAACTTGTTCTAATAGGGCCGGTAGATGGTCATGAGAAAAACATGTTTGCCAAGGCAATTCAATCCCCACAAGTTAGAAATAGCGTCATCCACATCCCTTGGATCGACATTTCAGAACTCCCATCGTACATAAACGATTGCCACATATGCCTTTCCCCGATTTTCAAAAATGCTCAACATGACTCGGGTGTGGCTAACAAAGTATTTCAATACATGCTATTTAGCAAACCCCTCATCGTGTCAAATTGCACACCACAAGCTCAGGTAGTGGCTGAGGGTGAATGCGGATTGGTTTTCGAAAGTGAGAATGCACACGATCTGTCTCAAAAAATTATCGAGCTATACACCAACGGTGAACTATGCAACAAGATGGGAGCCAATGGCAAACGAATGGTTTTAGACAAGTACAACACCAGCCACTTTGGGCAAGTGCTTGCTGATAATTATAAAGAACTATTGGGCCGCTAATGCAATAACGGCAAGGCAAAGCCGTTAAATTAAAATTGATATATTCACAAATAAAAAGTTCATCAACTTAAAACAAATCGATATGGCTACGGATAAAATGGGTTTCAACTCCAAGCTAATACACGCTGGAGCCGATAAAGATAAGTTTGGCAGCGCCACAGTGCCAATTTACCAAACATCAACCTTTGCCTTTGAGAATGCCGACGAAGGGGCAAAATGCTTTGCTGGCGAAAGCGATGGGTTTATATACACCCGCATTGGGAACCCCACCATACAGGCACTCGAAAAGCAAGTGGCTATCCTCGAGGGAGGATACGGTGGAATTGCTACCGCCTCGGGTATGGGTGCCGTTTCGTCAATATACATTGGATTGCTTAAGCAAGGCGACCATATGGTTAGCACCGATGCGGTTTACGGCCCATCAAGGGTAATCATGGAGAAGTACTTTTCGAACTTTGGGATTGAGTCGACCTACATATCAACCTCCAATATCGAAAACATCAAAAGGGCAATTAAGCCCAACACCAAGGTGCTATACATTGAAACACCCACCAACCCAACCATGGAAATAACCGACCTTGAGGCTTGTGTAAAATTGGCCAAGGAGCATAACCTTATTACCGTTGTTGATAACACATTTAGTAGCCCATACCTTCAGCGTCCCCTTGAGATGGGTATAGATGTGATTTTTCACAGCATGACCAAGTTTCTGAATGGCCACGCCGATATTGTTGCGGGAATGATTGTAACCCGCACCAAGGAGATGTACAATATCCTAAGGCCTGCCATGGTAAACATGGGCTGTAATATGGATCCTCACCAGGCGTACATGGTGCTACGCGGTATAAAAACCCTTGCCATAAGGGTTGAGCGTGCTCAGCAAAACGCCATGAAGGTTGCCGAGTACCTGGAGAACCACCCAAAGGTGGAGTGGGTTAAATACCCGGGGCTAAAATCGCACCCACAGTACGAGCTGGCACAAAAACAAATGTTTGGACCAGGGGCTATGATAAGTTTTGAACTTAAGGGTGGTTTTAATGCAGGCAAAACCCTAATGAACAACGTACAGCTAGCCATGCTGGCCGTTTCGCTAGGTGGCGTAGAAACCCTAATTCAGCACCCCGCCTCAATGACCCACTCCAAGCTATCGGCCGATGCGAAAACGAAAGCGAACATCACTGATGGATTGGTTCGATTTGCAGTTGGAATTGAGGATGTTGAGGATATTATTGCTGATTTAGACCAAGCCCTTGCTAAAGTTTAAGGAACTTATTGAGCCTAACCTCGTAAAACTTATGCAGATTAGGCTTTAATTAGTGAAATATGTTTACTATTTTTGTTTGGATAGGCCATTTGTGTTGAACAACTTGGCCTATTCATTAAAATTATTTCGCGATATTTTCAGAATTTAAACCAATTATTATGATAAAAAAATTACTCATTACTGCATGCATACTGCTTTGGGGTGTTTACCATGTTGTTGGTCAAGTGGAACGCATGCCTTTTGGCGAGCAAATTAGTTATCGTCTTTCCAATTCGTTTAAATCACCCTCTGGTGAAATTGCAGCAAGTAAAGGGCTAATTTTTTATGACGATTTTGAAGATTACGACACTGCACTTGATCCCGAAAACTGGGATATTAAACGCAGCACCGATACTACAGCCTTCGATTTAGGCTCTGCTCCCGCTCCTACTTGGTTCCATTGTAAGCCAAGTAATTTTAGCGGAAACGGGGGAACTTACATCAAATCTGGAGAACGCTCAGCAGCAATATCTTTTCAGGCAAAGGATGCCACTTGGCTTATCACCAAGAAGCCCATAAGCATTGAGGAGGATGACCTAAAACTCAAGTTTTGGCTGTACTACCTTAATAATCCAGCACAGGCCATCAACACCAACTTTTACGTAATGCTCAGCGAAGCAGGAGTGGATAATTGGGAATCAATTGGCAAATGGGAAGAGGACTCCCCTAGCAATCAGTTTAGCGAAATAGTTTCACTACCAATTCCAAACAAATTCACAGGCAAGGAAATTCAAATTGCTTTTATTTATGTCAACAATGATGACTCTGGATTTCAATTAGCCATTGATGACATTATAATTGGTAACCTAACTGAACCCGATATCCGAATTAAGCCGTACAATTACACTTATTCAACTGTTTCAATTTCTTTAGCTAACACTATTGACTACACCTTGAATGCATTTATTAGCAATGCAGGAGCCGATTACACGGGCGAAGGCGCGGTGGCCAATGTGAAAATCGAAAATCTTTCGAGTTTTTCATCAACATACAATATTGCTAATAACATTACAAATGGAGAATCCAAATTTATTACATTCCCAGCAAAACCAACATTTAGTGAAATAGGTACATACGATATTGAATACTCAGTTGAACAAAGCTATGGTGACGATGGTAGTGATGACGGTGGTGACGGTGGTGACGGTGGTGATGACGATGGCAAAGGCAAATTAAGCGAGTCAAACCTTTTTAGTTTCACTATAAGTGCAAATACATTGGCAACCGATTACTGCTCAACAGTTGGAGTTGCTGGAGGATTTTCGGCTGGTCAAAGTGTTCCATTCGGCAACAAATACACCATTAACGGTGATATAGTGATTAGCGGAATAGAAATACTGTGGCCCGAAATAGCTTCGTCGGCAGGTTTTATTGCTCAAATCTATGAGATTAATCCTAAAGATAATTCTCTCTCTTTGTTATTAGAGAAAGAGTACTTTGTAGACATTGAAAATCTGGAAGAACCTGCTATTTACACCTTCGATCCAATGTACCTTTCGGCTGGAGTGGAAATCTTTGTTGCAGTTAAACAAGTTGGCAATACTCCGCTACTTGTTGGTTTCGATAGGGAAAGTAATGGACAGTTTTGGCGATTGCGCAACGGATCGCTCGAATTGATAAGCAGCCCAACCTTCGGAAACATTGCCGTAAGGCTTAAACTCGAGGAGCCAACTGATTCACCAACACTTTCGTTTGAAGTATCGGATGGCGTTTCTGCCCTTGAGGGGGTAAGTATTGAGATTGGCGAAAATGAGTTAACCACAAATGCTGAAGGTTTTGCATCAATAGAACTTGAGAATGGGTGGTACACCTATACCCTAACCAAACAGGGATTGGCTTCTCAATCGGAAGAATTGCTTATTAACCATGCAAATATTCACCGTATAATTGTGCTACTCCCCGAATATAAACTTACCATTAACGTAGAGGATGAGGATGAAGAGCCCATTGAAAATGCCGAAGTTTTCATTACTAACCAATCAGGTGTAACCGCTGCTGATGGTAAAATTGAATTCTATTTGGCTCAAGGTGATCAATCTATCTCCATACTTGCAGATGGGTATAATCCTTTTGCCGAAACAATTGAATTAATATCAGATTCAACAATCACCATCATACTTGCTCAAACACAAACTTACGATGTAAGTTTTGCCATTTCTGCGCGGCATCTCGATAAGGCACTTGACAATGTATTGGTTTACTTAACTGGTTATGGGACAAAATACACCAATGCTGATGGGGAAGTCAAATTCTCTGGAGTGCTCCCCGCTACAAATGGAATTGTATACACTATTAGCAAGAATGGGTATGATCAGGTAACACGAGTTACAGAGCCAATTTTAAACCAGTCTATTTTGGTTGAGGATACCCTCGATATTAAAACCTACTATGTTAAGGTTGAAATTCTGAGTGGCGGAGCCGCCATTAAGGATGCAAAAGTAAAACTTGGATCAAAGGAACTTAATACCGATAACTATGGTACTGTTCTTTTTGAAGACATTATCCCTGGTGAAAATATTTCTGTTGCAATATCAAAAACTGGATTCTTACCAATTGACACAACAGTTTCGGTATTCAATAGTAACCTTCGAGTAACCTACGTACTAGAGATAGAACCAAGTAGTGTTACAAATAGTATTTCCAAAAATTTTAGCATCTACCCCAACCCATCGAGTGGTGAATTTAGCATACGTGCTCAAGGTGTTTTCTCGTACGAGATTGTAGATGTAACAGGCCGAATAATCAACTCAAAATCCTATATTCAGGATTTAACTACTGTGAATATTTCAAAGTACTCCTCGGGAGTTTACTTTGTTAGGCTAAAGCAAAATGGGCAAACAACAGTAAGCCGGATAGTCAAACAATAAACTCACTTATTAACATATTTTAAGCGGGATTTACTCCCGCTTTTTTTATGCTTAACATTGGTCATAAATTATTATTTATAGTTTTGTGAAGACAAATAATTAAATCAGCAGTGAAACACCGCATATACGAATATTGCCCAAAGCAACGAGAGTCCACCGTGCGCTGGCTTCTTTCGGGTTTAAGTCTAATGCTAATAGCAGCTGCGGTTAGCGTATTATTGATGGTTATAGTTTATCGCTGGGTAAATCCCCCATCCACCTGGCTTATGGTGGATAGATATTTTAAAGGGGAAAGCACTAAGTATAAGCCTGTAAAGCAGGATTGGGTTTCAATCAATTCAATTGCACCAAGCATGGCACAAGCTGTTGTAGCTGCGGAGGATAACCTGTTTATGGTGCACTGGGGGTTCGATTTTAAATCTATTCAGCAGGCAAGGAATGAATTTCAAATGGGAAAACGCGCTCGTGGTGCAAGCACAATTAGCATGCAGGTTGCCAAAAATGTTTTCCTTTGGCATGGCCGAACCATAACGCGAAAAGTCCTGGAAGCGGGGTTTACAGTACTAATTGAAACATTTTGGAGTAAGCGACGAATAATGGAAGTTTACTTAAACATTGCTGAATTTGGCCCGGCAATATATGGAGTAGAGGCTGCATCGCAAGAATTTTTCAAAAAAAAATCCAAAGATTTAACCCGTAATCAGGCAGCAATGCTGACTACGGTCCTCCCCAACCCATTGCGTCGAAACGTTATATCGCCAACGCAGTATATGCGCTCCTATCAGCAAAGAGTGCTGCGAAATATGCGAAATATCGGAGAAGTAAATCTACAAAAAACAATCTAATTGGCTCATTTTGAAACCAGCAAACCTCAAATACATTGTTTTTATTCTGTTCTTTCTTTCCTTGGGATATAGAGCCGACGCTCAGCTTAACAAGTACTACTTTTTTAACTTAGCTCGGAATCAAATAGCCGAAAATCAGCTAACCGAAGCAATTGCAACCCTAAACGAGCTTATTAAAGCCGATGGAAAAATTGCAGATGCCTGGTTTTTCCGTGGGTTAGCAAAGTATAACCTGAACGATTTGCATGGCTCACTGGCCGATTTTTCGCAGGCTATTACTGAGAATCCTGTTTTTTCTCAAGCATTGCTTTACAGGGGAATTGTTTACGGTAAGATGTCGCGATATGGTCAAGCGCTTAACGATTTTGATATGGCTATCGATCTTCGGCCCAACTGGGCCGATGCATATTTTAGTCGTGGAGTAAACTACTTGCTTAGCCAGCAACCCCAAAAAGCCATTACCGATTTCTCAAAAGTTATCGATTTTGAACCCAAGAATACTGATGCATGGATCAATCGCGGCACATCATTCCTCTATGCCGGCGATTCGTTACGCGCATTAACCGATTACGGACAAGCCTCAAAGCTTAACCCATTCTACTCCGAACCCTACAGCAAGCGCGGAAGATTATTGTTGGAGATGAAAAATTACCATCTAGCTCTCGACGATCTAAACAAGGCCATCGAGCTCGACAGCACTTCATCGCTTAACCTTTTTTTTAGAGCAATTGCGCAGAACGAGTTAAAAAATGTAACCGCTGCACTTAACGACTTATCACGATCCATAGAGATATCACCAAATAATGCCTTAAGTGTATATAATAGAGCGCTTATCCATTGGCAAATGGGAAGTAAAAGACAAGCCCTAAAGGATTTTGATCGTGTAGTGGAGCTTAATCCTGAAAACGTTCTTGTTTACTATAATCGAGGAGTGCTTCAGATTGAACTTAAAGACTTTAAAGAGGCTATCCACGATTTTACCCGGGCAATTCAAGTATTTCCCGATTTTGCAAACGCCTACAAGGCACGCTCGTTAGCACATTCTGAATTGGGAAATAATAAGGAATCGGCTTTGGACCGAAGTTTTGCTCAAAGCATTGCCGAACGATATAGCAGTGGGCATAGCCAATCGCTTACCGACACCTCTGCAACATTTAACAAGCTAATTGCCTTTAGCTCCGATTTTTCGCCTCGCACCACTACTCCCTTGCTTGATGAGATGACCTCGAAATCTGTGGATATACTCCCATTTATTCGAGTTGTTGCAGTTAATTCATCAACGCTAAAATTGCTTAATCAGCATTTTACACCTATCGATACAACGAATCAAGCCCTAAGGAATTCTGGAATAGCGTTAACCTTTGGTACTAGTGTAAATCCTATTGACAAATCAGTGCTGGGTAGTAATTCACAATACCTTTCACACCTGTTAAATGGTTTAAATTTCACATCGCAAAACAGGTACAATTCGGCTATCGACGAATATAGAAATGCTGTAAGAATCATGCCCGACAACCCTTTGGCGCAAATAAATCTGGCAGCAGAATTGGCTGATATGGTTAGTTTTATCGCCACGTTCGAGAAGGATCACAGTGCAATTACATTTAGCCAAGCCAGTCGCCATGGGCGTAATGCATCAGCCTACAACAACCTTGAACTCGAATCGTACTCCGAGTCACTTGAAATTCTCGATGATCTAAGGTATTTGCTAGATAATCACCCTGTGGTTTTGTATAACATGGCTAATATTTACGCACATTCGAGTCAGTTTGATGTTGCTGTTAAGTTCTATTCTCAAGCCATTGTGCAGAATCCGAGTTTGGGCGAAGCTTGGTACAATCGTGGGTTAATTCACTTTATGCAGAAGGAAAACCGTGAGGGATGTGTGGATATGGGAAAAGCAGGCGAGCTGGGCATACGTCAGGCCTATCTCTTAATCCACCGTTTTTGCCGTCGATAGTTTGCTACACAATTCCACCAACCCACCTTTTCGATTTAAGGTAGGTGTACGAGATAATTATCATCAACGTGCCGTAAACAACCTCTACTCCCCACACCAACTCAACTGGCACGCTGAAAACTAGTACCATAATAGCTGTAATTACCAGATAAATTGAGAGGACTACCACCTCTATTATAAGCGATACATTGGTGCGGCCAGTTCCCGACACACCACTAAATAGAATATTCCCTATTCCAAGCAGTACGGAGGCAATTGATACAATATAAATAATGGGAACTCCCATTTGGATTAAATGCTGATCGTTAGTGTAGATCGATAGAAGTTCCTCGGGAAACATTGAGCAGATAGCCACAATAAACAGAATACCAGAGGCACACATCACTAATATTTTTTTAATAATCTTCATCACCTCATCCACTTGGCCCATACCAATAACATAGCTCACCAGGGTGTTAGTTGCCGATGCAAAACCCATTATGGGGATCATCAACACCACGTATATTGATCGAATAATATTCGACACGGCAAGTTCACTTTCGCCCATCTTCTCAATTATTAAAAAGAAGACAAACCATACCGAAAACGAGAAGAAGTTCAAGAGCATCATGGGAATCGACACCTTGAGTAGGCGAACGAGCAAGTTAAAGCTAAATACCCTATAATGGAAAAGTCGATACTTTTCGCGGGGAATCCGAAGAAAGGTGTAAGCAAAAAATGCTAGCGAACAGCTTATCTCAGCGATTACCGACGCTAACGCGGCTCCACTCACGCCCATCTCGGGAAAACCAAAGTTCCCAAATATTAATGAATAGTCGAGAATCACATTTACACTAACCATTACTAAGGTGGTAAAAGTGATTACCCTTGTTCTACCAATTCCAACATAGAAAGCCCTGAAGATGAAGTTGGTGTGTGCAAAGAATATTCCCCAAATACGATATCGTATAAACTGATGGCTTGTTTCGGCCACTGCTTCGGACTCAACAAGTACATTTAGGAGCTGGTGTCCAAAAAGTTTAACTGTTAAGAATATTAGTAAAGCTAAAAAAATGAGAAACATATGGCCATGCTCAATGGTTCGCCCAATTGGCCTGAAGGAACCTTCGCCAAATCGACGGGCTACTACAATTTGAGTGCCCACGCCAAAACCCCAACCAAACATTATTATGGCCATGTAGAAAATGCCACCAATTGCTCCGCCTCCCAATGCAACCTCGCCCAAGCGGCCAATAAAGGCGGTATCGGTAACATTGATAATATTCTGAGCGATGCTCCCAATAATTATTGGGTATGCAATACTCCAAATCCTACTGTACGAAATTGATGAATTCAAGTGTGAATATTTGTTGGGGTTTCAAAAAAAGGATGCGCAAAATTAGCAAAGATTTTGCGAAAAACCTTTACAATTCTCCTTTAGTCAGAGTTTGAAATTAGGACTATAGTTTGTACTTTCAGCACAAATTTTCGACACAAGTATTAACACACCCAAACCATAACCTAAATGCTAACTCTCGACTGGATTATTATTGCCATTTTTTTTGCAGTAAGCCTTGCCATAGGCTTTTACATGAGCAAACGCGCAAGCCGCAGCACCAGCGATTTTTTCCTTAGTGGACGAAATTTACCCTGGTATATTGCCGGAACTAGCATGGTTGCCACCACATTTGCTGCCGACACACCCCTAGCAGTTACTGAACTTGTAGCTGAGAGTGGGATTGCAGGAAACTGGCTTTGGTGGAATATGCTCTTTGGGGGGATGCTTACGGTGTTTTTCTTCTCGAGGCTATGGCGCCGATCGGGAATACTCACCGACTGCGAGCTGGTGAGCATTAGGTACTCTGGGGCATCGGCTCGATTTCTAAGGGGGTTTAGAGCAATTTACATTGGCATAGTGATGAATGTTATTGTGTTGGCTTGGGTGAATCTTGCAATGGTGAAAATTCTAGTGGTAATGTTTCCCGACCTCACCTTCTTTGGCGTTAGCAGCATAAACTTTTTGGGCATAGAACTCTCGTCGCATCTTCTACTTGTGGGAATGCTTCTTGTTTTTGTCTCTTTCTACTCCGCATTATCGGGTTTGTGGGGCGTGAGTTTAACCGATAGTTTTCAGTTTATTATCGCCATGACCGGATGTATAGTGCTAGCTATTTTTGCCCTCAGGCATCCTAGCGTTAGTGGAATATCGGGACTAAAAGCGCAGCTCCCCGATTCTGTTTTCTCGTTTTTCCCGGCTATTAGCAGTAAATCGAGCGGTTCGGGAACCCAAATGCTTACCCTTAGCCTAACGGCTTTTATAACATACCTTGGCGTTCAGTGGTGGGCAAGTTGGTACCCTGGTGCTGAACCAGGAGGAGGCGGTTACGTTGCTCAGCGCATGATGTCGGCTAAGGACGAAAAGCACTCGTTGATGGCCACCCTGTGGTTTCAGATTGCACATATTGCCATACGGCCCTGGCCATGGATTCTGGTGGCGCTAGTTACTCTTGTACTTTACCCCGATGCTACCGACAAGGGTGCAACCTATGTTATGGTAATAAAAGAGGTGATGCCTTCGGGTTGGCTTGGCCTGTTAATGGCAGCATTTCTTGCCGCATTTATGTCGACAATGGCTTCGCAAATTGTTTGGGGAACTTCGTACATTGTAAACGACTTTATTAAACCCTTTATTAAACCCAATGCCACCGAGAAATACTACGTATCAGTTTCTCGGGTAACCACATTTGTGCTAATGGTATTCTCTCTATTTGCGGCTACTCAATTTTCGAAAATTAGCGATGCATGGCGGTTTATATTGGCTTGTAGTGGAGGAATTGGGTTGGTACTAATACTACGTTGGTTCTGGTGGCGCATTAATGCGTGGTCGGAGATTTCGGCAATGCTTGCGCCATTCCTGGTTTATCCATGGCTAAAGTTCTACACAAATCTTGATTTTGAACCAATTTTACTTATCACCGTTTTCTCGTCAACAGTAATATGGATGCTAGTAACCTACCTCACACCTCCCAGCGATTTTGACACACTGGCCAGCTTTTACAAAAGGGTTCATCCAGGAGGTATAGGTTGGAAACCTATTTCTGACAAGTTTCCC
Organism: Tenuifilaceae bacterium; assembly: GCA_034003245.1. GTDB lineage: Bacteria > Bacteroidota > Bacteroidia > Bacteroidales > Tenuifilaceae > Perlabentimonas. The sequence continues at coordinate 15,382 of JAVEYY010000016.1, forward strand.
AAAATTATTGGCGACTCAGGTTTCCGCTACCTATGGTATTCGTGGTTTGGTGGATGTATCGCGGTGCTCTCGGTGCTTTTCGGTACGGGTAAACTTATTCTGGGTGAGTATATTTATGCAGCTGCATTGTTTGTAGTTGCAGCCTTGGGGATTAGAATTATTATTGTATCTTTACACAAGCACGGCTGGAACAGAATAACTAAGTAGCCATTTTTAACGCTGTGATAATAAATATCATCCAAAGTAGTGTGATATTTGTTACTTTTTTTTATATACTTGCAGGATAATAAATTAACCTTTGCACTAGATGCCATCAAAAATCGACCAAAGAAGAAGTTTAACAGTTTTTCTCCTCATTCTACTTCTACCTTTAGTGGTTTTCAATATATCATGCTCAGGACGAAGAGATTCCAAGCCACAACCCATACGACTTACCTACAAACCCGATACTGTTTCGTTCCTTATCAAGTTCGAGAGTTCACTTTTCCCATTACCGTCACCCTATCAGGTTACACATCTGATTAAGAATAATGGCATACCCTATAACGAAACAATCGTCAATAAGCCTGAGAATGCAAAGCGTTACACTACCTCGTTTAAGCAAGCCTTAAATCTTGGCGTTTACGGCACCGATTTAAGCTACCTAAACATCTACGACCGCACTCCCCAATCCATAGCATACTTGGGTGTGGTTAAACGGCTTACCGAGGAACTGGGGCTACTATCAGTTTTCGATGAAAACTTTTTTTCAGGCATAGAACGAAACATCAACAGCAAGGACTCGCTTCTTGTCCAGCTTAGTCGGTCGTACCGCAGAGCCGATTCGTACCTTCGAGAGAGCGATCGCACAGAGCTTGGCGCACTAATTCTGGCCGGTGGTTGGACCGAGAGTGTTTATATCCTTAGCCGATTAGCTAAGTCATCCTCTAGTCGCGATCTTATTAACCGTCTAGGTGAGCAGAAGCATCCTCTCGATAATCTGATTGAGGTGCTCACTCCTCTTTACTATAAATCGCCTGAGTACGCTGAACTGATTGACAAATTTATCGACTTAGCCTACGAGTTTGATGGTATAATCTACTCCTACTCTTACAAGGAGCCCAAAATTGACGTTGACAATAAGATTATCTACATAAATAGCCAATCTAGAGTTATCATTTCGGAATACCACCTCGATATTATCAGTCAAAAAATTGAGGATATTCGAAATTTGATAATCAGTTAATTTTCTGTACCGATCGATATGCGAAAATTTATATACATACTTAGCTCAGTAATACTAATAGTAGCATCGTTTGGAACTGCCCAAGCGCAGCTTAACCAGCTGCAGCACATCTGCTCGCTTTACTTTTCGCCCGAGTACATTAGCGATGGGCAAGAGTATTTTGCACAGCTCAAACCCGACCAAAAGGTTGAATTTCGAACTACTTTCTTTAGCGAAAACACCTATCGAATTGTTGCCTGCACAAACCTTAGGCGCAGCGATGTAATTTTCTCCGTTTACGATACAGAAAAGAACTTGCTTTTCACCAACTCCAACTACAATAACTCACCATACTGGGACTTTCGGTTTGCATCAACAGTAACCTGCATAATACAGGTTGATGTTCTTAACCAGAAATTCACACCCGGGTACGTGATGCTTCTTATTGGGTACAAACCCTAACGAAGCCTATTGTAGCAATCAAAACCCAGTGGTATGAGCGAGTCCATTCTAAAAGCATTAATGCAGCTTTTTGCCATTATTGCTAATCCCGAAGATGATTTGGATGGCCAGGAGGGCGAAACCTCCAGAGACAGGCGTGCTGTTGTGGAATCGTTCCTACGGCAGCAGCTTAACCAGGATTTGGTGCGTGAATACCTTAAGGTTTTTGATTACTACTACGAGCTATACCAGGAGAAGCAGAGCGAAAAGAGCAAAACCAAGAAAAGAACATCATCAAGCTCGGTTAGGGTACTTAAAATTTGCAGCCAGATTAACGAGGAGCTCACCCAACAGCAGAAAGTTGTTGTGGTTGTTAGGCTACTCGAATTTGTAAAAAGCGACAACAAGGCTATCACAGAGCAGGAGATGGCATTTTTATCTACAGTTGCCGAAACATTTTATATAACCGAAGATGAATTTGATCAAATTCATCAATTTGTAGTCAACGAATTCAACTCCAGTATTCAACCCACCAACGTTTTAGTAATTAACGACAAAGAACTATCGGATGAGAATGCAAACAAACACATTTTCTCATCGGCACTCCATGGCGAAATTCGTATTCTGTGGGTCGAACAGGCAAATATTTACTTTTTAAGGTATAATGGCAACGAGGAACTTTACCTAAATGGCCACTTGCTCCACAGGGATAAGGTATTTGTACTTAACAATGGATCGTCCATTCGGAATCCAAAAATTTCCCCAATATACTACAGTGATATAGTTGCCCGCTTTTCGCTTGATAAGATAAAAGAGCGTATTGTTTTCGACGTAAAGGATGTGGAGTTTAGGTTTAAAGGGGGGAAAGTTGGGTTACACCGAATGAACTTCACCTTTGAATCGGGGCACTTAGTGGGTATTATGGGGGCATCGGGTGCGGGCAAAAGCACTCTTTTGAACGTGTTAAATGGATCGGCTATCCCCTTTGGCGGCAGTGTAACCATAAATGGTATCGATATTCACCACCACGATGAGCGGTCCGAAGGCCTTATTGGATTTGTTTCACAGGACGATTTGCTTATCGAGGAGTTAACAGTTTTCCAGAATTTATACTATAACGCAAAACTTTGCTTCGACAACTACTCTGAGCAGGAAATTGTTGGTGCTGTCGAAAGCATGCTCCTCAGCCTTGGCTTGCATGAGATTAAGGACATGGTGGTAGGGTCGCCACTGAACAAAAAAATTAGCGGAGGACAACGCAAACGGTTAAACATTGCCCTGGAACTTATTCGTGAGCCGGCCATTCTGTTCCTCGATGAGCCAACAAGTGGTCTTAGCTCCCGCGACTCCGAAAATATTCTCGATCTGTTAAAGGAGTTAACCTTTAAGGGTAAGTTGGTTTTTGTGGTTATCCACCAACCCTCGTCCGATATCTTTAAGATGTTTAATAAACTGTTGATACTTGATACTGGTGGATACCTTATTTATAATGGCGATCCCATTGAGTCAATTATCTACTTTAAATCGAAGGTACAGCACGCCAACTGGAACGAGAGTGAATGCACCGCATGCGGTAACGTTAACCCCGAGCAGGTATTCAATATTGTGGAGGCTAATGTGCTTGACGAATATGGCAATCCTACAAGATCGAGAAAAACAAGCCCCCACGAATGGTATCAATTCTTCAATGAGGTCAACAACGCCCAACCACTAGAATTTGAAATTCCTCGCGATGTACCCAAAAATCTATTTAAAATACCGGGATGGATAAAGCAGCTTAGGGTATTTATAGAGCGCGATGTGCTGAGTAAAATTGCAAATACTCAGTACATGATCATCAATCTGTTTGAGGCGCCGCTTTTAGCATTCCTGTTAGCCTCAATTATTAAGTACTATAACGTTGATGCTGCCAACCAGTACGGCTACACCCTGATGGACAACAGCAACCTCCCGGTTTATCTTTTCATGTCGGTGATTGTGGCTTTCTTTGTTGGGCTCACGGTTAGCGCCGAGGAGATTATTAAGGACAGGAAGATCCAGAAACGCGAAGCGTTTCTAAATCTAAGCTGGAGCAGCTACCTTGTTTCAAAAGTTTTTATCCTGCTAACGTTATCTGCTTTTCAGGCACTGGTTTTTGTTATTATCGGCAATTCAATTCTCGAGATTAAGGGCATGTACTTTGAATACTGGATTGTACTTTTTAGCACCTGGGTTTCGGCAAATATGCTGGGATTGCTAATTTCCGATAGTTTTAAAACCGTGGTAACCATCTACATCTTGATCCCATTCCTGGTAATACCACAGATTATTCTCAGCGGTATAATTGTTAAGTTCGAGAAGTTAAACCCCGCTATCTCATCGCCAAGCAGTATTCCTGTTTATGGCGAGGTAATTGTTGCCCGATGGGCATACGAAGCCTTGGCTGTAAATCAATTTATAAATAATAGGTACCAGCAGCCGTTCTACTACCTCGACGAGGCCATGAGTATTTCCGACTACAAGCGGAACTATTGGTTAAGAACGCTACAGAATAAAGTATCCATTTGCGAACGAAACCTGAATAATCAACACCGGGTTAACGATGTTCAAGCTGCAGTAACCATTCTCCGCAATGAATTTTCGAGCGAAGCCACAAACCCAAACTACTCGCAGTTCGCTTTTAAGCATATCGATAAGCTAAATGCAGATGAATTAAACGAGCAAGTACTTTCGGCTGTGAATATCTACCTCGAACAGCTAAGGCTTTACTACGTGAAGTTGTATAATAAGGCCAGCGAGAAAAAGGATAGCATGATAACTTCGAAACAGCTCACCAGTAGCGATCGCGAGGACTTTCTTAAGCTTAAACGGAAACATTTTAATGAAACTCTTAGCGAGTTTGTAAGAAACTCATCTGAAGTTGAAAGGATAATTGAATACAATGGAAGGCTCATTCAAAAAATTGACCCCATATACCTTCAACCTACAAATAATCTTGTTCGGGCTCACTTTTACGCACCCGTTAAGCGAATTTTTGGTCAACCCTTTAGCACTCTTTGGGTAAATGTGGTGGTAATTTGGTTGTCGTCAATCATACTGTATTTGGCCTTATACTACAGGCTACTAAAGCGATTGCTCGATATGCTCGAAAACCTTACATCAAAAGAGAGAGACTGATAACAACCTCTCTCTTGAGCAGTATTGTTTTGGGCGTTGACTAATTGTCCTCTAGTTCCTCCATTTCGCGCTGTAAAGCAGCCATTTTAATTGCAGTAACAGCAGCCTCAACACCCTTATTCCCGTGCTTTCCTCCTGCTCTATCCTTTGCCTGCTCTATAGTACTAGTGGTTAATACTCCAAAAATGAATGGAATATTGTAGTTCATATTAAGTTCGGCAATTCCATGAGTTACACCCTGACAAACGTAGTTGAAGTGCGGCGTTTCGCCTTGAATTACGCAACCCAAACAGATAACCCCGTCCAAATCGGCATATTCGGCCATAAATTGAGCGCCCAGAACCAGCTCAAAGCTGCCGGGAACATGTTTTACTAAAAGGTTGTCCTCCTTTGCGCCATGCGCAATTAGAGTCTCGTAGGCACCTTTGAGCAACTCGTGGGTAATTTCGGCATTCCAGTCGGCTACAACAATGCCAAATTTCATCTTTTTTGCCGAGGGTACTTTTGTTGAGTCGTAGTTAGAAAGGTTTTGCAGGTAAGTGGCCATATCGCATTAGTTTAAGTTTGCATAAAAATAAAGAAAACCAACCTTTCGGGGTTGGTTTTCAGTATTAAATTTGATGAATTTATTTTTTTAGGTTAACCCGTGCAATATATTTCTCAATTTCACGTGCTTCGGCTGATTTAGCGTAATCGTTCTTAATCGTTTCGTATACCTTAAGTGCATCCAACGATTTTCCCATTTCTTCGTACACTATACCTGCCTTTAGCAGGTAGATTGGGCTAGTGAAATCGTTTTTGCCAGCCTGTGCTGCCTTCACGTAGAATTTTGCTCCCTCCGCTAGATTTCCAAGCTCTACATAGCAATCACCAATTGCTCCCCAAGCTACAGATTTCACAATCTTGTCGCTAGTGCTAAAACGCTTAAGGTGGTCTATTGCAGACTCGTACTCTCCCAGTTGCCTGAATGAAATCCCCGCGTAATACTGCGATAAATTCCCCACTTTTGAAGGGCCGTAACTTTCAATGATATCCAGGAATCCAAGGTAATTGCCATCGCCGTAAAGGGCTAAACTAAATGAGTCGCGCTCAAAGTACTGCTCTGCGGCAAATACTTGCGACTGGGCTTCCTTTTCCATTGGGGCAATGTAAAGCCTGGTATAGCCTAAGAAAGTCCCAACAATTACAATTATTGCGAGTACTATTATAGTAAGACTCTTCTGGTTATTTTCAATGTACTGCTCAGTTTTGGTTAACGCGTTCTCCAAGGCTTCGGCGCCTGTATCATGTGACTCCTGTTTCTTATTCTTTGTCATATCTAAGTGATTAAAAAGAAGATTACTATATTATTGATTACTGATTTCGATTTTGGTATAAGCCACATAATAAAATCATCATTTTTTAATGGCAAGCGCAAAAGTAATGGTTTTTCCCTTATGGTGAAATATTTGTGATAATATTTTCTTGTGCGATTTTCTGTTTACCTTTGCCTGCACAAAGCAAAATAGCACCACAAATGCATCTTAAGGAGCTTAATCTTCTGAATTTTAAATCGTACGACCAACTCGACTTATCGCTTCACCCCAAAATAAATTGCTTTGTGGGCAATAATGGCGTGGGTAAAACTAACCTACTCGACAGCATCTTTTACCTCTCGATGTGTAAGAGCAACTTCAACTCCATCGATTACCAGAATATTAAGCACGAGCAGGAATTTTTCATGATCCAGGGTGCATACTACAGGCAGGATAAGGATGAGAACATATACTGCGCTGTGAAGCGCGATGCAGGAAAATCATTTAAACGTAATGGCAAAGAGTACGACCGGTTGGCCGATCACATAGGCTTTCTTCCCATCGTTATTATTTCGCCTGCCGACACGGCCCTAATAACTGAGGGCAGTGAAGAGCGCCGCAAATACATGAATAGCGTCATATCGCAGTACAATCAGCTATACCTGAACAACGCGCTTAAATATAACAAGCTGCTGGCCAACAGAAACAGGCTTTTAAAGGAAAAAGGTTACAGCCTAAAAACGTTGATCGATTTACTCGATGTGATTGATGACCAACTCGATGGGTTTGCCACCAAGATCTATGAGCAACGTTTGGATTTCACTAAGAAATTAACGCCAATCTTCCAGGATTACTACCAAAAAGTATCCAATGGCAGTGAGGTGGTTGAGCTGGTATACCAGTCGCATTTGCAGGAAAAGAGCTTAAAGGAGCATCTAGCCGAATCGCTCGAGAAAGATCGAATTCTCCAGTACACCTCGCGTGGAATCCATAAAGACGATTTGATGCTCACGCTCAACGGGCATCCCATTAAAAAGGAAGGTTCTCAAGGACAACAAAAAACTTATCTTATAGCCCTTAAGCTGGCACAGTTCAACTTTATCGAGCAGCTTTCGGGGATAAAACCAATACTTCTGCTGGATGATATCTTCGATAAGCTGGATATGAATCGTGTTGAGCAGTTTATCCGACTGGTATCCGACCATTACTTTGGGCAAATATTTATTACCGACACCAACAAATCTCGACTCGACGAAATTCTCGATAAGATAGATAGCGGATATTCCCTATTTAACGTTTCGGATACTGAAGTAACCCTGGTAGGTTCAAAATAATACCTTAAAATTATGAACAAAGTTATTACCCTGGGCGATGCCATTAAGGTATTTCTGAAAAACTACAAGCATAGCGATAAGCTGCAAGCCAGCGAAGCAGCCAATGCATGGCCTATAGTTATGGGCAAAAACATTCAGGCGCTAACCCAAACTGTTTACATGAAGGGCGATAAATTGTTTGTTCACCTAAAGTCGTCGGTGCTACGCAACGAGCTCATGATGCATCGAACCAAAATTAAGAATGCGCTTAACAAGCATCTGGGAGCCGAAGTGGTTAAGGAGGTTGTTCTTAAGTGAAGATATCACTAGTCGAGTATCTCCTTGTGTGCAAAGAAAAACGACCATTCAATTAGAGCATTCTCCGGAGAATCGGAGCCATGAACTGCATTCTTTGTCACCGTTTCCCCAAATAGTTTCCGAATGGTCCCCGCCTCAGCCTTGGCCGGATCGGTGGAACCAATTAGCTTTCGGAAATTTTCAATGGCATTTTCCTTCTCAAGCACAAGGGCAACAACTGGTCCAGAGCTGATAAATTCGGTTAGCCTATCGAAAAACTCCTTTCCCCTATGCACGGCGTAAAACCGTTGGGCATCAGAGCGGCTAAGCTGAACCATTTTCATGGCCTTTATTACAAAACCATCCCGGGTAATTAGGTGAATTATTTCACCATAATGGTTATTCTTAACTGCTCCCGGCTTTATCAGGGCAAATGTGCGATTGGTTTCCATATCACATAGAGTTTTCAGCCCGAAATTAGGATTTTTTTTCTGGTCGACGTAATTTTTTTGTATTAACTTTGATCTTTTTAAAATCTGCTGAATAATGTCAATAATTTCACCTCTCCAAGCTGAGGAAATAAAAGCCTTTCTCCATCAAAACCAGAATATTGTAATTACCTCGCACCACAACCCCGATGGCGACGCCATAGGATCGATCCTTGGCCTATACCATATCCTTCGCGGTATGGGAGTTCCATCAACAATGATAATACCCAACGATATCCCTGAATTCCTGAACTGGCTGCCCGGTGCCGCGCAAATTCTGAGATATTCCAAAAACCCCAATGAGGCAAAGGAGCACATTAAGAATGCTCAAGTACTTTTTGCCCTCGACTACAATGGTTCAGCAAGGCTCGAGAAGATGGAAAAACACTTCGCCGAATCGCAGGCAGTGAAAGTGCTGATCGACCATCATCCCAATCCCGAAAAGGGTTTCAACTACTACTTTTCCCAAACAGCGGCAAGCTCAACGGCCGAACTTGTGTACGAGTTTGCCCACGCCATTGGCGCACAGTCATTCATCAACACCCATTGCGCCATCAACCTATTTGCTGGTATAATGACCGATACCGGATCTTTCAGCTATGCCTGTTCAAGCCCGCGCACATTCGAAATTGTTGCTCGATTGGTAAGCCTGGGCGTTAAAGTTGAAGAGGTGCAGCAAAAGGTGTACAACAACTTCTCAGAGGACAGAATGAGGCTTATGGGGCACTCACTGGCCACTAAAATGAGGGTTTTTCATGAGTTTAAAGCGGCATACATATCCCTAACCCGCGATGAGCTAAAACGGTTTAACTACCGAATTGGCGACACCGAAGGACTGGTGAACCTCCCGCTGTCCATTAAGGGCATAATCTTTTCTGCCCTTTTAGTCGAAAATACTGATTTTGTGAAAGTTTCGCTTCGCTCGAGTGGCAATTTTCCGGTGAATAAGATTTGTGAGGAATTTTTTAATGGAGGTGGGCACCAAAATGCAGCTGGGGGAAAATCATTTGCCACAATAACTGAGACTGAAAACAAGTTTATAGAGGTGCTCAACACCTATAAAGATATGCTTAACCCATGATAAAACGCTTATTATTCATATCGATCATAATCATCTCCTTTGCAAGTTGCAAGAACAGAGTGAATGATTCTCCAAACACACCAGTTTCGGAGGCAAAAAAGAAACTTGAAATCGTTAACAAAGCTTTGGTCGACAAGGATCGTGAGCGAATAAAAGCTTATATCGAGCGGCATAAACTCGAAGGAATGGAGGAGAATAAATCAGGACTATTCTACCTGGTTTGGGGCAAATCATCTGGCCCAAAGGTAAAAGATGGCGATATTGTTTTTATCAGCCACAAAATAACCTTGATGGATGGAACCCTTTGCTACCAATCGACCGAAGAGAATCCGAAGGAATTTTTGGTGGGGAAAGGTGGTGTTGAGGCTGGGCTCGAAATGGCGATTCTAATGATGGCGCAAGGACAGAAAGGCAAATTCATTCTGCCTCCGCATTTAGGTCATGGTCTTCTTGGCGATAACGACAAAATTCCCCCCATGGCAATTCTTGTTTTTGATGTTGAACTACTCCTGGTAATTGCAAGTTAACCGATTTTTTTTACCTTTACACGTGAATTTTAGTGTAACGCATAATGAGGCTTCCATGAAGTATCCGAAAATATTGGTATTTACATTTATAGCACTACTTTTAAGCTGCATCAACAACTCGCCTGTATTTCCGGGTTTCTCGGTTACCCGAACCAACATACACTACAAGCTTATTTCACTTGGCGACGGGGATGCTAAGGCAAAGCCTACCGATTATGTAACTATGCTTGTAGCCTATAGAACCACATCCGATTCTGTTTTTTTTCACGGTGTAAGAACATTTCAATTAACCGAGCCACAATTTCCTGGATCTATCGACGAGTGTTTCACCATGCTTGCCAAAGGCGATAGCGCAACTTTTTACATCTCAGCCAACGATTTTTTCACTAAAACTATAGAAACCACTACACCTCGATTCATCCAACCCGAAAGTTACCTTAGGGTCGATATCCTTATGCTCGACATACTCACCGAAAAGCAATACTTACAGGAAAAGGAGGTTTTTCTCCATTGGATTGAAGACTTTGGCGATTACGAAAAAATTGTGCTAAAACAGTATGTCGAGGAGCAAAACCTTAACTTCGATAATACCCCATCGGGACTTCACTATGTACCCATTACAAAAGGTTTCGGCTCGCAAATACAGGAGGGCGATACCATTACGGTACACTACGAGGGACGGTTTTTCAACGGCAAGTATTTCGATTCAACCCGCAAGCGCAACGAGCCTTTCCAGTTTGTGTATGGTCAAAAATGGCAGGTAATCCCTGGCCTCGAGGAGGCCATTGGCATGATGTATCCCGGCGAAAAATCGCTTTTTATTATACCTTCTTATATAGCATTTGGTCAGGGTGGCAGCTCCACCGGAATCGTTCCTGCCTTTACTCCAGTAGTATTTGAGGTTGAAATTGTTGATGTTAAGCCATTGCTTCAATGAGGTTTTTATCCCTATTAATTATTAGCCTCCTTGCTACATTTACTTTTAGCGGATGCGAAAGTTCCTTGGAGGACGAGCAGAAAGGCGCTAATGAGCTAGCCATTGAAAGATACCTTACCACAAATAAGTTAAAATTCAAAAAGGATGATGGTGTATTCAGCTACGTTAATCATAAGGGTTATGGTTACGAGGTTGCACCTGGCGACTCGGTCGCATTTTGGTATGTGGGCTATACCCTGACAGGTATTCTGTTCGACACTAACGTTATAAGCATAGCGCAAGAGAACAATTTGGACATTGAAACCCGAAACTTCAACCCAATTTCTACCAAGGTTGGCGAGGATAAATTGCTTCCGGGGATTTCTCGAGGTTTACTTCATTGCCGGCAGGGGCAAATTACCTCTGTTTTGTTCCCATCAACACTCGGATTTGGAGGGAACGCAATGGGTGTGGTAAAACCGTGGACACCCCTTATCTTCGATATTTACCTAATTTACGTTAAAAACGAAAAAATCCTTCAAGAGCAGGATAATATCAATAACTTTGTAGCCGGGATAGGTGGTTTTACTGCCGACACTACGGGTCTTTGGAGTAAGTATACTCATATAGCACAAGAATCGGCCAAACCCATAATAGGTGACACTATTTATGCTTGGCACAGGGTTTCTACCCTTGATCTTAGACTAATAGAGGAAACAATAGGAGAAAACCAAGAAGTTGTTGTCAACGACAACTTGATTGAAGGCCTTCAGCTGGGCTACAGAAGATTAAACAATGGCGAAACTATGCAACTTATTGTGCCTTCGCCCCTTGGTTATAGAATTAAAGGTAATAACACGGTTAGTCCTTACACCCCGTTATTTGTAGAATTACGTTTAGATAGCATTAAATAACAACCAAAGTAATTATGATTAGAAAGATTATTTTTTTGTCTTTAGCCGTTTTTAGCATATTTGCCTTTAGCGCTTGCGAAGAAGAGATTGACGAACAAGCCGCCGATGAGCTTATCCGCCTGCAAGCCTACATGAGAGTTAACTACCCCAATTACAACTTAACAAGTTCTGGTTTGTACTGGGATATTATTGAGGAGGGAACAGGTGAAACTCCAAAGCAAGGCGATTATTTGCTTTTCAATTTTACAGGGTATAGCCTCGATAACGATGCTTTTGAAACGAGCAGTAAAAGCATTGCACAACTTCACGATGTTTACTCATCGGCAACTCATTATGTTCCAAAATTTGCCATGTACAAGAGCACAACATCTAGAATGCTAAAGGGGCTCGACGAGGGTTTTTCGATGATAAAAGCAGGTACAAAAGCACGGTTTATTATGCCATCGAGCCTTGCATACGGTGCTTCAGTTTACAACAACTTACCCTCCTACTCTTCAGTAATTTTCGACATCGATTTTCAACGGATTATTACCGATCCCGATGCCTACGAAGCTGAGGTTATTACAGAGTATCTTGCAGCAAACTACCCCGACCTAAACCCCAGTGAAGTGATTGCCTTTATGAACGGCGACGGCGAAGGGGTTTACATCCTTGAGGAAGCTCTTGATGAGGTTGAAGACGATACCGAGGAAGGTGAAGAGGGCGACGATGACGAGGAGGTGGATCATCATCTGGAGATCATTGATAAAGATGTGGTTACTCTTTACTATGCAGGCCGATTTCTTGACAACTGGCTGTTTGATACCAACATGAAGGAGGTTGCTGAAGCAAATGGCACTTTCAGTTCATCCAAAACCTACGAGGCACTAAAAGTAACTGTTGGTGGCACGGGTTATATAGCAGGATTTTCCATCGCTCTAAAGCGATTAAAGACTAACTCCACTTCAAAAGTACTTATAATGAGTGGCTCTGCTTATGGTGAGAATGGTAGCGGAAGTACAATCCAACCCTACACACCACTTGTTTTCGATTTAAAAGTGCTTACCAAAACAGCGTCTTCGAGCAAGTAAATTATTAGTACGATTGTATACCAAAAATGCTCGGCCGCTTATGCAGGTCGGGCATTTTTGCTTTCCACTCTTTTACCCGTTTTGTTACAACAAATTCAGTTGAAAGGGTTAAATCTGTCGAGATGTGCAAGTGCGTTTCGGGTTGAAGGGTTTGAATAAGGGCTTCCATTAATTTATTATTCCTATACGGAGTTTCAATAAAAAATTGTGTTTGTCGCTCATCGCGTGAACGTTGCTCAAGCTGCTTTATTCTTTTTTGCCTTTCGTTTGGTTGAATTGGCAAGTAACCCACAAATGCAAAGTTCTGTCCATTCAGCCCACTTCCCATAACCGAGAGGATTATTGAGCTAGGGCCCGTTAAAGGAACCACTCGTATTCCCTTAACATGAGCTATCGACACCAACGATGCGCCTGGATCGGCTACAGCCGGCACCCCAGCCTCTGAGAGCAATCCAACTGGCTCTCCATTGAGCAAAGGCTTTAGCAATCCACTTATATCGTCTTTTGGTGTATGTTCATTTAACTCCTGAAAAACAAGCACATCAATTGGCACTGGCATTCCCAATCGCGAAAGATATCGCCTTGCAGTGCGAATATCCTCCACAATAAAATGCTTAATACTTCGGGTTATTTCAACCACATAGGCGGGGATAACCTGGTTTATGTCCTCCCCGCCCAGTGTTGTGGGTATTAGATATAGTTTTCCTGTCATTAAATTTGATAAATTTTGATTTTCTATTCGCTTTCTAACGCAAACCCTACCGGAATAATATATAATGGCTCCTCTCCTTCCACACAATTTAAAACTCCTGAAATTTCCGAATCAACAAATGCGCCAACAGGAACAGAGCCTAAACCCAGCGAAACAGCCATTAAATGTATGTTCTGAGCAATGTGGCCAGCCTCAATACATACGTAACGATAAGCGCGATCGCCGTAACGTTGGGCTATTCTTTCGAGAAAATATGTAAGAACAAAAACTGCTGGTGCATCGCTTACCGCAGTTTGACCAAGCGATGCAGCAGAGAGCTCTTTTCTAATATCCTTGTCAAAGGTTTTAGTTAAGCTGTGATCCCCAATATTATACTTATATCCTCCGCTTGCGGTAAAAACTTGCAGCTCGAATGGGTAAGTTGCCCCTGCAGATGGAGCTGTTCTAAAAGTACGTTCACCCCAACTATGGGTAATTCCCTGAGCAGCCCACAGTATCTGCGAAAGTTGCTCTATGGATAAAGGAACATCCTGAAACTGGCGAACAGACTGGCGGAGGTTCAAGGTTTGGTTAAGCGATACCTTACCCTTTAAAACTGGAGCGGGTAGTTTACCTTCGAGATTCTGAGTTGTATCGCCTATAGATGGAGTATCGCAACTTATCAACGCAATTGCGAGGCAAAGCAAAAGGGGTAAAAGTCTTAAGGTTTTCATACATCGAATTATTAGGGTTTATAATACCCTAAAATTACAAAAAATGCCCGAAAGCTCGGGCATTTTCTTATTCTATAGTCTAATGTATTCGATTTACTTATAGTCGCGGGGCAAAACATCGCCACGAAGAGCCATTAGGGCATTCATGGCCAGGGCCTGCATCTCATCCTCACCAGGATATACAACTACATGCCCAATAAATCCTACCATTTCCTTGACGTACTCCACCAGGTATGGGTTATGAGCAATACCTCCTGTGAGAATTATACCATCTACCTCGCCTTTAAGCACAGTTGCCATTTGTCCAATTTGCTTAGCAATATTATACGACATGGCATCCTGAATTAGAATTGCTTTCTTGTCGCCAGCTTTGGCTTTCATCTCAATCTCATAGGCATCATTAGTGCCAAGATGAGCAACAAGACCTCCCTGTCCAGTTAGCATCTTTTTAACCTCATCGCAGGTAACCTCACCGCTAAAGCAAAGCTTTGCCAGTTGACCTGCTGGAACAGTACCCGCACGTTCGGGCGAAAATGGACCCTCGCCATCAAGCGCATTGTTCACATCTACAACTCTTCCTTTCAGATGCGCTCCTACCGATATTCCACCACCCAGATGAGCTACAATTAAGTTAAGCTCCTCATACTTCCTGTCAAGGCTCTTGGCATACTGACGAGCAATGGCTTTCTGATTTAAAGCGTGGAAAATTGAAACGCGCTCAAACTTTGGGTGACCCGAAATACGAGCAACATCCTGAAGTTCATCTACCACAACCGGATCGGCAATATATGCCTTGGCATTGGGAAGGCTACGGGCAATATCATCGGCAATAAGAGCACCCAGGTTGCTGGCGTGCTCACCTCTAATACAGTCTCTGAGGTCTTGCTTCATCCGGTCGTTCACAAAGTAAACCCCCGACTCGATGGGTTTAATAAGCCCACCACGACCTACCACAGCCGAAATCTTATTAATATCGATTTCAGCCTCCTGCAGCTCCTTAAGTATAATCTCCTTGCGGAATTCGAACTGGTCAGTAATCCTGGGGTAACGCATCAACTCCTCGGAGTTATGCCTAATGGTTTTCAGAAATACTGATTTGGCATTGCGGTAAACCGCTACCTTAGTTGATGTTGAGCCTGGGTTAATGGCTAGTATCTTGAATTCTTCCATCACAGAATATTTTCGGCCTACTTAGCTGCGTTAGCAGCAAGGGCAATTGAGTACATTTTCGACTGAACACTGTCGCCGCGCGATGTTAGCACGCAGGGAACTTTTGCTCCCATAACCATAGCGCCTAGTTCGCCCTTAGCCAACTTTGTACACGCCTTAAAGAATACGTTTCCGCTCTCAATATTTGGGAACAGAATACAATCGGCATCACCTGCAACCTCGCCTGTAAGCTTCTTAATCTGTGCCGACTCGGCATCAATAGCAACATCCAGCGCCAAAGGGCCATCAATAATAGCCCCTTTAATCTGGCCACGATCGCCCATCTTTGAGATGATGGTAGCATCTACACAAGCAGGCATGGCAGCCGATACCTGTTCAGTGGCTGCAAGCAAAGCCACCTTAGGCTTGGCAATGCCTAAAGAATGAGCCGTTTGAATAAGGTAGTTTGTGATGGCAACCTTTTGGTTTAGGTCTGGGGCAGGAATAATTGCCACATCGCCTACAATTATCAGCTTGTGATATGTGGGAACCTGAACAACAGTTACGTGGCTAAGAACCGCTTTAGGAGGAAGCAACCCTTTTTCCTTGTTCAGAATAGCACGCATGTACTTGTCGGTGCTAACCAAACCTTTCATAAGCACATCGCCCTCACCGTTATTAATTAGCTCAACGGCTTTCGAAGCGGCCTTCATCTCGTCGTTTTCCTGAACTAGCTTAAATTTCGAAGGATCGATATTATGCTTGGCACACACGCTTTTCATGGTTGCCTCGTCGCCAACCAGGGTTGCCTCAACTAATCCCATATCAACTGCCATGCTTACGGCTTCGATGGTGTGGTCGTCGTTGGCATAGGCTGCCACTAAACGCTTTTTGGGTTTGCTCCTGAGCACTTCAAAAAGCTGGTCAAGTTTTGTTATAGTCATGGTATGATTATTATTGTTATGTATACTTATAATATTTGGCTTACTATTTCTTTAATTTTCCAATAATAGCAGCAGTGTCGGAAGCAATTACCAACTCCTCGTTTGTGGTAATGGCCATAACTTTTACTTTGGAATCGGGCTTTGTAAGAAGTTTGTCCTTACCACGAACCCCACGGTTTGCCTCAGTATCAAAATCAACACCCATAAAGGCCATTGATGTTGAAACATGCTCGCGTAGCACACTGTCGTTCTCTCCAATACCTCCTGTAAATATTATCAGATCAACACCTTCCATTGAGGCTGCGTAAGATCCAACATACTGCTTAACCCTGTAGAAATACATCTCAAGGGCAAGTTTGGCCAACTCGTGTCCATCAGCTGCAGCATTCTCAAGGTCCCGCATATCCGACGACAGTCCAGAAATTCCAGCCACCCCACTCTTTTTGTTAATAAGATCGCTAATACCCTTAAAGTTCAGGTTTTCACGTTCGGCAATGTAAAGCAAAACGCCAGGATCGATAGCTCCACAACGAGTTCCCATAATTAAACCATCAACTGGGGTAAAGCCCATGGAGGTATCAACCGATTTACCATTTTTAATGGCTGCAATCGAGGCTCCATTACCAAGGTGACAAGTTATTATTCGGCTCTTTTCGAAGTCTAAACCAAGAATTTTGCAAGCTTTTTTTGCTACAAATTTATGGCTGGTTCCATGGAAACCGTACTTGCGAATTTTGTGGTTTTCGTAGTACTCGTATGGTATAGCATAAAGGTATGCATGCTTAGGCATACTTTGGTGGAACGATGTATCGAAAACAGCTACCTGGGGAACACCTGGTAGTAAGTTCTCCATGGAGATTATACCCTTTAGGTTGGCGGGGTTGTGAAGTGGAGCTAGCTCAATACACTTTTCAATCTCCATCTTTACCCTCTCGTCAACAAGGCTGCTCTCAGTAAAAAACTCACCTCCGTGAGCAACTCGATGCCCAACAGCTTTAATGTCATCAAGGCTCTTGATTACTCCATGCCCTTTATCTACTAACGCCTTTAGGATAAGGTTAATCCCTACGGTATGATCGGGAATATCCTTAATCACCTCGTAGCGCTCTTTGCCCTCGGGTTTATGGGTTAATATTCCATCGGTGAGGCCAATTCGCTCAACGATCCCTTTTGCTAGGAGTTTTTCCTTTTCACACATGTCGATAACCTGATACTTAATCGACGAGCTGCCACAGTTTAGTACAAGAACAATCATTGGAGTAATTTTATTGTTTGATTTACAAATACTTAAGTTTCTCGATTTGAACACCCAAAACTACAAAAAAACATCCTAAACCGAAAGTCCGATTGTTAGAAAAATCACAACTTAAATGCTTTTATTCCAACCCGTTTTGAGAATGTTGGAAATACTAGGCGTTTAGGCTGATGTGGTGTTTTAGAACAATGATTAAAAACATCATTTTGCCTACTCCTTTTCAACCGACAAAACCAATCTTACTCCAATATAGCTTCGTTTGTTGCTGGGGTCATCACTACCTCTACAGGCAACCCTACTTCCACCAATGTACCCATACCAACTTCCTCCTCTCACAATTCTGAAATCGCCATTATCTGGCCCCTTAGGATTTACCACAGGTGTTGGTGAATCGGTGTAAAAATCGAACCAGTCAAAAACCCACTCCCACACATTTCCACTCATATCGTATAGCCCCAACTCGTTGGGTTCCATCGTTCCCACAGGATGTGTACGATTGCCGCTATTCCCAGAATACCAGGCAACAAAGTTGATGTTATTCCTGCCCGCGTAACGAAATCCCCTGCTCTCCTGCCCTCCTCTGGCGGCATACTCCCACTCGGCCTCAGTGGGTAATCTGTACTGCTTTTGTGTTAACTCGTTTAGCTTTGCTATATAATCCTGTGCTTCTAACCAGTTAACCCTTTCAACAGGACAATCGTCGCAGCCTGCAAAATGGCTTGGATTACTGCCCATTATCAGCGTCCACTGCGCCTGTGTCACCTCATATTTGCTGATATAAAAATCGCTAACGGTAACCTGATGAACGGGTTTTTCCTCCTTATTGCCATCGCCAAAATTATCGCCCATGCGGAAAGTCCCCCCTTTAACAAACACCAACTGATTTTCAAACGGATCGTTTGTCGACCTCAGATCGAAGGTGTAACTTTTCCTCCCCGATTGGGCAACCACCAACTTTTCGGCTATGCTCATCCCGCTCTTCTCGAACCGAATCAAATGGGTTCCATACCTCAGCCAAATTGTGAGGGGTGTGACCCCTTTTAACTCCTGCTCTATGTATACCTCGGCTCCAGATGGATTTGTATTTAAGGTAACCTCTCTACCTGAATAAAGCGAGAGCTCAAGCTTCACCGGTTTAACATCGTTTATCTTGACTCTCCTAACAACCCTAGAATACTCGGGCTTCTCCACAACCACTTCGTACTCGCCGTAGGGCAAATCGGCTATTACCCGTGGCGAAAAACCATATAAGCGCCCATTTATGCTGATCATTGCCTGCGAAGGGTCCGTTTCAATATCGATTGCTCCCGTTTTGGGGGTAAGCATCAAATCCACATTCATCTCCCTTCCCTTAACCACAACTATCTCGTACTCGCGCGAGAAGAAATTCTCCTTCTCAACCCTTATTTTATGCTTCCCTACGGAAACGTTGCCTGTCCATGTTGTAGTACCTTTTATTGTACCATCTACATAAATAATTGCATCGATATTTGACGAAATGGTAACCGATACCATCTCCTGCTGCTGGGCAAAAACATCACCTCCAACAGCAATCAACATCAGAATCAAATAAAAAAATAATGTAAAACCATCGATAAAACGCCCAATCGCTGCCATATCCCAGTATTTATGCTCTTTATCGAATTTAGTAAAAGTCTCCCACATATCAACCAATTACCCAAAATATTTCAACATGTACGCCATTCCCATGCTAGCGCCCTAAGTGTTGTCTCCATACCTCCCCCGCCATACGGCCATAGCCGACAAGTTAGGTACAGTTTTAATGTATCTAAAGTCGTTAACTTCCCTATTCAAATCCATGTTGAGTTTGCCTGATTGGCCGGTAGGGTTGTATAGCTATAGGGTATAGATTGCTAGCCTAAAGCACCTCGTAGGACTGCAATAGATCTCAGCAGCCCATTTTACGCCATGGGTTTAATTATGACTAATCATTCGTGTGAAGTTTATACCCTTGAATTTAGCCGAATATCAAAGTTATCAAACGTTTATTTACCTGAAAGTAAACCATCTAACTGTTGTTGAAGTATCTTTGTTCAACAATTTGTGTTGCTTAATAGTACTTGGAGTTACATCTTTATACAAATTCGCTAGAAACACCTAAAGGTCACTATAACAAAGATAAAAATATATGATATTTTGCCTCTTGATAAACATTACATATGATTAAATCCCTAAATAGTAGTATTCTCAAACTGAATCCAACTCTTATTCTTTCTAACCAGGTCTGAATTCTTGCTTTTTCGCAGATCATCAAAATATACCTTGTACGATAATGATGGCAGGATTGGGAAAAAGCTAAATTGGTAAAGCGAGTAGGGTTCGGCATTTTGTAGACCAAAACCAGGAATTAGTAAATTCTCTTTCGAGGTGTCATGTGTAAACAGGTATGTGTAAGGGTTACGCTTGTTGTAAGCGTTATAAATAGCAAAAGTCCATTGTGCTTTATTCCCGTGTCGGGTTTGAGTAGTGTAGTGCAATGCTAAATCGAGACGGTGGTAATTTCCCATCCTGTAACTGTTCTTTTCACCATAAATAAAAGCCTCGTAAAAGTATGTCTCATCCGACTCGCCAGTTAAGCTGGGAATGAAATATCGCCCCAATACAGGCGTGAATGGTAGCCCCGACTGAAGCACCCATGTTGCGCTAAGAGTAAGTTTTGAGCCCAGCTTACGGTTAAGGTTAAGCGATAGATTATTCGGACGGTCGTAATCGAAGGTGTACTCCCTGCCATCGTTAATGTTCGGGAACTTTCGAGTGGCTCTGCTCCAAGTGTAACCCACAAAGCCAGTCCAACTACCCCGTGTTTTTCTAACAAGAAACTCTACACCATAAGCTATGCCTTCTCCACCAGTTTCAACCTTCGAACGCCAGTTGCCATCGCCCATTAGCGATGTGTAGCCCTCACGGTAGGTAGCAATATCTTGTAAAGATTTATGATATGCAGTTGCCTCAATATCCCACATACCCTTTATAAAACTTCCCCTCCAGCCTCCCGAAACCTGTTCGGTTCTGGCGGGCTTAATGTCTTTTCCCGCAGGAATCCAAACCTCATTGCTCATAATTTCGCCCTGAGTGTAAAGCAAGTGTGCGAATTGGCTAGTTTGCATATAACTTACGTTTAGGCTGTTGCTTGAACCAATTAGAATATCGAGCGTTGCCCTAGGCTCAAGGCTAAATCCACTGTAATTCTCAGAAAAAAAGCTCACTGCCCTCGCCCCCAAGCGGAGTTGAAGCCATCTTGGGATTTCCCATTTTCCCTCAGCGTAAGCAGTGCTTTCCAGAGCATTAATTGCTGGGTGACTTTTTAAATTAGTGTTGTTAGATATGAATATCTTATTCGGACTGAATCTTAGGAACGAAGACTGTAACCCAAAATCAACGCTTAGATTTTGGAATAGTTCAGCTTTAAAGTCCCATTTGTACGATACATCGTTTACCAGAGAACGGAAATCCCTTTTAAACTCAAACCTATTATCGGGATCGTTGTTGCTATAACCCTGCATATTTTTTAGTCGATATCGTACAAATGATAAGCTTTGTGTTGAATAAACGAAAGGGCTATGTACCCTGCTCCACCTTGCCGACAACATCCAGTTGCCCCACAAATTGGAAAGCCGAGCTCTCTCCAAACCCGATTCGTTCCAATTCAAGTACCAGTAGTTCAGGTAGTCGTCGCCCTGATAGAGATTAAAACTTAAGGTATTTTTTGTATCTGGCCGCCAGGTAAATTTCCCGTTGATATCATGAAAACCGTAGGATAATACGTAATCCCCTCCTCCTGAGAGTATGCTGGCCATTGCAATAACTGGATCGATAAGCGTTTTACGACCTGTAACAATGAAAGTTGAGTTTTCTATTGATGTTGGCCCCTCAAGTACAAAAGAGGCATCGGTTACCCCAATGCTATAATTTCCTTTTATTCGAGACGCATTCCCCTCGCGTTGCGCAATATCCATTATCGATGATAATTTGCCGCCGTAGCAGGATGGAAAACCGCCCTTATACACGTTGATATTGTTAATAATATCGGGGTTAAAAACAGAGGTAAAACCACCTAAATGGTTAACGTAGATAAGTGCCACATTGTCGAAAAGGTAAAGATTTTCACCTGGGTTTCCCCCGCGTACAAGAATTGTACTTGTGCCCTCGTTCTGCGATTGTATACCGGGGAGTAGCTGTATTGCCTTCATCACATCGGGTTTAGCTCCCAGTGATGGTAGCTGTTGGAGTTCGAGGTTGCTTAGTGATGCTATGCTATGTGTGTGCCGTTTGGTGTGGGTTATAACTACTTCACCAATCCTATTCTCTGGTCTTAGCAATACTTCAATGAATTTTTCGTTACCATCACCTATGTCTAACACCTGTATCCTATAACCAACGTACGAAACAGTTACCCTGCTTTTGGTCTTTACTGTAATGCTAAAGTGTCCCGAATTGTCGGTAGGTACAACCCTCATACTGCTGCTGTCGATAACATGAGCTCCCACAAGCACCTCGCGGCTTAGGCTATCCCTTACAAATCCTGAAATTCGAAGCTGCGCATTTAAATTTAAGTTGATGACGAGGAGCAATGCTACAGAGGCAAATAAATTCAGTATTTTCACAAATCTTAGTTGTTAGGGTCAATTATTTCAGACTTAACCGACGAGTATCCAACTACAATTCCGTAGCCATTCTGCACATTGCTATGCAGCTTATAGTTACCCGTAACACCCACCGAAAGGAATGGTTCGCTGTTTGCCAATTCGTACAAGTACTGCTGCTTTATAAACTTGTAGTAGTTCGGGCAAATGGTTCGGAGTTCAACCTGAAGAGGGTATAGCTCAGCAACCCAACCCGTTCCATTAGAGTTCATTGCGCTACCCGTCGAATAGTTAATGGTCATTGTGTAGGCGTTCTCACTAATAAACTTGTTGCTAAACACTGCGATTGGCAGCCCCTCGTTTAGCAGGATAGGGTCAACTATACTTTTAAGCCATGCTGTCGATATATCATCTCCATACCTGAATAGATTTATAACAACTTGGTAGTAAACATCCGATTCGGGTTTATTAGCGAATGTAAGTTTTATTGAGGGGAAAGCAACGCCCTCCTCATCGACCCATGCCTTATTTAAATGATCAACACTTATAATATTCATATGCGTTGGGATACGGGTAATGCTCATTGCAGTTGGGTAACCAGGAATGGTTATCTCGCAGCGGTATTCGCTACCCTCCTGTGCTAATTGCTCCGATTGGTAAAGCCCATCACCAATGTACTTCAGTGTTTCGGTTAAAACATTATCAACGAAAACTACCACATCGGCATTATTAACCTCAGGTGTAGGCTCTGAGCTAAGCGTTACTGCCAACGATACCTTAATAGTAATTGGACTACCAGCCTTAATCACACTGCTTAAAACTGGCTTTTGCTCAAATTCGGGTGGATACCAATCGATTTTGGTGCGACAACCCATTAATATCGCCATTAGCGCTAAGGATAATGTAAATAGATAGACTAGAAGGGTGTGTTTTGTTTTCATATTGAGAATCAAAATTTAAACTCTAGCCCAGCATTCAACCTCGATTTCCCATTGTTGTAAAACCTACCAGCTGAATAACCGAGAGTTAAACCAATTCGTCGAGTGAAGTAGAAACTTGCATTACAGCCAATCCCAAATTCTGTAAAGGGTTTATTCCAGAATTTAATCCAGTCGTTGTTTTTCTCTTCAGTCCATCTAGCCGACACCAAACCGATATTCGATGTGGTCATTAGTTTAAAACGGAGGTTGTCTTTTCCTGTTATGATGGGTAAAATATCATATGTAAAACTTAATCCGTAAAATATTGTTTTACTTCTCATATACATTTCACTTTCTTGTGAAACCTTATGACTCATAACAGAATAAGCAGTATAACCACCTGCATCAAAATTTTTAAAAACTTTATAGCAAGCTTTGATATAAAAAGCAGCAGTAGGAAGTGGTATTGAATATTCGGTACCATCGGGGTTAATACCTGTTCCTGGTCTCTCGTCTATGACCTCATAAACCCCCAATGAAATGTTTACTTTTCGATTAATAATACCTGTAGCATACAAATTATTAAATGTTAAACAGATTACGCTAAATGTGATTACTAAATAAATTCTTCTCATATTTTAAAAATGATAATCGTAAGTAAAATAAATTCTAAATAATTCTAAATTTATATACCCCCCCCTGTCAGACTATAAGAACTAACAGGGGAGAATAATATTTTAGTATTTTACAAATGATTTTGTGCAACCAGCTGCGTTTTTTGCATATGCATAGTAGTAATAGAAGTATGGTTCATAAACCCAAGTTAGTACATCGGATTGCTTAAATTTTATGCTTTCACTTAAAACAGCTTCATTAACGCTAGAACCCTGTGCAGTTAAAATTTGGTCGATATTTGAGATAGCATCTGTACTAATTAGATCAATTTCAAAATCTGTTCTAAGTGTTTTTTGAAACCATATTCCTAAAGATCTTTTAAAATTAGTAATTTTATATTCTGTTTCCCTATCTGTTTGTACTTTCCCAGGAACAGTCCAATGAAACAACTCTGTTTGAATAAACAACTTTATTCTATAATAATCTCCATTTGCCCATTTATCATTATGATCCTCATATTGCTCTTTCTTTGAACCTGATGTTTCTTTAATAATTTTTTGGACATTGAAAATTGGGTTGCTTTGAGCCTCACCAGCAGTTTCCAATTTATATAAACTGGAAATATTCAAAACCTCAGTTGAAACTATCGCTTTTTCAAACCTTTTAAAAGCAAAATCTCCAATAATATACATTTTGTCCTCATTAATCAAGTATCTTGCTTTGTTATCATACTCTCGGGGTAAACAGTATGTGTCGCCAGTATAGTCAGTATCGAATACTAAGAATTTGTTGTTGTTTGATACAAAGGCTTCAATTTCACCTTTGCTTTTGAAATTATCAGGGTTTATTGAGTGGTAAAACTCATCACAAATTCTACCAAATGAATTATACCCTAATGCATTTTCGTAATTTACGATTTCATCATTTGTCATTTTACTTGTCTTATTAGCAGCAATAATAAATTCCTCAAGTGTTTTAAAAGAGGGAATACTAGTATTCAGTAGTATTTCGTTATTAAAAGCATTAGTTCCTAATTCATCTTTTTTACATGAAATAAAAACCGAAAAAATTATTAGAATTAGTAAAACCTTGAATTTCATAATTCGTATTGTTATTTTGGTTATATACCTACGCGGCAACCCACCTTTCCACGGGATTTTTTAAGGGTTGCTGCGTTTTATTTGTTCCATTAGGGTGGGAAACCCGCCAATTGTTTGAGGTTTGGCATCCCTGGATCATAATGTTTTACATAAAATTGGCATTTAGCTTATGGAAGGATGGCAAAGGTTTTTTAGTTTTTTGCCTTTACTACTTTCACTAAGTTAATGCAATCGGGATGTAAAGCATGGAAGTTTACGCACTGTTAAGTTTTAATTTTGTGCCCCAAAAATGCATAGCATCTTCTAGGGGAATCGGTTTTAGTTGGTTTTGAGGGCCTCCTTTCTGGTTTAATTAAAACTTGTGGATTTTTGTTCTTCCTAACAATCTGATAGGGCAAACATTAAAAAGATAAAAAAATGAGTAATTTACTGTGCAGATTGATAATCTATTCATATTGATAAGATAATTTGTCTGATATTGATTAAACGTAAATCTTTACAATCTTTAACGAGTAATGATTAAGGGCATTAGGATTCGATCAAAGTTTATAGCCCTTTTCTCAAAAAATAATGCCATCTTACTTGCACCTTCAACTATTTACTGTAATGAAAAATTAAACCTACAAACTTCCCCAATATTTTACCCAAAGTTAAGTAACAGCTATATACTTGTCAAATTTTTGCCAATGAAAAAATATAGAAAAAATAATATTTTTCTATAACACTTATAAATGCAACTATTGTAGTGCGAGGAGTAATTTTAGTAAAAATGCGGTTTTTGAGCCCTCTTTTTAACAGAGTTTTAGCTGTAAGGCTTATGGGTATTGGGGTTCGGATTTTTTCTTGATTTAAACGGGTTGCTGGCCTCCCTACTGCCTATCTACCAACCATTACCGTCAAGTTAACTGAGTTTGTACCCTGTATATCCGGGTTTATCACAATATTTTGGGATGGTAGAGCAATATCAAGGCAAAAAATCAAGGTGGAATGGACTTGAGAAAGCTAAAAGTTTGCTATGAGCGTAGTACGGTGGGCTGGTAAACCGTGCGTACTTTGCGAATTCGGTGAAGCCAAACGGGCGGGGGCGTTTGAGGGCGATTGCATCGCTTTCGTAATACTTCTTGCAGGCTCCCGCTTTAGCGGGACAAGTTTTACATGCATTTAGCAATTCTCCCGTAAGCCTGAGATTCTATCGCTGCTCCGGCTTCGCCTCTTCGGCCTTCAGCGTGCACCCGTAGCGCTCAAGTGCTGAGCCACTGGCAGGGCAGGCCCTAGAGGAGCGCTACGCCGCTCTACCCATTCGGCAACGCTTGCCAGCTACGCACCCTATCACATATTCAGAACCCCATGACAAACCGAAGTGATTGCGCTCCGCAGGCCACAGGGGCTCAGCCGTAGAGCGCAGGGTAGCACGCTGTAAGCCTTGATTTTTTGTTTCTTTTTTATCAAGAAAAAAGTAAAGTAAAAGACCCCAGTAGAATTCTAGAGGGGCCACGCACCAGAAGCTTGCCATAAGCGTAATGCGGTGGGCTGGTAAACCATGCGTACTTAGCGAATTCGGTGAAGCCAAACGGGCAGAGGTGTTGGAGGGCGATTGCATCGCTTTCGTAATACTTCTTGCAGGCTCCCGCTTTAGCGGGACAAGTTTTACATGCATTTAGCAAATCTCCCGTAAGCCTGAGATTCTATCGCTGCTCCGGCTTCGCCTCTTCGGCCTTCAGCGTGCACCCGTAGCGCTCAAGCGCTGAGCACCTGGCAGGGCAAGCCCTAGAGGAGCGCTGCGCTGCAATCCCCTTTCGAAACGGTAGATAATTACCACTAGTAGTACTGCCAGCTATAGCTGGATTGACTCGAAGCGATTGCGCTCCGCAGGCCACAGGGGCTCAGCCGTAGAGCGCAGGGTAGCACGCTGTAAACCTTGATTTTTTGTTACTTTTTTATCAAGAAAAAAGTAAAGTAAAAGACCCCAGTAGAATTCTAGAGGGGCCACGCACCAGAAGCTTGCCATAAGCGTAATGCGGTGGGCTGGTAACCCGAGCGTACTTTGCGAGCTCGGCGAAGCCAAACGGGCACAGGTGTTGGAGGGCGATTGCATCGCTTTCGTAATACTTCTTGCAGGCTCCCGCTTTAGCGGGACAAGTTTTACATGCATTTAGCAAATCTCCCGTAAGCCTGAGATTCTATCGCTGCTCCGGCTTCGCCTCTTCGGCCTTCAGCGTGCACCCGTAGCGCTCAAGCGCTGAGCACCTGGCAGGGCAAGCCCTAGAGGAGCGCTGCGCTGCAATCCCCTTTCGAAACGGTAGATAATTACCACTAGTAGTACTGCCAGTTATAGCTGGATTGACTCGAAGCGATTGCGCTCCGCAGGCCACAGGGGCTCAGCCGTAGAGCGCAGGGTAGCACGCTGTAAGCCTTGATTTTTTGTTACTTTTTTATCAAGAAAAAAGTAAAAGTAAAAGACCCGAGTAGAATTCTAGAGGGGCCACGCACCAGAAGCTTGCCATAAGCGTAATGCGGTGGGCTAGTAAACCGTGCGTACTTTGCGAATTCGGTGAAGCCAAACGGGCGGGGGCGGTGGTAAAACGGGCGGGGGCGGTGGGGGGAATGCCAAATCATTAGCCCCATGTGCGAGGGCGCTTGCGTTCGATTTGAACCATAAAGGAGGGTGGACACAGGAATCAGTAAGCTGCGCTCGCTCGTGAATACGCCGAAACAAGACCTCAACCCAGCGGTTCAAATCGCTTACGTCGCCATGGGGCTTACGATTTGGCAGGGCGTGTGGCAGCATCCCTGCCTGCCGAAACAGCAGTGCAGGCAGGGTTTTACCTTCCCGCCTGACCGCTGCAGACGGGCAGGGATTCTTTGCTTACCCGTTAATTCAAAGACCATAGGGCTAAGCAGTTCTTTCAGCCGGCATGCAGCGTAATACCCGTAGCGCTCAAGAGCTGAGCCACTGGCAGGGCTGGCCCTAGAGGAGCGCTACGCCGCTCTACCCATTTGGCAACGCTTGCCAGCTACGAACCCTATTGCATGCCCAAAACACCATGCTGAATCGAAGTGATTGCGCTCCGCAGGCCACAGGGGCTCAGCCGTAGAGCGCAGGGTGGAACGCTGTAAGCCTTGATTCTTTGCTGACTTTCTCATCTAAGGAGAAAGTCAGAAGAAGCAACCAATGAGCCATGAAGTCCCTATGCTTGCCGGAAAACCGATCTTAACCAGATGGCAATGGCCGACGGGCAGGTTTCTTTTGGTGGCAGCAAAAGAAAGGAGAGGCAGTCCGAATCGTATCCCCAAGTCAGCCTCGCCTGTTGTCCCCTGCTGAATGTAACGATGTAAGCCTTGAATTTTTGTTACCCAGCCTGCCCCCAAGGTCCTGTTTTAGGGCTGGCAGGTTTTTTATCAAAAAAAAAGTAAAAGGATAGCACCCAGCTACCGCATATATTAAACATCAATCATTATCCGTGTCCAGCTGCTACAAAGGCCTTAGGGGTAAGCCTCCCCTCCAGCCGGCATGCAGCGTGAACCCCGTTATGCCGGTATTCTATCGCTTCTCCGGCTTCGCCTCTTCGGCCTTCAGCGTGCACCCGTAGCGCTCAAGCGCTGAGCACCTGGCAGGGCAAGCCCTAGAGGAGCGCTGCGCCGCTCTACCCATTTGGCAACGCTTGCCAGCTACGAACCCTATCGCATGCCCAAAGCACCATGCTGAATCGAAGTGATTGCGCTCCGCAGGCCACAGGGGCTCAGCCGTAGAGCGCAGGGTAGTACGCTGTAAGCCTTGATTTTTTGTTACCCAGCCTGCCCGCAAGGTTCTATTTAAGGCTGGCAGGTTTTTTATCAAGAAAAAAGTAAAAGGATAGCACCCTGCTACCGCATAGTAAAGCATCAATCATTATCCGTTTCCATCCATGGCTCAGCTCCCTTTTGCCTCTCGCAATGCCATAGACCACTCCTAAGCCCGAAGGGCTTAAATCCGAATACCCCTGGGCGTAGCCCAAGGGTATGCAGTGTACGCGAGCCCCTCAACCCCGCAAGGGGTTGAACAAGATCCACTACGCCATCACTCCGTACGTAAACCGTCAATCATTATTCGCGTCCAGATACAACAATGGCCTTAGGGGTAAGCCTCCCCTCCAGCCGGCATGCAGCGTACCACCCGTAGCGCTCAAGAGCTGAGCCACTGGCAGGGTTGGCCCTAGAGGAGCGCTACGCCGCTCTACCCATTCGGCAACGCTTGCCAGCTACGAACCCTATCGCATGCCCAAAGCACCATGCTGAATCGAAGTGATTGCGCTCCGCAGGCCAGAGGGGCTCAGCCGTAGAGCGCAGGGTGGAACGATGTAAGCCTTGATTCTTTGCTGACTTTCTCATCTAAGGAGAAAGTCAGAAGAAGCAACCAAAGAGCCATGAAATCCCTATGCTTGCCGGAAAACCGATCTTAACCAGATGGCAATAGCCGGCGGGCAGGTTTCTTTTGGTGGCAGCAAAAGAAAGGAAAGGCAGTCCGAATCGTATCCCCAAGTCAGCCTCGCCTGTTGTCCCCAATCTTAGCCATACGGCTATGGTCTACCGCCAGGAAGAGCAGGAAGAGCAGGTAGGTTGACTAGATCTCTGTGCCCCTGCCTGCCGAAGGCAGGTCTGTGCCTCCCCCGCCTCTGGCGGGGCAAGATGTATCTCTGTGTCTCTGTGTCTCTGTGTTTATTTGAAATAAAGTTCCACTACCCACAAAAATCCCCCTCTCCCCTTTAACTTAACCGTAAAATCGATACTTTTACACATCATTCTCAATCCGAAAAACTAAGAACATGGTTCCGCATCATCATTTCGAAAGGCTCCGAAAACTACTGAATGGAGAGTTACATTGGGATATCTCAACCCGACTACAGTACGCCACCGATGCCTCGGCTTACCGCGAGATTCCCGATGCGGTTGCCATTCCCAAATCTAAAGCCGACCTAAAGGCTCTTATTGCCTTTGCCAGGCAAACTGGAATTCCCCTAACGGCTCGAACCGCAGGAACTTCCTTGGCGGGTCAGGTGGTGGGAAAAGGTATTGTGGTGGACTTCTCCCGAAGCTGGGGAAAAATTATTGAGCTCAATACTTCTGAGAGCTGGGTTATTGTTCAACCCGGCGTAATCCTCGATGAGCTGAACCTGTACCTAAAGCCCCACGGGCTTTTCTTTGGCCCCGAAACCTCCACCTCCAACCGATGCATGATGGGTGGTATGGTTGGCAACAACTCCTGCGGATCGCACTCAATTATCTACGGCAGCACTCGCGACCACACCCTCTCCGTAAAAATGATCCTCGACGATGCCCATGAGTACGAGTTTGGCTCGTTAACAAAACCCGAGTTTGACGAAAAGCTGAAGTTGTCTAACCGCGAGGGCGATATTTACCGTCAAGTAGATAGGTTTTTATCCAACGACCACAATAGGGCTGAGATACTCGATCAGTTCCCCAAACCCTCAATCAAGCGACGGAATACAGGCTATGCGCTCGATCTGCTGGCTCAATCCGATGCATTCGGCAGCTACCCCAATCCATTTAATTTCTGCAACCTTATAGCGGGTTCAGAGGGAACTCTGGGCTTTATCACTGAAATAAAGTTGAACTTAGTACCTCTACCTCCCAAGCACAAGGCGTTGGTTTGCGTACACCTGGCCCAGCGCGAGGAGGCGTTCAAGGCCAACCTGATTGCGCTAAAGTATCATCCCGGTGCGGTGGAGATGATGGATAGCATGATTCTGGAGTGCACCAAGGGGAATATTGAGCAACGCAAGAACCGGTTCTTCATTCAGGGCGATCCTGGCGCAATCCTAATCGTTGAGTTTGCCCGCGATTCGAAGGAGGAGATCGATGCTCTAGCCCATCAGCTGGAAGCTGAAATGCGCAAGGCAGGCTATGGTTACCACTTCCCGGTAATTTGGGGCTCCGATATTGGAAAGGTGTGGGCGCTTCGCAAGGCGGGACTTGGTGTGCTCTCGAACACCGAGGGCGATGCTAAACCCGTTTCGCTGGTCGAGGACACTGCTGTCGATGTGGAGGATATGCCCGCGTATATGGATGAGTTTGGCAAAATTATAGCCAATCACAACCTCAACTGCGTGTACCATGCGCATATTGGCAGCGGCGAGCTACACCTCCGACCCGTTCTAAATCTCAAGGATAAGGGCGATGTTGAGCTCTTCCGAATCATAGCGTTCGAGGTCGCGCATCTGGTGAAAAAATATCGCGGCTCCATGAGCGGCGAGCACGGCGATGGCCGTTTAAGGGGAGAGCTAATCCCAGTGCTGGTTGGTGATAAAGTGTACGAATTGATGAAAGAGGTGAAAGCCGCCTGGGATCCTCAGGGAATTTTCAACCCCAACAAGATTGTCGATACCCCACCCAACAACACCAGTTTACGCTATGTCCCCGGTCGCAGCGAGCCCAGCTTTACCACCACCATGGATTTCTCCCAGGTTGGTGGAATCCTTAGAGCAATTGAGAAGTGCAACGGCTCGGGCGATTGCCGAAAAACCGAGCTCGCCGGGGGAACCATGTGCCCAAGCTACATGGCCACTCGCAACGAGGCAAACACGACCAGGGCCAGGGCAAATATCCTTCGCGAATTCATTACCAATAGCAGTAAGGATAACCCTTTTAACCACCGGGAGATTTACGACATTCTGGATTTATGCCTATCGTGTAAGGGTTGCAAAAACGAGTGCCCTTCCAGTGTCGATATGGCCAAGCTTAAGGCCGAATTCCTACACCAGTGGTACAAATCGCACCGAGTGCCCCTGCGTAGCTGGCTTATTGCAAACATTACTCGGATCTACGCCATTGGAAAGGTTATACCTGGAGTCACTAACTTTTTCCTCACAAACCCAGTCACCAAAGGATTAATGACGAAAACCTTGGGCTTTGCACCCCAGCGGCAACTCCCGTTAATCTACAGAACAACCCTTAAGCGTTGGCACCGAAAAATGGGCAAGCCACTACAGGGTAAAAGGGTGTACCTTTTTGCCGATGAGTTTACCAACTACAACGATACCTCCATTGGCATTAAGGCCATTGAAGTGCTCCACAAATTAGGGTATAATGTGGTTCTCCCCAATATCTCCGAAAGCGGACGCACATATATATCAAAAGGGTTACTTAACACCGCAAAGCGAATTGCCCAAAGAAATATCGAAGTATTAGCCGATATAATTTCAGTCGACGAACCCCTTATTGGCATTGAACCCTCAGCAATTCTGAGCTTTAGGGACGAGTATCCCGATTTGGTTAACGATTCCCTAAAACCCAAAGCTATTGAGCTGTCGAAGAGTTGCCTAATGTTCGAGGAATTTTTCATGCGTGAGGTGGACGCCGGTCGCATCACCAAAAGTCAGTTCACCAATGCTCAGAGGGAGATTAAGCTTCATGGCCATTGCCAGCAAAAAGCGGTGGCGTCAACTGCTCAAACCAAAGCCATGCTCTCTTTTCCCCCTAACTACAGCGTTATCGAAATCCCCAGCGGATGCTGTGGAATGGCGGGCGCTTTTGGCTACGAAAAGGAGCATTATGAGTTGTCGATGAAGGTTGGCGAACTTGTTCTATTTCCCGAGATAAGGAAAACACCCAAGCAGGTAACCATCTCTGCCCCCGGCACCAGCTGTAGGCATCAAATTATGGATGGAACCCAAAGGGAAGCACAGCACCCTGTGGAGATTATTTGGGAGGCCCTTATATCGATGTAAAACGCTATCACTAAACGCCAGTAGGTGCGTAGCACCGGTGATATTTATAAAGTAAACCCTTAAGATGTAAAAAAGGTGCAGCGCACCGATAATACTGAACTGCTAAAGATTTGCTTATATTGGAGCATACCATTTTAAATGATAATGTGCAACCCATTAAATTAACAGTAGAACCGAAAAGTAAAAGGATAGCACCCTGCTACCGCATAGTAAAGCATCAATCATTATCCGTTTCCATCCATGGCTCAGCTCCCTTTTGCCTCTCGCAATGCCATAGACCACTCCTAAGCCCGAAGGGCTTAAATCCGAATACCCCTGGGCGTAGCCCAAGGGTATGCAGTGTACGCGAGCCCCTCAACCCCGTAAGGGGTTGAATATGGCCTGCTATGCCAACGCTGCCACATCCACTAACAGTCAAATATTGTTTGCGTCCATCTTCCTTTTTGAACAATCCGTTTCCAGCTGATACAAAGACATTAGGGCTAAGCCTTCCCTCCTGCCGGCATGCAGCGTACCACCCATAGCGCTCAAGAGCTGAGCCACTGGCAGGGCTGGCCCTAGAGGAGTGCTGCGCCGCTCTACCCATTCGGCAACGCTTGCCAGCTACGAACCCTATTGCATGCCCAAAACACCATGCTGAATCGAAGTGATTGCGCTCCGCAGGCCACAGGGGCTCAGCCGTAGAGCGCAGGGTGGAACGATGTAAGCCTTGATTCTTTGCTGACTTTCTCATCCAAGGAGAAAGTCAGAAGAAGCAACCACAGAGCCATGAAGTCCCTATGCTTGCCGGAAAACCGATCCTAACCAGATGGCAATGGCCGCCGGGCAGGTTTCTTTTGGTGGCAGCAAAAGAAAGGAGAGGCAGTCCGAATCGTATCCCCAAGTCAGCTTTGCCTGTTGTCCCCTGCCGAATGTAACGCTGTAAGCCTTGATTTTTTGTTACCCAGCCTGCCCGCAAGGGCCTGTATTAGGACTGGCAGGTTTTTTATCATGAAAAAAGTAAGAGACCCCAGTAGAATTCAAGAGGAACCTCGCGCTAGCAACTTGCCATAAGCGTAGTGCGGTGGGGTGGTAAACTGAGCGTACTTTGCGAGCTCGGCGAAGCCAAACGGGCAGAGGTGTTGGAGGGCGATTGCATCGCTTTCGTAATACTTCGTGCAGGCTCCCGCTATTAGCGGGACAAGTTTTAACTGCATTTAGCAAATCTCCCGTAAGCCTGAGATTCTATCGCTGCTCCGGCTTCTCCTTTTCAGCATTCAGAAAATTTGGGTCTATTCAGTAAACTGTGTCAGGTGGCGTAATTATTGAACATTGAGTAAAGTTGCAACTCGCTGTCGTAAAGTTATAACTCACTGTTGTAAAGTTGCAACTCATTGTTGTAAAGTTGAAACTTACTTTTGTAAAGTTGTAACTCGTTGTTGTAAAGTTGTAACTCGCTGCTGTAAAGTTGTAACCCGCTGTTGTATAGTTGAAACCCGCTGTTGTAAAGTTGTAACTCGCTGTTGTAAAGTTGTAACTCGCTGTTGTAAGGTTGTAACTCGCTATTGTAAAGTTGTAACTTGCTTTTGTAAAGTTGTGACTCGCTGTTGTAAAGTTGTAACTCCCTGTTGTAAAGTTGTAACTCGCTGTTGTAAAATTGCAACTCCCTGTTGTAAAGTTGCAACTCCCTGTTGTAAAGTTGCAACTCACTGTTGTAAAGTTGTAACTCGCTATTGTAAGGTTGTAACTCGCTGTCGTAGGGTTGCACATCGGTTGCATTGCCTTGGAGTTTAGTGTGCAACTTATGCAACCCTATCATATATCAGTCATTTCACTAAGGTGGAGAGCAAAAGGGAGAATTATTGCCAACAGTTAACGGTAAACCGCTTGCCCTGAAAGGGCATTCAAGCTGAAACTATATCTTAATACCAACAAATGGCATTGCACCCTAATCACCCTTGAACAACCGTCTTGACAAAAAATGGGCTTGAGCATAAGGCTTTACACCTTGAGCCCAAGTACCAGCACATCGTCAACCTGATAGGCTTTGCCTTTCCACTTGTCGAAAACCTGCTCAAGAACTATTCCTTGTGTTTCAATCGGTAAATCCTTGTTCTCGACTACAAAATCGATAAATCGGGTTTGCTGAAATTTCTTATTATTATTACCGCCAAACTGATCGAAAACCCCATCGGTAAAGAGGAATAGTACCGTTTCGTTGGTTAAATTGTAAACCTCGTTGGTAAACGACTTCATCATAGGATGATAGGCAATAGGCATCCTGTTCGATCGGAATACTGTAACTCCCTCCTGATTGGGTTTTGATGGCTCAAAAACAATTACGGAGCTGTTAGCTCCAGCGTAAGTCAGGGTTCTTAGCTCATCATCAATAATGCAGAGCGATAGATCCATGCCATCGGCTGCATCGGAGAATTCGCCTTTCTGGTGTAACACCGAAATAATACCCTGTCGCAGCTGATTAAGGGCTTTTGCGGGGTCGAGAATTCCCCTTAACGAGATTACCTCGTTGAGCATTAACACGCCTAACATGCTCATAAATCCACCAGGAACTCCGTGACCAGTACAGTCTACTACGGCAATTACCCGATGTTTTCCAATTCGTGTAGCCCAGTAAAAGTCACCGCTTACAATACTCTTTGGTCGATTAAAGATGAAAAACTCATCAAAGAGTTCGCTTAGCTGTTCCTGTGTTGGCAGTACGGCATGTTGAATACGCTGTGCATAAAGAATCGAATCGGTTATCTCCTTCTTCTGGCGCTCTATCTCATTTCGCTGAGCGGTAATCTCCTCATTCTTATCCTGTAGCTCCCAGGCTAAATTGGCCAAAGAGTTCTTCTGTTCCTCAAGCTCGGTGCTTTTCAGCGTTATCTCTTCGTTCTTTGCCGTTAACAGCTCATTTTGAGCGGCAAGTACAGCTGAGGTGGCTTTAATCTCATCGTTGGCCAGCTGCAATCGATCTGACTGTAACAGCAACTCTTCCCTTTGACGCGACAGCTCAACGGTCCGATCGGCCACCATATTCTCGAGCAATATTTTCGATTTTATGAGTTGCTCTTCCCTTAGCTTAATTAATCCATAAGCAATTAGGGTAAATACCAGCGAAATTAAAACGTAAAACCACCATCGATTCCAGTACGGGGATTTTATAATGATATACAGCGAGTCGCCCTCCTCGTTCCAGTAACCGTCCAAATTCGAAGCCTTTACCTTAAACGTGTACTCACCCGGTTTAAGGTTGGTATACTTAACTATTCGTTGATTTGCGGTTGCTCTAATCCAAGCATTATCAAAACCCTCGAGTTTATACATAAAAATGTTTTTCTCGGGGGCAACAAAATGTAGAGCAGTAATAGCAAAGGTGAGATTGTTTTGAGAGTAGCTAAGCTTAATTGTGTCCTTTTCAAGAACATTCAACACCAAATCGACCTTATCGTTTCGTATCGTCTCCCCCCCTTCAATTCGACACTCCGTGATGAAGGTAGTTGGAGGAATTTGATTGTCCTTAATCTGATTGGGGTCAAAAACGATAAAGTTATTTATTCCCCCAAACAGCATATTTCCGCTTCGCAGCATCCTAAATGCGCCTTCGGAGAATTCATTCACTGGAAAACCATCGTGCTTATCGTAATTTCTGAATTTTGGCTGCGTAATATCGCTATTATCCATGCACGAAATGCCATTGTTGGTAGTTAGCCAAAGCCTATCCTTACTATCGCCAACTATACCATAAATAACATCGTTGGGCAATCCTTGGCGAGTGGTAAAATTTGTGAAAGTACTGTCGGTATAGTTGTAGAGGCTCACTCCCTCGGCAGTTCCAAGCCACAATCTATTTTGCTTATCCTGATAAAAGTTGAGAACTCTATCCGATGCTATTGTTTTTGAATCTTCGGTATCTTTTCTAAAAACCTTAATTACTTGGCCCCTTTCTCTATCGAAAAGATTAAGCCCTTCGTTGCTGGTTGCTATCCAAAAATTACCAAAACTATCCTCAAATAGAGATGTAAGCCTATCCTGTGATAATGATGTTTTAACATTTGGATTAAATCTATACGATTTGAAGGTATTGCCATTGGGTATTAATTTGACAAGTCCACTGTTTAAAGTAGCAACCCAAAGAACATCCTGGCTATCAATCAGCAGATAGCGTATTCGCTTTTCGGGTAAAGAGTAGTTAAGCTGTGATTCAAATGATCTTGTTTGCCTGTTGTACCTTGCTATTCCGCTAATTGTGCCAACCCAAATATTGCCCCTCTTATCCTGTGTTATGGATGTAACAAAGTTACTGGGTAAAGCACCCGGAGTATTTGGTTTTGCCTTGAAGTAGGTAAAGTTCTCGTTATTTATATCGAAGTTTAAAATACCCTCGCCATAGGTTCCTATCCAAACAATCCCATCTTTGTCCTCAAAGATACTCCTAACGGTGGTTGAGGGAATATCGAAAATATTCCCGGGAAAATTCCGGTAAACTATAAACTTTTTACACTTCCTGTTGAATTTGCTAAGCCCATTGTTTTGGGTTCCCACCCAAAACACTCCCAGCTGATCCTCGTACAAGCAGCGGGTTAGATTGCTCGAAATACTCTTTGAATCGTATAAGTTACTTGTATGATTAACGAAACGTTTTCGTTGGGGTTCGTACTTTGATAATCCGCCAAAGGTGGCAAACCACATATTCCCCTCGTCGTCCTGATATATATCGTGAACGGTGTTGTTTGGTAACGAATTCTTAGTGGAAGTATCCCTGCCTACAAATGTGAGAACATTTTTGTTTGGGCTATAACAAATTGCTCCGTGAAGTTCGGTTGCAATCCACATGCATCCATTACTATCCTCAAAAAACCTTCGGACTACTCCCACATCAAGTCGAGCCCCATTCGACTGCTTAACCTCAAAGGGCGTAAATGCATCCTTTTGATGATCGAATATAGCAACCCCATTTTCAGTGCCAACCCAAAGCCGTTTATTTGAATCGACAAATAACGAGCGGATTACATTGCTAGGTAGAACATCGGGTTTTGCAGGGGTATTTTGATATCGCTTGAACTGCTCTGTTTCCGGATCAAAAAGATTAACTCCACCATCGGCTGTACCAATCCAAATCTTTCCCGAAGGATCCTCCACCAATGCCATTACACGGTTATTGCTTAAGCTAAGTTCATCGGTTGGTTCATGCTTGTACACCCTAAAACTTTCATCTTCCCAGATAAACTGGTTTAAACCACCGCCAATGGTGCCAACCCACAAGCGATTCTTGCTGTCCTCAATCATCGCAATCACCCGGTTGTTGCTCAAGCTCGATTTATCGCCAACTACGTTAGCAAAAACCTTAAACCCGTACCCATCGAACCGATTTAAGCCATCCTCGGTTCCAAACCACATAAACCCTTTGTGATCGCGAAGAATTGTATAAACCGTATTCTGCGACAATCCATTCTCCACCGAAATTCTCTCGAAATTGATCACATCGCGCTGCGCTTTTATATCATTCGCTATAAAAGCCGTAAAAACCAGCGTAACGATAATCGTCAGAAAAACTCCTGAGGATGGATTTCTCATTTAATTAGTTTTACAAATAATTATTTTAAGGCCTTAAGCATAGTTGCGCCAATAGTAGCGGGCGACTCAACAACATGGATTCCACACTCGCGCATAATCCGCATTTTGGCTGCGGCCGTATCGTCGGCTCCACCAATAATAGCACCTGCATGCCCCATCCTTCTCCCCTTTGGAGCTGTTTGCCCTGCAATAAATCCCACAACGGGCTTTTTGCAATTTTCCTTAATCCAGTATGCCGCTTCGGCCTCCATGCTGCCACCAATCTCGCCAATCATAACAATTCCCTTAGTTTCGGGATCATCATTAAAAAGTTTTATGGCGTCGAGCGTAGTAGTTCCTACAATGGGATCGCCACCAATTCCAATACAGGTTGTTTGGCCTAATCCTACTTTGGTTAGCTGATCAACTGCCTCGTATGTCAATGTACCCGAACGCGACACCACCCCTACGCTTCCCTTTTTATGAATAAACCCAGGCATAATGCCAACCTTGGCTTCATCGGGGGTAATAATTCCCGGGCAGTTGGGGCCAATTAACCTAACATCTTTCTTTTCTGAAAGATACTGCTTAACCTGAACCATCTGTGCTATGGGAATACCCTCGGTGATGCAAACAATTACCTTTATTCCTGCATCGGCAGCCTCCATAATGGCATCGGCAGCAAATGCTGGTGGAACAAATATCACCGAAACATTGGCCTTAGCCTCTTTTACTCCATCGGCAACAGTGTTGAACACAGGTAAATTAAGATGCTTTTGGCCTCCCTTACCAGGCGTTACACCGCCAACTACATTGGTTCCATACTCCAACATTTGCGTGGCATGGAAAGTTCCTTCACCTCCTGTAAATCCCTGCACTAAAACACGGGAATCCTTGTTAACCAGTACACTCATATATTTATATTTTGAAATTATGCTTTTCCAAACCTAATTAAAATTTGCTTATAATGCAATATCCACAACCTGTACAAATCAATTCTAACAAACCAAAACCTTTACACCAAGCGATTCTACCCTTCGAACCATCGAATCCGAAACAGCACCATCGGTTATAATGATATCAACCTGTGATGTTTCGCAAATTCGACCAAATCCTCGGCGACCAAACTTTGTAGAATCGGCAAGGACAACTACTTTTTGAGCAGAATTTATCATCACCTGATTTAATGATGCCTCCAGAGCATTAGTGGTTGTTAGCCCATAATCGGGATCAATTCCATCAACCCCAATAAAGAGCTTATTGCAGCTATATCCCTGCATCATCTTCTCGGCAAAAGGGCCTACGGCCGAGTTTGAGCTCTTACGAATTCCTCCTCCCAGCTGGTGTACCTCAGTACCAGCATGAATATTTAAAATTTGGGCAACATTTAACGAGGCGGTTACCACCGTAAGAGGACTGATTCCATTTATCTGTCGGGCTAATTCCAGTATCGTTGAACCAGAAGCAAGGATAATACTATCGTTTGGCTCAATATACTGCACCGCAGCTCGTGCAATGCAAAGCTTTTGCTCAACACCAATCTTCTCCTTTTC
Organism: Tenuifilaceae bacterium; assembly: GCA_034003245.1. GTDB lineage: Bacteria > Bacteroidota > Bacteroidia > Bacteroidales > Tenuifilaceae > Perlabentimonas. The sequence continues at coordinate 54,911 of JAVEYY010000016.1, forward strand.
GTGAATATTTCGCTCGGTAGTGTATGGGTCAATTAGTGATGCACTGCCATGTGTTCGATGTAGTAGGTTTCTACTCTCTAAGATTTTAAGATCCTTTCGAATTGTAACCAGCGAAACATCAAGCAAATTGCTTAACTCGTTTACATTCACAAATCCTTGCTCTTTGAGCAAGTTTAAGATCAGCTGATGCCTTTTGGCAATACTCTTTGACATGATTTTGGATTAATTCCTCAAAACTACAAAAAAATTGCAAACGAATCTATATCTTCAAATAAAGAAACATTTCACAACTTTTTTATTTCGTTTACTTTCGTTTTATGTATTTAATGAATATATTTGCATGCAATTATGTTTCGAAAATTATAATAGTATGAATAGAATAACAGCCATTGAGAAGTTAGCCAAGAATGAGAAACCTTTCGATTTTATTGTTATTGGTGGAGGTGCAACAGGTATTGGGATAGCCCTTGAGGCTTCAACTAGAGGATACAAAACGCTTCTTGTTGAGAAATCGGACTTTACGAAATCAACATCAAGCAAAAGCACAAAGCTAGTACATGGGGGCGTTCGCTATCTGGCGCAGGGCGATATTGGACTAGTGCGCGAAGCTTGCGTTGAACGGGGATTGCTGCTCAAAAACGCTCCCCATCTGGTGAGAAACCAATCGTTTGTGATTCCTACCTTTGGAATTTTTGACGAGTTGATGTACACCGTTGGACTTACCTTTTACGATATTCTTGCTGGAAAGTACAGCTTGGGTCGGTCATTAAGAATATCCAAACGAAAAACCATAGAAAAGCTACCAACAATTCAGCGCGAAAAGATCTCGGCTGGAGTAATTTACCACGATGGCCAGTTCGATGATTCCCGTTTGGCCATAAATGCACTGCAAACGGCCATCGAGTATGGGACTGTAGCAATCAACTATATGGAGGTTGTTAAGTTGTTGAAAAATTGCGATGGACTGGTTAATGGCATTGAAGCCCTTGATACTGAAACGGGGAAATTGTACAATCTAGCCGGCAGGGTTGTTGTGAACGCAACTGGCGTTTTTGCTGATGATATTCTCCAAATGGATAGCCCGGGCAAACGCAATACCATTCGCCCAAGTCAAGGTATCCATCTAGTTCTCGATAAATCTTTTTTACCCAGCGAGTACGCCCTAATGATACCCAAAACCGACGATGGAAGGGTACTTTTTGCCGTTCCTTGGCACGGCAAAGTTGTGGTGGGAACAACCGATACACCCATTGACTCCCCAGCACTGGAGCCTGTTGCGCTGGAGGATGAAATAGATTTTATACTAAGAACAATGGCCAAATACTTAACCAAGGCTCCTAAACGAACCGATGTTCTATGCATTTTTGCGGGCCTAAGGCCATTGGCTGCGCCAAAGAATGGGGAAGCGAAGACAAAGGAGATTTCACGTAGCCATAAAATCACCGTCACACCCTCGCACCTTTTCACTATGATTGGGGGTAAATGGACAACTTTTCGACGCATGGCTCAGGATATGGTCGACAAAGTTGAGAAAACAAAAGGTTGGAGGAAAACTAAAACTGATACTCGACACCTTAAGCTGCATGGATACACAAAATCGGTAAATTTTAAAGATCCACTTTACTTCTACGGAACCGATAAGGACAAAATACTTGACCTTATGAATCAGGAACCTGAATTTAAAACTCTGATTAGTGATCGTCTTACAATATTTGCGGCCCAAGTGGTTTGGGCTGTTCGTTTCGAAATGGCTCGAACTGTTGATGATTTTCTTTCGCGTCGGGTTCGATGTCTGCTACTCGATGCCCGTGAAGCATTAAAAGTTGCGCCCAAGGTAGCCGCCATTATGGCAAAGGAACTTGGCAAAGATGACGAATGGCTGAAAGAGCAGGTAAAGGAGTTTGAGGCTATCGCATCAAAGTATATTCTACATTAAATCGCCATAAATTCATATATTCGAGTTTTCAAATTCTAACCCTTGCAACTTTATATACAATGGAAAAGTTTATTCTTGCCCTCGATCAAGGTACAACTAGTTCAAGAGCACTGCTGTTCGACAACAAAGGAAATATCCGCTCGGTTGCCCAAAAAGAGTTTAACCAAATATTCCCCAAGCCCGGATGGGTTGAGCACGATCCCAAAGAAATATGGTCGTCGCAGGTGGCAGTTGCTGCAGAGGCTATATCAAAGTTAGGCATCAATGGTACAAATCTAGCGGGGATAGGAATAACCAACCAGCGCGAAACCACCATTGTGTGGGACAAACAAACTGGAGAACCCATTTACAATGCCATTGTTTGGCAGGATAGACGCACCTCTGAACTTTGCGATAAGCTAAAAGCCGATGGACTTTCCGAAACTATTCGGCAGAAGACCGGTTTGGTAATTGACGCCTACTTTAGCGGCACAAAAATTAAGTGGATACTCGACAATGTTGATGGAGCAAGGCAACGAGCAAAAAAAGGTGAGCTGGCTTTTGGCACAGTTGACTCATGGCTGGTTTGGAAGTTAACTCAAGGACGCTCACACGTTACCGATGTTTCCAACGCAAGTCGGACAATGCTCTACAATATAATCACACTAGAGTGGGACAACGAGCTACTAAGCCTACTCGACATACCCATCGAAATGATGCCGCGTGTTGCCTCCTCAAGCGAGGTGTACGACCACACCAACACCACATTTTTCGCATCGAAAGTACCCATTGGTGGCATTGCTGGCGACCAGCAGGCAGCGCTATTTGGACAAATGTGCGTAGATGAAGGAATGGTGAAAAATACCTACGGAACAGGTTGCTTTATTCTAAAAAACACGGGCAGCAAGCCCTTTATATCAAAAAATAATTTGGTAACCACCATTGCCTGGCAAATACATGGCGAAACTACCTATGCCCTTGAGGGCAGTATATTTATTGGTGGTGCAGTGGTACAGTGGCTAAGGGATGGATTGGGAATAATCAATTCATCGGCCGAAATTGAAACTCTTGCCGCACAGGCCGACGATAATGGCGATGTGTATTTTGTCCCTTGCTTTACGGGGATGGGTGCTCCCTACTGGGATCAGTATGCCCGTGGCTTAATGGTTGGTATAACCCGTGGCACCACTCGCGCGCACATTGCCCGTGCTGCGCTCGAGGGAATTGCCTATCAAACTATGGATGTGATTGGCGCCATGGAATCGGATACAGGAATGAGAATTACCGAGCTTAGGGTTGATGGCGGTGCATCGGCCAATAACCTGCTGATGCAGTTTCAGGCTGATATATTAAATGTACCTGTTATTCGGCCACAAGTGGTAGAAACTACGGCCTTAGGAGCGGCATACCTTGCGGGCTTGGCCACGGGTTTTTGGAAAAACATTGATGAGCTAAGGCAACAATGGCAACTCGACCGGAAGTTTGAATCGACTATGGATTACCGAAAGTGTGCGGAATTAAAAAGCAAATGGGCCGATGCCGTAGGCAGAGCAATGGGGTGGAATAAGTAATATAAACGTTGCCTGATATTAATTTTGAGAATAAGAACTAACAGCCAAATTTATTACTTTAATCCTGCGGGAGTATAATACCACTGCCCCAAGGCTAACCATGCTCGATAACAGTAGGGTAATTTGAACACCTATGGAACCTGAGATTGTACCCAATAGCAAGCTGCCCAAGGGTGTAACCCCCAAAAACGACATTCCATAAAGTGACATTATACGCCCTCTCTTTCCATCATCCACAATGGTTTGCAATAGAGTATTGGTTGAGGCGTACAGGACTATCATGCCAAAACCAGTAATATACAAAAGAACGAGCGAAAGCGCAGTATTTGTGGAAAGTGACATGCTCATTAACCCCAAAGCAAAAATTATGGCCGATCCAAATATCAACTTTGGAAGTGTAGCCACGCTTTTCCGAGATGCCAAATAAATTGCTCCGGTCAAAGCTCCAGCCCCCAGTGCACCTGTCAAAAAACCTAGTAATTGCGAATCTCCTCCAAGAATATCCCTTGCAAATACAGGTAAAAACACCTGAAATGGTAGTCCCAAAAAACCTGTTGTAATTACCAGCATAAGCAAATATCGGATAGGTTTAAACGAAAATGCATACTTGGCGCCTTCCAACATATCCGACAGCACCGAGCCGTGCTCCCCTTTCCTGTTTATAGGATTAATTTTCATTGCCAGCAACGAGAATACCACAGCCAAAAAACTAACCCCATTTATCATAAAGCAAATCCCCTCTCCTACCCAGGCAATTAAGAAACCACCAACCATGGGGCCAATAAACCGTGCCGAGTTGAAAAGGGTTGAATTTAGTGCAACGGAATTCTGTAACAGTTCCTTATCGCCAACCATATCTATAAGAAATGCATGCCGAAAAGGATTGTCGAAAGCGAGAACAACCCCATTTAAAACAGCCACTGTAACTACGTGCCAAACCTCTACCGAGTTGGTAAGGATTAGTGTACCCATGGTTAAGGCAAGCAGCATGGGCACAACCTGCGCTACGAGTAGTACTCTGCGTCGATCGAGCCTGTCGGCATAAACGCCCGCAAAGGGCGTTAAGAAAAGAGCGGGAATTTGACCGGCGAATCCAATAATACCCAACCACACAGCCGAATCGGTCATTCTATACACCAGCCAACCTAGGGCAATATTCTGAATCCACGTACCCATCAACGACACCAGTTGCCCAAAGAAGAACAGCCTAAAGTTTCGGTTTTTCAATGCCCTAAAGGCAAACCCTACGCGATGAAAATACGATCGAATATCGAGGAAGCGATTCATGAACAGATTATGAATTTAAATGCGAAAAGCAAGACACCTCAGGTTGCAGGGGCTTGCTTTTGCGTAACCTTTGGCATGCAAAGGTAGAAACCTTAAATGGAAAAGGGAAAAAATCTAAACCTATCTTTTCAAATCCTTGAAAAACTTCATAAACTGAACCCTTTCAAAAGCAGCAGGGTCGAAACTCTTGGCCTGGCTCATCTTGCCCCTAAACTCATCGATGGTTTTATACTGTTTTTCATTCATCCACTCCTCAATTTGTCTTAGCATTACACCAATTTGCACGAATCCGTTGCGGTAAAGGGTTGAGGCTATCTGAACCGCGCTAGCTCCTCCTAACAAGGCTTTGATTGCGGTATTCCCATCGTGAATACCTGTTGATGCAGCCAAATCGCACGATGTACGCTCGGCCATTATGGCAATCCACCTTAGTGTGGTGGCAAATTCGGCGGGTGTACTAAATACGCTACCTGAGGTGTAATAAAGTGTGTGGATATCAATATCGGGATTGTAATACCTATTAAATAGCACAATGGATTTAATGGGTGTCTTGCCCAACCGCTGAATAAAACTACCTAGAGATGCGTTGTATGGGCTAATCTTTACGCCAACGGGGATGCTAACCAGTCCTGTCACCTTTTCGATTATGTCGAAGTAAAGTTTTTCGTTTTGTGCAGCAGTGCGGTTGAAGTCAGAGGGTAACGCAAAGATATTGAGTTCAATGGCATCGGCACCGGCATCCTGAATGCGCTTGGCAAAATCGGGCCATTTTTCGGCAGTAACACAGTTAATACTGGCAATTATGGGGATAGATACGGCCTTTTTGGCATCGGAGATCAACTTTAAATAATTGGCCACAGGATCCTCAATGTTATCGAAATCAAAATATTCAATGGTTTCGGGATAGACAAATCCCGACGATTGCATCTTATTGAGATTATCCTGAGTTTCCATAATAATCTCCTCCTCAAAGAGCGATTTTACTACAACCGCAGCGGCTCCGTTGGCCTCCAATGCCTTAATGTCGTTGAGTGAATTTGTAAGACCCGAGCTGGCGGCAATAATGGGATTTTTAAGCGACAATCCCATGTAACTTGTTTTTAGATTGATCATTGTATGTAAGTTTGGGTTTTCGTATTTGATGTAAGGTACAAAAAAAACATCGATTGGGACACGTACCTAAACAGAAAATTTTCCGAATAGCTCAATGGTAATTCGGGACTAGAGAGATTATGCTGCGATTTTTTATAGGAAAGTTAGCTTCACCTCTTTCAGAAATTTATCCTGAAGGATTTGCGCCATACGCTTTACCACCGTTCTACGAATCTCCAGCTCCACGGGCAGGCTTGGATCCTGGTGCGCCACGTTAATACCTGTTCCCACAATGAAGTGGATCTCGTCGCTTTCGAGAATTAATGTAATAATTTGATCGGCAGGCCCTTTGCCAGGAACAGAGGTTTCGGTGAATTTTGCCAGGATTTCGGTGGCCTTGCTAAGTGTAAGAATACCCTCTGTAACCAGATCGGCACCTCTCATAAATGACACTGGAGGCAAATCGGGATCGGTAAACTCGAAGCTATCCTCGATTTCGAGGTTGAGCTCGCGCGAGATGATATCGCCAGTAGTTGCACCACAAATCACCTTTTTGCCATCAAAGTCATTGAATTTTTGCGCTAACTTTTTATCCTTCTCCTTGTCGAACGGCGGACCTGTACAAATTAGGAGTTTCCGGGGATGCCTAAAGTAAATTGTTGCTGCGCTTATGTCATCCTTAGGATGATAGCCATCGTTAAGGTAGGCCATATTGACCAATTTTGTACTCAGCTTCCTAGCCGATATGTTTGGTTCCGATTTTATTTGTCGGGACACAAACTGATGGGCATTATCCAGTCCCCAGCCAAAGGGGTAATCCTCGCTTCCCATTCCCGATTGGGTAATTCCATCGCCCCATAGAACTATTCTATCCTCCTTTTGGGGTGTAAACGTACAGTATCGGAGTTCCTTGCCCGCATTAACCTCGCTTTGCAGAATTACGCACTGCCAACCCGGTTCAAATTGCTCTTTTCCCCTCATAATCATGCACTCCGGATTATCGTACTCCAGAATTCGGGTTGTTCCTCCATGTTCAATATCTACAATGGTAAAGGTGGAGTAGCTCATCTGCCTTACTGAACATACGGGAAGAGTATTCATAATTATCTCCGCAATTTTATGGATCTCCTTGTGCTCCTTGGTAAAACTCAAAGCCATTTTGGCTGTAAGCGTGGCCAACACATTAGCCTTAACACCGTGTCCCATGCCATCACTAAGAACCACAATAGTGCGATCTTCGCCCACAACACGCTCGCTCAGAAATACATCACCACAAATTCGTTCCCCATCGTGGTGCTTCTGCTGGCAGTTAACCTCTATGAAAAAGCTATCGAACATGGATTATTTGGTAGTAGGGGTGAATGATTGGTTGATATGCTAATGGATTTGAATTTGGGTAACCTAATCGCTCCGTTTATTTCCTTCCTTGTATGTATTTATAATTGAGTTGAGCATCTGTTCCGTTTCTGCAGCCCCCTCGCCCAGCAGGAATCCAATTTTTTGAACCATTGCCAGGTTAATGTCTATTGCCTCGGTTATCCTTTTAATAACCTCCTCCTTACGCACTTCGGGAGCATACATATCGCGAATCACAGCCCCCACAATGCTATTCTTCTTAATAGTGAAAACGGATATGTTTAAAAGAACATCCTTGTAATGAATGTCGCGATTTTTTATATCCTCATTATTCTGAAGCACATACGAGAACAGATTGTAAATATTGTATGGGATAAGAGATTTGAGGTCGGCACCAACTAGTCCGGGAACGATCTCGTTGATTTCAATGGCGTCGTCGCCCAGCAAATCGATAAAGCTCTGATTGCTCTGCACTACCTTGAGCTTTTTATCCACAATCACCAATGCCGAAGGCAATTTCTTCATCATGGTAGTTATGGTTTCCGATGCATCGCGGGCAGCCTCCTGCTCAACGCGCGCAACTTTCTCCGACTCCTTAAGCGCCTGTTGAGTTTTAGCCAGCTTATCGTTGGTGGCACGAAGGGTTTTTATGTACTCCTGGCGATTGTTAAGCGAAAAGTTTAAGCACATGTCGGTATGTGCTAGCCCCGACGAAACGGCAACGGCAAAATCTCTACAGCTGGCGTAGCCACAGGCCTCGCAACCAGAGTCTTTTCCCATATTCTCCTTACCAATAATTTTCAGAATTTCATGAACAACCTCATCGGGAGGTGGAGCAATTCGCTGATCATCGGGGGCAAAGGTGCAGCTAAAGTTCAACGACGAGTGTTTGGCAATACTTGCATCAAATGCCTTTCGATCGAATGTTTTAAGTCGCTTATTGGCATAATTTACCACCATGGTTCGGCGGATAAACTTTTGTCCTCCCCTCGACATACCGGGCCCCATTAGGCAACCCTCGCAGTAGAATAGGTTGAAATGGCGGCGAATGGTTTCAGCACTCGATTTAAACTCATCAACTGCATCAATCATGTTAACGCTCCCCTCGGTAGTAATTACATCACCTGTCAATAGATCCTCATCCACATCAACAGCCTGTAGAATGCCGTTTGCAATTGGCAGTAATGAACCCTTGTAACCAATGGGATTATCAAATTCGCTGTACTCCAGCTTACTCTCTTTTATATCAAACTCCTCGAAAAGTTCCCTGAGTTCTGTAAAAGTCAACACGGAATCGACCTTACCATCATCGGTAAATCTTTTGGCTTCCTCCTTATTCTGAATACAAGGACCTATATATACTACCTTAGTATCATTGCCGTACTCCCGATGGATTACTTTAGCGGTTGCCACCATGGGCGATAGAATTGGAGCAAGGTTATTTACTACCTCGGGATGAAATTTCTCAACATACGAAACCACAACCGGACAAACGGTGGTTAAGAAGTATTTGCCCTTAAAATCATCGAAAAGATTCTTGTATTCCCTAGCTATCAGATCTACACCGAAAGTGACCTCGCATACGTACGAAAACCCAAGCGATTTAATCATCTGCACAAACTTGCGGTAATCGGTAATATCAACAAATTCACCAGATATTGATGGCGCCACAATTGCAGCCAACTTTCCACCCTGTTTTAGGAGATCTTTCACCTCCTCCTTCGATGATTTATACGATATGGCGTTTACAGGGCAAATATTTAGGCAGCTACCACAACCAATACATCGGCTGGGCAGGATTACTGCATAGTTTCTTTCTGCCTTAACCTCAATGGCCTTCACTGGGCAAACCCTAACACAGGCAAAGCAGTTTATACACTTCGACTCACTTATGGTGAAAAGTTGCGACATCGTCTGAGGTTATTAAATTTCGAAAGTGTTGTTGAGAATTTCTAATGCTCGCATATCATCCACGTTGGTATGCATCACCCCATCTACTCTGAGGATCGGGCCTTCGGCGCAATAACCAAAGCAATGCCCTCCGTGGAAATTGATACGTTCCTGCAGGTTATTATCCTTGATATACTGGGTAATAGTTTTCAGCAAACTTTTGTTACCCCTGGCAAAGCACGAACTACCTAGGCAAATAACTACTTCGACTCGCTCACTCATTGCTGCTAGTAATCGTTAGTAAATTAACAGTCAAAGATAACTAATATAATAATACGAATTATGGGTTGAATTCAGTTTAAAATATCTGTTACTAAAGAAAGATCAAGAAAGTGAAATCAACAAACGCCCTTAACCGAAAATATTCTTAGTTAGAAAGATTTAAAATTACCCATTAATATTGCGGGTTTAGCCAACAATTGCTAAATTGTAAGCTGTTTTAGCAAACTTCGTTCTTCTCACCTAACTGAATGCCAGCACTTTGAATTGTTATTTAAAAAACAAACGAATTAGTATTAGTCGAATATTAGTGATAAAATACCCTTTATGAACGCAAAGTTAAAAGATCTGCTGGATAAATACAGCTATGCCTCGCAGGATAACCTTATACCCATTCTACAAAACATTCAGGATGAAATAGGGTACCTCTCCGAGGAGGCCCTTCAGGCTGTAGGAAAGCACCTTAATGTTCCCACAAGCCAAATTTTCGGATTAGCCACGTTCTACAACCAGTTTCGGTTTCAGCCAAAGGGTACATTTCACATAATGGTTTGTCATGGAACTTCGTGTCATATTATGGGGACCGAATCGCTGATTTCGGTAATTGAGAAGAAGTTGAGAATCAAAGCGGGACAAACATCTCGCGATGGGCTCTTTAGCCTTGAAGTAGTTAGCTGTATGGGGGCTTGCTCCCAATCGCCGGTGATCTCAATTAATGGGATATTCTATGGCAAACTCGACTCGCAAAAGCTCGATGAGATAATTAATAACCTCAAAGAATCGGCCTAACCCAATACACCAAAAATTAATCTTTTTGTACAAACACCTGCAAATGGAAACGATTATCTCCGATAGCATTAAGTTTTGTGTCGAGAATATTATCAGCAACTCACCCAAGGAGGACGCCAAGTATATTAACGACAGACTTTCAATTCTGCGTCGCAACAACATTTCCATCCCAATTGTATATGTGGGGATAACAAGTTCATCGGTGGTTGCTGGTGCGCTCGATGTTTTGGTAGCTATAAACGAGTATATCACCGATAGGGATATAGATTTAGAGGTGATAGAGGTAGGCAGCATTGGCCTTTGCAGCCTCGAGCCTATTATCGATATCCAGCTGCCCGGAAAGTGTAGGGTGTCCTTTCAGAAGGTAACACCGGATCTGGTTCCACATATCCTCGATGGAGTGCTCAATAACTTTTTGCCATCCGAGAATCAGCTGGCACAGTACAGAAATCCCATCCATCAGCCATGGCCAAATGTTCCCTTCTTCGATGAGATGAGTTTTTTTAGTATGCAAAGCCGAATTTTACTGGCCAATTGCGGTATTATAAACTCAACCAGCATAATTGATGCCTTTGCATTTGGTCGATACAAAACGTTTGCCGATATACTCCGAAACCATACACATGCCGAAGTTTGTAGTATAGTTGAGCAAAGTGAGCTACGTGGACGAGGCGGAGGAGGATTCCCAACAGGAAAAAAGTGGCGAACAACCCTTGAAGCTGCTGCTGGTCAGAAGTATCTTATCTGTAACGCGGACGAGAGCGATCCTGGAGCCTTTATGGACAGGATGTTAATAGAAAGTGATCCTCATTTGGTAATTGAGGGTATTGCCATATCGGCTTACGCTATTGGCGCAAGTAAAGCCTACATATACACTCGAAACAGGTACAATTTTACAGTAAAACGGCTCGAGCGAGCCATTCAGCATGCATACAATGCAGGTCTTTTGGGTTTCAATATTCTCGATAGCGGATTTAGTCTTGACATATCTGTAAAGAAAGGGCCTGGGGCTTACGTTTGTGGCGAGGAAACCGCTCTAATCCAAAGTTTGGAGGGTAAACGTGGAATGCCCACACTAAAACCTCCCTACCCTGCAGTACGTGGGCTACACGGAAAACCAACCATTGTAAATAATATTGAAACCCTTGCAAATATTCCATTTATTGTTGCCAATGGTCCCGATTGGTTTAAAGCGATTGGGACAGATAAAACCAAGGGCACTAAGCTTTTTTCTGTTTCAGGAAAGGTGAATCAAACCTGCCTAATTGAAGTCCCCATGGGAACTTCAATAGCAAAAGTGGTGGAGTTAGCCGGTGGTGTTAAAAATGGCCGGAGTTTGAAAGCAGTGCATATTGGAGGCCCTTCGGGAGGGGCAATAACTGCAAAGGAGTTAAATACCCCCATCGATTTCGAATCGCTTAAACAAATTGGGCTCACCATGGGTTCAGGCGGTATCACTGTATTCGACGATACGGTTTGTATTGTGGACATGGTGAAATACTTTATGCACTTTGTGCAGCAGGAGAGCTGCGGCAAATGTATCCCATGCCGAGAGGGTTCTCAACGCATGCGTGCAATACTCGAAAACATTACCAAACGACCAACCAACGACGAGCAGCACAACACGCTTGAGCGTTTTAAAGGCGTTATCCAGCTCGAGAGCATTGCCGAGGTAATGCGCGATACGTCACTCTGCGGATTGGGTCAAACCGCACCAAACCCTTTGCTTGCAGCACTTAAAAAGTTTCGCGATGAATTTGAAGAGCACATTTTCGACCGTAAATGCAGAGCAAATGTGTGCCATAACCTGCGCACCTACTACATCGATGTAGAAAAATGCACTGGTTGTGCCGCGTGTGCCAAAAAATGCCCAACGAATGCCATTATCGGAACTCCTCGTTCTCCCTACTTCGTAGTTGAAGAAAAATGCATTGGCTGTGGTGTTTGCGAAGAGGTTTGTAAATTCTCGGCCGTATTCTTTAAGTAGTTATTAACCTTACTATAACCAAGTTGATTTATACTAAACTTAGCCGAATTGCCAGCAGATTATGAGCATCGAAATAGAAGTTAACAATCGAATTATACAAGCCCGAAGGGGCGATACTATCCTCGACACCCTAAGCCGCAACGGCATAAAGGTTCCAACCCTTTGTAACCTTAAAGGGCTTTCGCCCACTGGTGCTTGTCGTATCTGTGTGGTAGAGGTTCAGGGTATCAGCAACCTGGTTACCTCCTGCTCGTTCCCCGTTGAAAACGGGATGAAGATAAAAACTCACTCGCCTAAAGTTTTAAAAGCTCGCAAAATTTTGGTGGAATTGCTACTCAGCAGCCACCCCGACGATTGCCTTTACTGCGAGCGGAGCGGAACCTGCGAACTACAGGATTTAGCCGTTGAGCTAAATATTAGGGAGCGGAGAATCGCGGGTCGCAAATCGAAACATAAGCTCGATCTATCCAGCCCAAGCATAATGCGCGATCCAGCCAAATGCATTCTTTGTGGCCGTTGCGTAAGGGTTTGTAGCGAGGTTCAATCGGTTGGTACGTTAGCCCTGCTTAACCGGGGTAGGAAAACAGTTGTTGGAACGGCCATGAGCCGGGATATAAACTCCTCGAGCTGTATTACCTGCGGACAGTGTATTCTGGTTTGCCCAACGGGTGCACTCCATGAGCATTCCAATGTAAACGATATACAGGATTTGCTTAGCAAAAAGGAGAAAAAAGTGGCAATTCAAATTGGCCCAGCTGTAACAGTCTCCCTAGCAGAGGAATTTAACCTGAAACCAGGAAAAGATCTGAACGGAGTTCTGTTTGCTGTGTTACGGGCAATAGGGTTCGATTACGTGTTTGACACATCCTTTGCTGCCGATCTCAACATTATGGAAACAGCCGCTGAGCTTAAAAAAAGAATGGAATCAAAGTCCAATCTTCCTCTTATTTCGAGCTGTTGTCCAGCTTGGATCAAATTCGCTGAGCAATTTTACCCCGATTTACTTCCATTAATATCTACAAGTAAATCGCCTCAACAAATGATGGGAGCCCTAATTAAAACTCATTTTGCTGCATTGCATGGCCTTGCCCCAAATCAGATATACTCCGTATCGGCAATGCCCTGTGTTGCCAAAAAATTCGAGGCCCAAAGACCAGAAATGAACATTCGCGGTCAATCGGAGGTAGATTTGGTGCTATCAACACGTGAGTTGGCAAAGTTGATTAAACTTTACGGTATTGATATCAATAGCATAGAACCACAACTTCCCGATTCCCCATTCTCGGTGCGAAGCACATCAGGTAAACTTTTTGCCAATTCTGGTGGTACTGTCGAGGGGGTTATTCGAACGCTTTACAACCAAATTACGGGTAAAGAGATTTTAGCAAGTAAGATAAACGACATAAGATCCGTAAGCGGCACAAAGGAATACACCCATAAGATTGGAAAAGAAACCCTAAAAGTTATTGTAGTCAATGGAATTTCCGATATCCACAATTTGATGTCGTCAATCGCCAATGGTGAAATAAAAGCCGACTACATAGAGGTTATGGCTTGCCCTGGTGGATGTATAAACGGTGGAGGGCAACCCATGTCGGAGACAAAAGATGTTAAAGCCCGCTCCAAAGCAATTTACGAAATTGATGAGTCAGAATCCTTAAAATGCGCCCACAATAACCCAATGATAAAAGAGCTGTACAACAATTTCCTTGAAAGTCCCGGAAGTGAAAAAGCGCAAAAAATGCTTCATGTTTCCTATACCAAAAGGGATGTGCTGCTTTAATTCATTGTCTATTTGATCGTTTAAGCGATTACACTATAGTATCGAATTACAATTTGAACCCATCCCAAGCAATGGCCTTACGCAACGAAAATAGGCAGCTAGTGTACACCGTTAAGGAACTTTGCCGGATGTGCTATACCTGTGTGAGAGAGTGCCCAGCAAAGGCTATCCGAATTTTTAACGGACAAGCCGAAGTAATTGCAGAAAGATGCATAGGTTGCGGAAATTGTATCAAGGTTTGCAGTCAGGATGCCAAGGTTTTTCTTCAATCGCGCCAAGAAGTAAGGGCTTTGCTAAGCACCAACAGTAAAGTAGCCGCAATTATTGCGCCCAGTTTTCCGGCTGAATTCTCCGAGGTAAAAAACCATCAGGTTTTTGTTGGAATGATTAAAGCTCTAGGATTCGACTTCGTTTTTGAGGTAGGATTTGGCGCCGACCTGGTTGCCCTTGAGTACAAAAAGTTACTCGACAACGCCAAGGGCGGCTATATCTCATCCGATTGCCCAGCTATAGTAAGTTTTATTAATTACTATCACCCTACATTAACTGAAAATTTAGCGCCAATTGTTTCGCCCATGATCTCTATGTCGCGGGTGGTTAAAGCTAAGCTTGGTGATGATACTAAAATAGTTTTCATCGGCCCTTGCATAGCAAAGAAGGAAGAATCGGACGAGATCGATTTTGCCCTAACCTTTAGGGAGCTTCGTACCATGCTCGAACACGACGAAATAACAGCCGATTCTGTTGCGCCTGCGGAATTCGATCCACCCACAGCCGGGAAAGGGGCAATATTCCCAATAAGTCGTGGGTTAACCCAAACCATGAACCTTTGCGACGATATGCTGGAAGGTAACGTAATTGTTGCCGAGGGTCGTAAAGGATTTCAAGATGCCATTAAGGAATTTGAGGAGGGGCATCTAAAAAATCATTACCTCGAACTGCTTTGCTGCGAGGGTTGCATTATGGGGCCAGGAATGAGTCCCGATGGAAAACGTTTTGAACGCCGAACTTATATCACCTCTTACGTGCAAAAAAAAGTATCGCCACAGCAGATTACCCAATGGGATAATGATTTGAAGGAGTATAGCAACATCAATCTTTCCCGAAAATTTGGCGCTAACGACAAACGAATGGCGCTACCCTCCAACGACGATATAAACCGAGTACTTGCGTCGATGGGGAAATTCACGTTTCGCGATCATTTAAACTGCGGGGCGTGTGGATACGAAACCTGCATGGAGCATGCAGTAGCCATTGTTGAGGGATTAGCCGAGGTAGAAATGTGTCTTCCCTACACCATTGAGGAACTGCACGATACCATAAAAGACCTGGCTGTTACCAACGAAAAGTTGGCCCAGGTTCAGCAAGCGCTTAAACATTCTGAAAAACTTGCCCACATGGGACAACTCTCGGCTGGAATTGCCCATGAGCTGAATAATCCCTTGGGAATAATACTGATGTATAGCAATATCTTGCTCGATGAGATGGAAGAACAAAACCCGCTTAAGAGCGACCTCCAGCTGATATCACACCAGGCAAGTCGCTGTAAAAAAATTGTAAGTGGTCTGCTAAATTTTGCGCGCAAAAATCAGATTAAGGCTGAGGCAGTGGAGCTGAAAAAATTGGTCGACGATAGTTTGCTGTCAGTTATTGTACCCGATAACATCAAAACAGAGGTTGTATTTACAAACCCCAAAATAAAAGCTATCCTCGACTATGAGATGATGATCCAATTGCTATCCAATCTGCTAAAAAATGCGGTTGAGGCAATGCCCACAGGAGGTAATATAGTATTAGAACTAAAGGAAACCGATAACGATGTGATTATTCTGGTTAAGGATAGTGGCGTAGGCATAGCCGATGAGAACAAGGACAAGCTGTTCACTCCCTTTTTCACCACTAAGGGTATTGGGCAGGGAACTGGCCTGGGGTTGGCAACCATTTATGGAATTGTAAAGATGCACAAAGGGAAAATAGAGGTTGAATCAAATAGCATCCCATCATCTGGGCCAACGGGCACTACTTTTATCATAACTATCCCAAAGGAGATGGACAAAATATTAAACTAGCAACACTAAATTAAGCCTTGCGAATGAAGAACCAAAAAACAATCTTTCTGGTCGACGACGATGTTGATTACCTATTTCAAATGAGGCTACAGCTTGAACGCTTTGGCTTTAAGGTAATTTTGGCCGAAAGCCAGAAGGAAGCCGAAGAGTTAATGGGTATTGTAAAACCCGATCTGGCCATATTCGACCTGATGCTCGAAAACGAGGATAGCGGTTTTGTGCTTTGCTACAAGATGAAACGCAAACATCCAAATGTTCCCATAATTCTTGCCACAGCTGTATCGTCCGAAACAGGTTTTTCCTTTGGCATCAACTCCGAGGATGAGCGCCGATGGATTAAGGCCGATCTTTACCTCGAGAAGGGCATCCGCCCTGAACAGCTGCAAAGCGAAATAAACAAACTCCTAAAACTCTAACATGGAAACCCTTGAGGTACTCGTTGTTGACGATGAATTTGGGATTCGTTCGGGGATTGCGCGAATACTGCGTAATTTCACGGTGAGCTATCCCTTTATGAATGATGATATTCAGTTCAATATCACCGAAGCTGCCACTGGCGAGGAAGCACTAGATATTATCAACACCAAACCACCCGATATAGTTCTACTCGACAATAAGTTACCCGGTATTCAGGGTGTAGAGGTGCTTGAGTATATCAACTCCAAGCAGTTGAATACGCTGGTAGTAATGATTACCTCATATGCATCGCTCGATTTGGCCGTAAAGGCCACCAACGTTGGAGCCTACGATTTTGTTCCCAAACCCTTTACTCCCCAGGAGCTTAAAGCCTCAATGGAAAATGTGACAAAGCACCACTTTCTCCGTCGCATGACTCGCAAGTTACACAAGGAGGGCAAACAGGTTCGATTCCAATTCTTAACTCTGCTCTCGCACGAGCTCAAGAGCCCCCTTAATGTTATTGAGGGTTATCTCAAGATTATGCACGAACGACAAGCCGGCGAAAACCTTGCTTCGTACGATAAAATGATAGACCAGTCGATGGCGCGAATTAAGTCCATGCGAACCCTAATTATGGATCTACTTGATTTAACCCGCATTGAATCGGGGGGAATGAAACGGAGCATCCGTGAGCTGGATCTTGGCCTGGTGGCCAATTCGGCAATCGACACCATGATGCCCATGGCCATTCAGCAAGATATTGAACTTTGCTACGACCGCTCCACATCGCTCCCATTCCAAGCCGATTCCGAGGAGATGGAGATAATCTTCAACAACCTAATATCTAATGCCATTAAGTACAATAATCCCGGTGGTAAGGTGATGTGCAGTCTCCAGAAATTTGAAAACGAGATTCATTTTTCAGTAACCGATACTGGAATGGGAATTGCCAACGAGGATCGGCCAAAGCTATTTATGGAATTCTCTAGAATACGAACATCTAAGACAAAGGACGTAAGCGGAAGCGGCCTTGGACTTAGCATTGTGAAGCGACTCGTAGATCTTTACGGCGGGAAAGTCCTTGTTGAGTCAACGCCTAATGTGGGGTCAACTTTTACTGTTGTTCTGCCAATTCCACAAAATTTCAGCTAGATTTATTCTTTGCTGTAAGCGTCACTAACAAGGTTTTTCCAAAAAATACAGGGCTAAAGCTTGCGTTTTCGGCAATTTTTATATTTTTGTTTGATGTAACCATGTAGATTTATCGCCTAAAGATAGCTTTAAACCAAACAAAATCACCCCAAATGAAGCTTCCCGAGAAGACAGTTGAGCGTCTGAGTGAATACCGACGCACCCTACTTGAATGCCTAGGTAAAGGAAAAACCCACATCTACTCGCACGAGTTGGCTGGATTACACAACATAACCGCAGTTCAGGTTCGACGCGACTTGATGCTCATTGGATACTCGAGCATGAAGAAAAGGGGTTACGATGCACATGAGTTAATTGAAGTAATTGGCAAGCTGATTGACCATAATCATGGGCTTAATGTATGTGTTATTGGTATGGGAAACTTAGGTCGAGCAATAACCACCTACTTTACAGGTAAAAGACCCAAGTTGAATGTGGTTGCCACTTTTGATATGGATGACAATAAGGTGAACCGGGTTATTTCGGGAGTAAAGTGCTACCATATCCGCGATTTAAGGGAGGTTATCGATCAAAATAAGATAAGCATAGCCATTATTGCCTCTCCTCCCGATACCGCTGTTTCGATCACCGAAATGATTATCCTGGCTGGAATTAAGGGCATTCTTAACTTCACCACCACGCCGCTAACGGTTCCCGAGAATGTATTCCTTGAGGAGTACGATATGATTACCTCAATGGAGAAGGTAGCCTACTTTGTAAAAAATATTGATGGGAAGTAGCAAATATGTTATTGCTACAGAATTAGAACCAACCAATTGCACTAAACCTATTCGCCCAAGGCATTGTGCAAAATTTGTCGTATGTTTTTGAAGTAATCGGAACTGATATCACGTTTCTGCAATTCTATATCAATACTCACCCTCGCCTTTACAGTAATGGGAGTATCTCCTAGCACGATAGTAGTATTGCCAAGCATCAACGCCTCATCCACATCGTGGGTAACAAAAATTACGGTTCGCTTATCGGTTTGCCAAATGCGGCTAAACGAGCGCAGCAGGTTCATCTTCAGCTTTACATCCAAACCCTTTAGGGGCTCATCCATAAGTATCAAATCCGAAGGATAGGCAAAAGCCCGAGCTATTGCCACCCGTTGGCGCATTCCGCCGCTAAGCTGGCTTGGGTAGTAGCTAGCGAAACCCGTGAGTTCAACCAGCTTGATAAACCTGTTGGCAACGGCCTGCCTTTGGGTTTGATCATAGGCATCGGTTAGAACAAACTCGATATTCTCCTGTACCGTTTTCCAAGGCAAAAGTCGTGGATCCTGAAAAATGTACGATAAAACCTTACCATTAAAACCAACCAAGCTACCTACAGTGGGCTCTACCAAACCCGCAATAATATTTAGCAGTGTGGTTTTACCTCCGCCCGAAGGGCCCAAAATACAGGTTATTTCGCCCTCGGCAATATCGAGATTAAAATTGCTGAACAGCAAAAGGTCGTCGTAGCTCTTTTGTAGATTCTTGATATGCAAACTCATTGCTTAGCCCTCCAAACCACTATTCTTTTCTCTGTTAACCTGATAATACGCTCAAAGATGTAGCTTAGTAGTACAGCTATAATTGTCCATGCAATCACCGCATCAACATTCAAAAAGGTTTGTGCCGAGTGCATTACGGTTCCAATACCATACCGAGGCTGGCTTAGCACCTCGCCAATAATAATGGCACGCCAACCAATACCCATGGCGCTAGATGCCCCACTAATAATAAAGGGCATTATAGCTGGTACAAAAACCTCACGTACTATTCGCAGTTTACCAATTTTGTATACCTGCGCCATTTCAACCAGCTGCTTATCAACACTCCTAATACCATCAATTGTGTTAGTGCAGATAAATGGGAACATGGTAAGGATGGCAATAAATATGGGAACCGAATTGGCATTAAGCCAAATAAGCGCTAAAAGAATTATGGCGATAACTGGGGTTGACCTAAGTACAACCAAAATTGGTTTTAGAAAGGCGTTAAAATCGTTGCTTAAACCAGCAGCAATTCCCAAACCCACGCCAAAAATTAGCGAGAAGGCAAATCCAAGAATTCCTCGTAGAATAGTTGCTGCTACGACAAACAAAAATTGGTTTTCGCCAAATAGACTAAGTGTTCTAACCAGAGTATCCTCGGGATGGGGAAGAATAAAATCGGAGTTAAAATGCACCGCCAACCCCTTCCATAACAGGAGCATTAAAGCAACTGCAGCAATGCTAATCCACTTGGTTCTACTGATAGAAATTTTCATCGGGCAACCTCCCTCCTACTATATCGGGGTTCATTTGGTAAAACACATTTAAGTACGATTCAATCTCCATTCGAATGCTCCTTACCCTTGAAAAATACAGGTTCGATCGTGGAATGGACTTTCTAGCCACTTCAACTGAAGGCAATATATCGTACTTAACAATTAGGTGTGCAGCGCTATCGGGGTTCTGATTCACCCATTGGGTAGAATAATCGTAACTTTTTAAAATCCTATCAACTAACTCTTTGTTAGCATTTGCTAATTCACCTTTAACTAAAAAGGCTGTTTGCGCTATGGGCATATCCATTACCTTTTGCCACTCGGCATTCAAATCGAAAATGGCTTTAATTTTACTATTACGCTCCATAACTAAGCTAACCAGCGGTTCGGATATTACCCCAAGCTTAGCTTGCCCTGCAGCCACAGCGTTGGCCAAATCGATATGCGTTGGGAATCGATAATCGAGCCTAACGTCAACGTCAGGGTTTATTCCATTTTCAATTAAAAGATGTTTAAACAGCACATCAGGAGTCATTCCTTTACCCATTAGGTTAATGGTTTTCCCCCTTAACATATTCCATGCAGTGATGGTGGTGTCGGTTCCAAATAGGTACAATGTACCCCAAACAGGAATGGCAGCAAGCTGGTAGTCGATTCCCCTATTATACAGAATAGCAGCCATTGTGGTTGGAAGAATGGCAAAATCGGCGGTCCCATCAATCACCATCTTACGCACCTGAATGGGCTCGTTCAGAATCTCTACCCTTATGCGTTTATCACTAGTATGGTTTAAACTATCAATAAGCTTAATCATCCCCATTGCCGATGGCCCTTTTAGGGTTGCAATGGTAACATAGTCTTTAGATTTTGAACCTTGGTTACAACCCAAGAATATGGTACTAATCAACAGGAATAAAAGGAATCTAATTCTCATCGATATGGGGTTTAGTTGTGCAAAACTAGTTAAATCAATTTAATAATCGGTTAAAGTGTGTTCGACAAAAACCATTTAACACAGAGAATAAATAACACTACCGCTATAGATAACACAATGATTGCTAGGCTTTGTTTGCCAATTACGGTTATTGCCATTAAACACAAAGAGAACACTGTGTTTTTCTGCAAAATATATGAACTCATGAAAAACAATTTGCATCAAACTTTGATTTGTTATGAATCTGGGCGTTAATATAAAATTCAAAAGAGTAAGTAGAATCATCGATAATATGCTAACAAACATTTTGTAGGGTAAAAAATAAGATATACTTTTGTTATCTGATTAACAAACAATCTACAGAAACAACTGAGAGGCGGATACCACTCCAAATCAAGGTTTTAATAACAACAATATCAATCTAATCCGTAGGTACTCTGATGGAAAAGAGAGTTGGAACTGCACTTATTCTGGTTGAAAGTCGTGAAAGCATTCATCAGCTAAACGACATTATCTCACACCACTACCAAATTATTATTGCTCGCCAGGGGCTGCCCCGCAGCACTGGGCAAAGTGTTATTTCGCTTGTTCTTGAAGGTACCACCGACGAAATTGGCTCTCTTACCGGTCAGCTAGGCCGTTTAAGGGGCATTCAGGTGAAATCGGTACTCTTAAAGAACACACAGCATGAATAAATTTTTCGTTATTGCTTTAATTAGCATCGCGGCCTTCACAGCCAAGGCCAACTCTCAGGATTTTAAGTTTCAGGGAATTGTTATCGATTCCGATTCGCAGCAGGCCATCGAAGGGGTTGCCATTCAGGTAGTACCTGCGAATGCAGCAGGTAGAACGTTTACCGCTACAACCAATGCCAACGGCAGGTTTACGCTTATGCTACCTGCCAATAGCTACGAGTTCAGCCTAAGCATGATAGGTTATTCTCAATCGCAGCAAGTATTGGAAATTTCCAACGACACAGAGAGTTCCTTCGAACTCTCACCCCTACCCTTCTCGCTTGGCGAGGTGGTGGTATCGAGCTTTAGGGTAAACCGTAGCGTAAAGGAACTACCAACTCCACTGGCCGTGGTTGGAAAGTTCGACTACCAAAAGCACTCGAGTATAACCCTATCGAACGTGCTGGCCAACGAACCGGGTATTGCCGTTGGAGGCGATGGTGTTTGGGCTACCAATATCAACATAAGGGGTTTTGCCGAGAACAGGCTGGTAACACTGGTCGACGGCTTTAGGGTTGAAACTGCAACCGACCTTACAGCTTCTCTATCGATGATTGATGTGAATGACGTTGAAAGAGTAGAAGTTATCAAGGGAGCTCAGTCGGTGCTTTATGGCACAGGTGCCATGGGCGGTATTGTAAATATCATCACCAAGGATGGCCATTTTGCCAGTCAACCCTATATCAACGGAAGTGTTATTGGGGGATTTGCCTCGGCCAACAGCAGCTACTCGGGCTACGCCAGCGTTAATACTGGTGGCGAAAGATGGTTCCTAAAAGCCAACGGAACATTCACCGAAGCTCAAAACGTAAATACCCCAATGGGTGAACTGCCCAACAGCCAGTTTACCGCCAACAACTTTTCGGCTAAGCTGGGGTTTAAACCTTTAGATAATCATATTTTTAAAGCACAATTCCAGCGATACTGGGCTACCGATGTGGGAATTCCCGGAGGAAGTGCATTCCCCGGCCCAGCCACTGCAAGCTATAGCGATATTGGCCGGCAGCTATTCTCGGCCAGCTACGAGGTGACCAGCATTTCCAATGCCCTATCATCATTAAAGCTAAGCTATTTCAATCAGTATATACTGCGCGATGTGCTTCTATTCCCCAATACAGTCACCGAGGCACCCGTTCCCATTGGAACCCAGCGTACCAGCCCACAGTACTTCACCCCAACGGGAGAGCATTTAACTAACGGGTTACAACTGCAAAGCACTTGGAATATTGGCGATAACAACACTCTAATTGCTGGTATTGATGCTTGGGAACGGCAACTTTACACCGAACGAGAAAAGTATATCAAGGTTGAGGTTTTTAATACCAGTGGCGACCTAATGGTAACCAATAATATTGTACGCGGCGAAACCCCTACACCCAAATCGACTTTTAGTACTGCTGGTATATTTGTGCAGAACGAAAGCCGATTGCTTGATGATAAGTTAACGCTTATTCTGGGCGGTAGAGCCGATGGTATTAGAACCAAAAATGAGCAGAACTTTGATGTTGACTACCTAATCATTAATGGCATTAGAAACGACTTGCCACCTAACCAGCGAACTACATTTGAAGCGGGTGAGCAAACGCTCTTCTCCTGGAGCGCTAACGCTGGAGTTCTTTTCACTGTAGCACCCGATATTGACCTGTCGGCAAACCTTGCCCGATCGTTTAGGGCACCATCGCTTGAGGAGAGCTTTAAGTTTATCGACTTAGGAAATATGGTGCTTTTAGGCAATCCATCGCTTAAATCGGAAAGTGGTTTTGCCACCGATCTAGGACTAAGGATTTGGAAACAAAACTTCACTGCACAGGTAGGCATTTTTGCCAACTGGATTGATAATATGATTGTGGAAACCCCTGGTGAATATACCTATACAATAAACACTGGCCCATTGGAGGGTACTGAGGGTACACTTCCCGCCCTAGTGAATGCCAACGTAAGCAAAGCCAGGTTATATGGATACGATCTTAAGCTGCAGTACAAGGCAACAAAAGATATGGTTATTTTTGGTTCGGGAGCATATGTTAGAGGTGAAGACACAGAGGCTGGAACCAACTTGCCACAAATTCCACCACTAAGCGGGCGCTTTGGTTTACGATACAATCTCATTAAAATTGGAAGCCTTGAAGCTAGCATACTGGGCACCAGTAAGCAGGATAAGGTTGCAGAAGGCGAAACGGTAACCGATGGTTACCATAGGATTGATATGGCTGTTAGCACTAATCGCTTTAGCGTTGGCCTTACTAAGGTTCAACTTTTTGCTGGTGTCGATAATTTAACTAACAATAGCTACACCAACCACCTTTCGACCAACAGAGGCGCCATAAGCATTGAGCCTGGACGAAATATTTACCTAAGGGCTAGCATCTCATTCTAAACTTTTAAAAAATCGGTAACGTATTATTTTGGGTAACTCTCTTTGATATTAACGGTGCGCTTGTCTGCTACAGGCGCACCGTTTTCCTTTTAAAGAGACTGAACATGCAGCATATCAACATAAGGAGGAGAAATGTTACAAAATCTCCCACGGGTTTTCGCTATCGGCAAAATGCCGAACTGTTTGGTAAATCAGCTTTACCATATCCTGCATTCCCTCAATCGATAGTTTTTCGGGGGTATCGGAGGATTTGTGGTAATCGTTATGCATTCCGGTTGTAATAAGGTACGCAGGCAAACCACGATTATCGAAATGGTAATGATCGGAAAGGGTGAATAGTGAAATCCCGGCCAGCGATTCCGAGTCGATGACAATGGTGGAATCGGAATTTACAGTTTGCATGCTCTCACTAAATTCCTTTAGTCGATTACTTCCTCCTAAGTAAACTGATTTTTTTGCTTCTGACTGCTTACCCAAACGGCCCACCATATCCAGATTTAGCATCACCGTAGTGTTTTCAACAGGGAATAAGGGATTATTGTAATAGTGCTGAGAGCCTAAAAGCCCTATCTCCTCGGCGCTGAAACCTGCAAATACAATATTTCTATTGGGCATATACCCGTTCTGGTAATCATTTGCCAGTAAACGGGCCACCTCAATCATTACGGCAGTGCCGGAAGCGTTATCGTCGGCACCGGGAAACCAGCGTTGCCCTTCGGGGGTAAGATGGTCGAAGTGAGCGCCTAGAATAACGCTTTGCTGATTTATTCTGGCTGCTGGAATAAACCCTATAACGTTTTGTGTAGGTATTGTATCGTTTAGGAAATGATAGTCGAACTTAACTATAGAATTTACAGCTGGTCTCCCCTTAGGCTCCTTACTCTGTAACCTTTTCCAAATATTTAATGGTTTTTCCCGCAGCAGATACTCTGCTAAATCGTCGGAAATAAGCAGCTGTGGAATGGGATCACCAAAGCGAGCAAAGAAGCGGCTTAAGGGTTTTGGCTTTTCATCGGCAACTCTATACTGTATGCTGTTATGATTATCGCTAAGCTGCTGCGAGATGTAAAAGAACTGCTTGCTGCTCGAGGGGTTAGCCACCATTACCATGGCACAACCTTTACTTTTGGCATGTTCCTCAACCTTCATTCCAGCAACGCGAAGGTTATTCGACAGGATTAGCAATGCTTTGCCCTTTAGATCAAGACTATCAATCTCGTCGTACTCTCCAAGTCCACCAAAAACCACCTCATACTCTATATTTTTTGCTGGGTCGGGCCCAAGGTTCAAAAAATCGCGCCCATACTCAAAGATTCTATGGGGTGTTACCAGTGTTCGCTGCAAGGGAACCGTTTGTACTATATTGTAATGCTGATAGTAAGGATAATGGGAGTAAGATGAGTAAACGGATAATCCCAGCGAACCGTAAATTGAATCGATATACTGCGATGCCATGTGATCGTGTCCGGTAACAGTGCTGCGCCCATACAATCGAGGAGAGCATAAATACTCGATATGCTGCCTTAGGGCATTGGTAATAGCATCACTATCAATCTCCGATTTAAAAACCTCCTGTCCGCTGGAGTATCTTGGGACAAGAAAAATGCTCAATATCAATATATAGATGTAACGATATGGTGTAAATCTCATTGTATGAAATTTCAGTAAAAAGACAGTTTATTAACAAATACCCTACCAACCCAGCTTACTAATCAACAATTAAATGCTTGTATTTATTGTAAAGAAACGAAATTACTAGCAGTAGAACACCAAGCGACAGCAAAACAATGGTTTTGGATATGGTTTCGAGATGGGCAATATCGTACAGGAAAAGCTTTACCAGCGTTACGGCAAACAGAACCATTGAACCTATTCGCAGATGTTGTCGCTTTTTCCACAAGCCCAGAGCCACCATTACCAGAGCATACACGCCCCACAAAATGCTTAACCCCAGCTTATACGATTGTGTTGAATGCACCAAATCCATCCAGCTAATTAGCTCGCTGCTGGCTATCCACACCATGCTAACATGCAGGGCCATTTCGAGGGCAATAAAAAAACGTTTATGTAGCCCATTCCCCCTAACCAGCCTGTAACTCGCTGCAAGCATCGCACCTAAAAACACAAAGGAGATATAGCGAATACCAATATTCCACTTGCTAATGCTGTAGTAATGTGCCAGATTTTGCTCCAAATAGCTATCCCTTAACGCGCTAAGCTGATAAAGTCCAATTACCAAAAAAACGGTTAAAGCCAGTGTATTAAAAGCAAGTATCAACCGATTAACACTCAACTTGCGAACTCTACTAGCAGCAAAAAATGTGAGTGCAGCAAAGAATAGCAATGAGTAATTAATTAACCAAACTATTTTGTATCGATAGATATCGGTGTTTTTAACAACCTCCTCAAAACCCTCCTCATTGGGAGGAAGTAGAATTGTAGAATCGGCATAAAGCTGGCTAAAGTATGTTGATATCTCGAGCGCAAATGTAAAGTAGACTGTGGTTAGAAATATTGTTGGAAGTGCAAATTCGGCAAATTGCTCCAGCGAAACTGATCTATACTTTGGAGCCAGGTATTTAGAGCTATTTCTTAAAGCATTAATAAATGCAAACAGCCCAATGGTAATTATCGATGTAACAAATGCCCAGTTGAAAATTGGCTCAATCCTAGTGCTAAGGATATCGGGATTAAGCCCATAGTACACCTCGCTCCAGTCGTGTACTAGGCTACCAAAGGCCAGCATGATAAGCGGAAAAGCCAGCTTCTCGTAAAACCCAACGCCTCTGGTTCGTCCAATCCAGAAAAGGATTGCAGCCTCGCCAGCCCACAGCAGCGTAACCCAGTTCCCGTTTAGCTGAACGGGAACGGCAATGGTTAAAAACACCAGAACCAACCCGAGCACAAAGTAAAACAGGTTACGATCGGTAAGCTTCTGCCAGTAGAGGAGCAGACCAACCATTGAGTGGACAAAAGCATTTGCAAGGGTAAACAGGCCCAGCTGGTTTCCCGTCTCAAACCTCTCCGACAGCATGGCATAACCTATAAAGTATAGGATAAAAGAGTTAAGTAGAAGAAGTACTATATCGGAAACGTTAAACTTATCCTTCCTAATCAGCTTAAACACCAAAAAGGTTAAGTAGAAAACCACAAAGAAGATGCATAAAAATATTGCTGCCATCGAAAAGTGCTCTGCAACCCTATACTTGAACAGCATCCAACCCGTAAAGGCTACCCAGGTTATCCCAAAGGAGGTAAAGTACACCGATTTCCAGTACTTCTTCACGCTAATTACCAAAATCCCAATGTTAATTATGGCCATGTAGGCAAACAGCACCTCCACCCTACCCGACCCGTCGCTGAGCAGCAAAGGAATTGCGTAGGCACCAACCAATCCAATATGGGCAATAACCTGCTGGTTATACCTCAGCGCAGCAGCCACGGTGAACGCTGTAAAGATAAGCATCAGCGCAAACGACAGACTTTGCGAGTACAAATCGTAGAAGTTGTACGCCACAAAGGTTATAAAGTACATAATGGCCATGGACCCGCTAAGTAGCACGGCGCTGTAGCTCTCGTACTTGCGCTTAAGATTTAGGGCAATACCCAGCAGTGCAATTCCAAAAAGATATCCAAGAATAATTCTAATCGTTGGGCTCAGATACTGATGCTCTATAGCGTAACGTGCTCCAATACCCACACCAACTATGGTGATTAGAATCCCAATTTTGCTGATAATGCTCTCGCCAATGTACCGTTCGAGGTTAAGCCTGCTCTTTCCTTTGGCATAATCCGATGTATCATCTTTTGCTATTTCGGTTTTGGGAGTTTGCTCCAAACGATGAGAATGCATTTGCTGCTGTGCACCATCTTTTACTGGTTGACTTTCTGCTTGTGTATCCTGCAATTTTAAGTTATCAGTCGAATAGATAGATTCCTCTTCTCCCTTAAGTAAAAACACTTCGGTGCTTAGCTCACGAATTTGTTGCGAAAGATCCTCCTGCTTTTTAATCAGGCTCTCCAATCTATCAATAAGATGATTTACTCTGTCGTTATTCTGAGTCATTGTGGATTATAAGTTTCGGGTTCGCAGTTTTCAATATCAAATTTACCCTAATTTTTCATTTTTGTGTAATAGTTAAAACCTTTTTCCATAAATTTGCGGTGATATAGTCACTCCGAATGAATGTACTTAAAGTCATATCAAACCTTGCACTGCACGTGTATCGCAATATCAAGAATCGCGACACCTTCCACTTTTAATGGCTAGCCGACTAGCCTGGCAACACCCTTTTCAACATCATTTCCTTTTCACTAAAATTCATTCTAAAATTATAATTGCTATGGAATTACCATTTGCAGAATCGTATAAGATTAAGATGGTTGAAACCATCCGTCGAAGCACCCGCACCGAGCGTGAGGAGTGGATTAAAACCGCCAAGTATAACCTGTTCAACCTTAAAAGCGATCAAGTCTTCATTGATTTGCTCACCGACTCGGGCACAGGCGCCATGAGCGACCGCCAGTGGAGCGCTATGATGATGGGCGATGAGAGCTACGCCGGCGCATCATCGTACTACAACCTGAAGAATGCCATAAAGAATATTCTGGGTTTCGACTACTTTATGCCGACCCACCAGGGTCGTGCTGCCGAAAACGTGCTATTCTCGGCGCTGGTTAAGGAGGGAGATTATATCCCCGGCAACTCACATTTCGATACCACCAAGGGGCATATCGAGTTTCGTAAGGCGCACGCGGTGGATTTAACCATCGATATTGCCAGCGATACGGAGGCATACCATCCATTTAAGGGTAATGTTGATATTAATAAGCTGGAGAAGTACATGGCCGAGAATGCGGCCAAAGTGCCATTTATTATTGTTACGGTAACCAACAATACCGCCGGTGGCCAGCCCGTATCGATGGAGTGTTTGCGCGAGGTGAGGCGCGTTGCCGATAAGCACAGCAAGCCCGTTCTGTTCGACTCGGCTCGCTTTGCCGAGAACGCCTACTTTATTAAAACCCGCGAGAAGGGTTACGAGAACAAAACCGTGAAGGAGATTGTGAAGGAGATGTTCTCGTACGCCGACTACATGACCATGAGCAGCAAGAAGGACGCCATTGTGAATATCGGCGGATTTATCGCCATGCGCTCGCAGGAGGTTTGGCGCCAGTGTTCAACCTACAATATTATGTTCGAGGGGTACGTAACCTACGGCGGTATGTCGGGTCGCGATATGAACGCCCTATCGGTTGGTCTCGACGAGGGAACCGAGTTCGAGTACCTCGAAACCCGCATTAAGCAGGTTGAATATCTTGGCAACAGGCTTAAGGAGTTTGGTATCCCATACCAGACACCTGCCGGTGGTCATGCCATATTTGTTGATGCCAACAAGATTCTACCCAACGTACCCAAGGAGCAGTTCCGTGCGCAAACGCTTGCCATTGAGCTTTACCTAGAAGCTGGTATTAGAGGTGTTGAGATTGGGGCCCTACTGGCCGACCGCGACCCCATTACCCGCGAGAACCGTTTCCCCAAGCTGGAGCTGCTGCGATTGGCCATCCCACGCCGCACCTACACCAATAACCATATGGATGTAATTGCTGTGGCGCTGAAGAATGTATTCGACAGGCGCGATAGCATAAAAGCTGGGCTAAAAATACTATGGGAAGCGCCCATTATGAGGCACTTTACCGTGGAGTTGGATAAGGCTTAAGAAAACAATACGAGTAGGCTGTCTGTAAAGTGGCGTTGTGAAACTCTGAGAGACCTTCCAGCCTGTCGGCAGACAGGCGTGACTTTTGTGCAACAAATAATTAAATGTGACACAAAGAAACTCAAAGAAGGCTTAAAGAGTCACAAAGCAAATACAAACTTCACTTTACAGACAGCCTACTCTTTACTAGACAACTTTTGTCGGGAATTCAAGAGAGCTTCACAAGCTAGCCAAGCAGTTTACCCATCCGTTTTGCAATAAATCCATTGGCAAACTTTGGGCTTATCCTGTAGATAAAGTCCATAAACTTGGCGTCGGGGCCTATGAGCGCCCGGTACTTATTCTTCTCCATGGCATCCAGGATTAGATCTGCAGCTTTGGATGCCGGCAGGGTTTTCATTCCGCTCCTTTTCTGTTCCCCCTCGGCCATCTTGGGCATCTCAATTCCGGAGTTAGTGGTAATATTGGTTGCTATAGCTCCTGGGAAGACTACTGTTACATGTACATTCGTATTCATTAGCTCGGCCTACATAGCTTCGGTAAATAGCTTTACGGCCGACTTGGCTGCCCCGTAGATGCTTTGTCCCGGAACAGGCAAAAATCCGCCCATACTGGATACATTAAGGATATGCGCTTCGGGACGTTTCAAGAAATGTGGCAGAAACGATTTCACCATATATAATGTGCCATCGAAATTCACTCTGAACACCCTATCGATATCATTGTAGCTAAGATCGTTGACCCGCACAAAAGGCTGAATAATTCCAGCATTGTTTATTACCCCATCCACGCTACCATGCCTCCCGATTACCTGGTCGGGTAGCGCCTCAACGGCTTGCTTGTCGGTAATGTTAACAATATGGGTAGATACTTTACTGGCATTGTCGCCAGCAAGTTTCACGGTCTCCAGCAATGCCCCTTCGTTAATATCAACGGCAGCAACCCTTGCCCCACGGGCAAGGAGCGATAGCACCAGCTCGCGGCCAATACCGCTGCCGCCACCTGTCACAACTATGGTTTTACCTTGTACCTTCATATATTATGATTTACTGTTTATTTTATACTCATTAATGCTAAAACAAATCTGTATCGATATTGTTCCAGATAATCATCGGTTTACTAATGTTTCTACTGATTTACACACTGTCCGATTAATACTTCCATTTACTTCAACAATACCTACCAATTATGGTGTGTAAGCTTGCTGCAGCCTGCATACAGCTGGCGGGGCAGGTTGTGTCACTGCCTGCTAGACAGGTCTGTGCCTCCCCCGCCTCTGGCGGGGCAAGATGTGTCTCTGTGCTGTGTCTCGGAAACCGACGCTTTTTGGAGGTTGACGAGATCTCTGTGTTACTGTGTTACTAATTAAGATTAAATTGTATACCCTATAAAAAAATATATATGCTATTTTTGCAGCCCTTTACCCGATGTATAAACTTTTTACCCCTTTGAGGTGTTACCTACACGATATCTTTTACATGGTTCATCCAAAGCGGATAGTATTCCAGAAAAATGACCGATCTGACCAAAGGCAATGTAGCCCGACAAATTCTTACGTTTTCTGTACCCATGCTGCTGGGCAATATCTTCCAGCAGCTCTACAATATTGTTGATAGCATTATTGTGGGAAAGTTTCTGGGCAAGGAAGCGCTGGCCTCGGTGGGCGCATCGTTCCCCGTAATCTTCACCATTATAGCGCTGATTATTGGCATTGGCGGCGGCGCTTCGGTGGTGATATCGCAGTACTTTGGCGCGCAGGATAAGGAGAGCGTGAAGAAGGCTGTGGATACCATGAATATCTTTCTGCTGATCACCGGCCTTATTATCTCGATTACAGGCGTGCTCCTGAGCCGTTGGATTTTCACGCTGCTGCAGCTCCCCGAGGAGCTTATGGAGTCGGCCACCACCTACCTTAATATCTACCTAATGGGGATGCTCGTTTTCTTTGGATTTAACTCCATCACCTCCATCCTTAGGGGCGTTGGCGACTCCAAGAACCCATTATACTACCTGATTATCGCCACGGTGCTTAACATTGGCCTCGATATCCTTTTTGTGGTGGGCTTTGGGTGGGGCATTGCGGGTGCAGCCTGGGCAACCGTTATCTCGCAGGGCGTGGCGTTTGTGATAGCCGTAATCCATATTAACCGCAAGCACAGCATTATCCGCATCGATATCTGGGGAATTAAGTTCGACTGGAAGATATTTGTCCAGAGCCTACGCATTGGGCTACCCACAGGAATCCAGCATACCTTTGTGGCGCTTGGGATGATGGCCCTTACGGGCATTGTGAACACCTTTGGCACCGATGTTATTGCAGCCTTTACGGCTGCGAGTCGTATCGATTCGCTGGCCTCGCTGCCCGCCATGACCCTCTCGGTGGCCATCTCGGTATTCGTGGGGCAGAATATTGGCGCCAACAAGTTTCAGCGCATTAGCCAAGGGCTTAGGGTTTCGCTGCTATTCGCCTCACTATTCAGCGTTACCATGACCATTGTGGCCCTGTTCTGGTCGGAACCGATGATGATGATCTTCTCCAACGATCCCAATGTTATCGCCATTGGAAAGGACTACCTGATTATCGTTAGCCTCTTCTACCTGCTCTTCTCAACGATGTTTGTGTACAACGGGCTGCTCCGAGGGGCTGGAGCTACACTGGTGCCCATGTTTATTACCCTCTTCTCGCTATGGCTAATCCGTATCCCGCTGGCCGTGTTCCTAAGTCGATATATGGGCGAATCGGGTATCTGGTGGTCCATCCCCATTGCCTGGCTCTTTGGTGTTACCGGCGCCATGCTCTACTACCGGTATGGCAATTGGAAAGATAAGGGAGTGGTGAAAGTCGGCAAGAGCAAGAGTAAGGAGCAAGAGGGCTAAGAGGTGTATTATGTATCTATCATAATTCTATGTTTCTATGTGTTAAATAAGTCACAAAGTCTGAATGTCCGAAAGTCTGAAAGTCTGAAAGTCGAAAAGACAGAAGACAGAAGACAGAAGACGCCTGTCTCGGGAGCCGACGCTTTTTGGAGGGTAACGAGAGAAGAGCGAAGGGCGAAGGGCGAAGGGCGATGACGGTTACTGAGCCTGTCGAAGTAACCGGTAAGCAGTATCCCTATCTATGAAAGTTCTATGTTTCTATGTGTTAAACAAGTCACAAAGTCTGAAAGTCTGAAAGTCTGAAAGTCTGAAAGTCTGAAAGTCGAAAAGACCGAAGACCGAAGACGGAAGACGGAAGTGAAATTTACCTTAGTATGCCTTAGTGTGTCTGAGTGTTCTTAGTGTCTGAGTGGTAAAAAAGATAGAAAGACAGTAGTCAGAAGACCGAAGCGAATAGCCAAGAGCCAATGGCCAAAAGCCATGGCAGCAAGAGCAAGAAGTCGGAAGTCCGAAGCTAAGAGCCAAAAGCAAGTATAATATCGAATATCCGACACGCAACGCTGAACGCCGAACTTCAAACAACGAGCAACGAATCTTATCATCGTATTGAAAGCACCCAAAAGCGAATGTCAATACTTTTGTCGAATTTTTGATGAACGGATTTTCAACCGTGAACTCCATTTTTTAAAATCAGGTATTGGAAAAGTTGCCTGTAACTAATTTGCCTAAGTTTCTGGTAAGGAAAAAACTGGAGTATCTACCATGCCTGAGTTTCTGGCAAGGAAAAAACACGGGTATCTACCATGCCTGAGTTTCTGGCAAGGAAAAAACTCGAGTATCTGACATGCCTGAGTTTCTGGCAAGGGAAAAACTCGGGTATCTGACATGCCTAAGTTTCTGGCAAGGGAAAAACTGGAGTATCTGACATGCCTGAGTTTCTGGCAAGGGAAAAACTGGAGTATCTGACATGCCTGAGTTTCTGGCAAGGGAAAAACTGGAGTATCTGACATGCCTGAGGTTGTGGGCAAGGGAAAAACTCGGGAATTTGTTCTGCCTGAAAATGAAGGTTGGCCATTTGTATGGAAAAATACCATACGTAAAACGGCAGTGGGGCTTAGCTCTAGGACGGTTTAACTAGAAAACCACAGTGTAACCCTGTGTACCCTCCGCGAAACTCTGTGGAAGTCCTTAAAAACCAGTTTCACAAAGGCCACAGAGAAGGCTCAGAGGGGCACAAAGGGAGAAATTAAGATATTGTATCTCTACTGTCCGACTAATATTTGTTTTGTCCCTTACGGGACAATAAAAAAATCTCTACTATTTGTACTACCGATATTTAGTCCCTACGGGACTGTGCCGTTAGGCACAGGATACCGGTAGAAGAAATTTAGACCCACAAGTCAGTGTCCCGGAGGGACACAACAATTGATAGGGATTACCGATGTTTATCAAAAAATTAATCGGATAGCAGTGATATTGTATAAAAAATCGCTGTGCAACCCGGTGTACTCTCCGCGAAACTCTGTGGTAGTCATAAAAAACCT
Organism: Tenuifilaceae bacterium; assembly: GCA_034003245.1. Lineage (GTDB taxonomy): Bacteria > Bacteroidota > Bacteroidia > Bacteroidales > Tenuifilaceae > Perlabentimonas. The sequence goes on from JAVEYY010000016.1 coordinate 88,958, forward strand.
GTTTCACAAAGGCCACAGAGAAGGCTCAGAGGGGCACAAAGGGAGAAATTAAGATATTGTATCCCTGCTACCGCACGAGTCCTCTCGTGTGGTAACAAAGCAAAAAAATTACTAAATTTACTCCATGAGCAGAAAGTACAAGTTCCATAACCCAGATGGAGTCTACTTCGTTAGTTTTGCCGTGGTGGATTGGATAGATGCATTTACCCGAAATGAGTATAAGAATATACTTGTTGACAGCCTATCTTTTTGCCAACGGGAAAAAGGAATGGAGA
>JAVEYY010000017.1:0-83345 GCA_034003245.1 Tenuifilaceae bacterium
ACGGTAGCTCCACTGCAAAAACTCTGAGGTGACACCAATTCAATTTGTGGGAGTTCAAAAGCAACCGTATTCACAGCTGTGCGGGTAGAGCTAACACATCCTGTAGTAGTGTTTTTCGACTGAGCATAATAGGTTGCATTGTAATAGGGAAGAGTTACTGAACCCGAAAGAGCACTACCCCCGCTGGAATTACTAAACCATTCAACAACGCTGCCACTAGGAGGAACTGCGTAAACGCTAGACAGAGGCGTTGCTCCACAAAACTCCTGCTCCCATGAATGGGATGTTGGCTTGGCTGGTCTTGGATTTATTGTTGCAACTACTGGTGAACGAGGGGTTGATACGCATCCATTATGAACTGCTTCAGCGTAGTATGTAGTTGTTGAAGAAATTACAGGGGTATTGTATGTGTTTCCTGTCGCCAAAATGCTACCACCCGAAGCTACACTATACCAACTAATTGTACCTGCACTCGGGGTAGCGCTTATCGATACAGAAGCAGAACCACACGAACTACCTGGCGTTACACTTGTTATGGTTGGAGGAGTGCAATTACCCGCCTGTGTAACGGTTACAAAAAAATCACCTCCTATAGTTATGGTTGCGGATCGACTTGCCCCAGAATTGGATTGAGGCGTAATTGTTAGCCCCGAAGGTGATTTAACAATAGTTATCCAAGAAGCACTGGTTGAATAAGTCCAATTTGTACAAAGCTGTATTGGATCATCAAGAATAATCCCTGTTTCTGGGTCAAGTCCAGGGGGTAAGAGTATGGTTTGCAATTCACTAGCAACCACAGACACAAAACTACTTCCAGGGTTTGTGGCCGAAAAGGAAAGAGAGGAGGGTGTTACGCTTGTAACAACACAGCCAATTGCCGAATTTACTAAACTTGTTTCTTCCCTGATATTTTTAAGGAGGAACTCACTTGAAGAATCATTACCATAAACCTTACTATTATGGCCCAGACAAAATGCAATGGCTAAAGTAACAACCAAATAATTCTTTACTATTACTGAACCATTTAGGAGAAATGTAAACATCAGGCTGAAAGTTTTAGATATAAAACAATATTTTGGATTCATATCTTTATATTGTTCAGGTTAAATATTTAGTATTGGATAGTAATATGTGGTGGTGTATATGTTGAAATAATATTAAAGGGAGGAAACTCCTGCAATGATTTTACTGTAATCTCTAACCCACTTAGGTCGGTCTCAAGTACTGTATTTATCCTTTCAGCCGTTATGCCATTCAAATCACTACTAAAAAGAATGTTGTTAAAAACACCCGCTCTGTTAATATCCTCTGGTAGATTTGATATAATTTTACCCATTATAGTCGATGGTGTATCAGTTTCAACCACCGTTACATAGAACGGAACATCCAATATAACACCAGTTATATTGTCTTTTACCCTTAATTCACCTTCTACAGTTCCACTCTGAAATTGGCTTATCCTATCAATCCCGCCATATTCATCTAAACTAGTAACGTACCACCCAACGCTGTAAGAAAAAACAAAATTCCTCAATGTAACACCGTTGAAGGGTGGGGTAATATTCGTAATAGAACCATTATTCCTTCCAAAATTATAGTCGTAAAATTTCAATACTTTTCCATTATGGTCTAATACACTCTTTAATCGATTAAACCCATCGTAATCGTAATAAGTTGTAACACCATTCATATCGGTTTGTGCTACAACCCCAACCAGCGCAAGGCAATTTGCCTTATCTTTGCAGTACGAGACCAACAGCATGGGAGCACTACCTCAGTACAACGGCAACATTAGCGCCATCCAGTGGCGCACGCCTGGTGGCACAGGAGCCATAAGCACCAGCATTCAGGGGTATGCCTACGCGTACGATGGGATGAACCGGATGCTCACCGCCACCTACGCCCAAGGCGCTACCGGAACCGTGAACAAAAACCTGTACAACGAGAGCGTTGGGGGGTACGACCTGAACGGCAACATCCTCTCGCTTACCCGAAGAAAGGCAGGGGTGGTAGAGGATAATCTAACCTACACCTACCAGGGCAACAGGCTTACCAGCGTAAACGATGCGGCCAACGACAACGTGCTCTTCACCGAGGTCTCGCAATCTGGGGTGGAGTACGAATACGATAACAACGGGAATATGACCAAGGACCTAAACCGTCGTGCAGGTGTAAAGTATAACGTGTTAAACCTTCCCTCAGAGGTGTATAACCTCGATACGCTGCAGAACAAGATACAGTACATTTACTCCGCGACTGGGGCTAAACTGGCCAAGGAGGCTAATGTAGCAGGAACCATCGAAAAAAGGTACTACGCCGGTAGCTTTGAGTACGACAAAGACAAGAACCTAAGGCTTATCCACACCCCCGAGGGGCAGGTGGAGGTTGAAGGACAAGGAGCTAGCCGAACCTTCGCCTATACCTACTACCTGAAAGACCACCTGGGAAATACCCGCGTGATGTTCGATGGCGACGGGGACGTTACGCAGGTGGCCGACTACTACCCCTTTGGCGGCAGGCACACCCCAGCCACCCTAGGCGGCAGCAACAAGTATTTGTACAACGGCAAAGAAGTGCAAGAGGAGTTGGGGCTGGGTTGGTACGATTACGGGGCACGCTTCTACGACCCGCAGATCGCCCGCTGGCACGTGAAGGACCCCCTGATGGAGTGGCACTTCAGCCAGACGCCCTACCACTACTGCCTGAATAATCCGATTAATTTTACTGACCCTTTTGGCCTTGATACTTTAAGAGTGAATTCAGATGGGGTGCCCGAAGCCGATATAGCCCCTGTTACTATAAAAGGCGAAAGGCCATCCTGGGTAGTAAGAACTTTGCGTAGAATAGGGAGAGCATTAGCCACTTCTGATGATGCTTTCTCCGGCACGCCTCCGGATTACATTGAGAAAACTGTTGAAAGAGGTTATAATTGGTGGTTACCTGACAGCAAGGATCCAATGGGGATTCGGAACGTAATTTCTCGTGATAATCCTGATAGAGACAAATATCTAAGAAGTGAAAAGCAATCCACTGGTCAGAGGGAGTCGAGCACATCAAGGCCTAGAGGAACTACCGACAGGGAAATAAAGGATGCGACGGGGGATAACACAGATGCTAGTGGGAAGCCTATTAATGAATCAGACTATTTTATACCGACAACTCTACCTGAAGGTACACATATTCCAACCAGAAACGGTTCAGAACCTTATCAGAAAGGAGACACTTTATACCTCGACAGCATACCCAAAGGAGGAACGACTGAAGGGTATAGAGGGTACTATAAATACTGGAGGATACAGAATGCAAACAGAAAAAAATAATAATATGAAAGTTAATAGATTGCTGGTTGTTTGCTTTACAACTATTTTTTTATTTCTTTTCAGTTGTAAGTCGAGTTACGAGAAATACACCTATTATGATAATGGAAGTATCCATGAGAAATTTGTTTTCCCAACAAAGGAAGACAAAAAAACAATGAAGAACTATGAAGGAACTTTGTTTTATCCAAATGGGAATATAAAGTATCGGATAAGAAAGAAGAATGGACTTACACAGGGTGAATACATCACGTATTATGAGCAAGGTACTATAAGAACTATAACTATGTACGATAAAGACACAATACATGGTGTGCACAAGGGTTTTTCCGATAGCGGTGAATTAGTAGAAGAATCTTTGTATCTAAAGGGGGAACACCTTTTTAAGATGGAAGCATATAATGCTAATTCTCATTCTGTTAACTTTTATTACTTCATTGAAGATAATGCCAAAGACGAAATTGGACGAATTATTTATAAGAGTTCTGGGGAGCTGGACACATTAAATTCTTTTTACTACTTAGCAGAAGGTCCAGACACAATCTCATTCAATGAAAAGTATTGCTTGCATGTTTCTATTTACACATTTGATATTAAGAACTACATTAAAGAAGCTGTATTTGGGGAATTTGATAAAACTTTTGAAATTCGAGATTCAACAGATTTTGCATTTTTAAATAGCGAAAATAACCACTTAACCTTTTGTTTTAAACCTTCTAAAAAAGGTAGAAACTTTGTAGTCGGTAAAATACACGTGCAAAACCTTCCGTTTTCAAAAGAAGAACTTGATAGGGATTTTATCGTATTTAAAGATTTTTTTGTAAGATAGACCGTTTGGTAAACTGCGATTTGCAACCGGCTACTTAAATAAAAAGCGAAACCCGCCAGTTTTTGGGCGGGTTTTGTTTTACTTGGTGGCGTAGGCTTGCCGAGCCATGGCATCCCTGAGCAGGCCGTCCAGGGTGTAGAGGATATTATCCCAGTTCGGCCAAGGCTGTAAAAATAAATAAGCGAAACGTGTTCGGCGGCGGTTCTACCGCCGTCGTTCTATTTATACAGGCATAGCCTGTAATAACAAAAAAGGCTTAGGCGGAGCCTAAGCCTAACGTTATGCACGGTAATTTCAAAAAACAACCCTGATGCTGCAGGCTTTAGGGTTTTTCTTTATAAAGGAAACCTTTTCCCGAACCTGCCTGGTGAACCGTTTACCCAGATTGAAACGCCGTTGGGCGGCGGTTGCACCGCCGTCCGATTATGTGACAAGGCTTAGCCTTGGGAATGATAAACGCGAAGCCCGCCTTTTTAAGCGGATTTTGTTGCCTTTTGCAGCCATTTACTTGACGTTGGAATGTCCGTCAAAAAGATGACGGACAGCCTGCCCCGATTCTTTTTATCGGGGATTCCAAGTCTTGCTACTCTTAACTTTCCATTCTACCTGTCGGAAATTCATAGAGCAAATCTAAAGGTAGACAGGCGTTCCGACGAAGGAGGATCATGGAAACGTTAAGAATCCCGTTAATCCGAGGCTATCAGATTACAACGTTTGGCAGCACGGCAAAGGACAAAGCTACTCGCTCCAGCCTTTAGGCTTTTTAAGTACAAATCCATCCTTTTTTGTCACCTTATCAGGGAGTTGACTGTCGAGTAACTTTTTCCGTCCAATTACCATTGACCCTTTTGCTACCATTGCTATCGATGCATTGTGCCTTTTTGGCGGGAAGGTTACAAATACCCTCTTGCTCTTAAAGAGACTGTGAATCTCTCTAATGGGTGGAACCAAATCGCTGTCACCCGAAATCAGCATTGCCATATCATATTTATCCTTATAGGCATCAATAAGCATATGAGTAGCAATATTAACATCTGTCATCTTCTCGTTATAAGTTGCCCATATATTTCCACAACGTGTACACTCAATACTGTTAGACTGATAATGTCCATAATAAATATTTGCTCCTTTACATTCAAGGGCTTCCAAATAGGTAGATTGCCTCTTTTGCTTATCAGGATTATTACTCACTCTACTTGTGAAGTAATTCAGCTCAACCAGTTCCTGGTGTGGCTTTAAGAGGTTGTTTGACAATAACATTAGGTCTAGCCATCTATACATCTCAAGACCCGCTTCCTTTAATCCAAAATACAGATTAAAACCATCCACATAAACTACTACACGTTCTTTTTTTGTCATTAAATTTGCAATTGTATTACAATTAGTTTATTTTTGTATTACCAAAAACATCACCAAGGATAGCATCTTTGGTCCGACGCCCCCAAAAGGGGCGTTTCTCTTTTCTGCTCTTTTCATACTCCAAAGTTAATATGTAGCTAGCTAATTATTAAAACCTTTTCGTTTGAAGAAATAAACATTCTAGCAAAGTTACCAACAACCCTTTCGGGTTATGTGTCTAATATTCTGCACCTTAAACAACAGACACAGCATTACTCCTAATGTCTGCCTTAATGTGTCTACCTAATTTCGTATCATTAAATTTCCAGTAATACTCTTTACAACTTCTATCATATTTTGATTTCTTCTAATCGAGTTAGAAAACAGGAATGGTTATCACTCTCACTCAAATATCCAATTAATCTTATTCTTCCACTCATCCTCAAATATTACTTGAAAGTTTACCTTTTTATCGGGGAAGTCGAGGTCTAGTTCTCTCCAGGGTAATTTGGTTCCTAGCTGGTTGCATAGTTCAAAAACATCCTGCTTGTAGGTCGTATCCTCGTTTTTAAGGTGCAAACCCTTTGTTTCCAGAACATACACATTGCCATAATCTTGCTCGCTAACCGTGTTTATCTCGGAGGCTATAAAGTCGGGGTAAATCTTATTCTTTTTCCAGCCCTGTATATGGTAATCCTGCTTCGACATATTCCTATACCACCAAAGCAGTTTCTCCTGCTTATCGAGGTAAATGGCTACCGATTTTTCGAGCTCGTTGATATTCTCTTCGGGAACCTGATCGAATAGGCTTCGCTGTATGGCCGTATTATCATCCCTAATCAACTGCCTATTGCTTCTTACCTTGATGCGAGGGGGAATTGAGAATCCACCCTCACTGGTGATAAGGAAAAAGTGTAGCTTTTTCTCGTTCACCAGCCTCTTAAACACCTTTTCGGCAGCCTGATCTCTCTCTTTCTCTAAGAGTTTTTTTAGCTCCTCGATAATGTACACAAAGTTTGACGAAACCGTTTCCTCGTCGTATTTATCACGGAATAGCTTAATAACCTTTTGCCCAATGGCATTACCAATCCAAGGGTTGGGTACAATATCAACTATCTGCTTTGTAATAAAACTCTCGCTGATTTTCAATCTGCCAGATTTTTCAATTCGTCCCTTCTCCTTAACTAGTTCCTGTTCCTCATCGGATAACCCTAGCAGTATTTCTTGCTCTTGCTTTCGGATGTTCGACAATGATATATCTGTAATTTTGTCAATATTAAAATCCTCGTAGTCAATATGTCTCAATATATCTGCTTCAAAGCTAATATCACGCCATCCGCTTTCGGCCGATTCCTGAATTACAAACTTTGGCAGGTAAATTTTACCCTCAAACTTTTTGAATTTATCACGATATTGAAGAGTTCTTTCTCTTAGCGTTTCGCTACCAACATCATCGCTGCTATCCACGTTTATTCGACCTGCAATATCGCCTAAACCTTCGCTCTCAAGGTTCGACTTTATTCCCTTAACCAAGGTAGCTGCATTCTGCCTAAAGGTGTAAACATAGCATTCGTCAAGCAATTGTGTTTTAGTCTTTTGGGCATATGGCTGGCGAAGGATTCTTCCTATAAGCTGGGTTATGCTGGTTTGCGAACTGGGGTTGGTTAGTATGGTAAGTATGTAGGCAAAAGGACAATCCCAGCCCTCCTGCAGTGCCTGTTTGGTTATAATATACCTAATAGGGCAATCCCTATCCAGCAAATCAATCCCCTCAATATCGTCCTTATCACTTGTTTTTATTGCAATGTGATCTTCGGGTACATTACATTTTTTAATCAGAAACTCCTTTACATCCTCGGAATGGATAAACTTACCATCACGCTGATCCTTGCCTGTGCGCTCAACCTGTATTAGATTAATGGGGCGAATATATACACCGGTGTTCTGCTCAAAGGTGTTTGCAGTCTTTTCAAGCTGTTTCCGTTTTTCTATGGAGCAGAGCATTGTATCTCTCCAATCGAGACTGGTTTTGTTGGTAAGATGTATATCCAGCTTAATCATCTCCTCCTCGTTAAGCTCACGACCCGTTATTTCAACCAGTTTGTTAGTTCCCCTTGGGGGTGTTGCCGAAAGTTCAACCACAATGGATGGGTTGAAATTACGAATGGTTTCACGTGCGTTAACGCTATAAGCCTTATGTCCTTCGTCAATTATGACAATAGGTTTAAGGAGGCGAAGAGTGTTTCCCAGTGATGTTTTGGGCTGTAATAGATGAATTGCGCCCAGCGATTCTGTTTCTAGCTCAAGTCCAAGCGTTGTGTAGCAGTCAATATTTGGTACATCTTTAAGAAGTTTTGCATTTTGCTCAAAATTGTCCTCGGTAGGAAAAAAGTCGGTAAATCCCCCTGCATCCTGAAAAATCTTAAGCGTTTCCTTATTCTGCCTATTGGCAGAGGGTAGCATTAGCATAAGGATAACCAGGTTCTCCTGCACATCGAGGCGATTAAAATGGTCTGTTTTCTCCTTTATGAGCGTACGCCCTCCGCTTGAAATATCTAACGCTTGGCGATAGGGATGCTCCCTGTTTTTTAGGGTTAAAATGGTCTGTCGGTAAATCTGAGTGGTTGGTACAATCCATAGCACCAAGCCTGTTTGCCTTTTAAGGTAGGTTTTGTTTATCAGGTCAATGGAATGGCAAGCCAAAAGGGTTTTTCCCCCTCCTGTTGGTACCTTGAGGTAGAACTCTGGCAAGGGTTCACCAATTCCGTTTTTGTTTGAGTGGTAAACAGCACCCACAGCCTTTTCCCAGGCCCTACGAGGGAAATTGTAGTCCAGCGCCATTTCAGGGTCGAACTCAATGGCCTTTAAAAACTTCTCCCTAAACTCTGCCAATGCGCTCAGGTAGTCCTTTAGCCTTGCTACAACCTTTACTTGATAATCCTTTAGTTCCATCAACCTTTCAGTTTATAGATTTCAAAAGGTAGTTGGCAAAACTCAATGCGCAAGTCGGTTAGGGTATGGCTATCGACAAACTTGGCGGGTGCAAAAACTAACCGTTTTTTCCCATTGTGCTTACCCAGTGCTTTTACTCTGTCGAGCGTTAGGGCAGTGGATTTAAGGTAGGTTAAGTCAGGCTTGTAGAAAAGGTATATTTCGTACTCCCTGCTTGTGCCAATGTAGTTTGTTTCCTCATCAATCTTGGTGGGGTCAAACTCCTCGCCAGTGGCGGTGTAAAAGAGATACTTGGCAAACTCCTCGTAGCTAGGTAGGTTTTCGCCTCTAAGGATGCTCTCCATCTCAATGGGTTCGCCCAGTTCAAAGTAGCTGAACGTACCACCAGTGCCCTCCTTAAAGTTTTTTGATTCGGGAACGCCATTAATAACCCTTCGTACACGTTCGGCTGTAATGCTATCGGCGTAATCCTCCATCTCAACCAGAATAAACCGGCGGTTTCCACCATCCTTTTTGTTTAAGTCTAAAACTGCATGGGCTGTTGTGCCTGAACCAGCGAAAGAATCTAATATAATACTATTATCATCTAGTACTAGTTCAAATAATTCAATTAGTACGTCAATACTTTTTGGGAAATCAAATTTTTTCTCACCTAACAAGTCCTTTACGGCAGCAGATGCAGCCCTCCCGTCTCTATAAAAAACTGATCCAAAAGGTTCTTTTGTAACATCTTTTAGATATGTTTTTCTACAAGGGACAGTTGTTTCATCAACACCAAAATGAATAAAAGGAGGGTCTGTCTCTAAAGCTTTCTTTGTCCTTTCTTCATCCCACCTCCAGCCAGTTGAAGGTTTCTTGCAAGGTTTCAAAGTAGTTGGATGAATAATATCATATCTTGGTCGGTTCTTCCTTCCATCATCAGGGCCTGCAAAATTATCAGGAAAATAAAGACCTCTACCATCTGAATAACAATAGTGCTTGTGATTTCGTCTAATGTCATCTTTGTCTAAAGAATTGAACCATTCGTTCAATTTTTCCTTAATCTTTTGATGATCATTCTTATATTTTTCAACTAACTTATCATATTGATTTAGAACATCATCAACTCCCTCTTTATATCTCCTCCAATTACCTAATCTCAAATTTTCTTGTTTATTCTTTGTGTAAACTAACACATACTCATGTATTCCTGCAATTAATTTAGCATCACCTCTTTTAGATTTTTGCCAAACAATATCAGCAACAAAATTATCTTCATAGAAGATTTCATCCATTAAACATTTTAATCTGTGGAACTCATTATCGTCAATGGATACAAAAATTACCCCATCCTCAGCTAGCAACTCTTTTAATAATTTAAGTCTAGGCATCATCATACACAACCACTTATCGTGCCTAGTAAGATCGTCCTTATCCACAACCTTTCCTAGCCACTCTTTCAGCATTGGGCTGTTTACATTATCGTTGTATGCCCAACTTTCGTTCCCTGTATTGTAGGGCGGGTCAATATATATACACTTTATTTTACCTGCATAGGTAGGCAAGAGCGCTTTAAGCGCTTTTAGGTTATCGCCCTGTATAATTAGGTTATCGTGTAGCGAAATTTTATCGGTAAGGCTTTTGTCCTTCCTTGGCACTAACTGGTGGTACTTAACCGCCAAGTGATGATTCTGAACAAACGATTTTCCTTTGAAGTTGAGTGTTGGCATATATTGTTCGGTTTAATTTTAAAGTCAAAAAATAAAAATTAATTAATGGTTTGCAGAAGCATTGCTCTTTAAATAACCAATTTTTTGCTCAGCAACTTTCAACGCTTTACCTGCAAACTCCTCGTCAATTAGTTCATAGGCAATCTTATCCGATAGCCAAGCTACCATAAGGATCTCTTTATCCATATCAAAGTATTCAGCCAGCTTAATAACCTGTTCCTTTGAGGCTCTTCGCTGCCCACGCTCAATCTTACTAATAATTGCCTGGTCGGTATCGAGCACCCCAGCCACTATGCGTAGGGGTAGCCTCTTTTCCTCTCGCAATTTTCTAATAATATCCCCAAAAGTATCCATATGGTTTTGAATAAAATTATCTTGACATATATTGTCAAAAATACAACTAATTTTAATGTTGTCAAGTCAATTTTGGTAATAGTTATTAACAAGATTTTACCATTTCTACTTACCTTTGCCTTGCATATACAAAAAGTTTATAGCATTAGCTTTTGGTTTCTCCACAGACAAAACCGCCAATTTTTGAGAGGGAGAAGCACGAAAGTGAATGCGCTCAATAGCATTGGGCGTGTTCCTTTCGCTTTTATAGTTCTCTCTGGGTGCTTGGCGGTACCTGTCTGTGACTATATAGCGGGGGTTCACGCCTTTTTTGTCGTGAGCCCATGTTTAACACTCCAAAATATGGCTTATGGACAAGATTAGAAAACCCAGCATCGAGATTGACCCAAACCTGTCCCACCTCTCGGACGAAGAGCTGGGACAGCTACAAAAGGATTACCTCAGGGGAGAGGAATCGAACAAGAACCTAATGCAGCGATTCTGTATAACCGGCTTCGCATACAATGCCCTCAGGAGGAAAATTCCTCCCCTTATCGATACCTCCATGGGATGCCCTGAGTGTAACGCGTGGGCTGTCCGCAACATCGGCAGTAAAGGATTTGCACCCAGTGAGCCCGTTTGTTATGAGTGCGGACAAGAGTTGGTCTGCCCTTTCGATCCTGAGCGTAGGGCAAGACAACTTCGGCTTGAGCGGAATGAGGCAATGCTTCTCAACTATATGGGTAGGGAGATAGAAATCCCATACCAGGAGGCAACATTATCAACCGAAGAGTTTATGAAGCTATCGCTAGAGCATAGAGTATTCCTGGGTGCAATTATCGCTAACTGCATTGGGGAGGACATGCGGCTTCTTAAAGGCGATGATATATCGCGGCGTAAACTCTGCCCTACCACTGATTACTACAACGAACTGGTGGAGTCGCTGGTGGAACTAGAGGTACTCCCATCCGCAAATATTTGGCGAACAAAGTTCAATGTTGATGAACACCTGACCGAGCGTGTACTTAGCACTGATTATTGGTTTCCCTTCGATACCGATGAGCATTTTGACCTATGGAAAAGAATGGCCTACCATGAGGTGGTGGAGTACTACAACCTTAGAATGACAGAAATTGGCCTAAGAACAGACATTGGTAAAAAAGGTCAGTCGCATATAGAGAACCTGCTCAACGACCTCAGCGTGGGTCAGGTGCTCAACCTGATATACCGATCCACCAAGAATGTGTGCGAAATCATCGTGAAGGAGAATGTTACCCGAACGCATATGGCGAACACGGTGCTCTACGGATGCGTAAACTACTGGGAACGCTGCAAAGCGAATGGATGGGAGATCAGGCCTTTCACCCGATCCGAAAAATACTATCCCCAATCGGATATGAGCTCCTTCCTCTACAATAAGGTACTCCGAATTGGCGATAGCGGATTCAACAGGCATCCCAACTGGGAGCTGCTGGCGCTATTGACCGAAGAGCATCGTAGAAAAACCTCACACACTAACCTTGTGGTGGATGCTGAGCTGGATATGCTGTTTTTCCCCCCTTGATTGAGAACTCCCTCCGAATCCTCACCAGCTCCTCCTCCGAGTAACCCGATATGATGGCTTGGAGCGCCTCCTGTAGCAGCTCCTTGATCTGTACCCGCTCCCAGTGGGCTATCGCCCGGATGGTGTCGTAGGTCCTCGGGCTCAGGAGTAGCGTGGTGCGCTGCAATACCTCATGGGGCTCTTCCTCCTTCTGGGTTGACGATTTGGCGCTGGAGGTTTTCGCCATCGGTTTGGACTCCCCCGTTGTGGGGGCAAAAATATCATTCAGGTTGCTGGTGAACTGCTTCTTGGCCATAGGTCTATCTGATTTATGAATAGTTTGGATTGCAATGAATCATACCGCGTATCCCAGTAATATGGTATTACCGAGTAGTACGGTATGATTCAGTAATATGGGTAATACTAGTAATATCTGTCATTCCGATATTATTAGGATTATGTTCTTAGCGCTCAAATCGCTGGACAAACTCCATGCAGAGGTTCGCGTAGTCCAGCGCGCCCAGCGAGCTGCGGTTGTAGCGGAAGATGTCCTGACCCGCTGCGGGGGACTCCGCGATGGCAATGCTATCCCTAATCCTCGTCATGAAGACCATTTCCCCGAACCGTGAGCTGGTGAACTCGATCACGTCGCGGCTCAGGATGGTGTTCCTGCGGTACATGGTGATCACAATCCCGCCCAGCTCCAGCTCGGGGTTCAGCCGTTCCCTAACCTTCTCCGCCACGGCGATGAGCTTGGCCAACCCCTGGCTGGCGAGGAACTGAGCCTGCAGAGGGATGATCACCCGCTGGGCGGCGTTCAGGGCATTCACTGTGAGCAGCCCCAGCGAGGGAGGGCAATCCAGCAAAATGTAGTCGTACTCCTTCTCCAGCTTGCGGAGCAACCCCCTCATCAGGTTCTCCCGGCCGGGCTCCATGGAGAGTTCCAGCTCTGCCCCCGAAAGGTTAAGGTGCGATGGGGCGAGCCACAGGTTTTCCATGATGGGCAGCTCGGGCAGGGGGATGTCCCCCCTCAGCGCGTTGTAGGTGTTGGGCTCGTGATCGCGAATCCCCAGGCTCTGCGACAGGTTGGCCTGCGGGTCGAGGTCTACCGCCAGCACCCTGCGCCCCAGCTTGGCTAGCCCTGCGGCCAAGTTCAACGTGGTGGTTGTTTTGCCAACGCCCCCCTTGTGGTTCGAGATGGCGAATACTCTTGGTTTCATAGCTTCTTCTTTTTAAGTTTACGTTCTCCTTATCCTGATAGCCTCAGGCAAGGCTTCTGATGATACTGTGATACAACACGTACTACTCCTATTGCTGGTAATACAAGTATTACTGGTATTACTGGTATTACTAATATTACTGGCATTACCGACATTACTGGTATTACTGATATTACCGATATTACTGATATTACTGACATTACATATTTCTGACTTTACCCTGAGAGGGCACTTGTAGACTAGCCACACCTAAATCCGCTGCTGATGCCCCCTATCGTCAGCATCTCGCTTTCTTCGCTTGCGCTTCCTCTGTCGTTCCACGGGGTCATCCTCCCCTCGCCCCTCGTAGTGTTCGGGGTTCAGGGACGCTGGCGTAAACACTTCCTCCCTTGTGGTGGCGAATGTCTCCCGGAGAATCTGCCCTACGGGTATACCCTTCTCAACCTCCTCGGCAAGGGTTGCCTTGAACCGGAGATGATCCGCGTAATTCAGCACGGTGTCGGTCAGGTTATATCCATCGGGCGATTTGCCATTCTTAATACTGCGGTTCAGGTTCACCAGGCTCCGGTACACGTGGCCAGAGTACCCCGCTTCCCGCTCAGCGCCGATGAGCCGCTCCACGTCCAGCTGCTTCACCCGCTGCTTGTCCACGCCGTGGCAGATGTAGTTGGCCAGCTGCCTGATCCTTCGCTCCTTTCCCTGTTGGGTCTCCTGGGTGTAGGACTGCTTCCGGGTGCTGTCCAGGGCATGCTGCCGGTAGGCCTTCTCCCGCTCATCCACCGTGCCCTTGGCCTTGGCCCTCAGGTACAGGTACGACTCCTCGGCCGGGCGTAGGTACTCGAACATGCGATCGAAGGCCTCCTCGCTCCGCAGCTTGAATCCATTGCGGTCGAACCCTCCTTGTACTGGGCCTACCTTGGTGTTACTGTGGTTGGTCTTGGGGGATAGCTTCCGCCGCCCATCGGCGCTCTTACGCCCCACGATGAAGTGCACGTGGGTCTGCAGCCCCTCCTTGGGCTCTCCCTGCCGGCGCTCTCCCGCCACCACCTCGGGGTCATCGCCCTTGTAGTAGCGGTTCCGCTCAACCTTGGCGAACCAGCTCAGGTCATCCACGGTGAGCCCCTTGTTGAACTGCTCAGCGTACACCCTCATCACCTCCACCGTGTAGGCCTTGATGCTCTCGGGGTGGTTGCCGAGGAACAGCTGCTCATCCTCGCTGAAGCTGATGCTGCCCGTGTAGAACTTGGCGTCACTGCTCCCCAGCCCCTGCCGATTCCCGTCGATGGCCTGCACCACCTCGTAGTCGGGGATCAGGTCGCTGCGGTGGTTGAAGAAGAACTCCTTGGTGAGCTCCTCCTCCCTAAAGTCCTCCTTGGCGAGGTAGCTCACGAACGCATCGCACGACCCCCGGTTGTCGGCCTTCCCTGTGGGGCTATCGAACTTCACGTAGGGCATGCTCAAAGTTTTGAATATCCTCCTCCCGCATTGACCCGAGCTTGGAGCGATTCCGCAACGCCTCAAAGAGCAAGCCCACCAGCTTGGCCAGCTTTATTACCAGGGTTTTCAAGGTGTTCATCCCGGTTTGGGCACGCTCGTTCTGCGCCACCAGGCTCTGGCCCACCTCGGAGATGTTGCTGGTTAGCTGCCGCTCCAAAACCTGAAGCCCTGCAATGAGCCTCTTCATATCCTCCTTCTCGGCCACCTTCCCGTAGCCCTCGCTCAGCTTACGCTCCAGCAGGATCAGGCGCTCCATCAGCGGGGAGAGCTTGTTGCGCTCGTGGACCTGCAGGAAGCGGATCACCTCGTCCACCCGCTTGGTGAGCCTTGCGATCTCCTCGCGGGGGGAGTAGATCTCCTCGGCGGGGTTGATACCCGTCTTGCGGAAGTAGTCGATGGCGGCGTTGATGTATTCCACCTGCTTCATACCGTGTTGGCTGGCCAGCTTGCGCAGGTTCCGAAGCTTATCCTTAGCAATATTAGTTGTGGTTAGGTTCGTGTTGCTCATAATATAATCAGATATTAGGTTTGTACTTGCGCTGTGCGGACTTTAGGGAGGGAATATTAGCACCAGAAGCCCCAATAATATATACTAGAAAATGATACTGCCTGACTACCAACCTTTTGCCGGCGGGCAAAAGCCAGCGAACGGAACCCTATCCCGTTTCCGCTTGCTATTAGAATAAAGGCAGTATTTAGGGGTATCATTAGATTTGGTTTGTTTTTAGTTCGGCTTATTTCCGCCTGTCCTCTCCTGGATAGTAGATGGCATTTGTCATTTCCTTCAGTCGGCTTCTTACTCGACACCCGTACCTCATTTCAATTTCTTTTGAATTCAGATTGGTCGTTATATGCGTTTTCATCCCGAATGATTTGTACATATCATACCTAAGTAGAAGGATTTTCTCCATTACATTCTCTTTGTCTCCAAAATGAGAAGTTGTTTGACTCTCGCATCCGAGATCATCATAAAGTCTTGTTTTTGGTTTAGTCTTATCTATTTGTCCATTTACAAGGTGAAAACAGTTTGTGCTGTGACTAGAAATCACATCAAACCCATCTGTTGAGAATTTTCCGGAAACTTCAATGGGGCTAAAGAATGCAAAACTCTCCGTTCGGAGGTACTCTTTGAGGATGCGTTTGAAAACTTGGAATAGCATTGTCTTACCAACACCAACAGATCCTTCAACACGAAGCCCCTTTGATAGTTTGTATGAACCATCAATTCTCTCAAATTGCGGATCTTGAATGAAATAAAGGAAAACTCTAAAATAAATCTCAACATCTACGTCATCAAGATAGAACTCAGGATTAATTTCACGACCTAATTGAGTTACAATTCTAAGTAGATCCTCTTTGCTAGGTTTCTGGTACATATGGATCATTGTTTGTAATTGAATTAATAATTTTTTTACTGTGAATTAAATACCTCTTCCCATTATTCTCAATCTTCTTGTTTTTGTTTATCTCAATTTGATTTTCTCTTGTTTTCTGTTTGGTTTTCATTTGCTCTTCATTTACTCTTCGCTCACCTTGGTATTCATCATATTTACAAATAGTTATCCTCGTCGATTTTTTAATATCCTCCTTTACAATTAATTTCTCCTTTGCTAGCAATTTGAAAAATCGATGAACCCTGGAGTAACTCCAGTTGAATTGTTTAGCCCAAGTATCTATCGATCGAATTGATTGTCCGCGCTTACAGATAAATACCTCATTACCGATTAGCACTTCATTTTCGGAATGATTAACTAGAAGGAGCATATCTTCCCAAGCTTCCCTTCTTGTCTTTGGTCGGTTCTCATTATACAGCCAGTGGTCTAACCATTCTCTGTGCAGCTTTATCCAGCCATCCATCATTAAATTAATTTAGAAAAGCTTAAACACTACTGAATTCAAAGTATAAACTTGTCTGCCTCCTCTTCTATCTCGTCTGAGGTATTTACTCTATTTCGACTCAGCCATTGTTCAAGTTCTTCCCTATCGAAGAAAACAGCTCCACCGCTAGGTTTGCTATGGGAAATTTTTTTAGATGCGGTTAATTTATAAAGGTAACTCTCTCTATATCCAGTATATAGAGATGCCTCCTTTAGGGTAAGTTTCTTTTTCTGAAGCAGAAGAAGATTTTCAAGTCTTCGAAACCTTTCGTTAATTAAATTCTCATTTATCATAATGTAATCGTTTTTAATTGTTTGCATCGAACAGGACAAAAGTAATCTGTGAGTTGTTTCTGAAATTTTTCATTTTCAATTATGGAGGCAACAAAGGCGTAACCATGTGTCTATTTGCCCTATAAGAACAAATAAAGACACAATACATTTTTAAAAACGGAGAAAACTGAACTGTTCGAAACCTTGACAGAGCAAGCTTGACAATGGAAGTTAGATAGTGGAAAGTGATGAGAAGCTATTTTATTGACATTTTATACTAAACGAGAGTAAAGCAGAATGTAATCTAAAATAACCCATCATTTAGACTCATTTATTCCCTTTAAATAAGCCCTTTTGTTTGTAGAATGTTTGTATCAAAATAAAAAAGCACTTGCGAATTTTTCGTAAGTGCTTGATTTTTAAGTGGGCCCAGCTGGGCTTGAACCAGCGACCCCCTGATTATGAGTCAGGTGCTCTAACCAGCTGAGCTATGGGCCCCGATAAAAACCTTAAAAGGTTTTTTTATTGGATTGCAAAAGTACATATTTGTATCCGAATTTTGCAACCCTAACATTACTTTTTTTATGTCGAAACCCATTTTTACCCCATTTGCCAACCAAAACATCAAGAATATCATCTTCGATTTGGGTGGTGTTATCCTTAATATCGATTACCATTTAACCATCGATACCTATAAAAACCTGGGGATTACCAATTTTGAATCGATGTTCACCCAAGCCCAACAGGTTGGGCTATTCGATCAGCTGGACAAGGGGTTGGTTACCCCAGCACAGTTTCGCGATGGACTCCGCCAGATAAGCGGCCTAGCCCTTACCGACGAGCAGATTGACGATGCGTGGAACGCCATGCTGCTCGATTTTCCTCCGCAAAGGCTTGAGGTGCTGAGAACGGTAAAAAATCATTACAAAACATTTCTGCTAAGCAATACCAACGCCATACATATTGAGGAGTACAACAAGGTTTTGCACAAAACCTTTGGAGTCGAAAATCTTTCGGTTTACTTCGATAAGGAGTACTACTCGCACCTAATTCATTTGCGCAAGCCCGATGCCGAGGCTTTTGAAATCATCCTAAGGGAGAATATCCTAAACCCAAGCGAAACACTTTTTATTGACGATACGCTGCAACACGTTGAGGGAGCCAGAAAATTGGGTATCTTAGCTTATCATTTAAATATCCCTGCTGGGGAGTGCATCGAAAAACTTTTCATTTAATTACACCGCTTGATATGAGCAACACCATACAAATTACTAAGGCCACCGGCGAAAAGGAAGCCTTTCAGAGCGAGAAACTTACGGAGTCGCTAAAGCGTGCTGGTGCCAACGAGAAGCTAATTGCCGATATTGTGGCCGAAGTGGAGAATTGGCTCACCGAGGGGGTAAGCACCAAGAAGATTTACACCAAAGCATTCACCCTGCTCCGCAAAAAGCGCCGTAGCTTTGCTGCCCGTTACAGCTTAAAAAATGCCTTAATGGATTTGGGGCCAACTGGCTACCCGTTTGAGCACTTCGTTGGACAAATCTTTGCCATTCAAGGTTTCGACACTACGGTTGGACAGCTGGTACAGGGTCAGTGCGTACAGCACGAGGTGGATGTGGTAGCCTCGCAAAACCACACGCAATACCTTGTGGAATGTAAGTTCTACAACACCCAGGATAAGCACGCCAACGTTCAGGTTCCGCTATACATTCGCTCACGGGTAAACGACATTGAGGCCAAGCGCAAGCAACTGCCCGAGTTCAATGGCTATACTTTTTACGGCTGGATTGTTACAAATACAAGGTTTACCGAGGATGCCATGGATTTTGGCAAATGCTCTGGACTGCATCTGGTAAGCTGGGACTACCCCAAAGGGCACAGCCTTAAGGATATGATTGATACCTACCGTATGTTCCCCATTACCACCCTCACCGAACTCAACAAGAGGGAGAAGCAGCAGCTTATGGATAAAGGCGTTGTGCTGTGCCGTCAAATAGTTAGTAATCCTAAGGTTTTGGAGGATATTGGAATCTCAAAGCCAAAGATTACCAAGGTTCTGGATGAGGCGAATGATTTGTGTAAACAGTAAATGCTCAATAAAATAAGCAGAGAATTAATTAGCAACAGATATAAAGCTTTTAGAGCTGTTTGTTCCTTGTGCCTCTCATAGCACTTGCCCCTTTATGCAAATGAATCATAAACTAATATTACAGCTCTAATTGCAAAACAACACTTACTTCTCTGTGTTAATTTCTTTGCGCGTGATGAACACTAAAACATTCCCCCAACAAACTCCTCAGCCTTAATGTTCTTGAAGTAGTTGTTGAAATCGAACTTCGATAGGGTTTGCAGAATGGCTGATTGCTCGTGCTTTACACCCACCAGCGCTTTTTGCACCTCGTCGATATCGTGCTTGTGAAAAAAATCGCCAAAGATTCGGATATCCTTAATAACACCTTTCGATACGTTTATGTGGAACTCTACGCTACCGCCTTCGGTACGGATTAGCTTCTCGAAATCGTACTTTGGTGAGTCGCCAAAATTCCACTCCCACTGCGAGAACTTCTCGTCGCGCAGCTTCTCTATGCCCGCAATATCCTCGGGGGTGTACACGTACTCCTTCGAGTCGGGATACATCTCCATGATGTGCTTCATAATCCTATCGCGGAACTCCAGCACATCCATTTTTTCGGTTAGATGCTCGCTAATGTTGGTAACTCTTGATCGAACTGACTTCACGGCCTTGTCCTGGAATTTGAGCGGGTTCACCTTTAACGCAGCCGATAGGTCGGTCATAATGGCCGAGAACAGCAGCGTTCCGTGGTGTAGCACCCTGTTTTTCCAGATGCTCTCGGCATTGCCCGAGAATTTTCTCCCATCGATGGTAAGATCGTTGCGCCCCTCGAACTTGGCATTAATGCCCATGCTCTGCAAAACATCGAGGATAGGCTGGGTAAACTTGCGGAAATCGCCCTGTGCACCCTCGCCGGCGTTTTTCACAAAGGTGAAGTTTAGGTTTCCAAGGTCGTGGAAAACCGCTCCACCGCCCGATATTCGCCGAACAACCTTGATGTTGTTCTGCTTAACGTAATCAACATTAATCTCGGCCAGAGTATTCTGGTGCTTCCCTACAATAATGGAGGGTTCGTTGCGCCACAGCATGAAACAATCGTCTTTTAAATGTTTTAGCGCGTACTCGTCGGCAGCAATGTTGAAGTATGGATCGGTGTGTGAATCTTTAATGCATAGCATGGCTATTGGGGTTTATTCTGATTTTTAACTCTAACTAAAACAAGCAATAGGTTTAATGGTTGACAAAAATACAAATGTTTACCAATATTGTCTGGCAAAAGGCTTTCGATAACCTATTCGAGTGTGCTTTCGGCTATAAATGCTAATTTTGTGAATCCGATTTAAAAAATCATCATACAATGATAAAGATAGTTTTTGCAGAGCCCATAGGCCTTATCGATGAGGATAAGCTTGCCTTTACCTCCGAGATGGGGCAGCAGGGAAACTCCGTAACATTCTACAACGATGTTCCGCGGGATAACGATGAGCTAATCCAAAGAATAGCCGATGCTCAGGTGCTTGTGGTTAGCAACCTACCTGTTCCCGAAACAGCCATAAATGCGGCCAAAAATCTAATGTATATATCGGTGGCGTTTACTGGGGTCGATCATATTGCACAGGAAGCCTGCAGGCAGCGCGGAGTTACCATCTCTAACGCGGCTGGCTACAGCACAGAGGCCGTTGCCGAGCTAACCATTGGTATGGCCATCGATTTGCTCCGCAAAGTTACTCCTGCCGATTCTGTTACACGCAGTTTGGGTGGCCGAAGCGGTTTCCTAGGGCAAGAGCTGGCCGGAAAAACTTTTGGTATACTGGGAATGGGCGCCATTGGGCAACGCGTTGCCCAGCTGGCCAATGCCTTTGGGTGCCGGGTGATTACTTGGTCGAGAACAGTAAAATCCAATACTCATGCAGAATTTTTAGAATTCGACGAGGTAATCCGCAAGTCCGATATACTTTCACTTCATCTTCCGTTAAAACCTCAAACTGAGAATTTGATGGGGATGCGCGAATTTGGGATGATGAAACCATCAGCTATGCTCATAAATACCGCAAGGGCAAAAGTAGTAAATACGCCTGCGCTGGTTGATGCCCTAAACCAAAATTTAATAGCTGGCGCAGCAGTTGATATTTACGAATACGAACCTCCTCTAAAGAACAACCATCCTTTACTTTCTGCTCCAAATACTTTACTGCTCCCACACCTTGGTTTTGCAACCCACGAGGCCATTGCGCTTCGATCTCAGATTGTGCTAAACAATATTCGAAGTTGGTTACAAGGAAAAGTACAGAATGATGTGATATAAAGGTGTTTTTGTGTTTTTATGCGACGAATATGACACCAGAAAGGAGTCGATATGATGCTTATCAATCCTCATCCTCATTAATGGTGTTGAGCAATAAGATGCGGAGCATAAAAAGCATCATCACAGGAAAAATAACGGTTTGCAGTAATCTAACCAAAAGGTAATCGATTATGTTGAGCTGAATTAGCATGGCAATTGCCACAATTATTGCCATATCAAAAAACATCACCACAGCACTGCTTGCCTGCGAACGGAAAAACCCTGGGAAAGGACTCTCTGAATCCTCGCCCTGTATTCGCACTAAAGAGTAAAGACAGAACGTAAAAAGTAATGGTGATATAACACCAAAAATCACCAAAACGTAAACCGATGGCCAAACTCCAAAGCTGAAAAGCAGCCCTCCAGTAGCTGAAATAATCACATTAAAGGCAAATCGGCCTCCAGTTCCAACCAGGTTGTCAATCCAGTAAAAAGCTATACTATTATACTTTTGAGGTTTGTCGTTGTGCATCGCAAAGCATTATATTCTTATAAATCCTCGGCAAAGGTGAGAACATAACCATTGTTGTCGAGGATTGAGAACTCGGTTGCCCCGTAGAAAGTTTTCCCCAACCCCTTAACAACCTCTACACTATCAGATATCTTGTTGAAAAAATCAAGTATGCCCTTCATCTTGATGTAAAAAATTAGTGAGCCTCCATCGGTTCTGTTGATCTGAGGCAGCTCATCGTCTAAACTCTCGAATGACTGAAAAATCAGGCTTACAGATTCGTTGGCCATCATAACCCAAACAAATGGGCTCTGTTCGGGGACTGTCATGATTACTTCAAACCCTAAAATCTTGTAAAAATTGATGGTTTGGTTGATGTCCTTTACGAAAAAATTGGGGGTTAATGAGTCCATAATGGTTTCAAATTAGCGATATTCTATATGCTAAGAATCAGGTATACAATATACCCCACGTAAATAGCCACAAATACTCCTCCCTCTTTCCTGTCGATTTTTTGGCCGGGCCCCATAAGCGCAAAGGCAAAAAGCAGCAGGCTTGCTAGGCAGGTAACCAGAATATCGATATTAGCTGCAGGGTAAAATGGTAACGGGCGAATTACGCTGGAAACGCCAAGCACCATAAAAATGTTGAAGATATTCGATCCCAATACATTTCCGATGGCTATATCGGAATTGCCCTTATAGGCTGCAACAGCCGATGTAACCAACTCGGGCAACGAGGTGCCTAACGCCACCACGGTAAGTCCGATAATGGAGTCGGGCACACCAAACGATTGGGCAATAATTGTGGCTGAATCAACAATAAGCTTTCCGCCAAGGTAGAGGCCTGCAATGCCAAAAATTATCATCAACGATGAAATTTGCCATTTTCTGTCTTTAACCGAAGTAATTGGAGCATACTTGTCGGACTTGGCCGAGATATAGGTGTAGTAAAGAAAGATGGCAAGAAATGTGAGAAGGATCATCCCATCAATTCTTGAAAGGATCGATATTTCGGAACCATCTATTAGCGCATCATTGGCCAACATAAATAGAATAACGGCTGCCATAAAGCTGAAAGGAATCTCCATCTTTATGGTTAAACTCTGCACCATTACAGGTTTAATAATTGCGGCTACTCCAACAACAACAAAAATGTTAATTGTGTTGCTGCCAATTACATTACCAATAGCCAAACCGCTATTCCCGCTTATCGAGGCTAAAACGTTCACAAACATCTCGGGCATTGAGGTGCCAAAGGCAACAACAGTAAGCCCAATCACAAAAGCTGAAACACCCAACTTTGACGCTACCGACGATGCTCCCTCTACAAGCCTGTCGGCACTGTAAATCAGCACAACAAATCCTACTACTAAAAGAATAATATCAAGTATCATCTACAATAAATTCATTGAAACTAATTCGTTATTTATCAGCATCAAACACTGCTCTGCAGGATCAACAAAACTTAATCGCAAAGGTTGCAATTAATTTGATGTAATCAAAAAAACGCATTTTCGCCTAACGGGTTATTAACATATTTTAGGCTTAATCAACCCTTGCACAGCGATGGTCTCCCTAAAGATTTGTAAATTTGCTTCCAAAATAAAACCAATTGCAGTTGAAGCGACTAGTCTACATTATCCCATTTGCTTTTTTCGTAAGTCTACTATTCCCCCGATGCGCCGTTCAGCAATCGCCAACAGGCGGGCCAAAGGATACCATCCCTCCCGTGCTGGTTCGGAGTGATCCCGCGCTAAACGCCACCAGCTACAAGCGCGATAGGATTACGTTAACCTTTGATGAGTATATTAAGCTCGAAAAGATTGGCGAGAAGCTGGTTCTCTCGCCTCCTCAGGAACAACTGCCAGAGTTTAGGATTAGGGGCAAGGGTATTGAAGTTCGATTCTTCGAACCTCTGGACGACAGCACCACCTATACCCTGTATTTTGCCGATGCCATAGTCGATAACAACGAGGGTAATAAACTCGAGAACTTTGAGTTTGCCTTTGCCACTGGACATGAAATAGACTCCCTTAGGTTTAACGGTAGGATTCTCGATGCCTACACCCAGCAACCCAAGGAGGGGGTATTTGTAATGCTTTACACCAGCTTCGAGGACTCGATTCCGCTACTCAAGCGTCCGCGTTACGTAACCAAAACCAACAAGGAGGGTATTTTCTTTCTTAGTAACTTAAAGTACGGTAACTACAAAATTTTTGCCCTAGCCGACGGCAACTCAAACTACAAGTTCGACCAGGTATCGGAGGAGATTGCATTTGTCGAAACTCCCATCGACACATCAATGCTGGTTAGGCCATCGCAGGTTACACTTAATCCCGATAGCTTGCTTACGCTTTACCTCTTTCAGGAGGAGAACCGAATACTTTCGCTCACCGATTTTAAACGCTCACAACGAAGGCACATGCAACTGGGATTCACTCGCCCACCCGTTGGCGATGTTTTACTTCGCCCACTAAGCGCTACTGTCGACAGCTTGGAGTCGTGGTATATAAAAGGGAAAAACACCAAAGGCGACTCACTCGATTTTTGGATTACAAACAACCAGATCAATAGCATCGACACGCTTCGCGTATTAGCCACCTATCAAAAAACCGATTCGCTGATGAATCTTATAGAAACTAAAGATACATTAAGGCTGTTCTACATCGAGAGAGCGACAACCCCAAGTCGCACCCGCAGAACCGATGCCTCCGATAAGGAGAAAGAGGAAAAAAAGGCCTCCCTTCCCATTTCACTATCGGTAAACAAGGGGGGTGTAGTAATTCCAACACAAAAAATTAGATTATCGTTTAAAATACCGCTTCAATCGAAAGACACAACGCTGCTGAAGCTTAAAAACATGACCGATAGCGTTGCTCTTCCCTTTGTGGGACTTTTGCGAGATACGCTAAATCCAAGGTTTTACTACATAAAGCAGAATTGGCAAAATGTGATAAACTATCAGCTAACCGCTTTGCCCGGGGCCTTTACCGATTTGGATGGCCTAACTAATGATACTCTAATACATAATTTCAAGGGTGCTGATCCCGAACAATTTGGCATTATTAAAGTAAATCTTACTGGGGTTAAGCCGAATATAATTGCCGAACTTACCACCGAAAAAGGTGTCGTAGTTGACAGTAAAACGGTTTATAAAGATGGTGAGGTTACCTTCACATACGTTCGCCCCGGAAAATTCCGTTTACAGTTTATTGAAGATGCCAACAAGAATGGTAAGTGGGATACCGGTTGGTACCTAATGGGGCAGCAGCCCGAAAGGGTTCACCTCTTTGTTGACGAGACCGGCAATGGTGAAATCCAAGTCCGCGCCAACTGGGATTACGACCTAAGTTTTAACCTTAAACCAAAACACGATGTCAGTTGTAATGAACTTCACGATGTTCCCAACCCGCAAGGAGACCAGCATGAGTCCCTACGTGTCCCGCATCGTGAAGGTGATCCGCAGTAAGGGATATCAAAACCAGCTTACGGCCATGGGCACCATTGTAGAAACAAACACGCTCAAGGAAGCCCTTTCGTTAATCGAGGACGCCTATGCAGAGCTTGAACCCGACTGCGAAAGGGTTTACGTTACGGTAAATATAGATATCAAAAAAGATGGTGATGATCGAATTCACACAAAGGTTCAATCGGTGGAGAGTAAGATAAGTTCTT
This sequence comes from Tenuifilaceae bacterium, assembly GCA_034003245.1. Classification (GTDB taxonomy): domain Bacteria; phylum Bacteroidota; class Bacteroidia; order Bacteroidales; family Tenuifilaceae; genus Perlabentimonas. The sequence continues at coordinate 25,435 of JAVEYY010000017.1, forward strand.
CCAAATAAAAGGATTATTCAAAATAAAAATGAAGTTAACTCACCGTGTCATTCTCGGTTTACTACTTACCCTTTACTCGATAGTTGGTCATGGGCAGCTCCTTATTGGGTTTAATGGCGGATACAACGTATCCGGAATTTTGTTTAATCCCAACCATGAGGAAAAACCCCTAATGAATCCAACTCCAAATTTTGGCCTTTCTGCCAAATTCTTCGACCTTGAGCATGTTGGGTTCCAGGGAGAACTAAACTTTACCCAGCGAGGGTTCACAATGCCCATTGATGAGGTTACAAACTACAAGCGGTTAAGTTCCTACGTGGAATTACCCCTGTATTTTCAGGTACGTGCTGCAAAAAACGGCGTTTTTGCTCATGCAAATATTGGCTTTAACCCCTCGTTACTTATCGGCTCCAAGCATGGCCAAAGCCAAACCAACACTTATAACCTCACTGACTATAAAATCAATATCCTTCGCGACAATATTTTTGATTTTGGATTACTAGGAGGTGTAGGTTTGGGTTACGATTTTAGTAATTTTTCCATCCAACTCGACGTTCGCTACTACTATGGCATGGGCGATTTATACTACTACAACTACACGGGAAATCCTCTCCGATCGCCCGCTTGGGCAGTAGATACATCGGTGAGTTTGATGTTTAACCTCTCAAAAAAACGAAAAATCGTGTTGCCAAACGAGGATTCGTCGCCAGAAAAGGGTAAATTTGAAAGTACAAATCAACAATAGTTCACCATGCGTAGAGTAGTTTTACTTATTAGCATTTGCCTACTTCCACTTTTTATCATTGGGCAAACGGGATATGTACAGGAAGGAAAAGCCTCTTTCTATGCCGATAAATTTGAGGGGCGAACCACCGCCTCGGGCGAGCGTTACAGCCATTCGCGTAACACCTGCGCTCACCTTACTCTTCCCTTTGGCACCCTTGTGCGAGTAACTAACCTCGAGAACAATTTATCCGTTGTTCTTCGTGTGAACGACCGTGGCCCCTTTGTAGCCAACAGAATTATTGACCTTAGCCGATCGGCTGCCGAAAAGCTTGAATTCATCGACAAAGGGTTGGCCGATGTTAGAGTTGAGGTAATTGATGAGGACGGGAATGTGGTTGCCCAGCAACCAAAACCGGCTTCACAGGCCGAAAAACCTTCCGAAACGGCTCGACCAAGTCAACAAACTACTCCTGTTCAAAAGCCGCAGGATTTAAGCACTCCGGCTAAGCCCGAACCAAAACCAATAACAACTACGACTCCAAGTGAGCTGTCGGATATTGAACTCTACGAGCTTAAGGTTACCAGACAAAAACCTGGCGGTTTCACCATTCAAATTGGTAGTTATAAGGAGCTTGTAAACCTGCTGCGAATTGCCGACGACCTAAAAACATCGCTTAAAAAGGAGGTGCGCGTCCAACTAGCCAATATCAATGGCGATAAGGTTTACCGCTTAATGGTGGGCGAGTTCAGCACACGCCGCGAAGCCGAAAGTTTTAAAAGTAAGGCCGCCCAGCTCTACCCCGATTGCTTTATCGTGGAGTTGAAATAGAGCAGTGCTCGCTACTTTTTCCCGTTAAAAGGCTCCCAGTTTTTGGCCAGCCCGCCCATGCCTGTTTCACGATAGGCCACCTGTATATCACGTCCGGTTTCGGCCATGGTACGAACTGCTTTGTCGAACGATATTTTATGCCCCCCATCCGATTGAAGCGCGTATACAGCACAAGAGTATGCTTTTGTGGCCGCAATGGCATTCCGCTCAATACAGGGTATTTGCACAAATCCCAGAACCGGATCGCAGGTAAGACCCAGGTTGTGCTCCATGCCCATCTCAGCAGCATACTCAATTTGGTTGGGCGACCCGCCCAAAATCTGCGCCATTGCAGCCGATGCCATAGCGCATGCAGTTCCAATCTCACCCTGGCATCCAACCTCAGCTCCCGAGATTGATGCATTGGTCTTCACTAGGTTTGCTATTAAACCTGCGGTTGCCAACCCTCTAAGTATTTTGGGTTCGGTAAGATGCTCGTCGCGGCTTAGATAAAACAGAACACCTGGAAGCACTCCCGACGAGCCGCAAGTGGGCGCAGTTACAATGCGGCCTCCGGCCGCATTCTCTTCCGAAACGGCCAGTGCAAATGCAAATAGCAATCCTATATTCTTCAGTGTCCCGTGCGTATTAAGCGCCTTTGTGTAGTGCGATGATGCCCTACGGGCAAGCTTAATTGGGCCAGGCAATACGCCCTCGTTATCGATTCCGCGCTGTATGGTCTCTTTCATGGTGAGCCAAACATCGTGCAGGAATGGCCAAATTTCGGGGCCCTCATTATCCTCAACAAACTCCCATAGCGATTTGCCCTCGGCCTTACACCACTTTAGTATATCGGCCATTTTGTTGTGGCTATAAATTTTCTGGCTATTGAGCACACCCGTGCTATCGCGCAAATCGCCACCTCCAATGCTGTATACTTCCCATGAATCAACCACTTCACCCCCCTCGGACGAAAGCGCCTCAAAAAGCATCCCGTTGGGATGCAATGGTAGTTGCTCTGAATCGTTCCAAATAATCTCCAAATCGTTGGGCAGAAACTCCTTGAGTAACGCATGGTCGGTATGGTGTCCTTTACCCGTAAGCGAAAGGCTACCAAATAAACTTACCCTAAATCGGTGCACTAGCGGATGCTTCTCCAAAAAAATCCTTGCTGCCCTCACTGGCCCAATAGTATGGCTACTCGAAGGGCCATAACCCAGCTTATAAATCTCCCGAATTGTCTGCATAATAATAACCGAATTATTCCGGTGCAAAAGTATTAAAAAAGTGTTCGGTTAATCCTAAAAATTGTTCATAATCGAACATTATAGAATATTGCCAAAATCATATATGTGCTTGGTTTAAATGAAAATATGCTGCATGGCACTTCTATTGTGTGTTTTACAGAAAAGGTTAAACAAAATGAAATTTCATAAAATATCATTAGCCATTAGGTTCGTTTTTAAACAGAAGGGATATGCCCTAATAAATATCATGGGGCTCTCGTTGGGTATTTCGGCGTGCCTTTTTATAACACAATATGTTACCATTCAAAAGTCCTACGACAAGCAAGCGCCCTTCCCAGAAAGGACATACAGAGTAACATACCAACGCTGGACCGATAATGGCGATAGGGTAGAATTTGCATCATCGAGTCCCACTATTGGCCAAACTCTGGTTCATCAATTTCCGGAAGTTGAAGCAATGGGTAGAGCATACAAAGCTGGAGGTGTATTTTCCTATAATGATGTTGTCCTAGAAGAGGAGCTGGCTTTTTGGGGCGAAACACCCCTAGTTGATATCCTTGGATTTAATATTATACTGGGAAATCCCGACTCTTGTCTATCAGTTCCCAATCAGGCCGTGATATCCAAAAAAACCGCTCAAAGAATCTTTGGACAAGACGATCCTGTTGGTAAGTTCTTAATAAGGAATGGCACCGAAAATTTTATTATTACTGCCGTTTTCGATAATGTTCCTCACAACTCCCATTTCAAGCCAGAGATTCTTATATCTCTTGCAAATTGGGAAAAAAGGGATCCCCAGATGTTTACCAGTGGATGGTTCTACAGCGGTTTTTACACCTATATCAGGCTTGCTGTAAACACAAATCCTAAGGACATTGATCGGAAAATTGAAGAGTTTATTGCCTCCGAATTTGGTGAGGTATTAGCTGAATACAAAACGGGAATCTCCTTCAAGCTCCAACCCCTTCTCGAAATTCATTTACAATCGCACTTTATGCACGAGTTGGAGATAAATGGTGACAAACAATCCATTGTAATGCTACAGATTGTTGCTTGGTTTATACTGATTATAGCCTGGGTTAACTTCTTTAACTTAAGTACAATAAGCTCAATCAAACGATATAAGGAGGTGGGTATTAGAAAAGTGAATGGCGCTTCACGCTATCAACTTCTATATCAGCTATTAGCTGAGTCGGCCATTATAAACCTTTGCGCTCTTTTGCTGGCAGTAGTTATGCTTGAGATTGGATACAGCCCTTTTGCAAACCTAGCTGGAATACCTGTTCAAAGAGACTTATACGGCGAAATTTGGTTCTACCAAATTCTCTGTGTTGTATTTCTAATCGGAACGCTATCGGCAGGTATTTACACTATTACGGGATTAGGAGGAAATAATCTCTCTGAATGCCTCAGGGGAACCTCTCTTGGGCTAAAAGGGAATACCGTTCTAAAAAAAATACTAGTAACTATCCAGTTTATAATTGCCATCTCACTCCTTTCTGCCACAACGGGAGTCTTCAAACAGTATAATCTAATTCAAAATACCAACCTAGGCTTTCGGTTAAACAATATGCTTGTGGTAAAAGTACCAATGGTGGGCGATCAGTCTATGCGCAACCGATTTAGTGTATTTGTCGAGCAGTCGGCCAAACTTCCCTCCGTAACCGGAACTACCTACTCCTCTGTTGTTCCAGGAAAACCCAATATTTTTAACCGCGGGGGAATACACAAGCAAGGCGACGACCCAACCGACGGGAAGAACATGCGCTTAACGGAGATCTTTGGTAATTTTGTGGAGGTGTATCAGATTAATCTTATTGCGGGAAAAGGATTTACTGGGAATCCATCCGAAGACAGAAACAACGTGTTGCTGAACGAAACAGCGGCACTCTGGCTGGGATTGCAGCCAACAGAGGAGGCCATTGGCACTCTTATTATTCTGGAGGGTCGGCCAAAAACTCTAGTGGGCATTCTGGCCGATTTCAACCAACTTTCTCCCAAAGAATCCATAGAACCACAAATATTCAGATATCCAGAGCGCTACCAGGGCTATTTTACCCTTCAACTTACTGACAACACAAGCGAACAAACAGTTAGAGATGTTTCTAAAATATACAGCTCATTGTTTCCTGGAAATCCTTTCGATTACTTCTTCCTTGATCAGTTTTATGGTTCTCAGTATCTACTTGACAAACGTTTTGGTTTGGTATTCCTGATTTTCTCCCTGTTGTCCGTAATCTTAACCATAATGGGGCTTCTTAGCTTGTCGGCCTACTCGGCACAGCAGCGCCGGCGCGAAATTGGCATACGAAAAGTTCTGGGAGCATCCTCTTGGTCGATTATTCAATTACTCTCTCAAAGCTATTTACTCCTCTGGCTAATTGCTACAACAATTTCAATTCCTTTGGTTTGGCTCTTCCTGAACAGCTGGTTAAACGATTTTGCCACAAGAATTCAGCTAACCTCTGCAATCTTTTTACCTCCTCTTGCGGTTGTTCTTCTGATGTGTTTAGTTACCGTTTCTGTTCAATCGATGAGTGCGGCAAATGGCAACCCAGCTGAAAGTCTTAAACGGGAATAAAAAATTTTCTCGATTGGCTGTATATTTGATGACGAAAAAAATAAACCATGAGCGAAAAAAACTACGACCCCCGCATGCACACCGCCGAGCATATCCTAAACCAAACCATGGTGCGGTTGTTTGGTTGTCCTCGATCGAGGAATAGCCATATTGAGCGAAATAAGTCGAAATGCGACTACCAAATTGCCGCCGAACCCACAGTGACTCAAATTGAAGAGATAGAAAGACAGGTTAACAGCATTATCTTCTCTAACCTCGATGTAAAAGAGGATTCTATCCCAAAATCTGAGGCTGGCAAATATCTCGACCTAACAAAGCTACCCGCCGACGCACCCGATACATTAAGAGTGATAAACGTGGGCGATTATGATGCCTGTGCCTGCATTGGACCACATGTGAATAACACTGCGGAAATTGGGGTGTTTAAAATTATTTCGCACAGCTACGAACAGGGAACTCTAAGATTGAGGTTTAAACTAGTCGATAAAGAATCTTAGGCCTCACCAATTGACAATCATCTCCATTCTTTGTAAGTTTGCCTATTGGCCAAAGTTTAAGCAGTAGAGCAGAATGAAAAATATAAACGAATTGCCCCAGCATAACCGTCTAGGGCGCGAGGGCGAGGCGTTCGCACTTGAGTTTGTAATCTCGAAGGGTTACAAGGTGTTGCACACCAACTGGAGGCATGGTCAAAAGGAACTCGACATTGTGACCACAAAGGATGGTATGCTAGTTGTTTTTGAGGTAAAAACTCGGTTTACCGATGTGTGGGAGGAGCCCAAGGATGCTGTGCGCCATAGAAAGCAAAAAAACATTGTTGAAGCAGCCGATGCGTATGTGCATAAGTTTAATCTAGACGTTGAGGTTCAATTTGATATTATTAGCCTAGTGGCTAAGGGTAACTCCTTTGAGCTGGAACATATTCCCGATGCATTCTACCCAACCCTATAACCTTAAGTATTATGAATATTGAGGAAATCCGCGACTTATGTCTGTCATTAAAAGGGGTAACCGAGTGTTTTCCTTTCGATGAGGTTACCCTGGTTTTTAAGGTTGGTGGCAAGATGTTTCTGCTGGCCAACCTCGACGGGGATCTGTCCATTAATATAAAATGCTCCCCCGACAAGGCCATTGAGCTAAGGGAACGTTACCCTGCTGTTATGCCAGGCTACCACATGAACAAGCAGCATTGGAACACAATAATGATGGATGGTTCCATTGGTGTAGATGCTATTAATGGATGGATTGTAGACTCTTACAACCTAATTGTGGCCTCTTTACCAAAATCTAAGCGAATGGAGATTTTAAATCAGTAGGATTTGCTATCTTTGGTACAAGACTTGTAATAAAGATAAAATCATTGATTATTCTAAAATATTGCGGTATGAAATCGATTATATCCATAGTAGTTCTGGTCCTAACGCTTACCCTTGGGGTACAAGCACAGGATGTTTACAACGTTACCCGCGTGAACGGAAAGATTACTAACCTCAAAACAGGACAGGACGTAGTGGCCGGTGATGTGCTTCTGTCCGATGAGTTTCTGCTTTTCGAAAGCCTCGACAGCTATGCCATTGCCATTGCTGATAACATGGGCCGTTACCAAATTAAAATTCAGGCTACTCAGATTTCAGGTGATCCCCAAATGCTAACTTCAACGGTTAAGGATGCAGCTGTTCCCACTAGAATGAGAAATCTAATGGTAGCTCGATTTAACCCCGAAGAGCAGGAGGTATCTGACCTTCGCCAGTACTTTGGCAACGACAAGTTCTCCGTTATTGGCGATGCAGTGAATGTACCTCTTAACAACCAAAAGTACCCCTTGTCGGACGACAAGTTTATCGTTTTCTACTACAGAGTCGACAACCAGCCAATTTCGAAAAAAATTGGGCACGAGCAACATGCCCTGATCCTCGAGAAGGATAAGCTCTTTTCTAGCAGCGCTGGATCCATTAATGGAAACGAGATATCGAACCTTGCCGTTTACGAGTACGAGAACTCAACGAAGCGAGGAAATGAAATTACCCGATTCACCCTGGTGTTTGTCGATAAGCAGGAGTTACTCAACGAATTCCATACCATTATCCCCATCCTAAAACGCCAAAAAATGGGCGACGATGAGATTAAGAAGTACTTAATTGAATACTACTACGATTTTTACGGAGCCACCGATTCCAAAACCATCGATAGCTTCACCGAGCAAATTGTAAAAAGCTATCAGTAGTCCCAAAGTTAACTATGTTAAGCCCCGGGTTCGGGGCTTTTTTTATTCTACGACCAGCTAACGTAGACTATCAACCTGTAAAGCTAACCGTAGTCGTGATTTTAGCACAAGGTTTAGTACATTTGTGAACACAAGTATCACAATAATGGATAGGGTAAATAGCATTTTCTTTCGCTTTGAGCGATGGCTCGATAGAGTTGGCCACGAGGTTTCTCTGCTTTGGGATAAACACAAGGTAGGCTTTCTCGGAACAATTGCTATTAATTTGGTAATTACCATCCTTTTCTTTGTTTTTGAACTTAAGAGCAGGCCGTATCTATATGACCCAACGGTTCTGGTAGATTTTGAACGACAATACGAAATTGCCCCCGAGCGCATTCCCGAAGAGCGTGAACCGCTCCTACCTAAGGACGCTCTTGATCCAATGACCGAGTATGAGGCTATACAAAACATTGCCGTTGATGCCACCAAGGAAGACCTTAACCCGGGATTAATTGACGAAAAGAATATTGATGCCGATGAGCTTTACCAAGATGCACAGCGCATTAGGGAGCAGATGCAGCAGAATCGTCAACTTTGGGAGGAGGCTCAAACTGTTGATGCTGATGCTATCCCAAATGTGCAGGAGAAAATAGTCACCACTGCCGAAGAGGGGCAGTTTAAAGGCCCCGCTGTAATTAGCTACTTTCTGGAGAACCGAAGGGCTGTAAGGTTACCTGTTCCGGCCTACAAATGCGAAAATGGTGGCAGGGTAGTTGTAGATATTGAGGTACAGCGCGATGGGACTGTCTCTAGGGCTAGTATTGACACATCAAATTCCGTGATCGACGAGTGCATGAATAGCGCAGCTATTGCTGCAGCTCAAGCCAGCCGATTCACTGTATCGGGCAACGCCCCCACGCGACAACGCGGCAGTATAACCTATCTTTTTGTAAGGCAGTAATCTAAAAAGCGGCCATCAGCAGGTTTATATCCCTTGATGGGATATTGTATAGCCCTCCTAGATAGTTGTTTGTTAGTATTCCATTATAGATATACACCCCATGCCTAAGGCCAGAATCGTCCTTTAAATGTTGCTTAATCCCCCCCGTTTCGGCAATTTCGGAAAGCAGAGGAGTAAACACGTTGCTAAGCGCAATGGACGAGGTACGCGCAACCCGCGCTGTAATATTTGGAACACAGTAGTGGATTACTCCGTGCTTTACAAAGGCTGGATCGTTATGGTTGCGTGGCTCTGAGGTTTCAAAACAACCTCCTTTGTCGATACTTAAATCAACAATAACAGAACCCTTTTTCATAAGCTTTACTTGATCCTCGAGAATAACAATTCTCCCCTTGGACTCCTCCGGAATAATTGCACCAATCACCACATCGGCAGTTTTTAGCACACGCTCAAGCACCTGTTGGTGGAAAATGGATGTGTAAAGCCTTTGCCCTAAAATATCCTGTAACTCCATTAAACGCTTAATGGAATCGTCAAAAATCTTTACACTTGCGCCCAAGCCCAATGCCGCCCGGGCAGCAAACTCGCCGGCAGTTCCTGCCCCAAGAATAACCACCTCGGTGGGAGTAATTCCCGATACACCACCCAGCATTACACCCTTGCCATCGTTCACGTTGCTAAGATATTCGGCAGCAACAAGAATGGATGTGCTTCCGGCAATTGAACTCATGGCGCGCACCACGGGGTAAGCACCATCGTCGTCGCGAATACTCTCAAAGGCAATGGCTGTTACCTTCTTTTTCATCAGGCTTTTGAGCTGTTGTCCAGCCGCGGGAGTAAGGTGCAGCGAGGTAATTACAACCTGATTCTCTGATAATAACTCTATCTCGTGGGGAAGTAAGGGTGAAATTTTAAGAATTATGGATGCCTGAAACACCTCCTTGTTTGTTTGGACAATTTGAGCTCCTTTCTCGCTATACTGGTTATCGGTATAGTTTGCCAGTCGTCCGGCTTCGGTTTCCATAATAATATCATGTCCCCAATTAACCAGCAATTCAACTGCTTCGGGGGTGAGAGGTATCCGACTTTCTGTTTCGTCGCTTTCTTTGGGTATTCCAATGGTAAGTTTCTGATTCTGCCTTCCAATCTCGAGCATCTCTTCCTGGGGAAGTAAACCTTTAACGAATGGAAACTCCTTTGATGAGGACATTCGACTCATAGGGTGTATGATTTGTTAAACAAGTGTTTTTACGGAAATGTATAGCAAAGGTTTTGAGGAAATCTTGCTACAAAAGGCAAATATCGGATAATGGATTAACAAATCAAACCCTATTCGCAATAAATGCTAAAACCAAGTTAAACCGAGGAATTGGCTAGTAGAATTTATAGAATAAACTGAAGTAAGTATCGAACAATAGTATTTAACTGTCGGAACAGCAACAGCTAGTATTTCTATGTGGATTCATTTAGATCTAACGGTCAGCAACAAACAACTAGTGACATCAATACTATGGCGTTATCTCGATATTGCTAAAGATTAAATCGCCATTAGCTGAGAAGACAAAGTACCTTAATCGGCCTTTCGCCTCGTCGGGGAAACCAGCATATCCAATAAGGTTCACCTCGTTGCTCGATAGGCTAAAAACCCTGTCGATGTATAAGCTTTCGGGTGCTGATACAGGTTTTACGGAGTTAATGGTCCCTTGATTTGAGATGCTAACCATCAGAAACGACCAATCTCCGGGGTTGCTTCCTGCGGTACCTTTCTTTCCATTAATATCAAACTCTTTATAGTTAAGATAAGCAACGTACTTGTTATCTGCTCGAACAAGTCCAGCAAGGTAGCCATTCACGTTTAGGTCAGTATCCCAATTTGTAATCCCCAGCGAGTCGATCTGGCAAACCGATATGGCGTTATAAAACTGACTTTCCTTATCAGGTTTTTGGCCAAAGGCCAAATGGGCAACCTGGTTAATCTCGTCAAACATCAGCATTAGGGGTTGAAAAGGGCTTTTTATGTAGCTGGTTCGCTTTACGTTACCGATGGTATCGAGCTGAACAAGCGTGTGCAGAAAATCATTTACGTTGCCACCCAGGCTTTCATTCCCTTTAATACTAGTGGAAACAAGTGCAACAACCCCCTGTTCGAATCCCAACACTCTCTGTGAACTTCTACTCTGGCTGTTTAATGCAGGGTTATCGGATTCGATCACCTTAATCCATTCTACTTTTTGATCAGGGTGAATTTTGGCAACAAATGCAACATTTGCTCTTGGCCTAACCTGGTAACCCGATACGTATTGAGGAACACCTTGGTTGTAGAATATATCCTCTGTAATATATGTGTTTGCAGGAGGTAGTGTATCGGGCTTATTGGGTATTAATGAGATTTGAATGCCTCGGTCGCCTGTTGCTGTTATATAGGTATTTTTCAAGGCCTTTTCGTTGTCGAGGTAATTGTCGAGATTATCAAGGGCTTGATCAAAGGTTTTCTCCAACAGTAATGTTTGGCTTTTCTTGTAATTACTTAACCCAAATTCGCCCTCGTAATGCGAACTAAAGAAGTCGTTAAATCGGCTAATCTTCTCGCTGGTAATGGCGCTGTGAAATGCATCGAGATCCTTTTTGGCTAGCTGCATATCCTGAGCCAAACGGTAGTAATACCGAATCTTACGGTTGATAAGAGTTGAGCTGCTGTCGTTGGGATTGTTAAGGGGATTCTTGGTGCTCAGCATAAAGTTTTGGCGCTTATCGTTGTAGGTGAACAATTCTCGGATAAGTGAGTTGCTATCGAATCGACCAAGTCTAAACATGAAGAACTCGTCGAACGATTTTAAAGCAAGGTTTTCCGAAAAATCACTATTGGCAATTGTTTTTAAGTTATCGTCGAAAAGCTTTTGAATGGATACAATCTCACCCCTAAGCCCAAGAATATCCTTCTCATAAATACTCCTGTAATCGGCAACCCACTTACCGTAATCCCAGAGCATGAATTTATCCTGAAGGAAGTCGCTGTTGGTAATGCCCTCGAGCCTAAAGGTCTTTATGGGCTGAAGCGTGTACTGCTGATTATACTTTCCAACAGGGAATTCCTTTTGAAGTTTTTTGTACTCTTCAAAGGAGCTAATGGTGGCTTTAAATTCTGTGTCGAGTTCCTTGATAAGGGCAAGAAACTTAGCGTCGGTTTTAAGCAGCGCCTCGTTATAATTGTCGTAGCTATTGTTGATGGTATTAAAAATTCGAACACAATTATTGTAATGATCCTTGGATTTCTCCAGCGCATTGAAAGTCGAGGTAAGCGCTTGTTTTAAAGCTTTGCAATGCTCAACCCTACGTCGGGCGTACTCAATGGCACCCTCGTTGCTAAACGGCAAACCTGCAGCCTCAATGGGTATATTGGCGAAATACTTCCTGTTTCGACGCACCTCGTTGGCTGGCAGGTAGTGTGGAAATAGATCGTAAAAAATAATTGCATTATCAATATAGTAATGCATTAGCGACTGCTCCCTAAACGGGTCAATTTGGCCGATTAGCTGCTCCAAAACGTGGCCAAGCTGAATATATGCGCTTCCTACGTGCGGGTTTTGGCTTCGAAACTCAAAAAGGCGCGAGTAAGCTTGCTCGTTGTTTAAGGATCCTAGGCTCTCTATTATTTCGTCGTAAGTAAAACTTTGTCCGTAGGAACCAACATGAAAAAAAGCAACGATTATTGCTGTTTGTAATATGCGATAGAAACTTTTCATTGGTTAAACAATTTTTTATGCAAAATATCTTTTTTAAAACTCACCCGGCAATTATCGGAATTATAAAGTAGAGCACCAATAGTTGGGTTTTACACCGTAAAAACCTATTCAGTCACTTTGTCCTTCATTTCAATAATCTTAAACTCGACTCTTCGGTTAAAGGCTCTGTTCTCGTCGGAATCATTAGGCACCATAGGTATTTTGGGGCCATAACCTTTGGCCACCAAGCGATGAGGTTCCACATTATTCTCGAGCAAATAGTTAACCACCGACTGCGCCCTGCGATCGGATAGCAGCATATTGTAGGTTAGGCTACCCACGTCGTCGGTATGGGCAGATATTTCGATGGTTATTCGTGGGTTGGTAGTCAAAAGCTCCACCACCCGATCGAGCTCGGCAAAGGATTCGGAATTCAGATCGGCAGAGTTGTAGGCAAAGGTGATATTATTAAGGATAATAGCTACATCCTCCTTAAGCGGAACCAGCTCAATATCGATGCTAGGGGCTTCGGCCTGTTCCACGTTAATCTTCTCGCTATGGAAAAGGTAGCCCTCGGCTCCGCTAACCTTGTACTCGTATTCATCGGATTCGCGGAGGTAAACAACCACCCTTCGGGTGCGGGATGCGCGCAGTAGCTCCTCGGCGAGTTCCTGCCTATACTTAATATTTAACACTTCCGAGGTAACCATGCCATCGCTATAGAAAAGTTGCGCATCAATTGCGTTGTCGCCATCTTTTAGGTAGATAATATTCTCAAAATCTATCCACTGACCCTCCGTCCATGCAATAGTTGATTCCGACACCTGCCTTTCGCCATTCACGTTTAGGTTTATTCGCTCCAGTGGGTATTCCGATCGAACCCTGTACTTTACGCCATACCCAAGGCTTATGCTCTCTTTGTTGTTCTCGGTAACCCATGTAATCTCGGGTTTTGCCTTCGGCCTTTCAAGTTGCTTTTCCTGCTTAATTACTTGCTTTGGCTTTACGCCCAGCGATGAGGCATCCCAAACTTTTATGGTATCATTTTGCGATGAGGCTGATAAAATCTCCTTGCCACTTGGACTAAACACCACCGATGTAATTGGAAAAGACTGCTTGGGGGTATAGTATACAATCTCACCCGAAGTGATTTCGAATACGATCACAAAGCCATCCTGACCACCGCTAACAATAAACCGGCCATCGGGGCTGTAGGATATTTTTTCGATTGCCTCAATATGGCCCAACATGGTATTCTCCAGCGAATGACCATAAGCACTCCAAATACTAATACGACTCTGATTGCCGGCAACGGCAATAAAGTTTCCATTGGGGCTAAAGGCAACCGATTTAATGGCCTCCTCCTCAGCAACAATCTCTTTTGTTAAATTGCCTGAGGATAAATCCCAAATAAACAACTTCCCGTTATCGGCTCCTGCTACAACCATTGTTCCCATGGGGTTGATGGCTACTGAAGAGATGTTGCCATTTGATCCGCTGAGATTCCTGAGTGGCTCGCCAGAATCCACATTCCATAATCTCAGCATATTATCCTGACTGGCCGATACAAGAGTTTGCCTATCGGTGCTAAAACACAACGCTGTTATAGCAGCACTATGGCCGCTATAGCTACGAACAATATCGCCGGTGGAAACAGCCCTAATCTCAATATGGCCACTGCTAAAACCTATGGCGAGGTACTCGCCATCATCGGAGAAACAGATTGCCTGAGATACATCCTGAGCCGATATCTCGCGTATTAGCTCTTTGGTATCGATGTCGCGGATAAGAATTCGGTTATCGACGCCCACGGTAGCCAGTAGTTTCCCATCGCTGCTAATGTCGAAAGCGATAACCCTGTGGTTGCCCTCAACGATGGCTGTTTTAAAACCCAGCTGAGCATTCAGCACCAGGGAGGTTAGCGTGAGTGATAATAAAAGAAGTATCCTATTCATGGTTATACTATTATATCTATACGATTTATCAAATCTAAAACTAGTTCGACTTAAAGCTCCAGTCGTGCCACTTCTCCTCCACGGTTGGGCTCACATTGGTTTGTGGTGTTTGCTCTGCATTGTTAATCAGGATTGACCTTACCCCCACGGTTTCGCGGATGTAGTCGGAGTATTCCTTATAGGAAATGTCCCCCCGGGTTTCGCGAAGCTTTTGAAGTGCGTAGTAAGTAAACATTCCCTGCTGCATTTCGCGGTAGGGATGAGCGGTTTGATTCTCGCTGGTAGCCGAAAACACGATAAGGTTTCCACTAAGCTGTCCCTCGCGTGGCCTTACCCGAATGGCCCGGGCCGAAACCAGCCCTACGTTACGTGCCCCGCCGCTAAAGCAGGCATCGAGGAAAACGGTAATCCGTTTGGAGGGATGTTCGGTGAGAATGTTGTACAAATCGGTTAACTTAACGGCAAACTTTAGGCTCGATCCCGATACATCAACAGGAATTATGTATGGATCGCGGGTTTTCTCGTCGGGGAAACCATGCCCCGCAAAGTAGAAGAAAACCTCGGCCTTACCATCGAGCGACTTTATGATATTTGAGAGTTTCCTGAGTTCACCATACATCTCAATGGCACGGGCATTGGTAAGGAACATAACGTTCTCCTGGGGTACCCCCAGAATGCTCATAGCATACTCCTTAAATAAACCGGCATCACGGATGGCATAATCAACATTCGACTCGCTCTGCAATCCAACCTGATACGATTTGTAATCCTCATTACCAATGATTAGGGCAAACCGAAAGGGGTTTGTGGGATTTTTAAAGGGAATCTTCATCAGGTCGGGATCTGCAAGAGCCTTCTTGGCCTCTTCGTCGAGTTCCTCAACGGGCTCGGGCTCGATGGCGGTTACAAAGGAGATAACCTCGTCGCGATTTAGGTTTTTGAAGGTAATTTCGGCATTTACCAGCGCGTTTGTCTCATTGTCGGAGATTAGGATCTCGAATGCTTTTTTTCGAGGAACGAGGGGTAAGTCACGTTCGAAGCGGGAGAAGAGAATATCGCCGTTGAGGTTAAACTCGAAGCTATTCTCCTCGAAACCCTTTGCGCTTGCGCAAATCTTGTAGTTGTGACCCACCGGAAGATCCAACGCAAAGAGGCCAGACTCCTTTTGGGTTCCATTAATTCTTCTATTATTATCGGAAAGTACCTCAACCCAAACCTCAGCCTCGAGGGGTCGGAAGATTTCGCTGTCGTATACCGATAGATCGAGCTCAATTTGGTTGAACAGCTCAATAAGCTCGGGTCCCGACTTTTTCTCCTCACCCCTATAATCAACCTGATAGCTGGCAAATGAATATCCCTTTTCCCGCACATCAACAATATAGTTTGAGTTGTCGAGCAGCATCATGTTGTATGCTCCTGTTTGTGGGTCGGTTTCAAACTCGCCCAGCACGTTAAGGGTAATGGGATCGAAAACGGTAAGAGGGGTTTGCAGCGGTTTCTTGCTCTCAAGCTGTAGGATCTTTCCCCTGCTTGCAATGGTTTTTAAGGGCTTAAACTGCTCGGGGAGCAATGCCTTGTAGATAATCCCTGTTGTTTCGCGGCGCGATTCGGTTTGTACAAGGTAATAGATATAGTCGCCAACTATCCGGGGGTTAATGTTCGTGCTTTCGGAAGCTAACATATCTATCTTAAGGGGAAGCATCCAGGAGCCGGGCATTAATTCGCGGGCAAAGTAGATGTTGTACCCTTCGCGGGTTAGCTCCTGATCGACCGAGGAGAAGAAAACGGTTTTGCCATCGGGGGTTACATTTAGCCCAAGCTGACAGCCCTTATTCACGGCATCGTGAAGGGGCTTTGACGAATCCCATCCCCCCGAACGGTTCTTGGTAGCAACAAAAAAGGTTTCGCACCCAGGGGCTCGTGAGGGTTTCTTGAGGTCGGGATTGTTGTTGCTACGCGAAAAATATAATTTCTGTCCTCCTGGAGGCATTGTGGGGTGTAGCTCGTTGTTTGGAGTATTAATAGGCGCTCCCATCTTCTGTGGCTCGCCCCACAGGTTATCCTTCCGCTCAGAGAAGTATATGTCAAATCCGCCTTCGCCACCACCAAAGCTGGCGTGGAAAAACAGAATGTTACCATCGAAGTAGAGCGATGGGCCACCGATATTCCCACCGGCTGCGCTAAACTTGTTAATAGCTTCGATGGATGATGGCGTTGACCAAAAGCTGCCATCAAAACGACTCTCGTATAGCATCTCACGGTCGTTAAACCGGAGGGCTACAACCATGTAGTTTCCCTCAGCGTTTATGTCGAAGCTGGTTACGTTTTCCCAACCGCTTACGCGTTGGGGGGATAGTATTTCCTGACCAATTGATGAGAACCCAGCTAAAATAATTGTTACTACAAGTACAACAGGTAGTACTTTTCTTCGGCTTATAAAATACATTGTTCCAAAATTTTATGTGCTATACGAATTTATAAAAAAAATTTAAACCCACTACACTTATTCGTAGATTGTTTTTTTGGGGGGGGATCGTTGGTGGTTGGCAGTTGGTAGTTGGCAGTTAGCAATTAGCAGTTGGCAATTGGTCGTCGGGGTCGAGATGACCTCCCTTCTTACTTTACACTCTCATCGTTGGTGGTTGGCAGTTGACAATTAGCAATTGGCAATTGGTCGTGGGGTTCTTTTTGAAGACCGATGCAGACATTGATATCTTAGTTTACACAATTTACTTTACACTCTCAGTAGGCAATTGGTCGTCGGGGTCGAGATGACCTCCCTTCTTTGTAGGACGAAGTCCCTTGTTTGTCGGATGACCTCCAATGTTTGTCGGACGACCTCCAATGTGTGTCGGACGACCTCCAATGTGTGTCGGACGACCTCCAATGTTTGCCGGACGACCTTCCATGTTTGCCGGATGACCTCCAATGTCTGTCGGACGACCTCCAATGTTTGCCGGATGACCTCCAATGCTTGTCGGATGACCTCCAATGTTTGTCGGATGATCTCCAATGTATGTCGGACGACCTCCAATGTTTGCCGGACGACCTCCAATGCTTGTCGGATGACCTCCAATGTTTGCCGGATGACCTCCAATGTGTGTCGGACGACCTCCAATGTATGTCGAATGATCTTCAATGTAGGGTCTATTCAGTAAACTGTGTCAGGTGGGGTAGTTATTGAACATTTAGTCTTTTTTTTGAGATATAATCCCTTGAGGTTTGCCCGGAGCCAAGAATGGTTAGGAAGGTGAAATTTGCTTTCACTGGTGTCCGAATAATTTTCAAATAAGCATCTATAATGCTTGTCAAAAGTTGTGTCCCTGCCTGCAGCAGGCAGGCCTAACGGGACACTAACATGTAGGGCTTCCTTTTCATCTACCGGTATTCTGTCCCTAACGGCACAGTCCCGTTAGGGACTATATATAGGTAGAACAAGCAATTGAAAGTTCAATAATTGTCCCGTTAGGGACAAAACAACTTTTAGTCGGACGGTAATGATTTGTTATAAAAACCAATGGGCGACAAGGGCTCTACCTACTTCTGCCTTGCCAGACGGGCTATATGGTCACGGGGAATGGTGGTTCGGGGGATCTTAAAGTCGAACCAGGTTTGCAAATCGAAATCTACTCCATTGCTGTGGATGTAGTTGTAGAGGGCCTTTACCAGCCCAGGGCCAAACAGCTCCGGATCGCTGCCTGCACGGTCGGTATGGCCACAGGCATTCTTGGCAAATGAGTTTGGGTTTGGGTTTGGGTCGATACGCTCAACACCATATTCATGGGGATTTTCCCCAATTGGGCTATGCACAGTCATGGCAAACCGATGCCAGTAGGCGCTTTGCAATAGCTTGTTTTGGAATAGCTGCCTAACTATCTCCAGCGAGTCGATGGTTTCCTTGGCCGTTTGGGTAGGGAAGCCATACATCAGGTAGGCGTGGATAAGAATTCCAGCCTTGCGGAATGCTTTTGCGGCAGCCACCAGCTGCTCAATGGTTACGCCCTTCTGCATCTTTTGCAGCAGCCTATCGGACGCCACCTCGATGCCACCCGATACGGCAATACACCCCGATTTGGCCAGCAGAGAGCAAAGCTCGGGTGTAAACGCTTTCTCGAATCGGACATTGGTCCACCAGGTAATACTCAACTTACGCTTAAGTATCTCCTCGGCCAGCTTCCGCAGAACGGCGGGTGCTGCCGCCTCATCGACAAAATGGAAACCCCGTTGGCCAGTTTGCTCAACAATCGATTCGATGCGATCGCAAAGGATGGTGGCGTCGGCCGTGCTATATCGATTTATGTAGTCGAGCGTAACATCGCAGAATGCGCACCTATGCCAGTAACATCCGTGCGATAGGAACATCTTATTCCATCGTCCATTGCTCCAAAGGTTGTGCATTGGATTGGTGGTTTCGCAAACCGAGATGTAATCGGAAAGGGGTAACCCCTCGTACGATGGAGTGCCAACCTGCGAATGCTCAAAATCGGCCTCTGTGGCATTATTAACAAATTTAACCTCTCCGCCCTCGAGGATAAATGTACGCGCTAAGGTTTTATCACCCTTTACTGTATGATTAAGAAGCTTCAGTAGGGGTAGCTCGCCATCGTCGAGGCAAACGAAATCGACCAAATCGAATAGCTTGGGCTCACTAAGGTCGCGCAGCTCGGTGCTCACAAATCCTCCACCCAAAACCACCTTAACGCTAGGGTGCTTTGCTTTAACGTGCAGCGAGCACCTTAACGCCATAAGCAGATTTCCGGGGAATGGTATGGAAAAACCTATAACCCTTGGGTTGTGCTTGCTTATGCTATGGTCGAGCAGCTGCAGCATGGTTTGGGTAATGGGCGAGTCGCTCTTCAGCTCATCGAGCAGATGCTGGAAGTTAGAGGCATTAAGTCCTATGCTCTCGGCATATCGGCTAAAGCCAAAGCGGGAATCGATACACTCGGTGATAAAATCGCCAATATCCTCTATGAACAGCGTGGCCAAAAATTTGGCTTTATCCTGTATCCCATCTGAACCGAAATGACGGTTCAGGTTCTGCTGAATATTAAACCGGCCAGCCCTTGGTAGTGCTCCGTTTACAATTGAATGGGCAAAAGTTAAATCCTTCCCCTGAAGGAATGAAATGGCTGCATCAACATGTCGAAGGTAATCATCCTTTTGCTTTAGTATTCGCTGGGCATTGGGCGAAAGTTTGCTGCCAGCAACGCCATTGAAAAGTTGCTGTAAGCCCGATTTTGAAAAGATGCTGGTTATGCAGGCAATGCTCAGGTCGAGTTGAGCCACCCTAAAACCATGCTCCTCCAGAAAACCCTTTAAATTTGGGGTAGCTGGGTAGGGAGTATTTATCTGAATAAATGGGGGCGTGACTAGTAGCAGATCGACCTGTTCCATACTTCTTTTTCAACGGGTGTACTTGTAGACGCTACTCCATTAGGCTTACTAGCCGGGTATCGTTGTCGATTACATCGATCTTAAAACGGATTACGCCCTCGGGGGGCAGGATGCTCTCGATAAGCTCGGGCCACTCTATAAGGCAGATACCGTGATCGGAGTAGAAGTACTCCTCGTATCCAAAGTCGAAAACCTCCTCGAGCTTATTAATGCGGTAAAAATCGAAATGAAAAACGGATTCGCCGGTTTCCGTTTTATACTCGTTGATAAGCGCAAAGGTTGGGCTAACAACTGTATCGTTAACGCCCATGGCTTTACAAAGCGATTTTATGAGCGTGGTTTTGCCTGCCCCCATGCCACCATAAAGGCAAACAATTCGGTTTGGGTGTATCGACTGCAGGATTGTAGCGGCTGCATCATCTAACTCCTCTAGGCCTTTAACCTGTATTGTGTCCATAAATATTAAATGGGCTTTAGCTCAATGTAAGGGATTAACATCTCCTCGATGGAGATACCGCCATGCTGAAAAGTATCGCGGTAATAGTTCACATAGTAGTTATAGTTATTGGGGTAGGCCAAAAAATCGTTGCCAAGGGCAAAGATAAACGATGAGCTCACATTGGGCTTAGGCAAGTGAGCCTCCTCGGGCTTTCGAACCTCAAAAACCTCCTTGGGGTTGTAGTTTAGGTTTTTCCCTAGCTTATACCTAAGATTAGTAGATGTAGCCCTATCGCCCACCACTTTAATGGGGTGTTTAACCCGAACGGTCCCGTGATCGGTTGTGATTACCAGCCTTACCCCAAGTGTTGATGCCTCCTTAAGCAAAGCAAACAGCTCGGAGTGCTTAAACCAGCTACGGGTAAGCGAAAGATATGCGGCCTCGTCGGAGGCCAGCTGACGCATCATCTCCATCTCGGTGCGCGCATGTGAGATAACATCAATAAAATTGTAAACCAGAACCGAAAGCGGATTCTGCAGGGTTTGCTTTAGGTTGGCGCTAAGGGGTGAATTGGACTTAATGGTGCTGGTTTTCTCGTAGTAAAACTTATAATTTTTCCCCAGGCGCTGTATTTGGTTGGCCAGCAGCTCCTCCTCAAACAGGTTCTTGCCTGTATCCTCCTCGTCGAAAACCCAGAGGTTGGGGTAAATTTGCTGAATCTCCTTGGGCATTAACCCTGAAAAGAGAGCATTGCGGGCATACTGTGTTGCTGTGGGTAAAATGCTGGAGTAAATAATCTCCTTCTCCACGCGCCAGTATGGTGCGAGTAGGCTCTGGATGGCCATCCACTGGTCGTACCGAAAGTTATCGACAAGCACCATCAACACCCTCTCGCCCTCGTCGATAGTTGGGAACACCAGGTTGCGCATGATATTATGCGACATCAGAGGCCGCTCGTCGGCAGCCGCCCCAAACCAGCTGAGGTAATTCGATTTGATAAACTTGCCAAACTCGTTGTTGGCCTCGGACATCTGCAAGGCAAACACCTCGGCAATACCCGTGTCGTTGGTTTCGGTAAGCTGAATACTCCACTGTGTGAGCTTACGATAGATGCTAACCCAATCGTCGAAGGTGCGCGCCATGCTGATCTGCATGCCCAGCTTCCCGAAAGCCTGCTGGTAGTCGGAGGTAGTTTTCTCGCTTACCAAGGTATGCTGGTGCACATGTTTTTTGATGGAGAGCAGTATTTGCTTTGGATTAACTGGCTTTATGAGGTAATCGGCTATTTTGGCACCTACCGCCTGATCCATAATGCTCTCCTCCTCGCTCTTGGTTACCATCACCACGGGGAGATTGGGCTTGTGCTCCTTAATTCGGGCAAGGGTTTCGAGCCCCGATAAGCCCGGCATATTCTCATCTAAGAATACCAGATCGAAGTTTTGGTCGGCTACCATTTCAATGGCGTCCTCGCCATTGGTGGCGGTGGTCACCTTGTACTCGCGTTGCTCAAGAAAAATGATGTGGGCCTTAAGCAAATCTATCTCGTCATCAACCCATAGTATTGAAACTGCCATAATGCTTACTTTAAGTAGTTTTCCCTGAAGAAATTCAGATAGCCCGCCACCGATTTATCATTAAGCAGCAGATCCAAGTTTTTGCGGCTGATCACAGCAAAGCTATAATCGTTCGGCGATACGCTGCCCATCAAGCCCTGCTCGGCGCTGGCTTTGGTAAAATATTGCATTGCCTCGGTTTGCGTTTTGAAGGGTTCAACCAGTATTAGCTCCACAAAACTTGTAAGTTCTCGGCTAGTAACATTCAGGTTTAGGTTGATATAATTATCGACATTAAACGAAACCAAGTTGAATCGAAGCTGATTCAATGGGGCGTTCTTGGGCACTATTGCAATAAAAATATGCTCACCCTCGGGCTTGCTGTAAATAGCCGCAGGAGCTGCTTGCACTCCAGGTTTTCTATCAGCAGAAATTTCACCGTCCTTACCCGAAGCGAGCTGCAGCTCGCGGCTCTCGACAAGAGCCAGAATGGTTGCTGCCGACTTGCCCACATCGGTTTGGGGGTACAGCTCAATTACCTTGGCCAGCTCTAGCTTATACTCCCGAATATTGCCCGACTTGCCAACACACTGCGCTATGATAAACTGGAACTTAGGCGATAAATCCGAATCCTTATGGCGAGTCAATCCCTCGTTAGCTCTTCGGGTGGCCTCGGCACAATTTCCTTGCTGAAATAGCTCAAAGGTTTTTTGGTAGTAATCCTCGCGTTCTCTAATCTCGCGCTGCAAGTTTTCGATATAATTGGGGTTGCTAAGCATTAGAGCGTAAGTACTGCTTGGAAATCCAGAGATAAGTGCTTGCTTATACCTCTCCATTTCGACAGGTTGCTGATTAAAACGGGCAATCTGGTAGAGGTTGTACAAGGCCATAAGTGTGTAGTTGCTCTGAGGGTATCGAGCCGGTAGCAGCTCGTAGGCTTTAACCGCTTCGCGAAGATCCTTAAGGTCGTTTTGGTATACCTCGCCCACCCTGAACAAAGCCTCCTGGATTCGCTGATGCGATAAATCGAGAAGGGAGTCGGTTAATGGGAGATCTTGCAGGTAGAACTCCCGGCTCTTATTGTCGAGCACTTTGGCGGGAGCTCCCGTTGTATCGGTTGCGACTTGCGCTATGGTAGTGGTTTGGTCAAGCGATTCTCGCTTATTAACCCGGCGCCAGTTATCCTCAAGTTTTCGTCTACCCCACCGCATCTGAAACTCTGAAAGGCCATAGCTCAACGACGACTGGTTATAGAAGTACCAGCTTCCCTCCTGCGTGGTGGTTGTTCGTCCGCGCTGCATTTGCTGAAACTGCGAAAACCTATCGCGCCCCTCCTGCTCCTCTTGTTTTAGCTTATCCTCCTGCTCCCGGATGGCCTTAATTTGCTCGGCAATAATAGCATCCCTATCGCGGGGCGACATGGCCGCAATGCGCAGCAAGCTATCCTCGGTTGAAACAACATTCAAATTCTCGACCAGCTTGTTTAAGTTCTTTGTTTTTATCTCCAGCTCGTGGTAGCCGGGGAAATCGGAGTCGAGTGCGTTGTATGAGCTATCGTAGTAAGCTTGGCTCTTGGTGTAATCGGGTTTGGAAAAAAAGTAATTGGCCAGGATTAAGTAGGAAAGTCCTTTCTGGTGGTTGTTCTTTACGCTTTTCTTTGCCGAAAGCTGATAGTACTCAATAGCCTTATCGGTATTTCCGCGAGCTTGCTCAATATTGCCAAGGGCATAGTAAATCTGATCGAGATACTCTACGTTTTTCTCATCGCTTGCCATTTTGTTAAGAGCTCTAATCATCTCCTGCCCGCTACCTCCGCCCTGGAAGTTTGATGCCATATTAACTCTGGCATTAAAACTCTTTTCGTACGTTGGGTTGGACTTTAGAACCTTGCGGAAATAGTTGTTAGATTCGGCAAACTTTCGCTGTTGCTGGTATAGCTGTCCTAGAATAAAGCTATATCGAACTTTATGCTCCTTGTTGGGAGCATTGGGCAACGCCCTTTCAAGGTGTTTTATGGTAAGCTCAACATTTTCCTGCTTTTGGTACAAAAACGCCCAGCTCGACTCGAGCAGATGCGAGAAGTACTTAGATTTTGGATATCGTCGATTGGTTGCCATTCCCCGTAACCTATCCTCGGCGGCCACAAAATCGTTGGAGAGAATGTCCATACGGGCAAGCCAAACCTGCGATTCGAACCAGATTGGTGTTTCAGGGAATTGAACCAGATTGTACTCAAGGGTCATACGTGCCTCATCGTAGGCACCTTTCCAAACGCGCGCCTTACCAACCAACAGCCATCCTTCGCGGACCCATCGCACAAACTCGTTCTGATTGTAAAACTGGCGCTCCTTGGGAGACTGAACACCCCTTTTTCGCTCAGGTTTAATGGTTATAGAGTGCCGACTAATCATATCGGTACACTTGGTAATAGCCCTGTCCATATCGCCACCCACCATGCTAACCACCTGCTTGTCGCCTAAAAGCAATACGGGTAATGGAAATGTATAGTTGTAGTTGTAGTTATTCTCGGCCCTATTTAGGGCAATGTTATAGCTTTCGTTGGCATTGAAAAAGTAGTTGTACTTAGCCGTAACATTATGGAAGGCTCTAGAGGCTGGAGTATTCTTTTGGGTAGAGCATCCAGCAACAACAATAGCTATTAAAAAAAATAGAGTAAATGTAGGTTTGATTGGCCTGATTATCTTCATTAAACAATATCTATTGATAAAGAAACTGGATTACGCTTAAGTTATTATTTTGAACTTGCT
The DNA here is from genome assembly GCA_034003245.1 of Tenuifilaceae bacterium. Taxonomy (GTDB): domain Bacteria; phylum Bacteroidota; class Bacteroidia; order Bacteroidales; family Tenuifilaceae; genus Perlabentimonas. The sequence goes on from JAVEYY010000017.1 coordinate 49,798, forward strand.
AAATTACGCAAAAAAGAGCGGAAACAATAGAGCCTTAAAAATATGATAAGCCATTGGCATGTAATGAACTTGATGTTAAGGTTTTTTGGACAAATCCAACAATTTGAATACTTTTACTGTGGTAACCAACAGCTGATCCTATAATTTTTGCCCCAATACTTTTATCTTTGCATTTACTAAAATTAACCTCTGCTAAAAAAAGAATGCCCATTAAAACGATGAAAAAGAAACTGCTTTACCCCCTTATTGGTCTTTTTGCTCTTCTGGTTATAGCCGTTTCGATACTTTTAATTACCCGCAAAAGCAGTAAAGAGTCGTCGGATGCCATAAGGGCAATCCCAATTGATGCGGCAGTGGTTATTAGAATTAATAGTATCTCGGAAATTGCAGATCAGCTGTATGGAAAAAACTCCTTTTGGAATGCTCTTGGCAGCTTTTCGCTTGTGTCGCAGGTAAACGATTTTTTTGAGTATTCTCAACAAAACCTTAAGCAATCGTCCCTTTTCGAGCAGGTTGTACTTACAAATCAAGTTTTTATTTCGGTGCATGGTGTGGGTAAAGGAACCCCTGCAACCCTATTCTTAACAAATATTCCCGAACGGTTAAAACCAGCTGACATAAGCGTTCTTGCTGCGGATCTTATTACCGATCAATACCGCGTAGAAGAGAAAGAGTACAACGGGGCAAGAATATTTACCGCAACCCACAAAACCGATGAAACAGCGAATAGTTTTTCCTTTGCTATCCACTTAAATGTGGTGAGCTTTAGCCAATCGCTACATCTGGTAGAATCAGCTGTGGGGCAGCTGGGAAGCGGCGTGTCGCTAATCAACGATAAAGCCTTTGTAGATGCAATAAGTACTGCTGGAACAAAAATTAACCTAAATGTTCTGGTTAATCACGCAAAAATTCCAGCAGCATTCTCATTGCAAATCCATCCCAGTCAAAGGAGTGGTTTTGAATGGTTGGCAAATACATCGCGTTGGACCGAACTTGACCTATCGGTGAAAGATGATGCTTTTTACCTAAATGGGTTTGCACAAGTTTCCGATTCAATAAACAGCTTCTACCGGGTTTTCGCCAAGCAGAAGCCCGTAAAAATTGGTGTTACCAGGGTGCTGCCAGCACAAACCGCTGCTTTTATTACCCTTGGAATTTCGAACCTTACCAACTACCTCTCCTCGTACCGCGAGTTTTTAGAGAAGAAAGGTTCGTTAAATGCTTATAACGTTAAGATTAACCGTTTCAATCAAGCCGTTGGGTTCAATATTGCCGAGCTATACTCCTCGTTCTTTGGAACTGAGCTGGCACTTACATACATCCCCTTTGAGGGTGAAAAATACGGCGATTGCTGGTTTGTTGTTGCCGAAGCGCAAAGCCAAAGTCTAGCCCGACAGGAGCTAACGCAGGCTATTGAAAAGTATGCTCGCAAAAGCAACCTGTCGAGCCGATCGTTTGAGAAAGATTTCGCCGTCGATAGGGAAAAGTCGGTTAAAATTTACAAGTTTCCCCTCAGCGGGATGCACACAAATCTCTTTGGCGGGATGTTTGAGATTGCCAACGATCAGTACTTTACCTTTATCGACTCGTATGTGGTTTTTGGATCTTCGGTTGAATCCCTCTCGCGCCTTATCCTTGCAAACATCCATAACAAGCAGCTGGCTGTGGAGCAGAGTTTTGTGGAGTTCTCACAGAGTCTTGCCACCGAATCGAACTTCACCGCATTTATCAGCCCAGCAAAAGCCGAGGTGCTGTATGGACAAATTCTGCAACCATCAACTGCAGCCCGAATCCTGTCGAGAACCGAAGCCGTTAGCAAAATCCAGGGAGTTGCACTACAGCTAACCGGTGGCAAAAAGATGATTTTCAACAATATTGCTACACGATACACCCCATACTCTGTTGACGCTCCGCAAACAGTTTGGGAATCGCGGCTCGACACAATAATCACAATGAAACCACAGCTTGTGATTAACCACAATACGCAGAATCGCGAAATCTTTGTGCAGGACATCAAAAACAATATCTACCTTATAAATGATATTGGACGTGTGCTTTGGCGCCGACCACTACCTGAGCCCATCCTGGGCGAGGTGAACCAGGTTGATGTGTTCCGAAACGGGCGATTGCAGTACATTTTCAACACGCGTTCGCACCTATACTTAATCGATCGGAACGGTAACAACGTTTCGGGTTTCCCGGTTGTGCTCCGCTCGTCAGCCACCAATCCTGTTGCGGTTTTCGATTACGACAACAACCGCGATTACCGATTCTTTATTGCTGGAGAGGATAGAAGCATACTGGTATATAATCGCCAGGGTAATATTGTAACTGGCTGGGATTTTGATAAAACCGAGAAACATGTTACTCAGCCCATTCAGCATTTCCAGCATGGAGGACGAGATTACATTGTTTTTGCCGATGCCAATAGGCTTTACTTTCTGGATCGACGAGGGAATGAGCGTATCCGCTTATCGCAGATATTCGCCAAAGCTCCTCATAGCAGCATTGCACTCGAAACAACATCGAATAGGGCCACCCGATTTGTAACCACCGACACTCTTGGCGTTGTAAAGTTTATTTCGACCGATGGAATGATACAGGATAAGCTAGTAAAATCGGTAAGCCCAAATCATTTCTTCGATTTTCAGGATGTGGATGCCGATGGAAGCAACGACTTTATCCTCCTCGACGGGAATGAGCTTAGCGTATACAAATCCGATGGGAAACTGCTATTTTCGACCAAGTTTAAGGACGAACCGCTGCCCAATGTTTTCTACTTTCATTTTGGCGCTAGGGATCGAAAGCTGGGAGTAACCTGTCCCGAATCGTCGCAGATATTCCTGATAAACGGCGATGGTTCGCTATACAAGGGATTCCCACTAAAAGGGATAACACCCTTTAGCATTGGCCGATTTGCCAATACCAAGTCGACGTTTAATCTAATAACCGGATCACGATCGGGGTATGTGCTCAACTACGCGGTGCAGTAAATTTATCACTTTTTAGCTGCATGGCATTCAAATAAATAGTGGGTGTTTACCTAACTTTGCTCTGTATTGATTATAGTAACTTATCACAATCATTAATATGCTTATTCTACTGCGATTTCTACTTATAGTCTTTCTGGTGGTATTCCTTCTGGCATTCGTGTCGAGGCTTTTCCTCCGATCATTCTTTAAGCGAATGGAAAAGAAGTTTAACGCTTCGGCTGGTCAACCGCGCAATCCACGCCCCGAGGGCGAGGTTTACGTTAGCAAATCGCCAAAAACAGATAAGAAAGTAGATCAAAACGTTGGCGATTACGTTGATTACGAGGAGGTGGATTAGCCAAAATTCAAACTAAAGTGTTGTATGGCAATACAAGTTGATGGTGTAACCAAACTTTACGGGGAGCAAAAAGCGCTCAATAATGTTTCGTTTAGTGTCCCAAAGGGACAAGTTGTTGGGTTCCTTGGCCCAAACGGTGCCGGGAAATCTACCATGATGAAAATAATATCGGGATTTATACAGCCCACCGAGGGCAACGTTGCCGTGAATGGCATTCCCATAACCAACGCCAGTAAGGATTACAGGAACAACATTGGCTATATGCCCGAGAACAACCCTTTGTATACCGATATGTATGTGAAGGAGTACCTTCATTTCGTGGCGAACATATACAGGTTAGGGAAAATTGGAAATCGACGGGTTAAGGAGCTGGTTGAACTCACCGGTATAGGCCACGAACAGAACAAAAAAATTGGAGAGCTCTCGAGGGGCTTTCGCCAACGTGTTGGTCTGGCGCAGGCACTACTCAACCGTCCATCGGTGCTAATCCTCGATGAGCCCACCAGCGGGCTCGACCCCAACCAGATAGTGGAAATTCGCCGGATAATTGCCGACGTAGGCAAAGAGAAAACCGTACTTCTATCGACGCACATAATGCAGGAGGTTGAGGCCATCTGTAGCCGGGTAATCATTATTAATCAGGGCAGCATTGTTGCCAATGGCACAACCAGCGATGTAATGCAATTTGCCAGCATCGATCAACAGGTAGTAACCCTTGAGCTAGCAGAGCCCTGCACAGCCGAGATTCTAAGCCAAATATCGGGTGTTCATCAGGTTGAGAGCACTTCGAACGATAACAGGTGGTGGATAATTAAGTCGATGAGCCAGGAGGATATCAGACCACAGATATTCCGCTACTGTGCCGAAAAAAACCTTACCATTCTCACCCTTAATCAAAAATCGATGCATATGGAGGAGGTATTCCAAACCCTTACCCAACCTCTACCTTCGGTTAAGTAATGAGTTAAGGACAATCCCCTGATCATTATTTGTTTGCTGATTGCCAAAAATAAAGCTAATTTCGCGCATTAAAAATTTTGCGATGCAGCGTCTCCGTGGCGCAACTATATTTTTAAGACACAAATAACCAAAGGTTAATCCTGTTACTTAAGCATACATGAATAGAGTTGTTGCGGGTGTTGATATTGGGGGAACAAACACAGTAATTGGCATTGTTACTCGGCAAGGGGATTGTTTAAAGGAGATCTCATTCCCCACTCAGGAGGAAGCTGTTTTTAGCAATTACATTGCACGAATTGCCAAAGAGATAATGGGTATGCTTCAGCAAATTGGCAAACAATACAGCCTTGAGGGTGTAGGAGTTGGTGCTCCCAACGGATCATATATAACCGGCCAAATTGTTGACGCGGCCAACCTTCGATGGAAGGGAACCCTTGAGATTACTCGCGATTTAAATTCGCTGCTTAATGTACCTGTTGCATTAACCAACGATGCCAATGCCGCTGCGCTGGGCGAAATGCTTTTTGGTGATGCTAAAAATATGCGCAACTTTGTTTTTATTACCCTTGGGACAGGATTGGGTAGTGGCATAGTAATAGATGGTAAATTGGTTCAGGGAGTAGATGGTTTTGCTGGAGAGCTTGGTCATATCTCCGTTAAGCCATGGGGTCGCCAATGTGGATGCGGTAAACAAGGCTGCCTGGAAACTTACGTTTCGGCACCCGGATTACGCCGCACAGCTTTTAAGATACTCGCCGACTCCATTGAATCAAGCGCAATACGCAGCTACCCCTACGAGAATATATCGGCCAAGAAAATTGCAACACTTGCCCAGCAGGGCGATCGCATCGCCATTGAGGCATTTGAGTATACGGGTGCTATACTGGGCATGAAGTTGGCCGATGTGGTGGCCATACTAAATCCCGAAGCGATTTTCCTATTTGGTGGACTTAGCGGTGCGGGTAACTTGCTTTTTGAGCCAACCAAGCGGCATATGGAGAAAAACCTTTTCCCCGCATTCAGAAACAAAGTAAAACTTCTTCCCTCGGGGCTGGTTAACAAGAATGCAGCAGTACTTGGCGCCGCAGCGTTAATTTGGCAGGATCTTAAGCCCAACCAATAGTTTACTCTAAAACCCGGTGGGTTCGGTTTGCCGTTTTGTATATCTCGTAACGCCAGGCTTGGTAGTCTAATAAGTTGTTCTGAGAGTCGTACACCCTTAAGCCCTGAATTCGTTTATCGCTCCGGTACACATACTCCTTGCGGTGTGTTGTTCCCTTTAGCTGATCCTTAATTACCACCTCAACAAGATTCCCCTTGTCGTCGTACGTGTAAAAGGTTTGGACTGAGGTTTTAGGCTGAGCAAATTTCTCGGTAGTAACCATCTCGCTTTTAACACGATTCAAGCTGTCGTACTCAACAATGCGTTTCAGCTTGATAATTGAATCGGAGGGCACTGCACGTTTTCCCCTAACCCTTCGCTCCAGTTCACTACCATTGGCATCGTACTTATACTTGGTTCTAAAACCCCTTTTCCCTTGGATATTATAACCCGTAGTTTGAGTTCTGTGTCCAAGATTATTGTATGCATGCACTTCACGAACTGCCAAAACGGTATCGCCATTATTTACCTTATAGAGTAGTTGCTCGGCAAACTGATTGTTCGCGTTGTACTTAAAAACCTTAAAGTGCGATAGCTTTTCCTTTACAAAAAAGTCGGTTTTAACCTTAGCCATTTCGTCAAAGTAATGCCAACGGTAGTTGTCGGGATAACGGGTTTCCCAGTTATAGTCTATCTCTGTATGCATGCGGCCTAGCGAGTCGGAAATAAGCTGCCCTATTGCAAAAAACTTACTGGTGCGCTCTCCGTTCTCAATCACGTAACGAGAGTTAACGGTTACCCTATATATGTTTTGAGGTTTCACGCCCTGACCAAGGGCAACATTGGAAGCAACAAGAATTAGGGCAACAAATGCGGAGGTGATTTGCAATTTCTTTCTCATGTTATGTCGATTTACTGGCTAAATATAAAGCTAATATATTGTTTTCGTGCTGAACGAAACGAGTGATTACGTAAAAATTTTTATTCCTTAAATTTTATGATTCACAAAAAGCCGATTATTGTTCAACCTTTTTAATTGCATCGGTTCTCATAAGCTTTGTCCTTACACCAAGTGTGTCAACCCTCTCCCTTATAAGTTTCTTCTCCTTTAACTTTAACGATGGAGTATAGCTTATGTGGATCCTCGAAACCTCAACATGCTTTTCCCATGTGCCCTCCTGTGGTTTGTGAGCAACTATAAGCCCCTCGAAATGGGTGTAAAGCGAGTCTGATAGCTCAATAGAAAGTTCTAGCTTAATGGGCGAGGCGGACTTGTTGAACTCAACAATTTCTAGCTTATGCTTTACTTCTAGAGTATCTATAATGCCTCCAGTAGTATCGCGCGAGAACCATGCTTGAGCACATGGTTGAAGAGTACTGTCGTTGGGTAAAAAATTGATGTTGGCAGTAAGCTTGTATGTACCAAGTCCAGTTACCAGAATTTTAAAAGGGATTGAGTCCTGCTTACCATCTTGGGGAAGAACTATGTTTTTGAGGCCTTTCCAAAGATTAGTTGAATCGAGAAATGCCTCTTTTTCCCTGTTAATCTGTGTTTCAATTTCAGTTTCCCTTTGCGATAGTTGACTTATTACCCTGTCGAGAAGTTTATCGAGCACCTGAGGGTTTTCAGTGTAGTAATCTACTGATGCCAGAAACTGTGCTTCGGTATAGCCTAACTTCTCGTAAATGGGCTTATAGTACTCAATTGAATCGCGCCTTGAGTACTTAAGCGAAAGGCTGGGAGATGTAACCGTAGCGTCAGTAATAAAGACCTCGGTTAGAATAACCACCATATCATTCTCGGGAATTATCCTTGGCTTACAACTTGCAAACCCTAAGCCAACCAGCGTGAGGATAAGAATACGTCTAACAATTGATTTCATATCTATAATTCGTTGAAACTATACTGCTGCATTGTCAAGCAATCAAGGCAAGCCAAAAGCTTGCCTTGATAATAAAACACTATTACTAACTAAACTACTTGAGCTTATCAAACATATACCCAATCATTATCTCGTGCGAACCTGCACTATGGGTTCGTAACCCAGTGAGCGAGTAGTCGAACGAGTAACCAAACAGGTAGCGTCGCTGGTAGTTGTAGCCAAAAAGGATTGATATTCCATCCTGCCACCGGAACGATAGGCCTCCCCAGAACTCCTTACGGTACGTTACCTTTGCATTTAAATCGATTTGAACAGGGCTGTTTATCATGTACTTTATAAGCGCAGATGGCTCAATATCCAAGTCGCGATTAAGGGGAAGAAGCACGCCACCACTAACCATAAAGTGTTGCTTTAGCTTGTTCATACCATAGTAATTCTGAACATCATCGCCAACCTGGCGTTCCAGGGTAGACTGGTAAAGTTTTTGTCCAAGCAGCTGGTGAGCCGATATGCCGAAGAAGAATCGTGTGTCGTAAAGCAAAAAGCCGATATTGGCATCGGGAGTAAAAACCGATTTTGTGTTGGTATACAATGCCGGATCGTTAGGGTCGAAATTATCTCCCAGCTCAAACTTCGATCCATCGGCACGATACATTAAGAAACCCAGCGAAATTCCACCCGAAATCCTTAGTCCGTTTTGGGTAATCTGCATATTGTAGGAGTAGGAGAAAAGCCCCCCTGTGCGGCTAGTTGCACCGGTAACATCGTAGTAAAAGTTCCCTCCAAACCCCATATCTTTGGTTCCATGCGGGCCATAGGCGCTGATGTTGTAGGTTTGGGGCGCATCGTTTAACCCTGCCCACTGAAACCTGTTGTTATACCTAATTTGGTAGTAGTTAAATGTACCACCAACGGCAGGGTTAATGATGTAGTTGTTAAACATGTACTGCGTAAATTGTGGCAACTGCTGCGCCTGCGCAGTTGATCCCAGAAGTAACATTGCCACAATGGTTGTTAACGCTATCCTTTTCATATGCTGATAATTTACGCTTTCTGTAAAATCAATTATTCCTTTACTCGATTACCTGATGATATTAACCGATCCTGAAACGGGTTTCCACTTAGTTGATCCCTGTACGTTAAAGTTAATCACGTAGTAGTAGGTTCCAAAGGGAAGATCCTTGCCGTTTCGGTTCTTACCATTCCATCCGCGTTTTGCATCGGTTCCCTTGGCCGACCATACCAAAGCACCCCAGCGGTTGTAAATCTTAATTTCCAGGTTGTCGAATATGTCGGCATAAGGAATTGCCCATACATCATTAATTCCATCGCCGTTGGGCGAGAACACGTTTGAAGTTTTTATTCTCTCGAGAATCCGAGCCTTAAGGTTAACATCCTCGTAGCAGCCATTCTCAGCCGCCATAACCCTCACGGATAAAGGAATATATTTCTCGTAACGGTTTGTCACTGTATTTAACATTTCGCCTGTCAAGGTGTACGACCCTGTTTCGATAAAAAGGGTTGATTGTTTATCATCAATAGGATCGAAGAAATCGCCCGCTTTTGAACTCCACTTGTAGGTTAGGCTGTAATCGGGATTCTTAGCAAGCACCTCAACATCGAACTGAGTGTCGGCAAGTACTGAGATTACCGTTGAGTCACCCGGGCTTAATGGATCCTCGGGGTTAACCTTAAATATTCTCAAGTCCTCATCGGTGAAGAACGAGTGCGCCTCACGATCGAGGAATGGATGGATACGTGGGTAAAGCGATACAGTGGCCTGAGTCTGCTCCACGCAATCGGCGTTGCTAGTAACGGTTAGGAAAACCGTTTTGGTTCCATTAATTCCCTCGATGGCGAATGGAGTATTTACGGAGTATGTACGAGAAATATCGTCCGTAAAGTTGTTCCAAACAATACTTGTGGCAGATATGGGGTTTTCGGCAGTAATGCTCATGTTCAGCGTAATGGTATCGCCAAAACACTTTTCGCCGTCGGCCCCAAGAATGGATAGGCTAAAGTCGTTAATTGGATTAAACGGAACGATAAACTCCGACTCGGAATAGCATAACTCACCACTCACCCCCAACTTTGGATACTCAATATGTGCTACATATGTGCCTGGCACAAGTTTATTAATACCTCCGGCAATACCTGTGGTGGTAATAAGATTATTCACATCAACAGAGCCTCTGTACCAATCGATGGAGTATTCGCTAAGTTCCCCGTTTCCAGTTCCAGCCATTACTCCGGTAATTGAGATACTTCCTGTATTCTCTTGGCCCACTGCAATCTCGCGACACTTAGCGGGAAGGATGGTGGTGAAGTCGTCGAACTCTGGTTTCCGTGGTCCCTCTAGATCAATCATTAACGACTGTTGGCAGTTATTTCTATCGGTTACCGTAATTTGGTAATCACCAGGATTAACATTGAAGAGATCCTGGGTTTGGATTTCGGGTCTATCAACCCAAACAAAATTGTACCCAGGAGTACCACCTGTTATTGATACAAGAACCTCATCGTAGGTGTCGGTATGGCAAGCTAGAGGGGGAACCGCGCCATTAATTACGTAGCTAATTGATAGCTGTTCGGGCTCATTAACAACCAACTTAATAACTGTACCCTCGTCGAGAATGTAGCTGCAGCCTCCATCGTCGATGGTAAGCTCATAAGCACCTGGGGCTAAGTTGCTGAAAATACCAGTTTGGTTCACGTTCTCGTAGCCAACGGGTATGTCACCATCAATTCGGTAGGTAAGCGGGTTGTTATTGCCTGTAGCCCAAACCGAAATTTCGCCCTTATTGTCGCCAAAGCAGTTTAGATCGTATACATGCAAGCTGCTAATGGTAATGGGCAATGGGTACACAACGCTAACCTGAACGCTATACTTACAACCATGCGAATCGGCAATAATAAAGTCGTAAACTCCTTCAGGCAGATTCTCCACCGAATAGCCACGTACTGCTGGTATATCCTCGCTCCACGAAATATCGTAACCATCAACAAAAGGAGTTCCTCCTGTAATCGTGAAATCTACCTTAGCCTCATTGGCTGTCGTGTAGCAGCTGGGCAATACAACAGCGTAGCTAACCTCAATTACAGTAGGTTGCGAAATGATAACTGAAGCTGTGTAGTCAGCACCCTCGGCGGTTATGGCGTAAAGAGTATAGGTTCCGGGCTCAAGGTTGATATACATTCCCTCTGTCTCGTCCCACTTCTCGTTCTCCATCATTTCTGTAATATCATCGTTATCGCCATTTGTCCATGTACGATTTTCCGGTGTTGATGTGCCAAAGTACTCTGTAACCAGTATTTTTCCGTCGTTGCTTCCAAAGCAAAGGGCGTCAGTTGCAGTAAGGATAAAGGTGTACTGGGTTAGCGTAATGGTTTGCTCAACAAAGCAGCCATTGCTGTCGGTTACTCTAACCATGTACTCACCAACACCAAGGTTGTCGAAAGTAACCGCTGTTAACGTGGTATTCGAAACAGTTGTTTGTGAATCCCAACTACCGACATTCTGTTTAAACAGCTCGTAATTGTAGTTTAGGGTTCCACCACCAACCGTTGCAACTATCGATCCATCTGTCGAACTAACTGAAGAAGGAAGGTTTTCTACAATGTTTAATGTTAAAGCTTCTGCAGGTTGACTAATCACTATTGTTGCTCCCCATGAAACTATACATCCCCTATCGTCCTTAACTCTTACATCGTAGCTGTCAGCAACCAATCCAGCAAAGGTGTTACTTGGTTGCCAGTTATCATCACCTGCAGTAATTGTATACAATGGTGTACCAATAGGGTTGCTTATTAACACCTGAATCTCGCCCGAGTTATCGCCATTACAGAGTACATCGGTAATAAGCACATTGTCAATGTTCAATGTAGTTGCAGGGTCAATAGTTGTTGATACGGGAGCCGTTATGCAAGCATTAAAATCTACAATATCCACATAGAAAACACCGCTACCCGTTACCGTAAATTCCACCTCAGCAACATCTGTAAGCGTTTCAAGTAATGTATTCTCGCTATCGTAGAGGTTAAATTGATATGGTGCGGTTCCGCCGGTTGCGCTGGCTGCAATTGTTCCAGTTGATGCACTTCCATCGGCATTACAGATTGGATGGGTTGGGGTGAGAGTAATTAAGATTGGAGTAACCACATCGTTAATCACTATATCTGTTTGGGTTAAAGTACATCCATTATCATCAGTAACCATAAGGCTGTATGTGTCGCCTACAAGATTATCAAACAGGACACTAGTTCCGTCACCTGCAGTTTGCGAATCGGTGAAATCTACACCATTCGAAAGGGTATAGGTGTAGGGTGCCGTTCCCTTGGCAGCCAGAACCTGAACAGAGCCAATATCGCCACTGCACAACGGGCTGTTTATGGTTAGCGTTTGGATTTCGAGCGCCTCGGGCTCGCCAAGAACTATCTCATCGGAATAGATGGGGCCACAGTTCCTGTCATCAGTAATCTCAACCACGTAGGCTCCTGCCGCCAGTCCAGCAAACGCTCCACTGCCAATTTGGGAAGCCGAAACGGGTATTCCAGCCTGGGTAAGGGTAAAATACAGATCGCCTGTTCCGCCCGATGCGCTTAGACTGATTTGTCCATTATCGGCGCCAAAACAGGTAATATCTGTAACAACCACTGAGGCAATATCAATCTCTATTGCATCGGGTTCATCAATATCGAAGGTGGCCGAAGTTATTGGGCCGCAACTATTATCATCGGCTACGGTAATGTAGAATCCTATTCCTGCCGATAAGCCAGTAAACTGAGCGTCACCGGTAACCGAAGTTAGGGTGTTTACAACAGCATTGGAGTTATCGTAAAGGGTGACTGTGTATGGTGACACACCTCCAGCTGCAGTTATGGAAACCTCCCCTGAAGCAGCACCGTTGCATAGCAGATCAACAACGGCTGGGGCGCTCAAAACTAATGGTGCTGGTAGCGCAATGGTTAAAGCTCCGGATAATACCGGGCCACACGACCACCTGTCGTCTACCTCAACCTCGTAGGCTGCTGAGGCAGTAAGCCCGGTAAACTCAACCCAGTTGTTGTGGTTTACATTGACATGCTGACCAACCTCAACCCCCTCGAGGTACAGAGTGATTGTGTATGGTGCGGTTCCATCGATAGCCCGGGCTCTAATCACACCGGTTCCATCGGCATCGGCACAAAGCACATCGGCTGTCTCTGTTTCAACTGCTAATGGGGATGGGCCTTGAACCAGAATATCGTATGAGTCAACACAGCCATTATCGCCTTCAACAATAATTGTGTAATTGCCATCGGCAAGTCCCGTAAACAAGCCGTTATCGGTTTGAGGGCCAGCAACCACAACGCCACTCTCCTCAACCCTATAGAATAGGTTGTTGTCACCACCTATAGCCGTTACAGTAATCTCCGCGCTTGTTTGTCCAAAGCATGTGTTGGGTGTAAGCTCCACCTCGGTTATCTCAACAGGTTGAGGCTCCAAAATCTCAATGCTTGCAGAGGTAACTGGCCCGCAACTCAAGGCGTCATTAACTGTTACGGTGTAGAACCCTGGAACAACATCGATAAAAGTAACGGGATCGGTATCGGTGGCTACAATTGGGCTGCCAAATACATTGTTGTCGGAATCGTAAAGCGTGTATGTGAGCGGGAGTAAACCACCAGCTGCTTGCACCTCGATGGTTCCTGCTGTGGGGGTATCACAACGACCATGGGTTAACGCGAGTACGCTGAGTGTTAGCTCTTCGTATACGGTTGTAGTAACCTCAAGGTAAGTAAGGCTCTCGCAACCATTGGCTGTTTGTGTTGCGTAGTATGTAGTTCCATTCACAAGAACATGGTTCAAGGGCAAGATTGCTCCGGCGGGGGCATCGTACCAGGTTATACCCTCACCAGTAATCTCAACATCTGCAAGAGTTGATCCTGCACAGAACTCCTGCGAAGCAGGTCCTGATGGTGCTGGAGTGTTAATCTCTGTTACTAGTGCACTACCCGAACCTATACCAATACAGGTTGCGTTGGTAACAGAGGTAATCGTGTAGGTGCCAGGTAAAGTTAATCCGGTTAATGCATACTGCATATCGGTAATTCCCGAAATGGCAGGTTGATCAACTCCGTCAACTGCGTAAACAATTGTGAATGGAGCATCGCCGGTAAAGTCAACAAGAATTGAAATCGCATCAAGGTTATCGCCAGCACAGTATTCGCCACCACCACTTATGGTAGCTGTAGGTAGCGCTATGATGGTGATATCTGTAGTTGCAACGCTAACACATCCAGCGTTGTCGAGAGTAAACTCCACCGTGTATGTTCCAGGTATGCTTGCCTCAAGGTCAATCTCGCCGGTAACAGGGTCGATAACAAGATCGCTGCTGCTGCACGAGAAAACCCCATCCGTATCGCCAACAATGGTAACGGATGCTGTACCCTCAGCGCAGTATGGCGTTGCAGCGTAGGAGATTGTTGCAGCGGGAACCGTGTTTATGGTGATGTTGGTTTCGGTAATATTCTCACACCAGGTAACGGCGTCGTAAAACCGATATGTAATTCTGTATGTCCCTGGGATTGATGTAGCCAAATCTATTTCACCTGTAATAAGATTGATGTCAACCTGAGGGGGAGCACCAAACGTTCCATCGGGAGCACCAACCAGTGTAACGGTTGCTGTTCCGGTTCCCTCGCAGTAGGGTGCCGCATCGTACGAAATAGTTGCCTCGGGCAGAGGGTGAATTTCGATGGTTGTTTGAGTACTATTAGTGCAGCTACCGTCGGTAAACGTATAGGTTACTGTATATATACCTGGATCAGAGCCAAGGCTTACAGCGCCTGTATTTGAATCGATAACTAGACCCGCATCAGCGCTAAAAGTTCCGCCAAGAGTACCTGTAACAACTACATCAGCAAAATAACCATCATAGTTACAGTAAGGGCCATCAAGATATGCAATTGTTGCGGCTGGTAATGGATTTATGGTTATTGTTGATGTTGTGGTGTTGCTGCATCCATTTGCATCACTAAAACTATATGTTACTGTATAAGTACCGGTTGTGCTCGCGGCCAAATCTACTTCACCAGTAGTAGCGTTAATTACTAGTCCTGCTGTAGAGGTAAACGTTCCTCCTAGAGTCCCAGTAATAGTGACGGCTGCAACACCAGAGGCACAGTAAGGGTTATCATCATAAGAAATTGTTGCCGAAGGCAATGCATTAATCTCTACTTGAGTTGAGGTACTATTAGTACAGATACCGTCAGTAAAGTCATAGGTTACAGTATATGTTCCTGGAGTGCTTGCCGCTAAGTCTAGCTGTCCGCTTGTGGCATTAATAGCTAATCCGGCTGTTGAACTGTAAGTGCCACCAGGTGTTCCCACTTGGGTAACATCAGCTGTACCCTCGGCACAAAATGGCGTTCCGGAGTAGGTAATAGTAGCCGTTGGCAATGCATTTACTGTAATGGATGCTGATGTCGAACTGGTGCATCCTGACTCTGAGAAGGTATAGGTAACACTGTAGGTGCCTGGCGTGCTGGTTTCGAGATCTACAACTCCTGTAGAAGCGTCAATTGCTAGCCCTGCTGTTGAGCTGAATGTACCAGACAGTGTTCCTGTTATTGTAGGAGTTGCAATTCCTAAGGCACAGTAGGGATCACCATCGTACGAAATAGTGGCGGTGGGAAGAGCATTAATGGTAATGGTTGTATAGGCAATATTTTCACAAAAGGTTACTGGATCCCAAAAGCGATAGGAAACAGTATATATTCCTGGAGTGCTTCCCTCAAGATCTACCTCGCCGGTTACAACGTTAATGTCCAGTCCAGGATCCGATCCGCTAAATGTTCCACCCGTCTGGCCAGTTAAGGTAACGGAAGCCGTGCCGCCAGCACAGTATGGTGTGCCGGCGTATGTAATTGTAGCCGATGGAAGGGGGTTTATGGTGATACTTGCCGTAGTGGTATTTGAGCAAGGGCCATTGGAAAACTGGTAAGTAATTGTGTATGTACCTGCTGTGCTTGCACCCAAATCGATGCTACCTGTAGATGTGTTGATTACCAACCCAGCCGGCGCACTAAATGTTCCACCTGTCGTACCGGTAAGGGTTACATCGGCAAAGTACCCCTCGTAGTTGCAATAGGGTGCGTCGTCGTACGAAATAGTGGCAGTTGGCATAGCGTTAACAACTATTTCGGCAGTGGCAATTGTTGTACAGCCCGATACTGTTACAGTATAGCTAACGGTATATGACCCAGGAGTACTGTTTGCTAAATTAACAGCCCCCGTTGAAGAATTAATATCAAGTCCCGGTGTAGATGTGTAAACCCCTCCACTAACACCCACAAGGGTTACGCTTGCTGTTCCCTGGGCGCAGTATGGACTTCCGTCGTAAGATATCGTTGCTTCGGGAACAGAATTTACTATAATTTCAGTGGTTGTTGAATTGCTGCACGAACCATTATCAAAGTCGTAGGTTACAGTATAGGTATTAGCTTCGCTTGCACTTAGGTTTACTTCGCCCGTGTTTGCATCTATTGATAGGCCAACAGGTGAGGAGCTAAAAGATCCTCCAGCTGTTCCCACCAGGGTTACAGACACCGATCCGTTGGCACAGAAGGGACCGCCATCATAGGAAATAGTTGCTGTTGGTAAGGGATTTATGGTAACTGTAGTAGAGGTTGTTCCTGTGCAAACGCCATCACCATACTCATAGGTAACGGTATACGTGCCTGGATTACTATTTTCCACATCTATTTCTCCGGTAATAGGATCAATGATCAATCCTGCTGGAGCTGCTGTAAACAGGTGTGTTTCTGCATAGTAAACTCGCACAGTCCATGTTCCATCATCTACGCGTTGACGATTTGTACCACATCCGGTTAACCCGTAGGTTCTTCCGGCATGGAGCTCAAAGTGAATATCGCCACCTCCTACAACGCCATTAGCAATATCCAATCCGGTTCTGGAATATGCATTTGTGCCCGAAACCTCCCCTGGAGGTCCCTTATATACTTCCGATTCGCTGATTCCACCTGGCGATACGCACCGAAGTTGACTTCTCTGATCCTCCATATACGAATAGGGGCTTCCCAGAGCAGTCATGCTATATGATACATCTACTCCCGTAATAATTGCGCCCACCGGTATCGTTACCGTTATCAATCCTGGGCATGATGAGGAAGGCAGATTCTTGTCAAAGTTAATATCAGTAGGTATATGACCCGCGGAATAGGTGATTTCAGCATAATTAATTATTTGCCCATCGATGGTTACAGTTGCTGTGCTGCCGGGTGTCTGGCAGTAGGGATCATTATCGTAAGAGATTGTTACTGTAGGCAAAGCGCTTACGCTTATACTTCCCGAAGCGGTGGCATTGGTGCAGCCAGCCAGGGCCGTTGCTGTAACAGTATAGCTAAAGTTCCCACCAACCGACGGGGTTCCGCTTATGGTAAATGTGCTTCCAACAAGATTGCCGCTAACACCAGCGGGTAATCCTGTAACCGAAACATTGCTAAAATCGCCAGTAACCGTGTACTGAATATTATCAATGGCTTCGCCTGTACAAACGCCCTGGCTACTATTGCCCGTGTTTAGAGTAATAACTGGATTGTTACATCCACCCGGGGCAACTAGGATTATGCCGGTTTCCGAAGCGCTGGTGCAACTCGATGCGTCGGTTACGTATACTGTGTAGTTACCCTCATCGAGACCCGTAAAAGTATAAGATGTCGCTCCAATAGCACCAGAGTTAGAAACAGGACTACCCAGGTTGTCGGTTAAAAAGTAAGTAAATGGGCTAGTACCTGTTCCTCCTGCAAGGGTAACTGCAATTTGTCCGTCGTTTGAACTTGTTGTGGAGGGGTTTGTGATGGTAGATGGAGTTGAAATCTCGGGAGCTCCTGTTGGAGCATTTATGGTAACAGGAGTTGCTGCTGAAACACATAGAGGTGCAGAAATAAACCGGGCGGTTACATTATACCCACCTGGAGCCAAGCCCGAGAAGGTTGTGCTCGACTGATAATCTAATCCATTAATGCTATACTCATAGTCGGCACCAGTGGGTGAGTTCACCACAATACTCCCTGTGCCTCCACACGATGGGTGAGTTGGCGTAACTGATGGTGCTGCCGGAACTGGTGGAGCTGGATTAATGGTTTCGCTCTTCGAACGAATACATGTTTTTGATGAATTAATCTCGGTTATTTCAACCTGAGCTGTATAGCCTCCATCGGTAAGGCCACTAAAAATATTGCTTGCAGAATAGGTTGACCCACCATTTACGCTATAACGATACGAGTAAACCGAAGTATTACCAACAGGTTCAATAATCTCAATGGTTCCAGTACTAACAGCGCAGCTGGGCTGTGTTAGGCTGGTTTGAATTTCAAGGGGTTCGTATACAGTTCTACTTGCACTACCTGGGATGAATGATGTCCCAACTATATTAAAAACTGTAAAAGAATAGTCACCTGCTTTAATAGCATTAACTCCATTGGTTGGGAATACTGCAACATTGGTTCCAAGAAAAGCAATATCCTCTTCCCCTGTAGTATTATTAAACCAGTAGTAGTAGTATGCACCGCCCGATCCTCCGCTTGCTGTAATGGTTATTTTCCCATCATCGCCTCCAGGACAAGAAACATGCTCAATTTGAACATCCAAACTGAGAAACTGCGCTATGGAAAAAATGGGCAACAGAAATAATGATAAGAAAAGGGAACCACTTAGAAACTGTCTCATATCGTATGATTTTCTTTATTCTAATTGACTTTAGAATGATTTGGATTCCTCGAAATTATCCAATAATCCATCCAAAAATTTTCAAAACTACTCGATTAACTGGCGAAAATAACCTTTTTTCGCATATTCTCAAAAACAGACCTCTAAAAATTAAGGGTTTACAGCCTTTTAGGGCTCATTCTTGTTTGTAAAACAGCATGCCCCAAAAACATTACTGCCTAAATTTCAAGAATATGGCTAGTAACCCCTACTAAAACAAGCAATTTCCCTTTTGTACGAATCAAAGCCCTAAAGGTTAACCTTAGGCTCGGAATCAGAGCAACTTAATTGGAACGACCGAAATCGTACTTGCCTCATCGGAAACACAGTAAAAAGTATCACTGAGGCTAAATTATCAAATATCAGGCCACCAAGCACAAGTACTTATTTGTTTGACGAGTAGATAATTGATGAGGATTAACTGAGCCCGAAAGTGGACAAGCCAACCTGAAGCAAAAAATAAGGGTGATACAAATCAGTGAAAAGATGTAGGTTAACCTTCAGCTATTACAAATCAAAAAGTTTAAGTAAGGGGCTTCTATCAAAATACCTTTAGAGTCAAACAAGCATTTCTATGCATTACCGATTGTAATCACAGAATCAACGGTTTAATCCTGCTCAAGCCTATAGGGCAAAACTCCCACAGGTGTTATTCCGGTTGGCAATACTTCAACCTGAAGGGGGATTACCTCAACGCCCAATGAATGGGCACGAATTAGCGTCCGGGAGTACTCGGGATCAATACTCCAGGCTGGTGTAAAAACCTTTACATCAACTCGCTGAATAATATAAAGCATTACTGCGCGCATGCCACTCTGCTTCACTTTTACCAGTGTTTCCAAATGCTTTTGTCCACGGGTTGTTTTGGCATCGGGGAATCGGGCAAAATCGTTATCCTTAAGGGTAACATTCTTAACCTCAATAAAACACTTTTCGTTTTCGTTCTCGGCCAACAGATCAAAACGGCTATCGCCAAAGGTAACCTCGCGCTTTACGGTGGAATAACCCTTCAAACCAGGAATAATACCCTGCTTTACCCATTCATAGGCTATGCGATTGGGGTTCGATGTATTTACGCCCACCCAGCTGCCGTTAATTTTTATCATTTCCCACGTAAAACGAGTCTTCCTCTTTAGATCACTTACTGGCGACATGTAAACATCGGCACCCTCCTCAATACAGCTCAGCATTGAGCCCGAATTGGTGCAATGAGCAGTAACCACCTCGCCGCTGGGCAACTCCACGTCGGCTAAAAACCGCTTGTAGCGCCTTACAAGCTTACCTGGCACAAGCTTACTTTGAAAAGTGTACTGCATGGTTATGAATTGAGATGAACGTACTTCATAAAAATACTTTTAATGCCCTTGGGTTCACCAATAATGGTAACAATGTCACCCTCGAGCATACGAGTATCCCCTCTAGGGGTAATTATGGTTTCGTTTCGCTGGATAAGCGCAACCAGAACATCCTGTGGAAACCGAACCTCTTTCAGCATCTTTCCTATAAACTCCCCGGTAGAGCTGTTGCTAATAAGTTCTAGGGTTATATAACGCTCATTATGGAGTAAATACTCCTTAATCTCACGCTCGTTGCTTATACTGCAAATAGTCTCAACAAATCTCTCGCGATCAACAATATCCATTATTCGGGAGAGCATCCTGAGCTGAAGTTTGGGATTATCAATTGGGCTAATTAAAAAGAAAATCACCCGAATATTATCCTCCGATGATATTTCTCCCTTTTCCACCGGCTTGTCGACACCCAGACCCGAAGTTACAATGTGAAGAAATGGTTTCTCAACCTTTTCGAGTTTCCCATGCAGTATTGACACCCGAGGTATAACCAAAGCTGGGTCGATGGCAGTTACCTTTAGCAACTCCTCATATACCTCATGTGGCTCAACCGATCCTATTGAGGCTGATAAATCCTTGGCCGTTTTAAAGACCAGCGACTTAAAATCTATCTCCTGCTGATTAAGCTGTGTAATATGCGCCTGCACAACCATCTCATCAAATGGATCGCCCTCACGCAACCCCTTTTCCTTAAGTATCGACAAGAATTCGTTCTCAAGACCCGCATGTTGCTTTTGCCCAAGCAAAGCAAACCAGTGATAAATTGCCCCCTCGCGTTTAACGTACTGGCGAGTATAATAGCGATACCATAGCATGGCAAAAACCACAACAACTATAGTGAAAATGGCTGGTCCCCAGCCCATGTAGATGATTAGCAGTAGTGATGTAACAATTCCAAACACCTGCATCCACGGGTAAAGAGGAGAATGGTAACCCGGATCGTACGATTGAATGCGGCTATTGCGCATAACAATCACCGCAAAATTTATGAGGATGAAAATAATAAGCTGAAATGCGCTTGCCATCTTGGCAATGCCCTCCTCGCTAAGGGTGAGAATAAAGATCAGCATCAATGCAGAGGTGGCAACTATTGCATATACTGGAGTTTTAAACCGACCAAGAGTTTTGAAGTAGGGTGGAATTACCCTATCTCTTGCCATGGCCATTGGATACCGCGATGCGGCCATTAAACCTCCATTACCCGTTGATGCAAATGCCGCTATGGCGGCAGCAACAATTAGCAATCCTCCATACTTGGCAGGAATCCATTTGAATACTACCTGAGCCGCCGACCAAACTGGAGTTAAATCGCTAAAAAAATCAACCGTAGGCAAAACGGCCACCATTATAAAAACACCCCCTACATATATGAACGTGGTCACAATAAGCGAAAGAATCATTCCAAGAGGAATATTCCTCTCCGGGTTTTTAATCTCCTCGGCAACGCTTGCCACCTGTGTTAAACCTAGGTAGGCCACAAATACAAATCCTGCTGTAGATATTATTCCCTCTATACCATTCGTTGCAAAGGGGCTAAGTTTCTTGGCCACTAAAGCCTCGGTACCAAAATTAAATATCTCTCTTGCTCCCTCCGCCATAAAAAGTGCAAGAACAGCTATTAAAAAGAAAACCAAAAATCGTTGCAATCCGGCGGTTTTCTTGGCTCCTAAAATATTAAGAACCATAAAAAAAAGGGTTAGCAAAACAGCGACAAATCTTACGGGTAAATCATAGAAAATTGCTGCATAGGCCCCAATACCCACCAGCGCAAATGCGGTTTTTAACACCAGCGCCAAAAAAGTGCCAATGCCCCCAACGGTTCCCATCATGGGGCCTAGGCTTCGATCGAGCATAAAGTAAACCCCGCCAGCCCTCGGTAAGGCAGTTGCCAACTCGGCAATGCTGAACATGGCTGGCATAATAAACAAAGCAGCTAAAAGATACGAAATGAAGACCGACGATCCGGTATTCTGGGCTGCCAATCCGGGTAGCAGGAAAAACCCCGAACTAAACATGGCTCCTGTGCTGAGCACAAAAACATCAACTAGCCCTAACTCTTTGCTTAGTTTACCTTTAGATAAATTTGCCATGCTGTAAAAATAGTGTAATTTGCGTAACCTCCAGCTCCTCCTCTGTCAAAATACCCAAACAATCGCCCTTAGAAAATGTTGTGCTTTCGGGGCTTCATAAATAATTTAGTATCTTTACATCTTATAAAGTAGCAGAATATGGCAAAAAAGAAAAAAGCCAAAAAAGGCGAAGGTTTCAACAAGAAAATGTTGATGAAATCTATTATGGGTATCTTCTCGTCCGATCCTTCACAAAGCTTAAACTACAAACAAATTGCGCAGCAACTCGAGGCCAAGGATGCTACATCAAAGCGGCTTATCAGCGAGGTACTATACGAGTTGGCCGAGCTGGGCGCCCTACGCGAGGTTTACCGCGGAAAGTTTATGGTAAAGCAGCTCTCGGCTGCGCTGGAGGGTGTGGTTGAAATGGAGAACGATGGCAACGCCTACGTAATTACCGACGATAACCAGGAAGTTTTTGTGCCCGAATATAACCTAAATCACGCCCTACATGGCGACCGAGTTAAGGTGGCCATTACACCAAAACGTCGTCGCAAGCGCATGGAAGCCGAAGTGGTAGAGGTGGTGGAACGAGCCAAGCGCACCTTTGTGGGAAAGATTGAGGTGGAGAAGAACTACGCCTTTGTTATCCCCGACAACAAGCTGATGCCCTACGACATTTTTATTCCAAAGGAATCGCTTAACAAGGCAAAAACTGGTCAAAAAGTTATTGCCCGTATTATCGACTGGCCTCAACAATCGAAAAACCCCTTGGGCGAGGTAGTTGAAGTTATTGGTAATCCAGGTGTTCACGAGGTGGAGATGCACTCCATCCTTGCCGAGTTTGAGCTGCCCTATCGATTCCCCGAGGAGTTGAACGCGTTAGCCCTACAAATTCCCGATAAGATTAGCCGTCAGGACTACGCCGAACGTCGCGACTTCCGAAAAATCCCCACTTTCACCATCGACCCCGCCGATGCCAAGGATTTCGACGACGCCCTCTCGCTGCGTAAAATTGACGAAAACCTCTTCGAGGTTGGTGTTCACATTGCCGATGTTACGCACTACGTGCGGCCTGGCTCGCCCATTGACAACGAGGCCATTGAGCGTGCCACGTCGGTTTACCTGGTCGATCGTTGTGTACCCATGCTCCCCGAGCGGCTATCAAACTTCATCTGCTCGCTGCGTCCCGATGAGGAGAAGCTTTGCTTCTCGGCCGTTTTCGAGATGGATACCGATGGAAAGGTACACAAGGAGTGGTTTGGACGAACCGTAATCCTCTCGCAACGCCGATTTGCCTACGAAGAGGCGCAGCAGGTTATTGAAACGGGCGAGGGCGATATGCGAGACGAAATCCTTACCCTACACTCCATTGCCCAAAAGTTACGCAGCAGTCGACTAAAGGCCGGAGCCGTTGATTTCGATAGAGCCGAAGTAAAATTCCAACTCGATGAAAACGGGAAACCCCTGGGCGTTTTCTTTAAAATCCAGAAGGAAGCAAACCAGCTAATCGAGGAGTTTATGCTACTTGCCAACCGTAAGGTGGCCGAGTTTGTGGGTAAAGCAAGGGAGAATTATAAGACAAAACCTTTTGTTTATCGAATACATGATAAGCCAAACCCCGAGAAGTTCGACAGCTTCCGCTCATTTGTCACCCGCTTTGGATATAGTGTAGAGGGTGGAACCGATAAGCAGATCAGCAAATCGCTTAACAAGCTGCTAAAAGAGGTGAAAGGGAAAAAGGAGCAGAACCTAATCGAAACTCTTGCCCTTAGGGCAATGGCAAAAGCACGATACTCGGCCAACAATATTGGACACTACGGATTGGGATTCCCCCACTACACGCACTTCACCTCGCCCATCCGCCGTTACCCCGACATGATGGTGCATCGACTGCTGGCCCACTACCTCGATGGGGGAAACCCCAAAAACGAGGAGGAGCTGGAGCGCCTCTGCAAGCACTCCACCAACATGGAGATTAAGGCCACCGATGCCGAAAGGGCATCGATAAAGTACAAGCAGGTTGAGTTTATGTCCGATAAGATTGGGCAGCAATTCCTGGGCGTAATTACTGGCGTTACCAACTTTGGATTCTTCGTTGAGCTTACAGAAACCAAGTGCGAAGGGCTTGTTCCCATCCGCGAGCTACACGACGATTTTTACGAATTCGACGAGGAGAGCTACTGCCTTACTGGTCGCCAAACCGATAGGAAATTCCAGCTGGGCGACGAGCTAATGGTTGAGGTGTGGCGGGCAAATCTTCCCAAAAAGCAGCTCGATTTCAAGCTAATCGACAGCGAGGAAACCGAGATTAATGGCTCGTTTTCATCGGCAAAACGATCGGGCAGGCCAAATTCTGGCTCCTCAAGAAGAAAATCGAACCCCGACAGAACACGCAAAAGT
The DNA here is from genome assembly GCA_034003245.1 of Tenuifilaceae bacterium. Lineage (GTDB taxonomy): Bacteria > Bacteroidota > Bacteroidia > Bacteroidales > Tenuifilaceae > Perlabentimonas. Next base: position 73,668 of record JAVEYY010000017.1, read on the forward strand.
AAAGGCGTTTCGCGTAAACGTTAAATCAGTAATCAGAAAAATAATAATATCATGCGAAAAATTTCTGTAATTCTTTCTCTTTCCATCTTAATGATCTCCTGCGGAACATCAACCCAGAAGCAAAACGACAAGCAGCAAAGCTACTGCTCGGCCGAAACCCACCAAAAGGCATTTCTGAAAAACCTAGCCTCGCTGTGCGGAAAATCATTCCAAGGACGCGAAACCTTTACCAAGGAGGGTCGCAACAGCTGGGCTCACATGAAATTTGTGATGCACGTTACAGTTTGCGACGAGGACAAAGTTTACATCCCTTTCCACCTCGATGAGGATCGCTCGCGCACCTGGATGTTCATCATGGAAAAAGAGGGTTTGCGCTTCCGCCACGATCATCGGCACGAGGATGGTACTCCCGAAGATCAGACGCTATACGGGGGATATGCCGATAGCACAGGAACCGCCTTTAAACAGAGTTTTCCGTGGGACGAGTACACGCAAAAGACTTTGGCCGATGGCGTTGAACGCAAATGGAATGTGGTGCTAGCCGAGGATTTAAGCACCATGAAGTATCAGCTGGAGTATGGCGGCGAGCTGGTATTCGAAGCCGAGTTCGATTTAACCCAACCTATTTAGTTGTCTTATAGAACCGCTGTAAAGTAATATCACCCTAATTGCTTGTAGAATTAACACTAATTACAATAGCCACATCATGAAACCAATTCATCTCCTCAAAACCATTCTGGCTGCAGCAGTTATTGCCTTTGGTTTTAACTCGTTTGCCCTTGAGTTTAGCACAGGAACCCTAAAGGTTGTTCAGCTTAAACTCGACAATGGATTAACCGTTATCCTCAACGAGGATCATTCAAAACCCGAAGTTTTTGGCGTGGTTGCCGTGCGGGCAGGTGGAAAAAACGATCCTGCTGATGCAACCGGTCTTGCTCATTACATGGAGCACATGCTCTTTAAAGGCACGCAGAGCCTTGGAACCATCGATTGGGAAAAGGAAAAACCCCATATCGACCGTATCTTTGAGCTGTACGACGAGCTGGCGACAGCCAAAACCGAAGCCGACCGCAATGCTATTCAGATGGAGATTAACAAGGAGTCGCACAAGGCATCGGAATTTGCCATTCCTAACGAGCTCAGCAACCTGATAAACGAAATGGGCGGAACCAGCCTTAACGCTGGAACGGGTCCCGATTACACCGTTTACTACAACAAGTTCCCATCGAGCCAAATCTACAAGTGGATCGACCTTTACTCTCATCGCTTTATCGACCCTGTTTTCAGAAGTTTCCAAGCTGAACTGGAGGTGGTTTACGAGGAGAAGAATATGTATAGCGATCAGTTCCAGTCGAAGTTGCTTGAGGATTTCCAGAAGCTCTTCTTCAAAGCGCATCCCTACGGACAGCAACCGCTTATTGGAACCATCGAACACTTGAAAAATCCTTCGCTTAGGCGAATGCTCGAGTTTTACAACAAGTACTACATTGCCAATAATATGGTTTTAGTGCTATCGGGCGATTTTGTTACCAGCGAGATAATGGCTGATATTGAAGCTAAATTTGGGAAAATCCCCGCTGGCGACGCCCCTAAGCCCGTAGTTTTTAACGAAAGACCATTTAATGGGCGCGAGTTTCACGAGGCACGTATCTCGCCAATAAAACTTGGTATTCTGGGTTTTAGAACAGTTACCAAGCAGCATCCCGATTACATTGCCCTTGAAGTGGCCATGGGAATTCTCAACAATAGGAATCAGACCGGATTGTTCGATCGCCTTTCGGTTGATGGGAAAATATTAGCCGCTCAAGCCCTTTCGCTACCCTACAACGATCACGGAGCCGCCATAATCCTGATGATCCCAAAGGTTGTTGGACAAAAACTACCCGCTGCCGAAACAATGGTTTTGAATGAAATTTCGCGCTTGGCCAAAGGCGATTTCGACGATTGGATGGTTGATGCCGTGAAGAGTAGCATCTATATAGAGTTCCAAAAATCATTGGAAAACCTCGAGAATCGTGCAACTTTCCTTGCAGGAGCATTTACCTCTGGAGAATCCATTGAGGATGCTTTAGCCTACCCGCAAAAGGTTATGTCTATTAGCAAGGATGATATTATTCGCGTGGCAAAAACTTACTTTGGCCCCAACTTCCTTGCATTCCATTCCAAGATGGGTTTCCCAAAAAAGGAGAAAATGGAAAAGCCCGGCTTTAAGCCCCTACTGGCCAACACTAACGCAAAATCGAAGTACACCAAGCATTTCGAAACACTCCCCACACGCGAAACAGTTTTCACTCCTATCGATTTTGATAAGGATATCACTCGTCGCCCTATCGCCAGCGGCGTTGAGCTGCTGCAGGTTCACAATCCTTTAAACGATATCTTCACACTAAATATCGAGTATAATGTGGGCAACCAGCATATCACGTTACTCGATCAGGCAATTGGATTAATGTCCTATGCAGGGACCGAAAAACGCGGTGTTGCCGAGCTAAAAAATGAATTTGCCAAGATTGGCTGCTCCTACTCCATCTGGAGTAACGATAGCTACACCACCATCCGTGTCGAAGGGCTTGAGGAGAACTTGCCCAAGGCTGTGGAACTTATCAACGAGCTGATAACAAAACCAAAGCTGGAGCAGGATAAGATTAAGGTGCTAATTGATGGTGCCAAGGCCGATAGAAAAATGGAGCGCTCCGAGCCCGATGCCGTGGCGCAAGCACTTTTCGATTACATTCGCTTTGCCGACAAGTCTTCGAGCCTCGATAGGCCAACCATGAACGAGCTCAAAAAGTTAAAAGCCGATAACCTTACCAGTGCGTTTAAGCTGGCTACACAGCATACTGCTCAAATTCACTACGTGGGAAATCTCGATACGGATATGGTACAAACCCTTTTCAAATCGGGTTTAGAGTTTGCTGAAAAGCCCATTTCGGTTAGCACTCCAGTGGTTGTTCCCTCACGAATATTCAGTGAAAACACCATATTCTTTGTGAATAAAAAGAAGGCTCGTCAAAGCAAAATTTTCTTCTTTGCCAACGGCGCCGATTTCAAACCCGAAGACGCTCCATACATCGAAGCATTTAACGAGTATTTTGGTGGCGGTTTCTCCGGTTTGGTGCTACAGGAAATCCGCGAGTACCGCTCGCTTGCTTACGGTGCAGGTGGCACCTTCCGTTTACCACCGGTAAAGGGCAAACCCGTCGATTTTATTGGCTCACTATCAACCCAGGCCGATAAATCGATAATAGCGCTAACCACATACGACAGCCTTATCCGCACCATGCCGCAAAAACCCGAGCGGATTGATATGATTCGCAACTACCTTACCCTCTCGGCCGAGACCAAACGACCTGGCTTCAGAAACACTACACAGTTGGTAGAGTACTGGAAACGCTTGGGTTATTCAAGCGATCCGGCGGTTATTAAGCAGCCCGTTTACCAGTCGCTAACCTGGAACGATGTTATGAATCACTATCGCATTAACCTTTCCGAAAAGCCAGTGGCAATAGCCATTGTGGGCGATAAGAAAATGATCGATTTTGAGGCGCTCAAAAAGTTTGGGCGAATTGTGGAGGTAAAGGAGAAAAACCTGTTCTCGAAATAATACACTAATCGCATTTAAGATGTTAGGAAAAGATCTTGCCGAAAAGCTTAACGCTGAGCTGGAGAGTAAATCACCACAGGAAGTTCTTACTTTTTGCACAAATCATTTTGGCCAATCCATAGCACTATCCTCGAGCCTTGGGCTCGAGGATCAGGTGCTTACCGACATGCTGGTGAAAATCAGCCCCAAAACAACCATCTTCACGCTCGACACGGGAAGACTTTTCCCGGAAACCTATGACCTTATTGACCGAACCTGCAGCAAGTACAAGATCAATATAAAAATCTACTTCCCAAATAAGGAGGATGTTGAGGAGATGGTAAACCAGAAGGGAATCAACCTGTTTTACCACAGTGTAGAGAACCGCAAGGAGTGCTGCCGAATTCGCAAGATTGTGCCCCTTAAGCGGGCTTTTACTGGGTTAGATGCATGGATTTGTGGACTTAGACGCGAGCAATCGGTAACCCGAAACAATATGCATATGGTGGAGTGGGATAACGATAATGGTCTTGTAAAGGTTAATCCCCTAATTAATTGGAGCGAGAAGGATGTTTGGGAATACGTAAACCAGCATAATGTTCCCGTAAATCCGCTACACAAAAAGGGATTCCCCAGCATCGGTTGCCAGCCCTGCACCCGCGCCATTGAGTCCGGTGAAGATATTCGCGCCGGCCGCTGGTGGTGGGAAAACCCCGACACGAAGGAGTGCGGACTCCATAAAAGGAAATAGTAACTTTAAACTTTACAAACTCTAACCTTCCAACTTCTCACCTCTCTCTAGTTCACAGGAGTATCTATAGAGTGCTCTTCTTGTGCTTGCTCTTCTTAATGGTGAAAACAAACGAGGTTCCCTCGTTCTTGCTGCTGCGCACGTTTATGGTTTGGTTGTGGGCCTCAATAATATGTTTCACAATGGCTAGGCCAAGCCCTGTTCCGCCTTGATCGCGCGAGCGGCTCTTATCGACCCGGTAAAATCTCTCAAATATGCGGGGAATGTCCTCCTTGGGAATGCCAATGCCGTTGTCGTTTACCTCTACCAGAATATTCTCGTTCATATCCATAAAGGAGACAACAGTGCGACCGCCCTCCTTTCCATAGTTTATGGAATTAGCTACAAGATTGGCTAACGCCTGAAAGATTCTCTTCTTATCGGCCACAACCCATAGGGGTTCGCTGTACTCCTGATCGAAACCCAGCTTGATCCCTCGCTTTCGGGCACGAATTTCCTGCGAGTCGAACACCTCCTGCACCAGCTGTACCAGGTTAAACCGATCGGTATCGAGCGCCAGCACCTTCGACTCCAGCTTCGATATCGACTCCAAATCCTCAACAATAGATATCAGCCGGTTAATACTCTTCTCGGTGCGCTCAAGGTATTTCCGATTAATTGTCGGATCCTCCAGCGCACCATCGAGCAGGGTGAGGATGTAGCCCTGAATGTTAAAGATGGGCGTTTTTAGCTCGTGCGACACGTTGCCCAGAAACTCTTTTCGGTAATCCTCCAGCTCTTTGAGCCGGTCAATCTCCCGGCTCTTATTGTCGGCCCATACCACAACCTCGTTGTTTACCTCTCCAATCAAATCCTTGCCGGCCAGATTTTTTTTCAGTTCTTCATCCGAAACCATCAGGTTCTGAATGGTTTTGTATACCGGATGAATCTTCTCGAAAATAAATAGATTTAGTAGGTTTTGAACCACCAGGTACATCCCCAAGAAGATTGCCAGTGCAAATCCTGCTATATGCCAGCCGCTGGCGTTGAAGCCAATTCGATAAAGGATAACCCCAGCAATAATAAATGCTCCTGCTGCTATTAGCGAGATAACTACTGCCAGGGTTTTGGATGATGTAATTTTCATCTTTGATGATAAGACGGCCTTAACTTTTCAGAAGATTATCGAGCATACCGCCGTCGATATACTGTTTCAGCAACTTGGCAATGTATTTCCCAACCACATCAAACTCGAGGTTAACCACAGTTCCCTCATTTATCTGGTGAAAATTGGTAACCTCATAGGTAAATGGTATAATGGCCACCTGGAATGATGAATTTTTAGAGTTCACAACCGTAAGGCTTACTCCATTCACCGAAACGGAGCCCTTCTCAACGGTGATATTGCCTTTGGATGAATCGTACTCAAATGTATAATACCAGCTACCATCAGCCTCCTCTACCTTGGTACATTTGGCGGTTTGATCAACATGGCCCTGCACCATATGGCCATCGAGCAGAGTTTCAAGCTTCATGCTTCGTTCCAGATTTACCTTATCGCCAACCTTTAGCAAACCTAGGTTCGATTTCTCAAGGGTTTCCTTTATGGCCGTTACCGTGTAGGTGTCGCCCTCCTGCTTTACAACAGTTAAGCATACCCCGTTGTGTGAAACGCTTTGATCGATTTTAAGCGCCTTGGCAAAGGAGCACGTTAGGGTGATATGCAGATTCTCTTTCTCCTTGGTAAGGTTTACCACTTTTGCAGCTTCTTCTACAATTCCTGAAAACATAGCACTGGTTTTAGTTGTTTAACAATCATTCAAAGGTACAAAAAAGGATTAAATCGAATGATTAGTGCATGCCGTTTGGCCAATTATTAAGCATTCCTTAACATTAATTCGGGTTGAAATACCTTGGAGTTGCTCAATTTGTTTTAACTTTATCGCTCTAAAATAAACGCTAACAACTACAACCATGCTAATTAACCATATAGTTTGGGATATTAATCCTGAGATTTTTTCGCTGGGCCCGCTATCTGTTCGCTACTACGGCGTGCTATGGGCGCTATCATTCCTGTTTGGCTACATGATATTTGAGCGGTTTGTGAAAAGGGAGTCGTTACCCGAAGGTTATCTCGATACGCTAACCATATACATGGCAATTGGAACAATTGTAGGTGCTCGACTTGGACATTGCCTATTCTATGAACCAGCATACTACCTCGCCAATCCCATTGAAATTTTAAAGATCTGGCGTGGTGGATTGGCTAGTCACGGTGCTGCCGTTGGAATTATTACTGCACTCTATCTGTTCAGCAAGAAGACGAAGCGCCCAACCCTTTACATTCTCGATCGGGTAGCCATTACAGTTGCGCTGGCTGGGGTGCTAATTCGACTGGGAAATCTTATGAATTCGGAGATTTATGGCACTGAAACAACCTTACCCTGGGGATTTATTTTTGTGCGCGATGGTCAAACCCAGCCCATGCATCCAACACAAATATACGAAGCCCTCTCGTACCTAGCTGGTTTTATAATCCTTTACCTAATATACAACAAGTCAAATGCTAAGCCTAAACCCGGTTTGCTATTCGGAATATTCCTAATTGTTACATTCGGAACACGATTCTTGATCGAATTCATTAAGCAACCTCAGGTTGGTTTTGAGGCTAATATGACCCTGAATATGGGACAGTGGCTTAGTATTCCGCTTGTGATTGCTGGCCTTTACTTTATTTACTATGCCTTTACCAGAAAAGAGATTGTAAAGGGAAAACTAAAGTGATCCAACTCTTACGGCATTCTTTACCGCCTCGGCAATTGTTCGAGGCCTAACGCCCAAATCCTGCTCCATTTTCTTGGCCGAATAGTAGGTTATACTATGGCCGCTCTGCGCTGTTTCGCGGGTTAGCGCGGGTGATTTTCCTGTAATAAGGCTTACAATTCTAGCTGCTCTCCAAGCCAGCGAAGACATCATAGGTGTAACTCTAATTGAAGGGGGTTTATTTCCAAACTCGTGGGCAATTAATTCGAACACCTTTTGGTGCGAAATATTTTCGCCATTGATAACAAATCGCTGTCCCCACAGATCCTTTTCAACAGCTGTTAGCATGGAGTCAATCACATCTCTTACATCAACATATCCAGTGATTCCCTGCGTGTAGAATGGAAATCCTTTTGCCAATGTCCCAAGTAGTTGTCCGCTCCCGCTATCCCATTTACATGGGCCAATGATCACTGAAGGGTTAACAATTACGGCTTTTAGACCTTGCTCTATCCCTCTCCAAACCTCCATCTCCGAGCGAAACTTACTAACTGCATACCCCGATTTTCCCTTCGATTTTCCCCACTGAGCATCCTCATTCACCATATCACCATCAACTGGATTGCCAAGCGAAGCCACTGAACTTACGTGGCAAAGCTTTTGAACTTTAGCTTCCAATGCAGCGTCGACCATATTAGCCGTTCCTTGAACATTCACCGTTAGCATGGTCTCGAAATCGCGTTTGTTGAACGATACCATAGCCGCACAGTGGTAAACCTCATCTACGCCATCCATTGCCTGGCAAAGCGATGGGTAGTCAACCACATCGCCCTCGACCCACTGAATCAATGAGAATTGGGCGTTGGAGGTCTCCGAGTAGGCATCGAAAATTCGCTGGGTAACTGAAATATTGCTCTTACTTCGCTTCAGCGCTTTAACCTGTTTCCCTCTTTTAGTCAGCTCAAATAGAAGATGCGATCCTATTAGGCCTGTTCCACCGGTTACTAGAATCATTACACCTCTTTTTTAGAGAAAAATGGGTTAACAATAAGCTCCTTTTCCCAGGTTAACTTTTGACCAAATCCAAGGCAATTGTCGGTAAACTTCAGAAAGGTAAGATCCACAACCCAAAGGGTTGTTTTCATTAGCATGGCGATTGGAAAGCGTTGCAGATATGCGTTGCGGGCTTTTGAATACGATTCGCCCTGCGGCTCACTAATAATACCCTGAAACTGTACTCCTTGAATCTTCCCCAGAATATCAGTTTCGAGCACAATACTACCCGCAACGTAAATATTATGACTGGCCTGCTTAATGTGCTTGGAGTCGTAATCGGACGTGAAAACCAGGCTGTTGTCCTCCTCCTTGTATACATAAAAGCAGTTGGCACAGTAGGGCTCCTCGTCGAAGCTGGTGGCCAGCGTAAGCACATGATGCTCTTTGATAAAATCGACTATTCGCTTATCGGGTAGTTTCATGAAATGTTGAAAAATGTAAATAATTAATTTAAGTTGCTAGTTGATCTTAGTAAACACATATGCTAGAATGAACATAATTATCTTTAAAATAAAACCATCTGGAGTGATTGCATGTATTCTCCTAGGGAACAGTTTATTAATGTCGCTAAATACGACCTCAACCCCTTTCCTGTAATGCGCCACAAGAAATTCCTCCCACGGTTCACGCCTTCTCTTGGAGTTGGACTTTCTGGCGGTCAGGAGTTTTATCCCCAACGCTTCATACAGGTCATCCTCATGCAAATAATCTGTATAGCCGCTGTCAGCGTATACCCTGCTGCCTTCGGGTAGATCAAAGCACAGGTGCCTCATCCCCTCACTGTCATGCATACGCCCTGGTGTGATGGCGAACTCAACGGGAATACCATCTACCGTGGCGATTACCTGCACGGTGAAGCCATAGAAGTACTCCCTTTTCGAGGGTTTATAGCCCCAGTATTCGATTCCCCTAACCAGCTTGGAGCGCTTGATGCGGATGTTGTCGCACACGCGAACGGGGAAGCTGTCCATGGCATACTCCGATTCGATGTTCAGCTGCTTAATGGTGGTGGCCAGCTGGCGAAACGTTTCCACCATCAGGGAACTAACCCCATGGACACGCCGATTAAACCTGCTTTTACCCAGCATATTCGGCATAAGCCGGGTTCCCCTGACGAAACTCAACGCGTGCTCGAAGTTGCCGCCGAAATACATGCCAGCGATCAGCACCGTGGTAATGACCTCCGCATCGCTTACTCGACGATTCTCGGGTTCTTTATGCCCCGAAAATTTGAAAATATCGTCGAGAAAAACGTAAATTGCCATTGTTTTTTCTACCATAATCCTTCGGGTTTTAAGGTTTCTGCAAGACCAAAATCCGAAGGATTTTTTTCAATAGCTAATTTTCAGGCACTTATATATCAACAATGTAAAGAACTTTTCAACTCTTTTGTAAATTACAATTGCTAGCAACTTAAATTAATTACAAAGTTAATTAAAAACACGTTTCAAACCGGGGTGGTTCGAAAATTCGTAACAGCTCGGTTAACTTTGAGCTAAATGATAAGTTATCATTTCTGTTTAATTGCCCACTCCACTGCTCTCTC
>JAVEYY010000018.1:0-75200 GCA_034003245.1 Tenuifilaceae bacterium
TAAATTTGCTGCAACACTCGATAACCTGGGCGACAAGGTTACCAAGTGTAAGGTTCACCTTATTGCCTCAAACATTCAAACGGCCGAGGAGAAACAGTTCCCCTCGTTCGAGGTGGAAACCTTTCCAAAGATGACCAGAACTGTAGAAGTTGAACTACCCCAAAGCGAACTAACACCTGGCCAGTACGCTATTGCCGTAATTGTAGATTATGGTTCAAGGTTTGCACTTGAGGGCGCCCAAATGGTTATTGATGTGAAAGCAGAGTAAAAAAAAGCAATCAGGACGTAATTTTTAAGTAGATTTTTAAACCTATAGCTTTTTAAATGGACTCTATCAGGCTTAATCCATAATACGGCCCTAATGATTGCACTCTCTAAACTATTAATACTTACAACCCTATTATCAATGGGGTTTTTCTCTTTTCCGCAGGTGGTAATAACCCAGGAAAAACTCTACCCTAATGGCGTATTGCAGGAGCAATATTCGGTTTACATCCAAAATGGCGATACCATTAGGCATGGAAACTACAAGTTTTTCTACCCCGAAGGCAAACCCATGCAGGAGGGATATTATATCGACAACCTACCCGATAGTATCTGGACAAACTACTTCCGGAATGGATTTAGGAAAAGCATGTTTAGGTATAAGAAGGGTAAAAAGAGTGGTGAATTCAGGGTTTGGAACGATGATGGTACGCTTTATCAGGAAGGTAAATACATCGACGATCAGCTAGAGGGGCGATTGCTAACTTACCATCCCAATGGGGTAATCGATTCCGACAGCGAGTACAAGAGCAATCAGCTAAACGGCTTGTCAATGGCCTACTCACCCGAGGGGAATATACTTCTAAAAGCAAACTATGTGGATGGGGTACTTGTTGGCGATTTTGAGTCGTACCACCCAACGGGAGAGCTTAACTACAAAGGGAAACGCCTGGCAGGCGAGTATCACGATACGCTTTACGTGTACTACAAGAATGGCACCTTGCAGCGCAAGGCGTTTTATGATAAAGGAGTCCTTAAGGGGAGGGTTGTTGGATACTACGAGAGTGGAGCAGTTATGAACACCTCTTACTATATAGATGGGAAAATTGAGGGAGAGTACAAGGAGTTTTTTTCAAATGGATCGCTAGCCGAAACCGGATCATACTCTAACAATCAACGAAACGGCACTTGGATTAGCTACCTGCCCAATGGGCAGGTAAATAGCAGGGGCGATTTTTTGAACGGAAAATATAATGGATACTGGGTGGTTTACCATCCTACAGGTTTTTTAAAGCAAGCGGGAGCATACCACGAGGGGCGATCAACGGGCAGATGGATTTTCTACAACGAGCAGGGGGCTGCAAATCTCGATGGTTACTACGTGAACGGCAAAGCCGAAGGCTTTTGGACTGTATTTTTTCCCGATGGCCGCCCTGCTGCCCGCATCTTCTTTCGGCACGGAAATCAGGTTGGCGCCGCCTGGGTATACCAGGTCGATGGGTCGGTAAAGCGCGAGATGAAGCTAAATGTGCTTCCTCCGGTAATCCGAAGATAAGAAAAGCCACGTTTCCGTGGCTTTCTTACTAAATATCGATATTTGCATACTTTGCATGCTTCTCAATAAACTCACGGCGGGGAGGAACCTCATCGCCCATAAGCATTGAGAAGATTCTATCGGCCTCGGCAGCGCTCGAGATGGTTACCCTACGCAATAATCGTGTCTCCGGATTCATGGTGGTATCCCAAAGTTGCTCTGCGTTCATCTCTCCCAAACCTTTATAACGCTGAATATGTACCGATCCCTCGCGACCTTTGCCCAGCTCATCAACAGCTCTGTTGCGCTCCTCCTCGGTCCAGCAATAACGTTCCTCTTTCCCTTTCTTCACTAAGTAAAGCGGTGGAGTTGCAATGTAAAGGTAACCCTCGTTGATAAGATCATTCATGTATCGGAAAAAGAAAGTCATAATCAGCGTGGCAATGTGGCTTCCATCCACATCGGCATCGGTCATAATTACCACCTTGTGATACCTAATCTTTTCGAGGTTAAGCGCCTTGCTATCCTCAGCGGTTCCAATGCTCACACCTAGAGCGGTGAACATATTCTTAATCTCCTCGTTCTCGAAGATCTTATGCTGCATGGCCTTCTCCACGTTAAGAATCTTACCACGAAGAGGCATAATTGCCTGGAAGCGCCTATCGCGACCCTGCTTGGCAGTTCCACCTGCCGAGTCGCCCTCCACCAGGAACAGCTCAGTTTGCGCAGGATCTTTCTCGGAACAATCGGATAGCTTGCCTGGCAGGCCAGAACCAGAAAGGACTGTTTTACGCTGAACCAGCTCACGCGCCTTGCGGGCAGCATGACGAGCCTGAGCAGCAAGAATTACCTTTTGAACAATGGTTCGAGCATCTTTTGGATTCTCCTCAAGGTAGTTGGTTAAAGCTTCGCTCACAGCCTGATCGACAGCCAAACTCACCTCGGAGTTACCTAACTTGGTTTTTGTTTGTCCCTCGAACTGTGGCTCGGCAACCTTAACGGAGATAATGGCAGTAAGACCCTCGCGAAAATCATCGCCGCTGATATCAAATTTCAGCTTTGACAGCATTCCCGACTCGTCGGCATACTTTTTCAGAGTTCGAGTTAAGGCCCGACGGAATCCAGTTAGGTGAGTTCCACCCTCAATGGTGTTGATATTGTTTACGTACGAATGAATATTTTCGGAGAAGGATGTATTGTACTGCATGGCAACCTCAACGGGCACCTCGTTCTTGTTCGATTCAATATGGATTGTGCTCTCGATCAGCGACTCACGATTGGCATCTAAAAGCTCTACGAACTCCTTTAAACCCTCTTCGGAGTAAAACTCCTCATAACGGAATTTTCCTCCATTACCATTCTCCTCGAGTTCACGCTTATCGCGGATACTTAGCCTTACACCCTTATTGAGGAAAGCTAGCTCGCGTAGTCGCGAAGCGAGTATTTCGAAACTGTACTCAGTTGACTGTGTGAAAATTGTATCATCGGGCAAAAATGTGATTCGCGTCCCTGTCTTATCTGTTTCACCAACATGCTTAACCGGAAACTGAGGTATCCCTTTCTGATACTCTTGCATCCAAACCTTTCCATCGCGGTAAACCTCGGCAACAAGTTTGTTGGAAAGAGCGTTAACACACGATACGCCAACCCCGTGCAACCCTCCTGAGACCTTGTATGATCCTTTATCGAATTTTCCGCCTGCATGGAGAACTGTCATTACCACCTCAAGGGCCGATTTTTTCTCCTTCTCGTGCATATCAACGGGAATACCACGGCCATCGTCGGTAACGGTAATAGAGCCATCCTCGTTTATTTCAACCTCTATTTTGGTACAGTAACCGGCCAAAGACTCGTCGATGGAGTTATCCACCACCTCGTATACCAAGTGGTGTAACCCTCGCGATCCGGTATCACCAATATACATCGAAGGACGCTTGCGAACGGCATCGAGCCCTTCGAGCACCTGAATGCTTTCGGCTGAGTATTGTTTACCCTGCACCAGAGAACCACTTTCCAACTTCTCGTTTTCTAATTTATCCATAAGAACAATCTCCTTAAACCACAATAAATAAATCAACCAAAAGGTTGATTATCAATAATTTTATTTGCCTCAAAAAATACTTTCAAAGATAGCAAAAATTATTGGCAAAAGTCAGAATCTTAACGTTTTTTTTGGGTTTTTATCAACACCTTTACTCCCTGTATTTCTGATATTTACGCCACTCGTTAATTGGGAGATAGGCAATTAAAAATCCGCAGCTTTTCAGTGCGGATTTTAGCATGATAAAACAAAAATTTCTAGAAGGCATAGGTTACCCCACCGCGCATATTAAACCGATGGGCAGGATATAAATACCATAGATGGTATCGGCTAGCTAAAATATTGTTAAAGTTTAAATATGCTGAAATGCGCTTGTTCAGCCTGTACTCAACCCCCAAATTGAGATCCGTAACTCCATCAATCTCCAATATATCTCCATTCAGTGCTTGAACATTTCTCTTTCCCTCAAGGTAAAAAGCCGCATTTACAAGGATTTTATCCTTTATACTGTAGCTAAGTGTAGCCCTACCTAGGTAATTGGGCTTATGCCAAGCTGCATTAAGCTCATTCATTGTGTAAATATTATACTCGGCCTGAAGCGCCAGCTTTACCCTGCTGATTGGGGTAATGGTAAGTTCTCCCGCCAGGTTCTTATGGCGAATATTGTCGTAAACCACGTCGAAAGTATTCCCCAAAAACGAAAGGGTAGGATCCACTGTATTCACAAAGAAATATGCACTGTCGATAAGCGAAAAGCTACCCGATATATTGTATGAAACCCGAGCGCTCATATTGCCTTTTAACCCACCTTTGATAATAAGTTTATGGCTTGTATTGGCTACATCGAGGCCTGGAAGTACCCAAGGGTTCTCGGCTAATATCTTGGAGTAATTATTATCCTCTAAGTATCCACTGAACTGAAAATAGGGTATCACATAATTTCCAACAATATCGTATGACAGCTGGGCAATAGGGTAGAAATGGGTTTGAGTACCAAACTCGTTGATGCTAATAACCGCTGAAACTCCTGCTTGCGTTCGCCATTGCTTACCAAAAAGGCCAATCCAGGGCGATAATGAAAGTAGGGTCTGACTACTTTGAATATCATTTAAGGTATTGCCGTGGTGAATCACACTTAAGTTCCCTCCCACTTTCTCAATCTTAAAAAACTTGTCGAGATTTGAGGTTAGGGCAAAAGTATTCTGCTGGTTACTATATTTATCGGAGAAATTGACAAACTGGCCTCCCAACCTATAGTTTAGATGTGTAGAATCGCTGTGGGTTGAATAGTAGTTTACACCCACTTTAAATCGTTTCTGATTTTGTGGATCTACCTCGGCGGGAACTGGTAAAGCGGCAAGTGTAGTATCGTTGCCAAAGTATCTGTAACCAAAGTAAGAGTAGTCTAACCCACCATCGATGACCGATTTTTTGAAAATCCGCTTACCAAATGCGGAAATACCTATTCGATTAAAATCGGCATCCACCTTATCGCCATTGTCGAGTTTTACATTACCAAAAGAACCCTTGTACTTAAATGATCCCCCATAGGAGTATTTCTCTGACCGCGTATTAGCTAAAAAAATCTCCGCCAGTGGCGATGAATAGTTTCCAAACCCAACCTTAGCGTAACCCCAGCTGGCACGGGTCAATGGCTCGGCAACCATTCGGGCTGGAGAAATGAAAGTAATGGGAAAATCAAGTGTTACTGGGCGCAATGTAAGGTTATACGCAAAGGTTGGAACAACCTTAATGGTATCCTCAACCTGTGGGAGCAAATTGAGTTTAAAAGCATCGGAGATACTTGGCTCATAGGGTCGAACTACCTGCACCTGTTTGGTTAGCTTATCGTCCTGCCCAAATCCAGAGAAACTGGCGGAAAGGATCAAAATGACTCCAAGTATTGGTATTCTTATTCGATTAATCATACCGGTTGTCTTACTTAAAAGGTTTGCTGTCATAATTTACTGGATTTCCAAAACCCATTGCTTACTGCCATTGTAGTTGAATAGTATCATTAGATGATCCTCGTTGCTTCTCCTTTTCGGTTTTTATGAGCTCTGTAAGCTGCTTTGAAGCCTGATCGATAACTCCATCATCTGGCACTGTGTAGCCATCTATCACACTCTGAAGTGTGGCCTTGGCCTGGAAAAAGTCGTTGCGTTTAGCATATATATCGGCAAGCACCATAAAACTTTTTGCCAACCAGTACTGATGGGGCGTATTCCTCTCGGCAAAATTAAACACTTCGTTTTCGGCCTTTTCAAGATTTCCTGCATCAAAATAAATTCTAACCATGCGATACTTTGCCTCAGCCCCCTCTTGCGAGCGAAGATTTCCTGACACATTGGCAAACTCATCGAAAGCCTCCTTACTCCTATTTAGAGCAAGTAGTGATAGCGCTTTGGCAAATCGGGCTTCGCGCTCGAGTTCGGCAGGCAGCTTATCGGTTATAAGCACCTTATTGGTTGCATCAACAACCTCACTATGTCGGGATAAATGCTTGGCTGTGCGCATCATACCAACCCGGGCCTCGAGCAAACTCGACTTAAGATCGGCAAGCGTTTCGAGGAGTTTGTATACCTCGTAAGCATCGGCGTACTTCTGCTGCTGCATGTATATACTCGATGAAGCTAGCAACGTTTGCTCGGTGAATGGATTCTTTTGCCGTTGGATAACCTGGTTGTATGAATCCAAAGCTTTATCAAAATTGCCATTTCGGTGGTGACAATCGGCAATGTAGAAATGGGCATTCAGCACAAAACTTCCACGGGGAAAATCATCTAAGTATTTTGACAGGTTTTGGATGGCTTTAGCGAAGTCGCCGCTCATGTACAATCGCTCGGCCGAGATGTACGAAAGGGAATCCTTTTCGGCCATGCTAACGCTGCCCAAGCTTCCTAAACGCGAAGCGTAGGTGAAGTACTCGTCAACGCTACCCTTATCAACATAGATATTCCTGATACCCACAAGAGCATTCTTTGCCTCGGGCGAACCAGGAAATTCTTCCACAACACGCTTGTAATAACGCATAGCATTGTTGGAGTCATCCTCGTTGTATGCAGCTATACCGAGTTGTACCAAAGCCCTAACAAAATATGAGCTGCCAGGAAAATCTTGCTGAATGCGAGCATAATACGTTATGGCCTCCTTAGGCTGATTAAGCGCCAAATATGTTTCGGCAAGCTCATAAAGCGCATCGTCGGTGTAGTTTGAATTTGGAAATCTGTTGATTAGCGACAGCAACTCTTCTATCTTTTTCTGCGGACGATCAACTAAGCCAAACGCAATACCACGCTGCAGAATTGCGTAATCAACATCGAGGGCATTGGTGTTAATAGCGTTCTCGTAGTAATCGAGTGCAACCCAATACCTACGTTGAATGTAGTACGAGTCGGCAATTCGGTTGTATGCATCACCAAGAAAAACATCCTTATTCTTAAGCGCCATGGTGGTGTACTTACGGAACCAAACAATGGCATCGTCGTAGTTTTTGAGCTTAAAATGGGCGTAGCCCAGGTTGTAATGAGCCAGCTGATACTCGGGCAGTCCAAATGCGCCTGATGTTAACAGGAATTGATCGTAATCACGGGCGGCTTTCTGGAAATCCTCGAGCCTATAGTACGACTCAGCCCTCCAGTAAAAGCTTAGCGCCATGAGTTTCTCACTAAACTCAGGGTATTTAAGCGAAAGGGTAAACTTTTCGATGGCCTCATCGAAGTTTAGATTCTGAAAAAGCTCAATCCCACGGAAAAAAGCAACCCGTTGATATGCTCTTCGGATTGAGGCATCCTTGTTGGTTATCTTATCCAGCGACTCCAGCGCCTCTCTGTAGTTCTTGGTATTGGTGTAAGCCAGAACAAGGTAGTTATACGCCTCATCGACCCTAGGACTATTGGGGAAAATATCGATATACGATCGAAACGCCTCTATGGCCTCGTTGAAAGGATTGTAGAGCGTTTCGTAGGTGATTTTTGCAAAATTAAAAAGTGCATCCTCCTTGATCGACATATCGAAATCGGCCTTGGATGCCATGGAAAAAGCTTGTCTTGCCTTAGCTTTCTGATTTAACTTCAGGTAACAATCGGCTAGGTGATAATATGCATTTTGACTAAGCGTGTCTTCCTCGGTGGGCACCCGCTCGAGGTATTTCACCGCATCCTCGAATCGAAAATTTCGGAAGTATATAAACCCAACCAGATAGTTATCCTCGCGGGTAAGCGAAGTGGTTTTCTCAATAAACTTTTCTATGAATGGAACAGCTTTATCGTACTGCCGAACTCTGTAGTACGATTCACCTATAAGGCGGGCAATCTCAGGTACACGTCGGGTATTTGCCGATTCAAGAAGAGGTGGCGCATACTCGATAACCTTATTGTACTGTCGCTGCAAATAGTAAATCTGGGCTATATAGTAGGGCACAAGCGGAGCAAAGGTTTCGTCGGTGCTCAACTTCTCAAAACCCTTGAGGGCAGTGGCGTAATTTTTCTGATCGTAGGCAATATGCGAGTAGTAATAGGTTGCCGGAGCCGAGTACTTATTCTTGGTATCCTTAATTTCGAATAATGCGCGACTTGCCAGATCGAAATTTCCCTGCATAAAATGGCTATAGCCCAGCTTAAAAAGATACTCCGCCTTTTGATCTGCATCTAAACCGTTTCGGTTAGTTTGCCCAAACCAGTATATTGCATCGCGGTATTTGCGCTCGCGGTAGCGAAGCTTAGCTAGTTCGAATATGCCAACATTAACCTTATGGTTATCGGGAAAGTTATTGATAAATGTGCGCATTAGATACTCTGCATCGCTATTGAAGAGTTCAACTGCGCAAAGTGCATTATAAAACTCGGCCTCGCCCTTTAAATGGAGTTCATGTGGACTGGCATACTTGGAGGCATGCTGAAAATGCTTTTGAGCCGAAACGTAATTACCCTTCTGGAAAAGATCAATTCCCTCACGGAGGTAACGATCGGGGTGAGTGTGATGAACAGACTCCTGAGTCATTGCCCCATAGCAAATTAGGCTAAAAACAACAAAGGCAACTACTCTTACAGATTTTACAAGCATAGTTCTTGGCTTAAATTTGGGGTAAAAATACAAATAATGCGACGAAGGCTAAACAATTTGCATTTAATATTTCAACATCAAACTGTTGATAACTCCGATTTATTGCGCATTTCGCGTTAAATTATCGTAAAGCCCTCAACCATTGGAGTGGTTTGTTGTTTGTTATTTCAAGTTTAGATTTTAATACTTTTGTATTCAACAAAAAAACAGAATTATGAGTGGTTCAATAGCGCTTGTTGACAAACATGACAGAGTAATTGGTTACGGCGAGAAATACGATGTTCATAAGGAAGGCTTGCTTCATCGTGCTTTCTCAATTTTTGTGTTTAACTCGGCAAATGAGCTAATGATTCATCAGCGCGCCCACGAGAAATACCATTCGCCAGGTTTGTGGACAAACACTTGCTGCAGCCACCTGCCCAAGGGCAGTGAGATGGACCAGGCAATCCATGTACGCCTGTTGGACGAGATGGGATTTGACACACCGCTTCACTTTGTGGAAAAATTTCACTACCGTATCGATTTCGACAATGGTTTAACAGAGAACGAGATAGACCACATATACATTGGCTTTTACGAGGATAATCCTCACCCAAACTCCATTGAAGTTGCCAACTACAAGTTGATTACCATGCAGAATTTGAAAGAAGATATTGCCAAAAATCCCGATAATTACACCTACTGGCTTAAGCATATTATGGCACACCATTACCAGCAGATTTTAGATGCAGTTGAGAGTTTACGGGTTAAATAGGGATTGAAGGATTGAATGAGTGAATGAGTGATTAGTGTTGATTCAACATCATTTATCAACTAACAACCAGCAATTTACTTATTAGTATACATTCGATCAATCACCAACAATCAACGATCAACTAGATTTTCACCGATCGAAGCCGAAGGCTATTTGTGACCACCGACACGGAGCTAAGAGCCATGGCCATCCCAGCAATCATTGGGTCGAACTGAAATCCGATAATTGGATATAAAACTCCGGCAGCCAGAGGAATACCTATAATGTTGTAAATAAATGCCCAGAAAAGATTCTGTTTAATGGTACGCATGGTTCTTTTCGATAGGTTAATGGCAGCCGTAATTAACGACAAGTCGGAAGTAATTAGCGTAACCTTTGCCACATCCATGGCTATATCCGATCCTTTGCCCATGGCAATACTAACATCGGCCTGCGCAAGCGCATTAGAATCGTTAACGCCATCGCCAACCATACCTACTACCCTGCCCTGAGCCTGAAGCTGCTCAACAAAACGGGCTTTATCGTTGGGTAGCATCGAAGCTCTATAGTTTGTGATTCCAACCTGTTCCGCTACGATTTTAGCAGTATTCTCATTATCGCCAGTTAGCATAATGGGTTTAATTCCCAAGCCTTTTAGTTTTCGAATAGCGTCAGCTGATGTTTCCTTCACCTTGTCGGATATTGCCAAAGTGGCAATAATCTGAGAATTTGTCGCAAAGTAAACCACTGTTTTACCTTCACTCTGCCATTGATTCGATTTTGTTACAATAGAACCTTTAACTCCAATGCTTAGGTCTTTAAAAAGACTTGGACTACCAACAAAAAACAACTCTTCATCGACAATTGCTTTAACACCCAAGCCCGCAAGGGCTTCAAATTCATCAACATTAATAGTTGATGTAATATTGCCGCGCAAACCAGATACAACAGCCTCAGCAAGAGGATGCTCCGATAAGTTTTCGATGGCCAAAAGGATTGATCTAAAACGAGGTAGATCATCGACAGAGATATCCCAGAACTGATCGGTTACAACTGGTCTCCCCTCGGTTATAGTACCCGTTTTATCAAGAATAATTGTATTCAATCGGTGGGCAGTCTCAAGGCTATGGGCATCCTTAATCAGGATATTATTTTCTGCACCTTTGCCCATTCCAACCATAATTGCGGTTGGCGTTGCAAGTCCCAATGCACATGGACAGGCAATTGCCATTACGGTAACCAATGCGACAATTCCATGCACAACCCCATGGTTGCCTCCAACAACGGCCCAAATAGCAAAGCTAAACAGGGCGATACCCATTACTATTGGCACAAAAATCCCTGCAACCTTATCGGCCAATTTTTGCACTGGCGCTTTTGAGCCTTGGGCTGCCTCAACCATCTGTACAATGCGGCTTAAAACTGTTTCGGAACCAACCTGCTGAGCCTGTATCTGCAGCGATCCTTTTTGGTTAGCTGTTCCAGCATAAACTCCTTGGCCCGCTGATTTTTCAACGGGTATGGGTTCACCCGTAATAGTGCTCTCGTCAACAAACGACGAACCAGCAACCACTACCCCATCAACTGGAATTCGATCGCCAGGTTTTACTAGTACAATTTGTCCACTTTTCAAATTGGCTATTTGAGTTTCAAGTTGCAGATCACCATCAATTACCGTTACAGAATTCGGCTGAAGCCCCATTAACCGTCGGATAGACGAAGAGGTTTTCCCTTTGGCTCGTTCCTCGAGCCACTTGCCAAACAGAATAAAAGTGATTATAACCGAAGCAGACTCAAAGTACACGTGAGGTTCTATTCCCCTTCCGATTAAAAATTGAGGAAAAAAGGTATTAAATACGCTGAAACCAAAGGCAATTCCAGTGCTTAGGGCGACCAATGTATCCATATTGGCCTTAAGATGGAGCGCTTGCTTGTAGCCATTTACAAAGAAACCCCGTCCAAACCAAAATATAATGGGTATAGTCAATATCATCGATATAATGGCTGAAAACTCCCAGTGCATAAAAAACATCCCAAGTATAAAAACAGGGAAAGTGAAAACCCCAGCCCAAATCGTACGGCTTTTAAGCGATGAAGACTCTTTTTGCCTTGCTTTCTCTGCTGCTTCGAAATTGCGATCCTCTTCAATTAACAAATCGTAACCTATCGATCGCACAACCTGCTGAAGTTCGACTGGATTAATTTCACTGGGAATATAGGATATCCATACAGTTTGGTTGGCAAGATTTACACCTGCATCAACAACGCCTTTGGTACTCTTTAGCATGCTCTCCACGCTAGCCGAACAGCCAGCACATGACATTCCCAAAACAGGAAAGATATTTTTTTCAGTTTTCACTGCAACTTTATTGATTTCTAAGTTAACATTCTACTACCTCAATTGTTGAAAGAACGCGTAAAATTAGCTATTATGGATTACTGTAACATCGACGTACATTTTTGCTATTTCAATTAATCAACAATTCCTTGGAATAGACCTAATCAGAACAACAAAGTTTTCACCAATTACCATATAATTTAAGGGTATAGGGTAAGTTAAGGATTGTTAAAACCGATAAAACTATTGTCGTACATACAGTTTTATGCATAAATTTGCAAAATAGAAAAAGGCGGAGGAAGGTTATGCTATTCACAGTCTGCCCCAGAACAATGGCACAATATTTGCGTGATAGCCTGGTTGCAATTTCCACAACAATAACTATTATTTAAATTACAGATACTACTATGACAGTCTCAGATATTTACAACAAGATTCGATGGATTCTGATGGTTAACTTTAACGTTGAAGATAGGGTTAACTATTACAATGCTGATTTGAACAAGGATCTAGGCCTGGGAACATGGGACATAAACCTTCTTCTATACCTTATTGAGACCAACTTCAACGTAAAAATTAAGAATGGTGGCGAGAAGGAACTTACTCGGCTCGACCAAATTGTAAGCATGGTATACGCCGAGAAAACCTCATCGAAAAGGCTTAAGCAAACTGCCTAGAATTTTGACCATCGCACAAGTAACACCAACCAACAAACCAACCGCGCTTACAAAGTAAGCAGACTAACCTTCGCTTTTAAATAACCACCTAAAGTTTGTTGTTTTCACAGCAATAAACTTGGGCATTCGTACTTTTGCACCAATCAAAAGTTACAAGATTGTTAACTAGTATTAAAACACATAAAACTATTTTCGTTTTTTAAGTTTTGTCCATATATTTGCACCGCAAATAACAATAAAAATTAATGGAGCTAAAAGAACGCATTATTATTGGTGCTACTAAACTCTTCTTTAAAGAAGGTGTTCGCAGGGTAACAATGGATCAAATTGCAGCATACCTAGGTGTTTCGAAACGAACTATATACGAAACCTTCAGCAACAAAGATGAGTTGCTGAAAGAGTGTATAATCACGCATATACAACTGCAGCAGGAGGAGAATAGCAGAATTGCTGCCGAATCGGAAACTGCACTTCACTTTTTTCTTAACCTTCTTAGTAAGGGTGTTGAGAACCTAAAAACATCAAATCCCCAATTTGTGAACGATGTGCGCACATATTACCCCAAGATTTGGTCGTCGATTATATGCACAAACAGAGACTATAATGTTTTTCAGATAATCAAACTTATTCAGCAAGGCATAAACGAAGGGGTTTTCCGCAACGACTTCGAGATTCCACTAATCTCAAAACTGTTAACTGAAATAATGTCGTTACTGGTTGATCACGATATTTTTCCTCCCCATATATACGCTCCCGCAAAACTATACACCGACTCGGTGATGGTGTTAATAAGGGGGATATGTACAAGCAAAGGGCTTGAATATATTGATAATTATTTGACTACAAACCTAGCGTTTGAAACAAAACAGGCTTAGGTAATAAATTGAACTAAATACAATTACTATCAAACGATATAATTAAAGTATAATTCATATAAACAACTCAAAACACATGAGACATATTTTCTTAATTATTACATTCTTATCTTTCCTTAACGGACAAACTTTTGCTCAGCAAACGATGGAACTCACACTAGGCGACGCCCAAGTCCAAGCCCTTGAGCATAATAGAATGCTTAAAAACGCTTCGCTCGAGATTCAGAAGGCTGAGGCCGCACGATGGCAAGTCTTTGCATCCATGCTTCCTCAGGCAAATCTGAAACTTGATTACTCAAATTTCATGGGTTACGAATTAATGTTTGGTGCTATGCCTATTCCTATGAACCCTTCCGGCAATATTACTGCACAGGTAGCCATAGCGCTCAGTGGAGCCCAAATAATTGGAAACCAGCTAGCCAAAATGGCAGAATCCATGGCACAAGTGAATCTCGATAAATCGAAGCAAGAGATAACAAATCAGGTTAAATCTCTTTACTATTCCATTCTCATTATGGAAGAAACGGTTAGCCTACTTGAGAAGAATTTAAAAAACATCGAGAAGTTACACAAGTTCACCCTGAACGCCGTTAGGGTGGGAGTTTCAGATCAAACCGATGCCGATCAGCTGCTGGTTCAGGTATCAACCATGGAAACATCCATCAACTCAACGAAACGATCGATTGAAATGCTTTACAACTCGCTCAGGCTGCAAATGGGAGTTGATGCGAATACCATCATAACCCTCACGCAAACTATTGAGGAGTTGCTTAACCTCGAAAGTGCACTACAGCTATTAAAAGCTGACTTTATCCTCGACAATAACTTCAACTATAAATTAGTTAGTCAAGCTGCTGATTTATCAAAAAAACAAATCGCGCTGAAAACATGGAACTACGGCCCAACGGTTAGCGCATTTTACCAGTACACCAAAAAAACCTATTTTGGTAAGGATGAGGGATTTAACATGACCCCCCCAAACCTAATTGGTGCAACTCTTTCAATTCCTTTATTCTCGAGCGGTATAAATTACGCGAAGATAAGCGAAGCAAAAATCGCCTATGAAACCCAGCTAAACACCCTTGCTGACACTGAAGAAGCACTAAAAATACAGCACAACCAGTTGCAGTACAATCTTACATCGGCATACGAAAGTTATCAGAACCAAAAAAAGAACATTGAGGTAAACCAACGTATTCTCGATAATATTTCGAAGAAGTATGAGCAGGGAATGGCTTCGAGTTTAGACGTAACTACCACCGGTACAAACCTAATTTCGGCACAAAGTAACTACGTGAGAGCCCTTATGGAGGTGGTAACTGCCCAAATTGCATTGGAAGAACTTCTAAACGTAAATAATCAGTAAGCTTTAGCTTGCAAGTACAAATACTAATTTTAAATTATCAAATACTTTTCAACCAATGAGAACTTTAAATTTCGCAAAATACATGCTAATCGTGCCAGCCATTGTATTGGCATCATGCTCGGCCAACAACCCCACCGAACAAGCCACTGCAGAGGAAAATCAGGTAGTGCTGGTTCGTACTCAAAAAGCCGAAATAAAAGCGGTTGAGCAGGTTGTGGATTTTACCGGAAACGTAGAGGCTTTTAGGCAGAATCACATCAGTTCCAACTCGCCCTCGCGCATCCGCAAAATTTATGTTGAGGTGGGCGACCTAGTTAAGGAGGGCCAATTGCTTGTGCAAATGGACAACACTAACTTCGATCAGATTAAAACCCAACTCGAGAATTTAGAGAAAGATTACGCAAGGTTAGACACTTTATATCGAGCTGGAACTATTCCCCAGCAGCAGGTTGATCAGGTTAAAACCCAACTTATTGTTCTGCGCACAACCTTTAACAACATGTCGGAGAATACACAGCTGCGCTCACCAATAAATGGAATTATTACCGGTCGTTACTACAACGATGGCGAGATGTACTCCATGACCCCCAGCGCCACTGGCAAGCCCGCCATTGTTTCGGTAATGCAGATACAGCCCGTAAAGGTAATGGTTAACGTTCCCGAAATCTACTTCCCTAGGGTTAAGCAGGGGATGGAGGCGAACATTTCGCTCGATATCTACCCCAACAAAACCTTTACCGGAAAGGTTTACCTTGTTCACCCAACGGTTGAACCGCTTACCCGCACGTTTACGGTTGAAGTTGAAATCCCCAACGGCCAAATGCTAATTCGGCCAGGCATGTTTGCCCGTGTGCAATTTGGATTTGGCGAGATGGAGCGCATAGTTATTTCCGACTTAGCCATTCAGCGCCAGGTTGGCACCAACGAGCGATTTGTGTTTGTGATTGAGGATAATGTAGCCGTACGCAAATCCATCACTTTGGGCCGCAGATTTGACAACACTTACGAGATTCTGTCGGGGTTAAAGGCCAACGAGAATGTGGTTATTGCAGGCCAAGCTCGTCTGCTCGATGGAACAAAAGTGGAGATCGAAAAGTAGTTTTTCATTAAAAAAAGAAACACTAAGCTATGAGTTTATATAGTACTGCCGTACGGAAACCCGTCAGCACAATTCTAATCTTTATTGGTGTAATTGTTTTTGGGTTCTTCTCGCTCAACAAGCTATCCATCGATCTCTTTCCAGAGATTGATCCACCAATCATTACCGTTTTCACCGCATATTCTGGCGCTAACGCCAGCGATATTGAAACTAATATTACGCGTACCCTTGAGGATAATCTTAACACGGTAAACAACCTGAAAAAGCTTACATCTACCTCCAAGGAAAATATCTCCCTGATAATTCTGGAGTTTGAGTGGGGCTCGAACCTCGACGAGGCCACAAACGATGTGCGCGATGCCATTAGCCGAATTGAGCGCTACTTGCCCGAGGATGCCGAGAAACCGGTTATCTTCAAGTTCAACACCAGCATGATGCCCATCCTTATGCTGTCGGCCACTGCCGAGGAGAGCTACAATGCGCTTAATAAGATTCTTGACGAGCGAATTGTAAACCCACTAAACCGGATAGATGGCATTGGCGCGGTTAGCGTTTCTGGCGGACCAATTCGGGAGGTACAGGTTAATGTTGATCCCCGAAAGTTGGAAGCCTATAACCTAACCGTTGAGCAGCTTGGCACCGCCATCCGCATGGAGAACATTAACCTGCCAGCGGGAACAATGGATATGGGGTCAAAAACTTTCCCTTTAAGGATTCAAGGCGAGTTTACTACGAGTGATATTGTGAAGGATATAGTTGTGGGCAACTACTACGGCCGCCAGATTAAGATGAAAGATGTGGCCGAAGTTAAAGACACCATTGCCAAGATGCGCCTCGATGAGCGTAGCAACGGTGTGTCTGCTGCGAGGATTATTGTTCAAAAGCAATCGGGGGCCAACTCAGTAAAGGTTGTAAGGGAAGTGCTCGATCAGCTGCCCATCCTTATGCGCTCGTTGCCTGCGGATATTAAGATTGAGGTGATAAACGACACATCCGTATTTATTAAGAACTCCATTGGCAGTTTAACAACGGCAGTTCTGTTTGCGGGTATTTTCGTAATGTTGGTTGTTTTATTCTTCCTGGGTCGATGGAGGGCTACTTTTATCATTATCATCACCATACCCATTTCGTTGATTGTTGCCTTTATTTACTTATACATAACGGGTAACTCCATAAACATCATCTCATTGTCATCGCTGTCCATAGCCATTGGGATGGTGGTAGACGATGCCATTGTGGTGCTCGAAAACGTCACCAAGCACATCGAGAAGGGCAGCTCGCCCCGCGAGGCTTCGGTCTACGGAACAAACGAGGTAGGATTAGCCGTTGTTGCCACAACGCTTACCGTAGTGGCCGTATTCTTCCCCCTAACTTTAGTTGGAGGCTTAAGCGGGATTATGTTTAAGCAGCTGGGATGGATTGTTACCATTGTGGTTAGCGTGTCAACCTTGGCCGCATTATCAATTACCCCTGTCCTAACATCGCTTATGCTAAGGCTAAACCCACCCCGAAAAAGAGGCATAGCCAAACTAATTTTCGACAACTCGGAACGAATGCTCAACGCCCTCGATAACTTTTACGAGAGAACATTGAAATGGGCCATTAGGCACAAAACGGTTGTAATTATAGGTTCGATGCTTATTTTCGTTTCCAGCATCTTCCTTGTTACCAAGGTGGGCACGGAGTTTATCCCCTCGTCGGACAATGCCATGATTGCCATAAATGCTGAACTTCAGATGGGGGTTCGGGTTGAAAAAACCAAGGAGATAACCCGTCAGCTCGAGAAGATGGTTCAAAGCAACTTCCCCGAGGTTGAACTAATCTCCTCGAGTTCGGGGGCAGCCGACGACAGGAACCTCTTCTCCGCTTTTGGCACCAATGGATCGCATATTATCAATATGACCCTAAAACTATCGTCAAAAACAGAGAGGGAAAGGGATATATACTTAATCAGCGATCTTATCCGAAACGAGATGCAGAAATACCCCGACATTTCGTCGTACACAGTAACTCCTGGTGGCGGTGGAGGAATGTTTGGTGGGCAAAGTTCCTTGGAGGTGATAATTTCGGGGTACGACATTGATGCTTCCAGCAAGTTTGCTTACCAGCTGGCAGAGAGGATGAAGACTATCCCCGGAACCCGCGATGTGGAGGTTGATTTAGAAGAATCTCGGCTTGAGTATCAGGTTGAGTTCGATCGCGAAAAATTAGCCTTCTATGGTCTTAATACAACCACAGCATCAACCTTTGTGCGAAATCGTATTAATGGGCTTATCGCTTCGCAGTACCGTGAAGATGGTGATGAGTACGATATTGTGGTGCGGTACGCTGAACCATTCCGTGAGTCTATTGAGTCCATCGAAAACATTCTGGTATACAACAACCAAGGAAAAGCGGTTAGGATTAAGGATATTGGCAAGGTAACGGAATACACTACTCCACCAGTAATAAATCGCGAAAACCGTCAGCGGGTTGTTAAAATTACTTCGGCACTTTACAAGGCCTCCATTACCGATGTTGTTGCCAATATCTGGAAAGAAGTTGACAAGATGGAGGTGCCCACAGGCCTAGCTATCGACATTGGTGGCGATGCCGAGGAGCAGCAGGAATCCTTTGCCGATCTGATTAACTTACTGCTGTTAATTATCATGCTGGTTTACATTGTTATGGCTACGCAATTCGAGTCGCTCAGGTCGCCATTTATTATAATACTTTCGCTGCCATTTGCTTTCACAGGAGTATTCCTGGCCTTATACGTTACGGGGCAAACACTTAACCTAATCTCCATGATTGGTGCAGTGATGCTAGTGGGTATAGTGGTTAAGAACGGCATTGTGCTGGTGGACTACACCAACCTAATGCGCGACCGCGGATATGAGCTTAAAGAGGCTGTGGTAATGTCGGGCCGATCAAGATTACGTCCAGTACTAATGACAACCCTTACTACACTGCTAGGTATGCTTCCTCTAGCGATGGGAATTGGCGAAGGGTCCGAGATGTGGACACCAATGGGTGTAGCAATTATTGGTGGGTTGCTCTTCTCAACCATTATCACGCTAATTCTTATACCTGTAGTTTACATTCTCTTTGGGAAAAACAGGATGAGAAGCGAGAAAAAACGGTTAGCCGAACTTGAAGCATCAATGTAAAGAAACAACCAGTATGTGGCCAGAGAAGGAATAAATGCTGGCCACAAACTGGTGAACCTAATAATTTCATAACTGATGAAAACTGTATTCATAGTATTTAACCAAGCATTAACGGAGCGAATCGACACGATTCTCGATAAGCATTTTATCCGTGGATTTACACGATGGGTCGACGTGCAAGGTCGCGGCACCCAAACCGGAGAACCTCATATGGGAACCCATACATGGCCTGCCATGAATTCCTCAGTACTAACAGTGGTTGAAGAATCAAAAGTTGAGCCCCTTCTCTCCTCGCTGAAAAAGTTAAACGAGATGTCAGAATTGCAAGGTCTTAGGGCGTTTGTTTGGTCAGCCGAAGTTGGAATTTAGGAATGATAGATTTAATCCGCTAAAAGGATTTAAGGCTTAAAAACGTCAAAGGAAGGGTCTCCTCTAATAGTTAGGTGGAGACCCTTTCTGCATCTAAATCAAACACCTTTTTCAAAAAACTGAAATCAACAAACCAAAAATTAAACAAAAACCTATATTTTTACAACCTACAATTGAAATTTTTGAGATGATTGCAAAAAGCATTCTTTTGGTTGAAGATGTATACTACAATCAGGTACTGGTTGAATCACTACTGGTGGACTGGGGCTATGCTGTTGAAATAGTAAAGAACGGAGCCGAAGCACTGGATCGGATGAAAGAAAAATCCTACGATTTAATTGTACTCGACATCATGATGCCCATAATGGACGGATTTACCTTTCTTGATGAGAAAAAGAAAGTGGCCGATAAAACTCCGGTGATTATCCTAACTGCCCGAAACGAAATGAAAAGCATTCAAAAAGCGCTTGAACTAGGAGCCAACGATTACGTAGCCAAACCATTCAACTCCTTCGACTTGCGCAACAAGGTTGCGTTATTGTTAGCAAAGAAATAGATTGGGAATTTGTATTTGCTAAACTAAACTCCCCACTCCAGCAAGTTGTACCTATTCCAACTTCATTACATGCGATTCGACTAGTTTAACGGTATGTTTAAGTAAACTGGAATCGCCAATGGCACCGTGACCCGGAATTACCACCTCTGCCTCGGGGAACGCATCAATAACCTTCAGGACCGTCTGCCTCCAA
Source organism: Tenuifilaceae bacterium (assembly GCA_034003245.1). GTDB lineage: Bacteria > Bacteroidota > Bacteroidia > Bacteroidales > Tenuifilaceae > Perlabentimonas. The sequence continues at coordinate 19,980 of JAVEYY010000018.1, forward strand.
GAACCTAAAACTGCATCGGCCAAGTTGCCCAGGTTACTTGAATGAATACTCTTGATTAGGCATCCTCCAAATAGCACTTTTTGGGCAGGAAACCAAACCACAATATTATCGATAGTATGACCACCCCCAAAGTACTGACAGACTACATCCTCGCCATTAAAACTAAATTTTAAATAATTATCAAAAGGCAGGCTTGGAACTGGCAATCCATGCTTAATACATAAATCTATCGTTAACCTGTTCGCTACCGATTCAATTCCAAGTTTTTTTAAATACTCCAACCCACCAATACAATCATCGTGGAAATGACCAGCAATAAACTTGGTTACCTTAACTCCCATTTTACTTAATAGATACTCGCATAGAACACGAGTTTGCTCTTTGTCCATTGGGGTATCAACCATTAAGGCTTCGCCTTTTTTGATAAAAATCAACCCATTTGACGAAAACCGGCCATATATCGTATCGGCATGATAGGTTACATGAGTAAAAACAGAATCCTTAATTTGTTGAAGGAAAATATCATCGTTAATTTTTATTGTAGCCATTGGCTGTCCTTTACCAATGATACTCATTGTTAACAAAAGGGTAGCAAAAAGAAAAAACCGTTTCATAATTTTCAGTTTAGTGTAATTACCTTGAATGTGTCTACTTAAAAATAGTTGGCCAAAAAGTAAACCTTGAATTCGAGCAAATCGTATAGACTATTGATTTGACAAATATAGGGTTAAACAGTTTGAGTTGAATTATTTTTAAATATAATTAATTCAAGACCTACGAAAACAATTTGTTGTAAACTTCTATTTGAATAAGAATAAATCTGTTTTGCTTCAATTTCTGTAGTGTTTATCAAAGAACTAGGATTATGTTAAAGATATTATACTATATTTGCTAATGGATTAGCAAACCCAAACACACAACACCGTATAGGTATGTACGCACGGTTATTAGCTGTTATTCTACTTTTTACAAATCTTGGCCTTACTGCTCAGAACTGGAATTTGATATACTCCAAGGAGATTGAAGCCGAAGATTTCCTGTTTGTTCGGCAATACGACAAAGCAGCCCAAAAATACAAAGAGGCGCTTAAACTTCACCCTCAGAGCGGTAACCTACTATTCAAAGTAGGTAGCACGCTAATGCTAACGGCTAACGGCAAGTCCGAAGCGCAAGAATACCTCGAAAAAGCCGCCGAGAAAGTATCTGCCACATACGATCCCCGAGCAATTAGGGAAGAGGGGGCTCCTCCTCAGGCATTACTGCTATTAGGCAAAGTTTACCAAGCGAATAGCCAGTTCGATAAGGCAATTACAACGTACAACAAGTATAAGACATTTCTGAAAACCGATGATCCGATGATAAAGTTTGCCGATAGGCAAATTGAGGCCAGCCGGATTGCCCCTCAACTTATGGCCGACGCCCAGGGTTTTAAAGCCACAAATTTGGGCAATGTGATAAACAACAAGAATGCGAACTTCAACCCCGTAATCTCGGGCGATGGTAAAACCCTTGCATATACAACCCTAACCAACAACGGATACGAGATCTACGTTTCGCGAAAAAAAGGTGATACATGGGAACGACCAAAAAAAATTACCGATGACATCCGTGGGGGATTTCTTAAAACCACAGCATTATCGTACGATGGGACATGGATGTACCTGGTTGATGACATGTCAGCAACTACGAGTATTTACGACACCTTTTTCGACGAGGGCTACTGGGTTAGGGCAAAAAAACTGAAAAAACCCATCACCACTAAGTTCAACGAAACCCATGCTGCGGTATCGCCCGATGGAAATACTCTTTACTTTACCAGCGATCGACCTGGTGGATTAGGAGGACTCGACATCTACAAATCGACCCAGGACAGTAAGGGACGCTGGGGAAATCCCGAAAATCTGGGATCGAGGATTAACACAGAGTTTAACGAGAATACACCGTTTGTCACCCCCGATGGGACATACCTCTTTTTCAGCTCCGAGGGGCACAACAGCATGGGCGGTTACGATATTTTCTATATCGAGTTAGCCGGTTCGGGCAAACCAGTAAATCTGGGCTATCCAATTAATACTGGCGACGACAACCTTTTCTTCCTACCCGAAAACCTGAACCGTGGATTTATGGCTATGTCAGGTCCCGAGAGCATAGGTCCGCAGGATATTTATCAGGTAGATATTATTCCACTTGTAAACCTTGTCGGAAACCTTACCTCGTCCGACAATCAAAGTTTACCCGGCATGGGCGAAGCAAAGGTTGCGTTCTACAGTACCCAATCCATTGAACCCATAGCCCAGCTTAACACCAGTTTAGCAGCTAACTCTTTCAACAAAAAATTACTACCTGGCGATTACCGAATTGAGGTATCTGCTGACGGTTTTGAAAATTTTGCCTCGCAGGTTTCGATTAGTGGGAATAGTCGTGAACAAGATTTTAGAATCGAGCTGATTCCTTTGCCAAAGCAGCCAGAACCAATGCTTGCAACAGTTGAAGAGATAAAGCCACAAGAACAACCTGTAGTAGAAACCTCCAAAGTGGAAGAGGTTAAAATGGAATTGCCAGCGCAAAATCGCGATGTAACAATTCCACAAGAGGTCAAAACCGAAGAAAAACACAAACCTGAACCACAGCCTGCTAAACCAACCGAGAAACCCAAAACCGAAGAGGTTAAACCTGCTCCTGCCCCAAAACAGAAAATCGAACCTAAACCCGAATCTAAACCACAGCCAAAAACGCCCAAACGTGCGCCCACTCGCTCAACACTTGTTGCTGAAACCCCCACCGAGGGTAGTTTTACAGTGCAAATAATGGCCTTGCTAGTTCCTGTTAAGGAAGAGAGATTCTCCAATATTACCGGACTCTCGATTGTACAAGGCGATGATGGATACTACCGCTACTTTGTGGGATCGGCCGAGACCCGCAGCGAGGCTGCTGAGATACAGCGTCAACTTAAAGCCATGGGATATAAGGATGCTTTTATCCGAAGACTTCAAGCATCGACGAGGAAAGTTGAAACTGACCATAAAAAAACCGAGGGGGAATATACTATTCAAGTTTTTGCATTAAAAAATCCGGTTGATACAAATCGCTTTAGCAACCTCCCCGACCTCTCTTTTGTTGAGGGCGACGACTCATTCTACCGCTATTTTACCGGCAATTACCAAACCTATGAGCAGGCTCACAGCGATCTACAACGCGTTGTGCAGCTTGGTTACAAGGGCGCATTTATTCGAAAACGCTAATTGCCCATCATTTTATTATCTCAAAATAATCAGATCCAGATGAAAAACTTTGCTAGACAATATATGCGCACTGCGCTGCTTTTGGCATTTACTATCGTTACCTCAACAGCATGGTCACAGTCGCTTCTTTACAAAGTATCTGGCAGTGCAATGAATAATCAGGTGTATATTTACGGCACCATTCATGCTCTACCAAAGGCAGACTTTTTTATTGATGAAAGAGTAACCGAAAAACTTGACAAAGCCCAGAAAGTGGTACTCGAGATTGATATGTCGAGCCCAACCATGGTGATGGAGGTTCAAACTGCCATGATAATGCAAAACAACAGCATCGACAAGTTGCTTAGCAGCGAGGACTACAGCAAAATCAGGCAGTTTTTTGCCGATTCGCTTCAGCTACCCATCGATATGCTTAAGCAGATTAAGCCGCTAATGCTATCGTCGTTTATGTTGCCCAAGCTAATTGGCCAGGAATCGGCATCGTACGAGACATACTTTTTACAAAAGGCAATGGAGCAAGGCAAACCGATTGGTGGTCTCGAAACCGTAGCCGAGCAAATTGGTTACATGGACAAAATTCCGCTCGATCAGCAGGCTACAATGCTAATGGAGAGTATCAACGATTTTAACGAATCGCGTGCCGAATTCAGAACACTGGTTGAAACATACAAATCTCGCGATGTGGAGAAGGTTTACGCTAAGATGATGGAAACATCCGAAGAGTATAAAGATTTTGGCGAATACCTTATCGACGCCCGAAACAAGAATTGGATTCCCAAAATTGTTGAACTGGCCAACCAGCAGATTACATTTATTGCGGTTGGGTGCGGCCACCTAGGAGGCGAAAAAGGAGTTTTAAACCTGCTCCGAGAGCAGGGCTTCACGGTTGAGATGCTTAAATAGTAAAGTATTCGTTCCCAGGCCATATGATTTTTAGATTTGATAACTCCAAAAGGCTTTGTATTTTTGCCCTGTTAAATTTAACCCGATGAAAATTGCACTAATTGGCTATGGCAAGATGGGCCACGAGATCGAAGCCATTGCCCTGGAGCGTGGTCACACTATCGATCTTATTATTGATCACAACAACAGGCACGAGCTAACAGCTCATAACCTCGATAAGGTTGATGTTGCCATTGAGTTTACATCGCCCGAGACAGCCTTTGAAAATGTGAAGACATGCCTTTTAGCCAATAAACCCGTGGTTTGCGGTACAACAGGCTGGCTATCCAAACTAGATGAGGCAAAAACCATTGCCGAGAGTGGCAACGGAGCTCTTTTCTGGGCCTCGAACTTCAGCATTGGGGTAAACCTATTTTTCAGGCTTAACCGCGTAATGGCCAAGTATATCAACATGGTAAAGGGGTACAGTGTTGCCATCGAGGAAATTCATCATACTCAGAAAAAGGATGCACCCAGCGGAACCGCCATTACCCTTTCCGAGATTATATCGGCAGAAATAGATTCGCTAGCAGGTTGGACACTAGCACCAGAAGTATCCGAAAATAAAATCGAAATATCAGCCATTAGAGAAGGCAATGTGCCCGGAACCCACACGGTAACGCTAAACTCCGAACAAGACGAAATAGTGCTTACCCATAAAGCCAAAAGCCGAAGAGGATTTGCCCTTGGGGCAGTGCTTGCAGCTGAGTTTTCTGCTGGGAAAAAAGGTTTTTTAACAATGGATAGCTTATTACAGATATAATATTCCGATAAAAAGTAGTAAACTTACCCCACAAAAACATAACAACCAATCACACTATCCGTCAACCAAATTGAATTAATCTACTAATCTAAATAATGGAACAGATTAAAGCATTTCTAAAAAACAGATATTTTCTGTTAGCAGTTTCGTCAGCAATATTTATTCTATGGGTAATATGGATCGGCAACTACTGGTTGCTATTTGGATTGCCCATCTTTTTCGATTACCACATCACCCGTAAGGTGAATTGGACACCCTGGAAAAAACGAGGCGTGAAGAAAAGAAGCGCCTTAGTAGAGTGGGTGGACGCGCTAATCTTTGCCGTGGTTGCCGCAACGCTCATTAGGATGTTCTTTATCGAGGCATACACCATCCCCACCTCCTCGATGGAAAAATCGTTGCTAATTGGCGATTATCTGTTTGTTAGCAAGGTAAGCTATGGCCCCAAGTTGCCCAATACGCCCATCTCATTCCCCTTTGCCCATCACACATTGCCTCTAACGAAGAACACCAAATCGTACGTTGAGTGGATAAAACGCCCATACAAGCGCCTGGCCGGACTTGGCGATATTAAGCGCGATGACGTGGTGGTTTTTAACTACCCAGAGGGCGATACGGTAATCGTTCAGTTTCAGTCGAATCGTAGCTACTACTCAGTGATAAGGGAGATTGGACGCGAGCGAACTCTCCGCGAGTACGATATCGTTGTTCGCCCTGTTGATAAGCGCGAGAACTACATTAAGCGATGCGTAGCCATTCCTGGCGATACGCTTCAAGTGGTTAGAGGCCAACTTGTGGTAAATGGACAAAAGCAGAAGGATATTCCCGGAAGACAGTACACCCATATCATTCGCACAAACGGAACAGCAATTAACACGAGGATACTTGACGACCTTAACATTGCCAAGGACGACCGTTTCTTTAACCCCGCTGGGGGGATTTACGAGATGCCACTTACCTCCGAGGCTTACGAGAGAATCCGACAGCTAAAGAATGTGCATTCCGTGCTTAAGTACGAGAATACCAACCCAACCATGATGACCAAAGCGATATTCCCTCACTCCCCCGAGTACTCGTGGACCGAGGATAACTTTGGCCCAATCTGGGTTCCCAAAAAGGGTGAGGCCATCGATATCAACACCAAAAATCTTCCTCTTTTCCATAGAATTATTGAAACCTACGAGGGAAACAAGCTACAGGTAAAGGACAGCGTAATTTACATTAACGATTTACCTGCCAGCACATACACCTTTAAAATGGATTACTACTTTATGATGGGTGATAACCGCCACAACTCAGCCGATTCCCGTTTCTGGGGATTTGTGCCCGAGGATCATATTGTGGGTAAGGCATCGTTTATCTGGCTATCGTTGGATAAAGACAAACGATTCCCCGCAAACATAAGGTGGAATAGAGCGTTTAAAGGAATTAGCTAATTTGTGACTTAATATCAGCGCAAAGGCGCTAAACCGCAATTACAAATCTTTGCGGTTTAGCGCCTTCAAATTTTGTGCAGTTACCCCAAAATCTCCATCATCTGCTCCAGACTTATGGCGCTGAGCGGATTTGAGTTATCGACGAAACTACTCGACAGCAAGAGTTTGCTCTCCTGAAGACGTTGAATTTTCTCCTCAACTGTTCCCACCGAAATAAACCGATACACAAATACAGGCTTATCCTGTCCAATTCGATGAGCACGGGCAATGGCCTGATTCTCCACCGCAGGATTCCACCACGGATCGAGCACCAAAATGTAATCGGCAGCGGTAAGATTTAGCCCAACTCCACCAGCCTTTATGGATATTAAGAAAATATGGCACGAGGGATTATTCTGAAATTCATCTACAATCTGCTGACGATTTGTTGATGAACCGATGAGCATTTGGTAACCTACGCCCATTGCGGCTATTCGTTTCTCCACAATTCTTAAATGCTTTACAAATGATGAGAAGATTAGCACCTTATGATTCTCCATGGCCAGTGCCTCAATCGTTCTGATTATCTCATCAAACTTTCCTGAATCGGCGTATTGATACTCCTCAAGCATTTGAGGATGGTTGGAAATTTGCCTTAGACGAGTTAACCCCCTGAGTATAGATATTGCCGATTGTGTGTACCCAACATTATTGATATTCTCTAGAATTGTGTTGCGTACAGCCGATTTTTCCTCCTCGTAAATGCTTTTCTGCTCCTCAGTTAGGTTGCAGTATACAACCTCCTCGTTTAAACGGGGCAACTCAGGAGCCACCTCGTGCTTACTACGTCGCATAATAAATGGCTGAACCAGCTTCTTTAATTCCTCCTGCACCTTCTCGTCCTTACTTTTCTCAACAGGAATCAAAAACTGCTCACGGAATGAGCGTAATGATCCCAACATCCCCCTGTTTAAGAAGTTAAGCTGAGCCCACAAATCGGTTAGCGAATTCTCGATTGGTGTACCACTTAAACTAAGATAATGCTTTGCCTTTAGCAGCACAGCCGATCGATAAACCTTGCTGGCAGGATTTTTAATAGTTTGACTCTCGTCGAGGATAACGTAGTTGAAACGAACATCCTTAAGCAGGTCGATATCGTTGCGCAGCACGCCATAGGTGGTCATCACAATATCGTAGTTTATTAGTTCTGTAACCGAGCGCGTTCGGCTTGGGCTAGTGAACTGGTAAACCGAGAGGGTTGGCGCAAATCTACTCACCTCGCGTTGCCAGTTAAACAGCAGCGAGGTGGGAACAACCAGCAGCGATGTTCGCCCCATTTGGGGAATCCCATTTGACGTTGGAGTTTTGTCGATTATTTCTCTCTGCTCAGAGTCGTGTAGCAGAACAGCTAGGGTTTGTATGGTTTTGCCCAAACCCATATCATCAGCAAGGCAGCCACCCATTCCGCTATCGTAAAGTAGTTGTAACCACAGCAAACCCAGTTTCTGGTAATCGCGCAGCTCAGCGTTAAGTCCTTTGGGAATCTGCACTTGCTGAGCAAGCGAAACTTTCGAAAATCGTTCCTTTAGATTCTCAGCATCGGGACAATAAACCTGTGCTTCCTGAATAAAACCGAAGCCCGATTGGGTTAACACCAGCTTGTCGTCATCAACCCTACCAACCACAAAAAGGGCTTTATACTTTGCAAACCACTCCTCAGGGATTATAAAAATATCGCCATTTGGCAACAAATACTCCCGAATACCCTTAATAATATTCTTCCGAAGCAGGATAAACGGAAACTCGTAATCGTTCAGCTTTACCTTTCCGTAGATATCGAACCAGTCGTTATCGAGTTTTGCCTTTAAGTCGAGATCGTAACCCTTAATGTAATAACTTATGTCTCTTAGTTGCTGAACCAGCTCTATACCTTTCAGGGCAAACAAATAAGCATGGGCATTTACCCATGTTATAAACTCGTAATCGGTTTCAACTCCCTTGGGGTAATACTCGGCGCCTTGTATGTTGGTTAAACCCATCTCTCCAACAACTGTCTTCACCTTATTCTCCCAATCAACATCACGGCTAAATCTCAAAAAATGATACGATCCATTCACGACCTTTAGCGACACTTCGTTTTGCGGTTTACTTTGACTGAGGTAATTTTTGCCTCCGTAGCTGAAGTAAAGAACCAGTCCTAAAGTACCATTAAGCCGCGTTTCGAGCGAAACAATGGCTTTGCCCACGGGATTCGACTCCTCAATTATAAATCCCTCGGGAACAACTATCTGGTTTTTTACGGCATTGAGCACAAAGGTTTCAAAGTACTTCTTTTCGGCTGAACGAGGTATGGAGATGTACTCCTTGGTGAAAAAAGGGAGCAACTTTTTGGCATCGATACCCTCGAAGCGAAAAAGTCGATACCCCAACCTAATTATACAAGGCTCATTGGTTACCACTTGTGTTTGGCGATGCTTGAGTTTTATACTCTCGCCATTGCACGTTGCCTCTAGCGCGTAGCGAGTTTCGATGGGAGTTACCGAAAACCGGAAAACAGGTTCGGCATTTCTCTGCTGCACGAACAACAGATGATCGTGATATAGATTGCTAAACTTCTTGTCCTTAAGAAATACTGGAAAACCATTATTAACCACTGATTCGTAACACTTAGCTATGCGCCGCTCAAAGTATGAGCGAACATAATCGCCGAAAACCGAATCGGTTTGCACAGACTTATAAAAATCGGCAACCGATTTCTTCCCCTTCCCTACCACGCGAAACAGGCTGCTATCACTAATCTCATCAATTAGCCTCACAACTCTCTCGGCCTCGGGGCTTACCAAATGACGCCACTTAGCCAAGTTCTCAGGAAATACATTGTCGACCACGGTGTAAATTCCTCCCTCAACACTTAGTAGCTCAGCAATATGAGCAGTAAATGTTGCTCCAAGAATCTTATGCTCCTGCAACGAAAGAGTAAAAAAACTTCCCCGATAGATTTCTGAGGTGTTCGACATGGGTTTAGGCAATATTTAATTTCTTTCTTGAGATTCGTTATCTGTTGATGTCCAGTTATTCCCGCAATAAATAATTTATAGTGAGATTCGATCAACTATCAACGACCAACCATCAACATTCAACTATCAACGGTAAACGTTCAACCAAAATTAACCAGCAATATTAACCCATTTTTTTGGCGCAGGAAAATCTTTTTTTTTGCATTTGGGCATATTCCTTTTAACCAACGGGTAACTTCGGATGTTAATAACTTGTATTTCAACATCAGAATTTTTCTAATCAATCTTATTAACTTTACAACATTAAATGCGAATACCATGACACACTTAAAACCCGGCGATAAAGCACCTCAGTTCATAGGGTTAGATCAGGATGGAAAAAAGGTTAGCCTTGGCAACTTTTTGGGTAAAAAAGTAGTCCTCTACTTTTATCCCAAGGATAGCACACCTGGGTGTACCGCACAGGCATGCGACCTGCGTGACAACTACCAGATGCTAATTGGCAAAGGCTACATCGTTGTTGGGATTAGCGCCGACAGCCAGAAATCACATCAAAAGTTTATCGAAAAGTACAGCCTTCCATTTCCTCTAATAGCCGACACCGAAAAAGAGATTATTAAAGCATTTGGCGTATGGGGTCCCAAGAAATTTATGGGCAAAACTTTCGATGGAATTCACCGCACAACCTTTGTTATTGACGAGAATGGAATTATTGAGGAGATTATTGATAAGGTAAACACCAAGGAACACACCACCCAGATAGTTAAATAACACACATACACAGCATGGAAAACCAGAAAGCAACAAAAAAGAAAGAGGTAAACCAGGAGAAGTTGAAAGCCCTTCAGCTTACCATGGATAAGATTGACAAGGACTATGGCAAGGGCACAATCATGAAAATGGGCGACAAGGCCGTTGTGGATGTACCCACCATCTCCAGTGGATCAATAGCTCTAGATTATGCCCTGGGCGTTGGCGGCTACCCCCGCGGCCGGGTTATTGAGATATACGGCCCCGAATCGTCGGGTAAAACCACGCTGGCCATCCATGCCATTGCCGAAGCGCAAAAGAATGGCGGTATTGCTGCCATTATTGATGCGGAGCATGCATTCGACCGCACTTACGCCGAGAAGCTAGGAGTTGATACCGAAACCCTGCTGATATCACAACCCGACAACGGTGAGCAAGCGCTTGAAATTGCCGATCATCTAATCCGCTCAGGTGCAATTGACATTGTGGTGATTGACTCCGTGGCAGCTCTAACACCCAAAGCCGAAATTGAGGGTGAGATGGGCGATAATAAGCTTGGGTTACAGGCTCGCCTGATGTCGCAAGCGCTGAGAAAACTAACCGCCAATATTGCAAAAACCAATACTTGCTGCATCTTTATTAATCAGCTCCGCGAAAAGATTGGAGTAATGTTCGGCAACCCCGAAACCACCACAGGTGGAAATGCGCTTAAATTCTACGCATCAATCAGGGTTGATATTAGACGCATTGCCCAACTTAAGGATGGTGACGAGTCGACTGGAAACCGTGTACGAGTAAAAATTGTGAAGAACAAGGTTGCTCCCCCATTCCGCAAAGCGGAATTTGATATTGTTTTCGGCGAAGGTATTTCACTTACTGGCGAGATTATCGACCTGGGCGTTGAGCATAACATCATCAAGAAAAGCGGCTCTTGGTTTAGCTACGGCGAAACCAAACTGGGACAAGGCCGCGAAGCAGTTCGAAGCTTGCTACTCGATAATCCTGAGTTAACAGCCGAATTGCATGAGAAAGTTTTTGCCGAACTGATGAAGAAGTAAGCACTTAATTGACTACTAAATAAAAAAGGTGCAAGGGTTTTAACCCTCTGCACCTTTATATATTTACTTAAGGCAATAGAATTAACTACAAGTTATCGCTCCACGTAAAACTCCGATGTTTTACTCCATTTTGGAAAGTAGTTCTCGTTGGCCAACCGATTCCCTAACCTAAAGAACAGCTTTGTATCACCTACCAAACCATCGAGATTGTGCTTTTGGGGGACATAATGGTCAGAAGGTTTGTGATACGTTACCCGCCAGTACTCTTCAACTGCCTTAAGCGTTTCCTCTTTTCCCATATCAACCTGATGGGTGTAGCCCTTGGCGAAAAGGGCGGGAATTCCTGCTCGTAAAAATGGAAGCTGGTCGGAGCGGAAAAACATCCCGTTCTCGGGATTGGGATCGTTGCAAATGTAGCGTCCCTGCTTGGCAGCCTCCTCCTCAAGGTATCGGTCGAGTTCGGAATGACCAAGTCCGGTAACTGTAACATCCAAAAACTTTCCCAAGAAAAGAATAACATCGCTATTGAAACAGGCAACTGTTTTACTGTGTTCAAAAATGGAGTTGTTCACGTAATGGTTGGAACCAATAAGCCCCGACTCCTCGGCAGTTGGCGAAAGGAATAGTATTGACCTTTGGGGTGCTTTTTCAAGCAATTTAAAGCCTTTGGCAATGGACAACATCCAGGCAATGGCAGCAGCATTATCGGAGGCACCGTTGTAAATTGAATCGCCATCAATAGGAACTCCTTTCCCCAGATGATCCCAGTGAGCCGTGTAAACCAACGCCTCATCGGGAAGTTGACTACCACGGATAATTCCGCCCACGTTGTATGACAAGGACTCCTTCCACGAATTTTCGATACTCACGCTATAGTTTGCATTCATGGTTACAGGCTTAAAGCCTGGCTCGGTAGCTCGGCTCTTCATCTGCTCATAATCCATTCCGCAAAGTTCAAACAGCTGAATTGCGGTTTCGCGGGTTATCCAACCATTAACGCCGCAAGTATTTTGCCTTAGCGATTCGTTATTAAGGTAGTACTCGGTATTGTTACCACTTCTGTCCACAACGCTCCAGGGATAGCCCGCCGCTTTATCCTCGTGAATAATTATGCATCCAGCAGCACCACTCAGGTTTGCAGCATCAAACTTATATGGCCAACGGCCATAAAAGGTCATGGCGTTTCCGTTAAAAAGATCGTTATTACCAGTATGAAAACCAGGATCGTTTACCAGCACCACAACGGTTTTTCCAGCAAGATCAATTCCATCAAAATCGTTCCAACCATACTCTGGGGCAACAATCCCAAAACCGGCAAAAATTAGTTCTGAATTTCGCAAAGCGAAATTGCTTTTTAGCAATGGACTCCAAAGGGTGTAGTTTTCGCCCTCAATAAGTTCAAGGTTTTTCTTTCCGCTTGAAATAACAATTCGATCCTGCACCTCAGAGGTGATCTCGGCTAGCGGTACCTCCTGCAGGTAACTATCGCCAAAAGCAGGTTCTAAGCCAATCTCCTTCATTCTATGAGTTAGGTAAGCCAAAGTTCTTTGCTCGCCAACAGTCATGGGCGCCCTGCCTTCGAGGCTATCGGAGGCTAAAATCAAAATATCCTGCTCAATCTGGTTGGCATCAATCAAATTATCGAGATTATGCCCTCTGTTACAGGCAAAAAAAGCCAGTAGGACAATAAAGTATAGATATTTCATCATTTTTAGAATTAGTTGATAACACTACAGTTTCAAATATAAAGTGCAATAAAATTAACTTTTTTCTATGTACACCTGCTAATCTCTTCAAAATTCTTTGAATATTCGCCAAAACACTTTAAGTTTAGCCGAATTTTATGAATTGCGTTATAGAATCTTTCCCCTATGAGACTTAAATTGAAAATCAGGCAAAAGATATTTCTTTCGGTGCTAAGCGCATCAATGGTTCTTTACGTAGTGGCAGTTGGCTACATTGTTATGAGCTCGCGTACCGCTATGCTCGACGACGCACTCCTTAACGCTCGCCAAACAGCAAAAATTGCGGCTGAGGAAATTGAAAAGGAGTTCGAACGAGATTTAGCCGTTACCCGCACACTTGCGCAAGCTTTTACTGTATATCAGGAAATACCTGCCAGCCAATGGCAAAGCCTTTTTATGCGGATGTACAAACCTGTTCTTGAGGGGAACAAGCATGTTTACTCCATTTGGGATAGCTGGGAATACTATGGCTTTGTGCCAAACTACCTGAAGGATCATGGCCGGCACTGCATGACCGTTTGGAGAGATAACAATGACATTCTGAGTACTATAGATGAGCGCAGCATGAGTAGAGACCCCGACAAGTATGGCGCATTTAAGCAGAGAAACCAGGAAGGATTATGGGAACCCTACTTCGATGAGATTCAGAAGGGTAAGAGCGAACAGGTTCTTATGACCACCATTGCATCTCCAATCCAGATAAATGGAAAGTACATGGGTCTTGTAGGTTTTGATATCAGCCTCGAGAGTCTGCAGCAAACAATCGAAAAGATTGAACCCGTGCAGGGGAGTTTTGCATTTCTACTGTCGGAACAGGGTGTAATTGCAGCTCACAGGAATAAGGAACTTATAAATACAGCCGTTAAGGATTACTTAGGCGATGATTACGACAACGAAAATCTTGAGATAATAATTAAGGAAGGCGTCGAGCACAGCTATATACGCAATGGGAAAAACGGTGAGGCGCACTACATCACCTTTGCCCCTGTTAAGGCGGGGGATTCCTACTCTGCATGGTCGTTGGCGCTTAGCATACCCATGAGCGTAATCACTGAGCGTGCCGACGAGAGTCAGCGAGTATCTATGCTAGTAGGCGCAGGAGGCTTGCTACTGCTGATGCTTGTGCTGGTTTTTGTTTCGAATAGTCTAACTCGCCCAATAGTAAGGATTACAAAGTCGCTTAACCGAATGCGACAAGGTGAAATTTCAAGCGATTTAATTCTTAATCTTACCTCGGGCGATGAGATTGAGGATATGGCCACAGCCTTGAATATCTCCATTGAGGGGCTAAACAAGAAAACTACCTTTGCTAACGATATCGGAAAGGGGCAGCTGGAGAGCGACCTTGAACTACTAGGCGAAAATGATGTGCTGGGCAAATCGCTGCTCGACATGCGCAACAGCCTTAAGAAGGCGAAGATCGAAGAGGAGAAAAGAGTTGCCGAAGACAAGAAGCGAACATGGGCTAACGAGGGTTTCACTCAGTTTGCCGAGTTGCTCCGCAACAATAACGATGATCTTCAAAAACTTGCCGACGAGGTGATTAAGCATCTGGTTAAGTATGTGGGAGGAAATCAGGGCGCACTATTCCTGAAAAACGACGACGACAAGAAGAATATAGCCCTTGAAACCAAATCGGTTTACGCATGGGATCGCAAGAAGTATATTGACATGCAAATTATGATGGGCGAAGGGCTGGTTGGCGCTTGCGCGCTTGAGGGAGAAACAATTTTCCTAACCGAGATCCCCAAAGACTTTGTCACCATCTCATCGGGTCTGGGCGAAGCCGATCCAAATTGCCTATTGCTGGTTCCCCTTAAACAAGCCGATGAGGTTATGGGAGTAATTGAGGTGGCTGCCTTTAAGATCTTTGAACAGTTTGAGATCGATTTCCTTGAGAAAGTAGCCGAGAGCATTGCCTCTACCATTGGCACCGTAAAAATTAATGCCAAAACCCGTTACCTGCTGGAACAATCCCAACAGCAAGCAGAAGAAATGCTTGCCCAGGAGGAGGAGATGCGCCAGAACATGGAAGAACTTATGGCTACGCAGGAGGAGATGAGCCGCAAGGAGAAGGAGATTGTCTGGACCATGGAGGCCATAGGTGGCCTGGCCATTGTTATTGAATACGATTTCAAGGGCATAATTACATACGTTAACCAACTGCTTTGCTCTATTACTGGTTACTCCAAGGAGGAACTACTGGGACAACATCATAGCATCCTCTTTGAGCATAAAGATGTTGCTTCATCGGCGGAGTACAACCAGTTCCTCGACGACATGCGAAACAACAAGCCATTTAAGAGCATCCTAACACGACGCAACAAGAAAGGCGAAATTTTTACCGTAAAGGCACACTGTTACCCAATCTTCAACGACGATGGAGTACCGCTAAAAGTGGTTGAAGTTGCCGTGGATATTACCGACTTAATTCAACGGTAATAGAAGTTTAGTTTCAATTATTTGCTATTTATTTCGCCAAGGGGAAGCATCATAATTGGCATGATGTCATAAAATTTGATTGGCACACCATTTGTTAAACCATTATGCACTTGGTTTTAAGTGATAGCTTTAAGTTTAATATCGATGAAACTTTAGCAGCAAATCCGCAAAACCTTTACGACAATTATTGTAGCATCAACCCCTAATGGCACTCAAGATGGAAAAGCATATTGATTTTTTCAAGATAAAGCACAATCCGATTGCCCCCAAGGAAGGGCGTGTGCTTATTGCCGAGCCAGGATTGATGGATCAATACTTTAAGCGAGCCATAATCCTGCTGGTGGAACATAACGAGAGCGGATCGATAGGTTACGTTCTAAATAATCTTATTGAGATTAAGCTAAGCGAAATTATCCCCGATTTTCCAAGTTTTCCCGCGCTCGTTTCCATAGGAGGACCTGTAAGTCCCAATAGCATCCACTTTATTCACACTGTGGGGGATATTATTCCCGACACCAACCCAGTTGCTGACGGGCTTTACTGGGGTGGCGACTTTGAAGCAGTAAAAGCGCTTGTGAAACAACAAAAAATCACCACTAGGCAAATTCGTTTCTTTGTTGGTTACTCCGGGTGGGGTGTTAATCAGCTGGCCGATGAGTTAAAAGAGAATAGCTGGGTGGTTTCAGAACTGGATATTGTGCAGATTATGGCTGGGAAGGATGACCTATGGAGCAGGGTAGTTCACCAGATGGGGCCAAGATATAAACCTTGGACTATTTATCCACTAAATCCATCGCTTAACTAGTAACCTCAGCGTTTAAAGCTTCGCTTAAACGTTTACCTATTATCCCGAAGTAACGTTTTTGCTTTAACCCAACTACCCAGGTAATGCCGCTAATGGCGTTTGTCAAAAACAACTCATCGGCATCTAAAAGCATTTCGGGTTCAATACTAGCATTGCTATACACCTTTACACCTTGCCTTGCGGCAATATCTATTACTACCTGGCGCATCACGCCAGCAACACATCCCTCGTCGAGCGATGGTGTGTAAATTTTACCATTCAGAACCAGAAATACATTGGACGAAATGGCCTCGACAATACGATTCTGGTCATTGATCAGTAAACAATCGTCAACTCCAAGCTGTTGCTTGTACAGTCCAGCCATAACGTAAAGCTGGGCATTACAACTTTTTATCGGCGAAAGGATATTAATTGGTTTGCGGATATCGCTATAAATATCGATAACCAAACCCTTGCTGTTTAAAGGGTAATAGTTTTTTGTTAGCTCTTGAGCCTGCATGTAAATACTTATCGTATTATTAGTTGGCGTGTAGAGCCCCCCCTGATTTCGCACAAAGGTTACCCGAACACGAGCGCTCCCAAAAATTCGGTTCTTATTAAGTAATCGAGTTATCTCTTTACTTAGAAATTCCTGTGTTAAATATCCAGGGCGTTCATCTCCAAGGAGAATAATACTTTTTAGTATCCTCGCAAAGTGATGATGCAGAAATTTCGCCTCGGTTCCATAGGCGTAAATCGATTCAAAGAAACCATCGCCATAGGCAAAAGCTCTGTTGTCAAGCGTTATTGCCGGCTGATCGGCTCGTAAAAACTCTCCATTTACCCAAACGTACTGCCTACCCTCCATGCTTCTACGTATTTTGATCGACCCCAAGCTGTAAAAACACCCTTTCTGTCAATTCGAGCTGAACCAAACCGTGGGTTAAGGATGATGGTGGCGTTTCGAAAAAAGCCACCTCCCCAATCTCAAAATTGGGTAATGGCCCAAAGGATATGATATCGGCAAAAAAGAGCCGGTTATAGCTTTGCTTTCCATTATTACTGATAGAAAAATCGCAAACCGGTTTTAGCGTAAAATCGATAGCGCCAGTTTCTTCCCAAAGTTCTCGCTGGGCAGCCATTTCGGGTGTTTCATCTGCCTCAACATGGCCACCCGGAACTTCCCATGTAGTTGCGTTATGCTTTCGTAGCCAAACCTGCTTGCCCTTATGCTGAGTCACAATCACTACATAGTTATAGTTGGATTCGGTAGTACTTAAGTCGTGAAACGAAAGCGTGTAATTTATCATAAGCCTAACTCGTTTAAAAAAACTTTAATCAAGCTAGGATCGATAAGAATGGGGTATAAAAAACCAAACACCGCCCCAACAAAGTGCGCATCGTGATTTATATTATCGTTCGATTTACGGCTCATGTAGTGCGAGTAAATCAAGTACCCTACGCCAAAAACAATTGCTGGTAGGGGCAAAATGCCCATAATATACAGCTTGTCTAAGGGGCGGAAGAAAATGCTTGTAAAAACCACAGCCGAAACAGCTCCCGAAGCACCCACTCCTTGGTAGTAGTAGTTATCCTTATGCTTATGCAGGGTCGACAGGCAACTAAGTACAGTGCCTCCAATGTAAAGCGTAAGGAAATGCACGGTTGGGCTCCCGATTACATGAAGAGTTTTGAGTTGCCCGAAGATGCTCTCAACAGCTAGGCCAAATGATAGAAGCACAATCATATTAACCAGCAGATGAAAAAAATCGGCGTGTACCAAAGCATGCGAAACCAAACGGTACCACTGCTTACGGTGGATTGTATTATATGGGCTAAGCAACAGTTTATCCATTAAAGCCCTGTTGCCAAGCGCCAAAAACGACACAACCGCTGTAATTGCAATTATTACTATAGTCATTGTATTGTGCTATCGATTTTCTAGTGCAAAATTTTAAACACCAGTTCCTTTAGTAGTTCACCACCATCAACGCTATCGTTGTTAACCCCCTTCGACCGGAGATCGTACTCCCTGAGCAGTTCAAAAATTTGAACGCATTTTTTGGGGTTGTAAATCCGTGCTGCCCTGGTGTAATCGGAAACAAAAAATGGATTAACCCCGAGTTGAACGGCCACATCGCGTTCCGACTTATTGAGTAAAAAGTGATATTTAAAAACCTTGATAAAGAACTGATGAATGGCCATTGTGGAAAGCAGCATTGGGTTAGGCCCCGGGTTCTTGGCAAAGTAATCGACAATACGGTTTGCCCTAACCACATCGCGAGTTCCAAGGGCTTTGGTAAGTTCAAACCTATTGTAATCCTTGCTAATTCCAATGTTCTGCTCAATGTGATCGGTGGTAATCTTCTTATTGCCCTCGGGCAGCGTGATAATGAGCTTATGAAGCTCATTTACAATTTTGCTGAGGTCATTGCCCAAGTAATCTCGGAGCAGCTCAGCCGAGGTGGGCGAAATGCCAATCCCTTTCTGTGTTAGGTAATCGGTTATCCAGGCCGGAATCTGATAATCGTATAACCGCTTTGACTCCATTTGGAGCCCTATTTTGCCCCCAAGCGCGTAAACCTTCTTTAGTTTCTCCCCCACTTTGGCACCAGGAGCCAGCTTATGACAAACAACTAGGATGGTTGATTTCTGGTGAGCCTTAAAGTAAATCTCCAGATCCTCCATTTTCTTAACCTGCTGCGCCTCCTTCACAATTACCACCTGCTGATTAGCCATCATCGGGAAACGTCTCGATATCTCTATAATGGCGTTAACATCGATATCCTTACCGTAAAGCACGGTTTGGTTAAACGCCTTCTCCGAGTCGCTCAGCACGTTGTCGGCAATGTAATCGGAGATCACATCGATGTAATAATGCTCATCGCCCGTTAGAATATACACTGGCTTGTATATCTTCTTTCGGAGATCGTCAATAATTTCCTCAGTAGTATCGACAATGGTTTTTCGCTTGGCCATGGAAAAGTTGGATTATTAAAAACGTAGATGTTTCACCGATTTTCCCTCGTTCTTAAGCTCATGCAACGACTCAATGCCAATAAGGATATGATCATTAACAAAGAGATTAGAAATGATTTTATCGCTCTCGGTGGTTTTAACTCCGGTTGAGATCATGGGTTGATCGGAAACAAGCAGCAGCGCACCAACCGGAATCTCGTTGGCAAAGCCCACGGTAAAAATTGTGGCGGTTTCCATATCGATGGCCATTGCCCTGATCATGCGGAGATACTCCTTAAACTCCTCGTCGTACTCCCACACCCTGCGGTTGGTGGTAACCACAGTCCCTGTCCAGTAGTCGCGGTTGTGATTTCGGATAATACTAGAAACTGCACGTTGCAGGTTAAACGCGGGTAATGCAGGAACCTCGGGAGGCATATAGTCGTTGGATGTTCCCTCGTGACGAATGGCTGCTATGGGTAAAATTAAATCACCCAGTTCATTTTTCTTTTTTAATCCACCACACTTACCGAGAAAAAGAACTGCCTTTGGCTGAATTGCGCTCAGCAAATCCATTATGGTTGCCGCATTGGGGCTTCCCATACCAAAGTCTATCATGGTTATACCATCGGCTGTAGCGCAAGGCATATTCGATAATGGATCAACAATATTCACATTATGATAGTTGGCAAAAAATTCGAGATATGCTCTAAAGTTGGTAAGGAGAATATACTCGCCAAAATCCTCGAGCTTTTGCCCGGTGTACCTATGAAGCCAATTCTTAACAATTTCCTCTTTAGTTTTCATATAGTTGATTTTTAGATTAATCTTGTGCACGTACCCATTAATGTAGATGTTGGGCAATTTCGGGCAAAAATACAATTTTTTTCGTGCCTCAGGCACACTTGGGGTGCTTTCGTTTCGAAGAGTTGTTAACTTTGCCAATCTACACGCAAAACTCATTCAATGCAGTTGCCAATTAATCTCCCTCAATATCCAATAAAAACCCGACAGGCTGATGGGCAACTTCAAGTATTCGACAGCTTACGCAAACGATATGTGGCGCTTACCCCCGAGGAGTGGGTTCGTCAGCACTTTATAAACTACCTAACAGAGTATAAAGGATATCCTGCAGGATTGATATCTGTTGAGCTGCCCGTTACGATTAACAGCATGCAACAACGCGCCGATATTGTTGTATTTAACAGGAGCGGATTACCCTTGATGGTGGTCGAATGCAAATCGCCGTCAGTAAAAATCACCAACGAAACCTACGCTCAGGCCGCACGATACAACCTTTCGCTACAAGCTCCGCTTTTAGTGGTAACTAATGGGCTAAACCATTTTTGCAGTCAGATTGATCTTGCTAACCGGAGTTTTAACTCCATTCAGGAAATTCCAGAGTATGAGGTGGCTTTACGAATAGCTAGCTCTTGTTGATGCTACTAAGCGGATTAATTAGCTGCAGCATAATCTCATCGGCCCAACCTTCGGGTCGTTTTTGCCACTCCCTCTTTACCCCCACCTCTACAAATCCTGCATTTTTAAATAGCTGCTGGCTCACTGTGTTATCGGCCGAAATATTGCAGAACACCTGATGGAGCTGAAGGGTTTCGAAACAGTAACGGGTAAGCAGATTTAGGGCTTCGGTAGCATAGCCTTTTTGCCGGTATTCCTTTTTGGCAATAAGTATGCCTATACCTGCACGCAGATGAAATGGATCAAACTCAAAAACATCCACCAATCCAACCGGAACATGCATAAGCGAACTTTGGGTTTTAGCCTCTATAATTAACCTTAGCTGCTTTGTTTCCCATAAATCGAGGTGCGAGGTCTCGATGTACCGCTTTAAAATATACCTCGAAAATGGGGTTATGGTATTACTCACCCGCCAAATCTCCATATTGTTCTCCCATGCATATAGTAAGTCGAGATCGCTAGGCTCAGGTGCTCTTAGCTTAACTACGCTATTCTCGAGGGTGTTTGAACTCATTTTATATCAAATCATTTAGTAAGGTCTAAAACCGTTTCCTGCAAAAATAATTATCAGCTAATTGCTAGCCTCTCATCTGCTTTTTCAAGTAGATAAGCCCAAAAACAATTAACGACACAAATAGTAGAATGACTAACGTCAACCTTAGTGGGTTTGGTTTGGGCTCTACCATCTTCTGCAGTTCCTGCTGGTGCTCATCCGATAACTCGAAGTAGCTATTTAACGACGACTCAAGTAAAAGCATCATAAATTCCTTTGTATAAGGCTTAAACTTATCGTCGTCTAGGTTTTGTAGGTACTCTAAAAGGGAACTAAACGATGATATACTAGGTTGTGTGATTATTGCCTCATCAAAAAGTACGACCAAACCCGGCGAAGCATTTCGCTTAAGGCGTTGTAGGCGGAAAAAGAAATCCTCGTCGTAGGTGGTTTGAGCAATTTTTCGTGATTGTCGGTAAACTCCCTCAACGGATTTAATGCTCACCAAATCGATTAGCTTAGCAAACACGGCACCGTAGGCATCGGACTCGCCCAATGAATCGAGCAGAAGAACCAGTTCGGCAAGCTGCTTCTTTTGCACCGCTGGATTAGAGTCCCATGAACTCAACAAAATATCAACGATTAAGGAGTCATTATCACTTTTGGAAAGCTTACGGATTATATCCACAAGAGCTTTCTTCTCCTGAATCGAAACTTCAGTTTTAGATTGGTGAGGTAATAGAACCCCAATATCTACAGTATCGGTTTTGCTCGAAGTTGAAGGTATAGTAACTATTCCCCTTTGACCTTTCATGATGGAATCCATTGCAGCTAAAATTACGCTGGACTGCTCATCAGTATCGTCGTAAGTATAACTTGACTGTATCGCCTTATCCGGCTGGGGAACTGGAGCCAATCGTAAAGGCCTAATTGTATCGCGCTGTGCAATTGGTGTAAGCTTTGCTCTAAGCGCTTGTATCTCCTTGGATTGATCCCTTAGATCGTAAGGTTTCCCATCAAAAAACAGGGTAAAGTACTTATCCTCATCAACATAATCACGATGCTCAGGTTTTGAAGGATCAATAAGGGCTACTCCTGCAACAGCAACAGTATCGATTACCAGGGTACGTTGGGGCAGACTGGTTTTTCGAGCAAAAAAATCGGAAGTTGTAACAATGCTCCGTTGATACTTAGGAAGGAAAATCTCGATCTGTGTTATGTCCTTCTCACCAAAACCAGTGGGATCGTGAACGGCCATCAGGCCAATTGCCCCATCACCAAGGGGTTGATAGAACAGATCATCATCGGGAGTATTAATTGGATACCCTATGTTTACTGGAGTTAACCACTTGCCATCGGCTTGTCGCTGAACAAAGAAAATATCGTAACCACCCACACCATGATGTCCATCGGAGCTGAAAAACAGCATGTTTCCATCATGGGTAATGAAGGGTGTGTTCTCGTTGAAGCGAGTATTTACGTTAGGCCCTAAATTTTTAGCGGGTCCCCAATCGCCTCCCTTTTCGCGCTCCGAAACCCAAATATCGAGTTCGCCAAACCCTCCCGCCCGATTACTTACAAAGAATAATATGCGGCCATCGGCCGAAACGCTGGCATGGGTTTCGTAGAACTCAGTGTTGATATTCTCATTGAGCTTTCGCATGGGTGTCCATGCCCCGTTCACAAAATTCGACACGTAGATATTCCCCACGTGATTATCGTCCTTAAAAAGGTAAAGTTCATTGCCATCGTATGACAGCGAAAGGGTTGAGCAATTGCCATCAACCACCAAATCGAGGGTAATGTTTGCGGGCTTTCCCCAACTTTTTCCCATTTTCCGGGCAACCATAATTGCCTGGTAAAACCGTTCACGGGTTGTGTAGGCCAAAGTGTTACCATCGCCAGAGATTACAGGATTAAAGTTGGGAAAACGATTATTAATAACCGCTCCCAGGTTGCTTCGCAGAAAGTTCACTGGGTAATTCTGAACCATCTTTGATTTGCGAACGGCCTCAATCTGATGGTTCAGATACGCCATATCGTACTGCCCCTCGCGTCGTATTTGACTTTGAAATTGCTCGTAAGCCTCCAATGCTTTGTCGAGCTGATTATCACTAAAGTAAGCATTGCCCAGATAAAAAATGGCATCGATTGGTGCCCTGACCTCACGAATTGAGTTCTGATTATACCGACGTGAAACATTTCTTGAAGCCCTCTCGAGATGCTCAATGGCCTTATGCTTGCTGCCAACAATGGTCAAGTAGCATAATCCAATTCGATAATCAAGATTAGCATTATCGGGATACAAGCTGTATATGCTGAGATATAGCGCCAACGCTTCCTCGTAATCCTCAAAGTAGAAGTAGGCATTGGCATCTTTATATGTATCATCGGCCACCTGACGCGATTGACCCTGAACCGCAAAGGCTACAAACAGGGCAAGAGTAATGGTTACAACGCGAAGCTTAAACATTGATTTAATTGAATTTCTGAAAATTAGATCAAATATAGCAATTTTTCCGAATCACTACCACGGATAGGAAAACCACAATGTTCGAAATTACATGTTATCTCTTACTTTACTGTAAAACCGATAAGATTAATGTGAGAAAAAAGTTTGGTTTAGATTTAATACCCCGTAGCATCAATTAGTGGCGACAGAAACTCTGGCCTACGGTTAGCCTTAATTAGGCTGTCCAGATCGAACTCGAGAAGGTATATGTCGTTTTCGCCAAAGCTTTGAGGTAAAACCCGCGAAACATAACCCGACGACCCATTGCTAATGGGAAAGTAGAACACGTCGTCGTCGGTAGTATTAATGGGATACCTCAGATTCACAGGTCTTCCCCATCGGCCATTCACCATCTCGGACACAAAAATATCGTATCCCCCCATAGACCCATGCCCTTTGGATGAGAAGAAAAGGCGCTTACCATCGGACGAAACAGTGGGTGCAATTTCATCGAATGGCGAGTTAAGTACTCCTCCCAGATTAACCGCAACCGACCATCCTGTTGGAGTTCGAATGGACTGGTAGAGATCGAAACCACCAGAGCCACCCGGACGGTTACTCGAGAAGTAGATGGTATCGCCTGTAGGGCTAAAGGAGGCGTAGTTTTCCCAGTTTCGGCTGTTAATCTCCTTGGGCAATCGGCTTATGGATCCCCACTGATCCTTTACAGGATCGTACTTACTGGTGTAAAGGTTAAAAACGTCGTTGTCGTTTCGTGAAAAAAGTACAGTAAAACCATCGGCCGACATACCCACCGTGCTAATTATGCCATCGGCAAGAATTTGACTGTTGATATTGAGCGGAAACGACCAAACCTTGGCTCGCTTGTTGGCAACCATAATTGCACTGTAAAACTGCTGCACCGATGTGTACACCATTCGGCTTGTATCGGCCGAAACAACAGGATTAATTTCGGAGAATCGAGTGTTTACGTTACGTCCGGCAGAAGTGAACTTAACTGCTATAGGATTTTCAATGTAATCTTGAGCCAGCGCAAGTGACATCAACTCTTTACCAACAATAGTTTTAGCAATACTATCGGCATCGGTAAGCAAGCTGGAGTACTTAGCAAAAGCATTGTTGGATTTTTGGAACTCGTTCAGTATTCGAAGCGCTCGCCCGTAGTGCAGGTAAACCTCACGTGGTGCTTGGGTTTCGGTAAAGTAACCCTCATTATATGTCTGAGTTATCGATTTGGTTGCCTTCTCAAAGAAAGGAATTGACTTATGCTTCTCGTTGGGTATATTAAGATAGCAAAGGCCTATTCGGTATGATATGTTGGCATTATCGGGGTAGGCATTATGAAGCTCAAGATAGAAAGGCAAGGCATCGCGGTAATCCTCATAAAGAAAGTAGTACTCGGCATCAACAAACAAACGCCTAAAGTACGAAGCCCTTTGAGCCTGTACCGACATGGTAAGAAGTAAAGAAAAAATGGTTAAGTGTAAAATTTTTCTCATCAACAACTTTTAAAAACTGCTCAATCGTTCCATAATACCCACTAAATCTTTCGCTGACAAACAGATTTCGTTGTCAAAGTAAACAAAAATTATACATTTAGCAAAAACTTACTTTAAAATTATTGAATGAGTTAGGTTAACTTGTCAAATTAATCGACGAACCAACGAGTTTGGATACGTAAAAGTAAATTCTGTTTATGACAAAAATTATATAGATGATGTGGTTTGGCATCAACTGGAAAGCTGATATTGGTCATGTAAGACACCCAAGTATACTCAAATTAATTCTTTTGCAAAGGTTTTCTGCATTAGTTTCCAGCAAATCCCTGAAGGTAATCGCGAACAGCTTTAAGAAACATTCCTCCCAAAGCACCATCAACAACCCTATGGTCGTAGGAAAGCGACAGCATGGTCATTTGCCTGATGGCCAGCGAGTCGCCCATGGGCGACTCAACCACAACAACACGCTTAGTAATGGCTCCAATGGCCAGAATGGCCACCTGCGGCTGGTTAATTATTGGGGTACCTGTTAGCGTGTCGAACATGCCAAGGTTGGTGATGGTAAAGGTTCCACCCTGTATTTCATCGGGCTGTAGTTTATTGTTTCGGGCACGAAGGGCTAAATCATTAACTTTTTCTGCAAGTCCAACCAGGTTTAGCTTATCGGCATTTTTAATCACTGGAACTATAAGATTGCCATTGGGAAGTGCAGCAGCAAGGCCAATATTGATATCGCGCTTTAGTAAAATCTTATCGCCATCCACAGAACTATTCACCACCGGAAACTCCTTTAGGGCTTTCGCTGTGGCCTCAACAAACAATGGGGTTAAGGTTAGCTTATGCCCCTCTCTCTTTTCGAAAGTAACCTTTTCGGCGCTTCGCCAATTCACCAGATTTGTCACATCGGCCTCAATAAATGAGGTTACATGGGCTGATGTTTGTTTCGACATCACCATATGGTCAGCAATAAGCTTGCGCATTCTATCCATGTGAACTACCTCTACCCTTGCACCAGCATCGGTAAAGGGTTGTGCTTTTTCAGGAGCTTTAGGTTTTTCAACAACCTTACCACGTCGAGTAATATAGGACAGAATATCGTCGCGGGTAATTCGACCATTTAATCCAGTGCCCTGAACGTGATCTAACTCACTAGGACTTATACCCTCCTTTTTAACTATACTACGAACCAGTGGGCTTAAGGCGGGAAATCCAGCGGGTTCAATATTTTCAGGTATTTTCTCTACTGATTTAGTATTCTCAACAGCAACCTTTTGAGGAATGGGAGCATCGGTTTGAATAGTTTTGGGAGATGTACTTTCTACCGCACCTTCGCCTTGGGCTTCAATAATTGCAATTACCTGCCCAACCTGTGGTGTTTCGCCCTCCTTGAAAAAAAACTCCTTAACCTTACCTGCCACAGGGGATGGTATTTCGGAATCAACCTTATCGGTTGCAATCTCAACAAGCGACTGATCCTCTGCAACATGTTCGCCAACACCAACTAGCCATCGAGTAATTGTGGCCTCTATTATTCCCTCGCCCATGGCGGGCAACACTATTTCAACTGTACTCATCGATTCTACTTATTCATTAATTATTTCAAATGAAGTAACACATAAAGGCGCTGAAATGTTGAGCCAAAAAAAGAAGGTTTACACAAAACCACAAAATGCTTAAAAACTTTTATCGTTCAAACTTACTTCTAAGGTAATGCTCAACTTTCGATGGGGATTGGTCTCCAACGGTATGAAAGAAAACAGCGATAACCGAGGAATTATCGATATGCTCAATCTCCTTAATACAGGGCTCCCTATTTACCGACACCCAGGGTAACAACAACAGAGACTGCTTAATGCTCCTGCTAAGGGTATCGAACGAAATATCGGATTTAACCTTTAGCAGCACCTCGTGCCCCTGTTGGCTATTGATATCGACAACCGAGAACGAGGAGGATGAAAGTTGGGAAAAGGGAATTTTGATAACTTCACCTTTATCGTCGATCAACTCAACACTTCGATAACCGGCTTTTTGGAGAGTTCCTTTATGCGTAGCCGTTTTAATCTGCTGATTGATTTCGAAGGGAACCTCGGTTTTCAGAATTACTCCTGCCACAAAATCGCGAAGAAAGTACCATCCCACAATTACAACCAGAATTATTACAAGGGCAACCACTAGTGTTGAGTAAAATGTGTAATCGCTAAGCATAAGGTTTAAACCCCACAGACCAAATCCTAGCCACACCAAAAATTCAAAAAGGGGAAAAATTCTCAACAGCATGCGCCGTATGTTCTGCTTTGCTGACATGGTATTGAGCAGCCGTGAGGTAAATCGCAGAACTAAAAATAGCCCAAGGGCAAAAAACAGGAAATAAATCTTCATGGCCTCACACATTATAAAGTTAACAAAAACCCTTATCCTTTAAAACTTCGAGCAGGTAAGGTTCAAGTAGGCTATTCACCGCATATACTGTAGGGAATCGCTCCTCTACTAATCCTGCTCTTTTCATCTCAACTAAAAGCGATTCTGCTTTTTGCTCCGATAACCTGAGTACTCGAGCCAATCGGGTTGAATTGGATCGGCGATGAACAATCAGCTGAAGAATTACCATTAACAGGTCTTCTCCAATATTATCAAGACCTGAAGTATTTGGTAATACAGGAGTTTTTAGGTATACCGTTTTACCCGACAAGCGGGTTATACTCTTCAGCCATAGCTGAAGGGTGAACCCCGGATTACCGCTGGTAACATTAAAGAACTTATTAAAAAAACTGGCATAATTCCACTCCGATAGTTCATTCTCAGCTTTACCATTAAGCACTAAGCTTAGCCCACCTGTATGGTGTCGCGACATTACCAAATCCTTCAAATCTTTAGCATCGAAAGGCTGACACTCGATACGACCGATGAAAACCTGATCGAACCTAACAACCCGATTAATTAGCTGGTAGGCAATGCTATTGCAGTTGATAATAAAGAAATATGATGAGCCAAAGGATTCGATAAGATTAACAATCTGTTGCAAAACGCTTAGTCCATCTTCGTGCCGTTCCCACCATAGTTCTAGGTCGTTAATGATTATAACCTTACGTTGAGTTTGAGAACGTAAGAAATCGCAAGGAGTAGCATCGGTTTTAAGGGCTCTCCGCAGCGCCTCGTTAAACACCTCGAGGCTTGCAGAACCGCCAATAGGCGGTTTAACCACGTGAAGACTGTATTGTGGAAAGTATGCCTTTGCAATAAACTTGGAGAGCGTAGTTTTGCCTGCATTGCGTAAACCTGTAATTAACAATCCCCCGGAAAATCCTTTTCTATAGCGACTTGCTATCTGCTCGGCTATCGCCTGCTCATGGGGTCTATCGACCCAAAGTTCACGGTTAAGGGTTGTGCTGCCCGAAAAAAGGTTGGCATAGTAAAATGGTATCTTTTTTTGCACCTCCCTTACACCCGACAAGGCCATTAGCACATCGTGAATTGACTGGTTGCTCAACTTTTCATCCTTCTCGAGTTTAGTTAATCTTTTGGCCAACATTAAGCCTTCGCTTTGGGAGTATAGTATCGAAACCAGCTGCCGGTTGGTAAAGCTGCCTATACTCTTGAAAAATTGCGATAACCAGCCAAATGATTTGTGAGTTTTCCTTTTAGCTCTCGACTTAGGATCGGTTACTAGCTTGGTGTGAATAATTTGCTGAAGAGGCTCAAGCGAACCCTGGAGAAATTGATTGAGATTCCGCTCAAACTCATGGATCGCAACAATAATCTTCTGTTCCTCCACACTAATCTCCTTGAGCAGTTCACCAAAAAGTTTACTACGTTGATTGTTGACTAATGCGACATCAGATGCAAGGTTATCGTCATGCGAAGCAATATTTTCAATATTAAATGCAGCCAACCGGATCTTATCCCTTAGCTTATCCGACGAGGTTTTGAGCGAATCGGAAACAGTTTCCATAGCAACCCTAGCTTTGCTAACAAACTCCATTCCTACATAAAGCTCGACTTTTCGTCGTAGGGGTACGCTACGAGAATCACTTGGTAAGAAAAGGCCTTTATCCAAATCGCTAAAAAACTGATCGCTGTTCACCTCAACTTCTTCAGGAAGTTCGGAAACCACCTCGCTTACCTCGCGGAAAAGATCCTCGAAACGATTCTGCATCAAGGGACGGCCAAATCCGTTCATCCGCTTTAGCAGAGGTGATATATCGGGAACTTCACTTGAGGTTTTCATTTCGCTTAGCAGTAAGCGGGCCTGTTCTATTGCTTTAAGCAGATTATTCCTTGTCCAGGTATTAAGTTCATCAACCTGCCGGGCTATCTTTATTGAGAATCGATACTTTAGCGACATCAGCAGATACTCCACATGCACCTTGCCCACGTAAAGTTTAAGGTTTGTATACCAAACCTGTGGGGCCTTTTCGATGTCGGGAGCTGAAGTTACCTCTTTCTGAACAAACCGCTGGAAAGGCCGGAGTAATAGGCTCGACTCGGGCTTACCCAACACAAAACTTAAACGCTGAAGAATTTTCTGGAGTGAATCGTTAAGTGTGGCAATATTTTGCTTATTCGAGCTGCAAAAATCGACATACACTTCGTTTAGCTGATTAGAAATATCGTGCTTAATACTATCTAGCTCTTCCTTGGTTAGCAGCCCAGACTGAGTGGGATGCTCAATGGTTTTTCCGAGATCGAGCAGAATTTTTCGTAAATTGGAGATATACCTATACGAGGCGAGACCAAATTGCGTAAAGAAATTGTTAAAATCCGCAATTCGACTATCGAACAAAAACAATTTCGACGCTTTTTGGAGTTCAACTCTCCTGTTCATGGGCCAGCCTAAGAAAGTACCGCGCGAAATCAACAACATTTTTGCAAATCTCACCCTAAATGGATCGGTTCTCTTAACCACCAACTCCGATCGCGAAAATCCAACTAACAGCTTATCGGGTAGCAAGTTTAAAGTTTCTTCTGTTTTGAGGATGTAAACCTTAAGAGCCTGTTCCAACTCGTTTTGCCCTTCGGCCAATTGCATTGCAGTTAAATCGCCAAGCTTACTCTTAGCCTGAAAAGTGAACTCCGAAAGGGCTTTTCTTGCCATCGATTTGTGATGCGATTGATCGGCCGACGACAAACCTTTCTCCACTGCACCTACTAACCACATACACAACCCCTTCATATCGGCATGAGTCTCGGCAAAGAGTTTTTCAATGGACAGAATGGAGTTTACAGTAAAATCGTTCTGAATATGCTCCAAGGTTGATGCCATTTTTTGGATTTCACCAGCCAGCAACTCTTTGGGTGGGTAGGAAATCTGCTCGGCAACCGATGTGGCCGATGCCGGTATGTTCTCTTGTAAATCCTGATGTTTTACATCGGGGATAGTATAGGCATTTATTGACTCAAAGTTGCTGTTGGCCTCAATAATCAACGAAGAGCAAGGCAAATCAATTATTTCATTGACATAGTTGATCCACGTGGTGTAATCGTCAAACCTTGATTGGTTTGACTCAACAAGCACCATGCTTGCATCGGCCGATTCGCGCTTGATTATCTCCTCTTCGGCAATTTTCTCCACTGCATTATTAATAACTTTTACGCTTCCCATTAGCCTCGAATTGTCGAGTGCCTGACTGGCCAAAGCGTATATACTGTCGGTTTTTACGCTATTGTAGTTAATTATCATCAACCGAACAGTAGCGGTACGCCAATCGTTATCGGTAGTTATGTACTTTAGCAAGCTTAGCCCAAAATTCAGGTTTCTACTATTTCCGTTCCACCAAAGATCGATGCGTATGGGCTTAGATGACTTTCCGGTCGTAGGGTTGCTATAGTACACCTGATTGTAGTCGAGTTTGGAGAGCAGAGTAGCCGTTTCACAAAATTTTTGGCTATCCTTTGAGTTTTTGCCCCACCCCATAAGTATGGTATTTGGCTCAAAGCCTGTAAAGCCATAAACCCGGGCAATCATCTGCATCCCATCGTACACATTGTTGCAATTGTGCTTTCGGGTAATAACGCTTTTCCCTCGATGATCAATCTCGGTACTAGCCGATGCAGGCTGTGCAAAAAGATCATCGTTCTGAGGATTTTCGATTAGTTCAAAGTTTGTAAACACACCCTGTTTACCAACCAGCATGCGCCCTAAATCGATTAGATGAGGGCGTGCTTTTGCCCCACCGCTGAACAAAATAATGTTGGGACGCCAATTTCGCTGATTCCGGGTTGTTGATAACGAGAGTTTAAAAAGTCCAAACTTTACCATTGAGGCCCAAATTCCACCCCACGTATCGCCAGTTTGCAAACGCAACTCCCTGCGTTTAAGCAACAAGAAGATGGCACCCAGCAAAATGGTTGCTCCAACCATTGCAGCAAAATCGAGCTGGATCATCACCACAAAACAGGCAATGGCTCCAATAATGCTTATCCAGGCTGGGATTCGGAACGAAGGCCTAAAGTCGGAACCAGCCCAGTTCTCGATGGCACAGGTTAGGTTAAGGAATCCATAGGTGATGATAAAGAAAATGGAGACCACCCGAGCAATCACGTTAAGTTCACCGATTAGGATTCCCGACAGAGCAATCAGAAAAGTTAAAAGCAGGGCATTTCGGGGTTCGTTACCTGCGCCCACACCCTTTGCAAAGATTTTTGGGGTGATGCGGTCGATGGCTGTAGCCTGAAGTATTCGTGGTGCACCCAGTATGCTTCCAAATGCCGACGACAGCGTTGCCCCCCAAATACCTGCCACCACAAGGGGGGAATAGAATGAGATATTGAGAAGAATACCAGAATCATTTATTAGGGCATTCCGATCGACAGTTAATGAAAAGAATAATACAAGACCAATGTACACCACCAATCCCACAACTATTGCAGAAATGGTTCCTAATGGGATTGATTTTTTGGGATTTGCCAAATCGCCCGACATGGATACACCCGCCTCGAATCCTGTAACCGCCGGAAAAAAAATGGCGAATAGAGCTATCCATGGTAACGAGTTGGTGGCCGAGCCCACCAATGCTGTTTGAGGAACCATATCGTGCTTACCAAGCACTATCGACACCAACGAAAGCAGGAGTACAGCTAGAATAACAAACTGCATTTTTAGCGCCAGATTGGTGCTAATAAAGGTGATTATGGTGACAACCAGTAGCGTTGCAGCGCCCGTAATACGGATTGCATTTAGAGTTGACTCAATACCAAAAGCAGTAAGCAGCGTCTCGGCAAAACCTATCAGGTAAAGGCTTACGCTAAAGGAAAGCCCAACAAAAAGGGCAATACCCAAAGTTCCTCCAATAGGTAAACCCAGACTTCGCGAAATCATGTAGTATGTACCACCAGTCTCCACTTTCTTATCGGTGGCAATGCTGGCCACGCTTAAACCAGTGGTAGCCGATATTATGTGTGCCACCAGAATAATTCCCAGCGTAGCCCACAGGCCAGCCTGCCCAACTATCCAGGGCAAGCGAAGGTACATTATAACGCCAAGAATTGTAAGAATTGAAGGGGTGAACACACCCTTAAACGCGCCAAACTTATTACCTTTTAAACTCATTTATAATCAAATTAGGTAAAACCATTATTTGTATCAAATATACGCAGAGTGCTGGAATTATTAAAGGTAAAAGCGTATTATTTCTCCAACTTACCTTAGTATTAACAAAAGAAAAAGCCCCAACTTGTAGGTTGGGGCTTTGAAAAAATGGCATAGATTTTTAGTTCTTTCGTAGCACAAATGTCCAGTACTCCATTTTGCCCGAGGCAAAAGATTCGTAGCGCTCCGTGCCCTTGGTTCCGGCAAACTGGAAGAAGGCTTTACGCATGAATCCAGGTACTTTTTTTGAAATTATCGCTTCGCGGCGCTCATTATCACAATCGA
The DNA here is from genome assembly GCA_034003245.1 of Tenuifilaceae bacterium. Classification (GTDB taxonomy): domain Bacteria; phylum Bacteroidota; class Bacteroidia; order Bacteroidales; family Tenuifilaceae; genus Perlabentimonas. Next base: position 52,910 of record JAVEYY010000018.1, read on the forward strand.
GGGCTTTTACGACATTTGGGGTAATCTCTGTTTGGCTAACAATTTCGAGTCCACTGGCCAAAAGATCTTTACGAATGTGCTCAAGCTCGCCCTTTTTAATCATATCGGCAAAGCAGAAATGTCCACCAGGCTTTAGCATTCGGTAAACCTCATCAAAAAACTTACGAATGCTCTTGTAGCATCGAGCCGACTCCACGTTAACTACTATATCGAAGGAGTTATTCTCGAAAGGGGGCTCCTCGGCTACGCCGGTAATAAACTTAAGTCCATCTACCTTATGGTACTGGTTACAGAATTTTATTACCCCTGACGAAATATCCATGGCTGTGTAGGATTTTGGCTTAAAGTAGCGGGTAATGTACGATGCTCCGCCACCTCTTCCTGAGCCAACCTCAAGCACATCTTTTCCCTCAACCTCTACGCTGCGCAACACAAAATCGTAAAGCTGAATGCAGTACCGGTTTATTTCATCGTTAGCCTCGAGTACAATCTTGGGATCGCCATTGAGACTCTGGTAGCCATAATTCATGAACACGGCTTCCTTGTTCTTATCGAACTTAATTATCATGTTATGCCAAATACGCCACATGGGGCGTCGAACAGCGGTAGGCATCTCGCAATACTTCTCAACGAGTTTCTGCATAAAAAAGAATTATTTTAGGGTTTTACGTTGGGCTAAGATAAGTAAAAATTGATTTAATCAATTTTTCTGCCCAATCTCTGATAAAAAAATAGAAAATTACCGCTATTCAATTTTTAAAAGGCGTTCAATCATTTTATGGAAATACCCCTTGTTTATTGGCTTTGAGATGTAATCGTCGCAACCAGCAGCTAGGGCATCCTCTCTATCGCCACTTAGTGCGTAAGCAGTTTGAGCAACGACGGGTAAATTGGGCCGTAACTTTTTCACCTCACGGGTTGCCTCATAGCCATCCATCACAGGCATTTTAATATCCATAAGGATAAGATTCACATCGGGATTTGCCCGAACCAGTTCCACTACTTCCTGGCCGTTGGTTGCCCAGGTAAGATCTGGGCTGAGTTCGCGGAGCAACTCGCGCAGGTACATGTAGTTAATCTCATTATCATCGGCAATAATGATATTTGGGTTTCGATTAACCTTAAATGAAACTCTTTCCTCCAGGTTTTGATGGGTGATGTGCTTATCGACCCTAACTAAGGGAATGGTAAAGAAGAAAGTAGATCCCTCACCAAGCACCGATTCAACCCAAATTTGTCCTCCCATCTTTTCGACCAAGGCTTTTGAAATTGATAAACCAACCCCAGTACCTCCAGCCTGCCGGGAGAGATCCATCTCCACCTGCCTGAATCGCTCAAATATTGGTGCCAGCATTTCTGAGGGGATACCCACGCCCGTATCCTTGACAAAAAACTGCAGAAAACCATTTTGCACATTATAGCCAAATGATATCTTACCACGGGTGGTAAACTTTAGGGCGTTTCCGATAATATGCGAAAACACCTGTCTGAGGCGCGCATCGTCGAGTTCAACAATGGGTTCCTCGTTAGGCAATCCAAGCTGGTTTTCAAATTCCAGGTTAAGGCTGAGCGCCTTGGCGTGAAACAACAGGAACTGCTCGTTCATTAGGCTATTGAGGCTTACCTGCCTGGTTTCGAGGGAGATTTGATTTGCCTCAATCTTGGAGATATCAATTAAATCGTTGATAATGGCCAACAGCTGATGGCCACAGTTCTGAATAATCTCAATGTACTCCAGATGCTCATCGTGCGATAGATCCTTGCTAAGCAGTAGCTGCGAGAAGCCCAGAATACCGTTCATGGGCGTGCGAATCTCGTGGCTCATGTTGGCCAAAAATGCCGATTTCAGCCTATCGTGCTCTTCCACTTTTTGCTTAGCACTCAGGAGTTCCTGGTTCATCTGAACAATTCGCTCGTTGGTGATGGTGAGCTCATTATTTAATGCAATGTACTTCTCATTCTGGAGTTTAAGCTGCTCCTCGTTTTCACGAATCATCTGCTGTGCAAGCTTACGCTCGCTGATATTGCGAACAATACCCAGCACAAGAATATCGTTACCTTGTGCAATTGAGGCGGAGCTTACTTCAACCTCACATTTCTGTCCCGATTTTGAAATCAAATCCAGCTCGTAATGGCTAGGCGAAGGAATTCCATCAGTACGGTTTTGGATAATCTGTCGAATGAACTGCTGGCTTTCCTCGGTAAGTATGCTAATTAAGTCGAACGACTCTTCCGTCAACTCCGCGAATGAATACCCTGTAATATCGACAAATCGCTGATTAACATACTCTACCCGCTGATTTCGAATAAGGTAAATGCCATCGAATGCGTTCTCAACAAGTTTCCTGAATATAGCCTCCGATCCGCTTAGCGCCTCCTCGGCCTTTTTGCGACCGGATACATCGAATATTATGCCTTCCAGGGCAACTAACTCGTCATTGGAATTATACACTCCAACCCCTTGCTCCCAAACCCACCGCAGCTCACCGCTGGCATGGTAAATGGGGTACTCTAGGGTGAAAAATTTGCGTTCGCTTAGCACCCGCTCCCACTGCTCGCGGATTCTATCACGGTAGTCGACATGAATAAGCTCGTTGAATGTAATTTTTCGGTTATCTACCAGATCCTCGGGTCGGTACCCAGTAATCTCGAGGCATCGACTGCTAATAAACTCCATTGTCCAGTCTCTGTCGTACATACAACGGTACATCATTCCTGGCAGATTTTGCACTAGGGTTTTATGCAATCGGCGTTGTTCGTTTAGTTCATCCTTAACACGCCTAAAATGGGTAACATTATTGGCTTGTATTAAAAAATTGGGAGCAGATGTATCGGAAGTATTTAAACTCGACACAATAAACTCGAAAGTATGGAGGTGATGGGTTTTCGAGTAAACAGTAATTTCCATCCTACCCGATCGGCCATCCTGAATTGAGGCAAAAAGTGATTTTAACTTTTCTGTATCATCTTCACTTACCAATGAATAAACTTGCTTCCCCAGAAGATCACCAGATTCGAACCCCAGGATACTAGAAAAACCTGAGTTATGTTCAATAATTTCGCCATTGCGTGTAGTTATAAAAGCCGCATTTGGTAAATCGTGAACCGAAAAAGCTATTACACTCATAGAATTAGAATTACAGGTTTCATTCAGGACGGAAACAAAAAGCAAGGCAATTTATACTATTCGCTCAATTTATAATAATGATTTTGACCATCGACCATATTTTTTTGACTACCATAGGATAAACCAACTACTAAGTTTTATGTCAACATCAAATGAAAGTAAAAAATGGAAAACCATTTCACCCCGAGCATAGTGAAGAGTAAGAAAATAATTATCTTTCGAGCCATTTGCACAAAAAAATGCTATCAACATGACCACAACCATCCGTAAACCCACCCTCTTTCAAGCGTTTATTCCAATTCTCTTCCTAATCTTCTTGCTAATATTGAATGTCTACTTTTTTGGCGACGACACCCTATCGGGTGCAAATCAGATTGCTTTACTACTAGCAGCAAGTATTGGGGGGATTGTGGCGGTATCGCTGGGGCATAATTGGTACGATGTTCGGAAACAGGTGGTCAAAAGCATTAGCTCGGCAATGCCATCAATGCTTATCCTCCTGCTAATTGGCTCCCTAGCAGGAACGTGGCTTTTGAGCGGTGTAGTCCCCGCAATGATTTACTACGGATTAAAAATTCTCCACCCCAGCATATTCTTGTTGGCAGCGGTGGTAGTTTGTTCACTGGTATCGTTGGCCACTGGAAGTTCGTGGTCCACTGTAGCAACCATTGGTGTAGCCCTGCTGGGAATTGGCAATGCGCTGGGTTTTAGCACCGGGGTAGTGGCTGGTGCAATAATTTCGGGTGCTTACTTTGGCGATAAGATGTCACCCCTATCCGACACCACTAACCTGGCTCCAGCCATGGCGGGAACCGATTTGTTCACGCATATTCGGTATATGGTGATTACCACTGGCCCATCAATACTTATCACCATGGTTATCTTTTTTGTATTGGGATTCACATCTAACCATTCGGGCGGTGAGGCCAATGTTCAATCGACACTGGTGGCCATAGAACATGCCTTTAACATTACACCCTTGCTATTTCTGGTTCCCATTATACTAATCGTTGTAATTGTAAATAAGATGCCTCCGCTCCCAGCGCTTATGGTTGGTACACTTTTGGGGGGAGTTTTTGCGGTAATTTTTCAGCCTCAAATAATTACCCAAATTGCAGGTACAGATACCGGTTATGGATTCTCATCTTACATTACCATAATGAAGAGCATGTTTGGGGAGATTACCATATCGACTGAGAATGCTGATGTGAACGATCTTTTAAGCACTCGAGGAATGGCAGGCATGCTCAATACCATCTGGCTAATCCTTTCGGCCATGGTTTTTGGTGGAGTAATGGAGGCAGCAGGGTTACTCGTTAGGATTACCGAAAGTGTTATTCGTTTTGCACAATCAACGGGCTCACTGGTTGCAACAACAGTGGGTACTTGCCTATTTTTCAACATCACCGCATCCGATCAGTACATCTCCATTGTGGTTCCTGGTAGAATGTTTGCCAAAACCTACCGCGACCGAGGTCTAAAACCCGAAGTGCTTAGCCGAACCCTCGAAGACTCAGGGACAGTAACCTCTGCACTTATCCCCTGGAATACCTGCGGAGCAACCCAATCGGCCGTGCTAGGCGTACCCGTACTTACATATCTCCCCTACGCTTTCTTTAATATTATCAGCCCATTTATGAGCATCTTTATGGCCGCTTTTAACATAAAGATTAGACGATTTGCTGATGATAAAACCTCAACCAACGACAAGCACATTGAGGTTAACAATGAGGATGATGAATAGAAAACGAATCTGTTTACTGCCAACATAATTCTTCACCCTTTAGCCTCAAATACTAAGGTTTCAGCATAGCACTATATTCTTTTAATATAAACTAGGTTAGTAAATAAGGCAAAAACCTTCAACTGTAAAAGTTGAAATGCGAAGTCTTATCAAATAAACCTATGCAAAAATTTGCCTTTTTTGGTTACGTTTCGTAACTTCGTAGCCATATTTTTGATTAATTTATCAATAATTAGGTTTATCTGATTACAATTTGAAATACCAACCTTAAATACACAATGCTATGGTAACCGACTTAAACAGTGTTTTCTCAAACACAGCCAAAGGGATGAAACGCTCGGCCATTCGCGAGCTGCTAAAGCTAACCCAACGATCCGATATTATTTCGTTTGCCGGTGGACTACCTGCCCCAGACACATTCCCCATTGATCAGCTAAAAGAGATAAGCTGCGAAGTACTTGACACCGAAGGCGCTCAGGCTCTTCAGTACGGAGCCACCGAAGGCGATATGAGACTGCGTGAAATTCTTGTTGAGCGATACCAAAAGGAGGGGCTAAAGCTCAACATCAACAACCTTGTAATCACCACCGCATCGCAGCAGGCATTGGATCTTATCCCAAAAATTTTCATCAACCCAGGCGACAAGATAATCTGTGGATTGCCATCGTACCTTGGTGGGTTGTCGGCATTCAGCACCTACGGTGCACAGATGATTGGCATTAAGCTCGACGATAAGGGTATGCGTTCCGACTTGCTGGAGCAGGAACTTGAAAAAATGAAGGCCAAAGGTGAAAAACCAAAATTTTTATACATAATCCCCGATTTCCAAAACCCTGCTGGTATCACCATGCCCGAATCGCGCAGGATGGAAATCATTGCGCTGGCCCGCAAGTACGACGTACTAATTGTTGAGGACAGCCCATACCGCGAGCTTCGTTTCGACGGAAAGGTACAACGCACCATGTATGAGCTCGATGGCACAGGCCACGTAATTCTTTTGGGAACCCTCTCCAAGATTTTTGTCCCCGGATTCCGTATTGGATGGGTAGTTGCGCACGAAGAGGTTATCGATAAGATTGTGATGGCCAAGCAGGCAACCGACCTTTGTACATCACCATACGTTCAGAAAATTGCCGCTAAGTACTACGAGAAAGGTTACTTCGACGAGAACCTAAAGAAGATTATCGACAGCTACCGCATTAAGCGCGACGCCATGCTTGAGGCCTTCCGTAAGTATATGCCCAAAGGCGTTAGCTGGACCGAGCCCGAGGGAGGACTTTTCCTATTCCTAACCCTTCCCGAGCATATGAATGCAGAGGATCTGTTTAAAATTGCCATTGAGCAAAAAGTGGCCTTTGTGCTGGGCAGCGTTTTCCACTGCGATGGTAGTGGAAAAAACACCATGCGCCTAAACTTCTCGTTTATGAGCAAGGAGAAAAACGACGAGGGTGTTAAACGTCTGGCCGAAGCCATTAAGCAGATAATGTAAGCCACATTTGCAAACCATACTTTTGGGCAGGTAGACTAGCTTTACCTGCCCATTTTTAGTTTGCGTTCGCTTGTTATCACCCAAAACCTTGTAATATCTTAGTACCTTTGCCATCGCTAAACTTTTATTTGCAACCAGTAAATCCCCTTGAACATAATGCGCAGCTTTTTTGCAAAGCATAAAAGTCACCACTCGGCAACGCTTGCGCTGGGCATTCCGCTTGTTTTAGGACAGCTTGGTCAGATAATACTTGGCTTTGTGGATGGCGCCATGATTGGCAACTACGGAACCAGCGAGCTGGCAGCCGCATCGTTTGCCGTGAATGTGTTCAATATGCCTATCCTTTTTGGGCTGGGCTTCTCCTACGCGCTAACCCCGCTGGTGGGACAACTTTTTGGCCGCCGCGAGCATCTTGAGGTAGGACAAATGCTCCGCAATGGAATTGTTGCCAATCTTGTAATGGGTATTCTGATCACTGCGCTAATGGCAATTTTTGTGCTAAAGGTGCGCAGCTTTGGCCAGCCCGAGGAGCTTTACCCGCTAATAATCCCTTACAGCTGGGTAATACTTATCTCCCTTATCTTTATAATGATATTCAACGCCTTTAAGCAGTTTGCCGATGGCGTGAACGACACCAAAACATCGATGTGGATTATGATTGGCGGCAACGCCTTCAATATCCTCGGCAACTGGCTGCTGATATATGGCAAGTGGGGACTCCCCGAACTTGGATTGCTAGGTGCAGGAATTGCCACGTTGGCCTCACGGATTCTGATGGCCACTGCCTTTGCCTACCTCTTCTTCTTTACCAAAAAGTACAAGCGTTACCTAGTGGGTTACCTGCGCAGCAGCTACAACCCAACACACCATAAAACCCTAAATAAAATGGGACTTATGGTGGGCATTCAAATGGCCATGGAGACAGGCATCTTTAACATAAGCACCATTATGATTGGCTGGCTGGGCAGCGTGGCGTTGGCGGCTCACCACATTGCAATCACCATTCAAACCATTGGGTTTATGACCTACTATGGTATTGGCGCCGCCACGGCTGTTAGGGTTAGCAACTACTACGGAACAGGCGATATTGTGAATGCTAAAAAAGCGGCCAACAGCGGAATGCATATAATTATTGCCATGGCTCTAGCCATAGCATCGGGGCTTGTACTGTTTAGGTATCCAATTGCATCGCTATTCAATTCCGATGTGGAGGTTATTGCCCTTGCCGGAACCCTGCTTCTAATTGGAGGAGCCTATCAGCTTGCCGATGGCCTTCAGGTAAACTATGCCAATGCCCTTAGGGGCATTTCAAGGGTAAGCGCCATGGCAATCATCTCGTTTACATGCTACTTTTTGGTGGCATTACCCGTTGGTTATCTGCTGGGAATACAGCTTGAGTTTGGTGTTGTGGGTATATGGATTGGATTCCCGGTGGGTCTATCGCTTGCAGGGGTATTCTTCTACATCTGGTTTAACAAATCGATTAATAGGATTAGGCGTTATTAAGCAATCGGGTAGAATTTACTGTGAATAACCCCTCGCCTAAGAGTCGGTTTTCAACACATATTTTAATACCTTTGTGTGCCTAACCGTTTACCCCATGACGCTTTCGGTTGTAATTGTTAACTACAACGTAAAGTACTTCCTTGAGCAGTGCCTTATTTCGGTATTTAATGCCGCTAAGGATATCGACACGGAAGTGTTTGTGGTGGACAACGCCTCGGCCGACGGATCGTGCCAAATGGTACGCAACCGGTTTCCATCGGTTAAACTGATTGAGAACACCGAGAACCACGGATTTTCCTACGCCAACAACCAAGCCCTAAGGCTGGCTAGGGGTGAGTATGTACTTATACTAAATCCCGATACGGTGGTTGAGGAGAGTACTTTTAGCCAGTGCATTGGGTTTATGAAGGCACATCACGAGGCTGGCAGCCTGTCGGTTAAGATGATAGATGGCAAGGGAAAGTTCCTTCCCGAATCGAAGCGGGCACTGCCATCGCCCTCAGTTTCGTTCTACAAGATTTTTGGGTTCTCTCGACTTTTTCCTAAATCTAAAACTTTTGCCCGATATCACCTTGGTCATCTGAACCCCGATGAGGTAAACGAGATTGAGATTCTACCCGGCGCATTTATGTTTATCAGAAAAAGCGCACTCGATAAGGCAGGGCTATTCGACGAGTCGTTCTTTATGTACGGCGAGGATATCGACCTTTCGTACCGCATACTGAAAAGCGGATTTAAAAACTACTACTTCCCCAAAACCACAATAATTCACTATAAAGGAGAAAGCACTAAGAAGGGTAGCATAAACTATGTGCTGGTTTTCTACAGGGCTATGATGATATTTGCCCGAAAGCATTTTACCCAAAAGAATGCCTTTCTGTACATTATACTAATTTATGCAGCAATTTACTTTAGAGCGGGATTAAGCATTGCAAAACGCATTATTAACCGCTGGCTCCAACCTATTGTTGATGTCCTAGTTATGGTTGTGGGATTTATAATATTAGTTCCCTTTTGGGAGAACTACCGTTTTAACAACGCCAACGCATACTCCAACCAAATTGTAATATGGTTTTCAAGTGTCTATATTATTATTTGGATAGTTTCCATATGGTTTTCGGGTGGATACGATAAACCCAAAAAACATTTTGCTGCTGCACAAGGCATTGTTTTGGGAAGTATGATAATACTAATTGCTTACTCCCTCTTGCCAGAACATATGCGCTTTTCGCGAGCAATAATACTGCTCACCGCAACGTGGTCGTTTGTTTTTGTTCAGGCCACACACCTGGCAATAGATTTACTGAGAAGTAATTATAACAATATCAAAAGACGAAGAAAGCGCATTGTGATTGTGGGAAATGATGACGAAAGTAAAAAAGTACTGCAAATTCTCAACGGGGCCTCAGTCGATTATCAACTTGTTGGAGAGGTTTCGCCCGAGACGAAATCATCATACAAAAATCAGATAGGAACCCTGCATAATATATCCGAGATTGTTAGAGTGAATAGTGTGGATGAGGTAATATTCTGCTCGGCCAATATCTCCTCACAGGAAATAATAAAATCGATGCTAATCCTGGTGCCCTCAGGCGTCGATTTTAAAATTGCCCCGCCCGATAGTATTTCAGTAATTGGCAGCAACTCCATCGACACCTCGGGCGATTTGTACACCATTGAGATTAGCGCCATCACCAAACCCGAAAACGTACGCAGTAAGCGTCTTCTTGATATTATGGTTGCCCTTGCAACCATTGTAACCACACCAATACTTTACCCTTTCCTAAAAACCCACCGTGTGATGCTACGCAAATCGGCGGGAGTATTGGCGGGAAAATTAACATGGGTTGGGTATGCGGAACCATCAAACCATCAGGGTTTGCCAAAAATTAAAAAAGGAGTTTTTTCATCGATCGACCAAAAGCAACAATTAGCCCGCGCACAAGCCGAAAAAGTTAATCTTGAATACGCAAAAAATTACAGCATCGCCAAAGACCTAAGCATAATCTGGAGAATTATCAGCAAAAAATAAAATCATTAAGTGATGAAGAGATACATTGTCTTTTTTTCCATCGTGCTACTGGTAAGTTGCACTAGCAACCCAAAGCGCAACTACACCCAAATAAATGGTTTTGCGCAGGGAACCACCTACAACATTAGCTACTTTGATCAGCAGCAGCGAGATTTTTCCACATCAATTCAAGAAATTCTCGAGAAAGTTGATAGTTCCATGTCGCTTTACCGCGAAAACTCCATTATCAACAACTTCAACCGGAGCGAGAAGGGAATGGAGGTTGACTCGTTGCTTGCCCAAGTGGTGAACCTTTCGTTAATGTACTCTGCCCAGTCGAGTTGGGCTTTCGACATAACCGTTGGCCCACTGGCCAAAGTTTGGGGTTTCCATGCCAAGAGGGGCGAAATGCCCGACGAGCTATCCATTGATCGGCTGAAAAAACTAACCGGACCCGATATGATTTCGATAGATGGCAATTTCATTTCCAAAAAATCACTTGAGGTAATGATTGATGTTAATGCCATTGCACAGGGTTACACAGTGGATCTGCTTGCCGAGTTTTTGGAAATTAAAGGTGTAAAAGATTACCTAGTGGAGCTGGGGGGCGAAATTCGCACAAAGGGTATCAGCTCTCGAGGAAAGAATTGGTTGGTTGGGGTAGATAAACCAGTTGACAACGCCATGTCGGGCGAGAATTTACAGGCAATAATTGGACTCTCGGGCGAGTCGCTGGTAACATCTGGTAATTACCGAAAGTTCTTTGTTCGCGAAGGGGTTAAGTATAGTCACACCATTAATCCTGTCACGGGCTACCCCGTTACCCATTCATTACTTAGCGCCACGGTTATCGATAGCACATCGGCACGGGCCGATGCCCTGGCAACTGCATTTATGGTAATGGGAGTTGATAAGGCCAAGGAATGGCTAGACAAAAATCCCGATGTGGATGCATACCTAATTTACTCCAACCAAAATGGAGATTATGAGGTATGGATGACAAAAGGGTTTGAGAAACGAATTGTTGATTAATTGGCGCAAACCAATACTAACCTACTGCTTTTCAACAGGTAAACCACACGCCCCCGATCCGCAGCCACAGCCAAACGATCGGGTATTGGCATTGATTGAGCAATCTTCTGCTTCCGATTTTTTCTTGCCCAGAAGAGCAAAAGCAACAAAGAAGAATCCCACAATAACTATAAGTAAACCTAGCGTTGCCAGAACAAGTTTTAGCGTTTCCATTTAAAAAGACTATTTAGAAAATTGATCTTATAGTTTAGAAACGCCAGAGTGGGTCGATTGTTCATTTAGTCGCGGGCATGCTCAAAGCAGGTGCCGCATGATGCTTTTGCACCATTTTTCGACCAGCATTTAATCTCATCCTGCCTGGCGCAGGTAATACCCCGCTTGCGCATTTCGCGATTATGCCCAGCCGAAGTTTCGGGAAATTTATGCGATTTATGAAAAAATACCTTCACGCCCATCATTAGGAATACAAGCGCCATTAAACCTAATACAAAAGCTAATAGAATGAGGAATTGCATCACTTTTTTTTTTGCAAAGTAAGCAATTAATGTTCGAAAAACATTTCAATGTTTTGCAAGGGCACGCTTTTTGTTAAAAAAATCGAGTTTGCCCACAGTGTAATTTCTGGAATAAAAAATAATTTATTTAAATTTGATAAATGGTTAACCCTAACACGAAAACTATGAGAAAACTTGTTTTTTCACTGATCAGCATTTTGGCCTTCTCAATTACGGGATTTGCCAACAACGAGGACGCTCTTAAGCAGAGCATTAACAAAATTGCTCAGGAACTCGAGTCCAAGTACCCCGGCAGGGGTAAAGTAAAGGTGGCAATCCTTCAATTCCGTACCAGCGACAACCGCCTGTTGCCATTTAACCAGTACATTCAGGATGAGATAAACTTCCTGTACCGTTCGAGCAACCGCTTTGAGGTGATTGATCAAAATGCCATGAATCGGATAACTGAGGCTTTTAAATGGTCGCTCGAGATGAGCAACGATTTTATGCAGTACTCCAACCTAAGTGAGCAGATATTCAGAACTATTGGCATGGTTCCCGAGGTTTTTATCTATGGACAAATTAACGACCGGGGCGATAACATTAGCCTTACCGGGTATTTGGTTCCCAGTGGCTTAAAGAGTACAAATATATACTCAACCCAAGTTTTCCCATCGTCGGAGGTAACCGACAAGCTGCTAGGCAAACCAATCCGTAGGCCACAGCCAAAACCCCAACAACAACCTCAGGTTGTTGTGGTGGAAAAACCTGTAGTGGTTGAAAAGCAGGTTATAGTAGAAAAACCCGTTTACATCGAAAAAGAGGTAATTGTTGAGAAACCCGTTTATGTTGACAAGCCTGCAACTCCCGCACAACCCCAAGGGAAATTCACAGGGAAAATTGGTGACATGGAGTTTGAACTTATTAATGCGAAAAACTTTGGTGATAGAGTTGAGGTAGAAATGAGTGTGGTTAACAACAAATCGGACGATAAAATTTATTACGTTAATTCCCGTTTCATCGATCCCAATGGGACTGAGTTTGAAGGCCCATATATGCATAGTACCTTGCGCAATAGAGATCTGATTGAAGGTGTTCAGATAAAAGGAACAATAACTTTCCGAAGGGGCAGTTTCCAGAACGTTACTAGCATGGCTGTAATAGAGATTCAGGTAATTGGTGATGGTAATAAGCAGTTGGGAACATTACGTTTCCGCGGAGTGCCCATTGAGAAATAATCTACATTTAAACACCACATACAAAAATGCCCCTAGTTTTTAACTTGGGGCATTTTTTTGTAAACCTTATTAGTGGTTCTTTGTTGTGGATGGTAAGCTATAACAAACAATTTAATACCTTTACTACAAACAAACCTCTGTTAAGATGGCAAGCAAAAATTCCAAAACCACAGAATACAACATACAAGAAGTATTAAACGATTACTATATCGCAACTCTTAGCCGCGAGGTTAGCCTTCTTGGCCGAAAGGAGGTGCTAACGGGAAAGGCCAAGTTTGGAATTTTTGGTGACGGAAAGGAGTTGACCCAAATTGCCATGGCCAAAACCTTTAAGAATGGCGACTGGCGCTCGGGCTACTACCGCGATCAAACTTTTATGATGGCTGCTGGGCTGTTCAGCGCCGAAGATTTTTTTGCTCAGCTTTACGGCCAAACCGATGTGGAGCTCAACTCCGGTAATGCAGGCCGATCGTTTAACAACCACTTTGGAACCCGCTCGCTAAACCCCGATGGAACTTGGAAAGATTTAACTGCCATCAAAAACTCATCGTCCGATATATCGCCAACTGCTGGCCAAATGCCACGATTACTGGGATTGGCCTGGGCATCGAAGCTGTATCGCGAGAATAAAAATCTACATAACCAAGCTCAGTTCTCAAGACAAGGCAACGAGGTTGCCTTTGGAACCATTGGCGATGCCAGCACATCAGAGGGTCATTTCTTCGAAACAATAAATGCTGCCGCAGTTCTACAGGTTCCCATGGCCATAACCGTTTACGACGATGGATACGGAATCTCCGTACCACGAGAATTCCAAACAGCTAAAGGCAGTATCTCTGAACTTCTCTCGGGAATTGAAAAGAAAAAGGGCGACAGGAACGGGATGCAAATCCTTAAGGCCAGAGGTTGGGACTACGAGGAATTAGTTAGCACATTCGCCAAAGGAGTTGATGAGTGTCGCACAAGTCACACCCCCGCGCTCTTCCATATCACCGAAATAACCCAACCACAAGGCCACTCCACTTCAGGCTCGCACGAGCGGTACAAATCGCACGAGCGTTTGCAGTGGGAAAAGGATTTCGACTGCAATCTAAAGTTTAAACAATGGATTATTGAACGAAAACTGGCTACTGCTCAAGAACTGGAAAAGGTGGAGCAAAAGGCAGCCACCGATGCCCGCGAGGCAAAGAATGCTGCCTGGAAAAAGTTTACTGAGCCCATTAAGGCCGAAAGGGATGCCCTGGTTAAAATTATTGATAATCGGTCATGTGTTTGTAAACGAGAGCATATAGATAAGGTTGGATTGATTACCAATGAGCTGAAAAAAATCCCCAATCCTATCCGCAAGGATAATATGAGTTCCGTTAAGCGAGTACTCAGGCATGTGTGCACCGACTGTTCAATTCGAAAAGAGTTACAATCGGATCTATCGCAATGGATGACTCAAAATTACGAAAAAGCCAATGATCTGTACAGCACGCATCTATACTGCGAAACCGAAAAATCGGCATTAAGGGTAAAACCTACGCCAGCAATTTTCAATGATAAATCGCCAGTAGTAAGCGGGCGTGAGGTGCTGCGCGACAACTGGGATAAGCAATTCGCAAAAAATCCGCTACTTGTTGTTTTTGGTGAGGATGTGGGAAATATTGGTGGGGTAAACCAAACCTACGAGGGATTGCAGGAGAAGTATGGCGAGATTAGAATCTCGGATACCGGAATTCGCGAAACAACAATAATGGGACAAGGCATTGGTGCTGCACTAAGGGGGCTACGTCCTGTTGCTGAGATTCAGTACTTCGATTACCTGCTATACGCTCTGCAAACCATGAGCGACGATTTGGCCACATTACGCTGGCGAACCAAGAACGGGCAAATGGCTCCGCTGATAATATCAACCCGCGGGCATAGGCTCGAGGGAGTTTGGCACTCGGGATCGCCGCTAAGCATGGTTATCAACTCCATCAGGGGAGTTTACGTATGCGTTCCACGCAATATGACTCAAGCTGCAGGTATGTACAACACATTACTTGAGGCCGACGATCCTGCATTGGTTATTGAGCCGCTTAACGGCTATAGGCTTAAGGAGAGGATGCCCGATAATATTGGCGAATATAAGATACCCCTAGGAATTCCAGAAATTCTGCGCGAGGGAACCGATTTAACACTGGTAACATACGGCAGCTGCGTTCGCATTGCCCTGGAGGCTGTTGAGCAACTTTACGAATTTGGCATTTCGGTAGAGCTTATCGATGTTCAAACCCTGCTGCCCTTCGATATCCCAAATATTGTCCTCGAATCAATAAAGAAAACTAGTCGGGTGGCCTTTTTCGACGAGGATGTACCTGGAGGAGCCACAGCCTTTATGATGCAGCGGGTGCTGGAGGAACGCGGAGCGTTCAATTTCCTCGATTCGCAACCGCGAACCATAACGGCTAAGGAGCATCGACCTGCTTACACTACCGATGGCGACTACTTCTCGAATCCCAATGCTGAGGATGTATTTGAAACAGTATATGAGATAATGCATGAGGTAAATCCTAAACGATACCCTAAACTATACTAAATCGAATTTACTATTCTCCTAAAACCCTTGTGTTTTTTTTCTGGCAATTGAGCCCGTTTTATCCTATATTTGCATAACAACCGATTACCAACTAAAAAATCGAAGGGATATGGGATTTGAACTACCAAAACTACCTTATGGATTGGATGATTTAAATCCAATCATTAGCAGAAACACGCTGGAGTTTCACTACGGCAAGCACCATCAGGCCTACGTGAACAACCTCAACAACCTGGTTAAAGGGACAAAGTTTGAGAATGCCGATCTCGAAACCATTATCCGTGAGTCCGATGCTGGCATTTTCAACAATGGAGCTCAGGTGTGGAATCACACCTTCTACTTCGAAACTTTCTCGAAAACGCCCAAGAAAGAGCCAATGGGAAAACTAGCCGAGGCCATTGAGCGCGACTTTGGCAACTTTAGTAAATTTAAGGAAGCCTTTGCCAAAGCGGCAGCCACGCTGTTTGGTTCGGGCTGGGCTTGGCTGGTTAAAGATGCCTATGGCCATCTGGAGATTGTTCAGGAGGGCAATGCGGGCAACCCGCTGCGCAACGGCCTCACTCCCCTCCTAACCTGCGATGTGTGGGAGCATGCTTACTACCTCGATTACCAAAACCGCCGACCCGACTACATTGAGGCCTTTTGGGATCTAGTGGATTGGACTGTTGTTGAAAAACGGTTTATGCAAGCATAACCCTAACGGTATTATTTTTTGCTGCCTACGAGAATATTGGCAGCAATTTGGGTAAACGGTGGCTGAGGTTCTCGAAGCCACCGTTACTATTTTAAAATGTAGGACACGGAATTGCCCTGTACCGCTTTTTTGTTTTAACTGAGAATGTGAAACTAACCGCAATCTCGTGCGATCCGCCTGATCCAAAACCAAGGCGTGATAGGGTAAAATCGTAGCTGTAGGCAAAGCTGAGCTGCTGATGACGATATCCAAAAAGGAATGCAACTGCATCGGTTCCCGGATACTCCTTAACCAGAGGAATTCCACGATACCACGTACCAAAGAGGAAGGGCTGGCGATACCAGTAAACGCCCAAGTCGAGCTGTTTAGATTGATCCTGAAACTTTAGGTTGAATGCTGTTGTAATACTCTCCTCAATAGGTCGCATTATAAAACCTTTCAGAACGAACCGTGCACCACCATAAACTGACACCTTGAAGGGAGTTCGGGCATCGTCGCCATAGAATGTGCGCTCGGGGCGCAGCATATGATCCCATGTTGCACCCAACCACAGGTTGTCGGAGTAGCCTAAAATTGATGTGGAAACATCAATATCCCTCACAGCCGGATTTCCGGGAGGCTGAATTGATGAGGGGGGCATGGGATCGGATGTGAGCTGGTCGCCAAAAATTAGGCGAGTATAATCGACAGACTGCTGAATGTAGTAGAATCCTATTCCCGGACGAATATGAAAATCGGGGTGCGGGGTGATATCGTAGCTGTACATAATCCCGGCTATGGTAGATCCTAACTTACCATCGCCAGCAATATCGCCCAGGAGTAACAAGCCCAATCCGCTCTTAAAACTTATAAAGTTATGGTCGTATGAAACGCTGTAGGTTTGAAAGGTACCAGGAATCATGGACCACTGATTTCGGTAGTTAGCCACCACACGTTGCCCAGGAATACCCCCAGCGTACGATGGCGCCAAATATAATGGGCTAGCGTAGAACTGGGTAAACTGAGGATCCTGCGAAAAGGCTGCAAGACTCAAAAAGAGTAAAAACGATATGATGGTTAAGCGTTTCAGATATTTCAAGTTTTAAAAAATTAGAACTGTAAAAATATTACTTTTATTGTAATCTAATCTGTGAACTATACTATTCCAAAGGCAGCGGCTTTTCTGAATTTGACTATACAAAACAATTCAAAACCTTGCTCGGTGACAAGTGACTGGTAACTAAAAGACCTGTATCTCGAAACCAGCAACCATTAACCGTTCTTTGCTCTTCGCTCTTGGCCTTTGGCTTTTGGCCTTTGGTTCCCTGTCTCAGCTTGTCTCGGAAGCGATAGCTGACGAGAGGAAGGGCTGTTCTTTGCGGTTAACGAGATTTGCTCTTTGCTTTTCCATCACTTAGACACTAAGGTCACTAAGTTTCACTAAGAAAGACACAAAGTACACAAAAAGTTTCGTTGTCTCAATATTTTGAATCGCCAATCGTTTTTCGCTATTCGTCTTTAACTCTCTGCCCTCCCCTCCTAGCCTTTTCAACTCTATGGTAATTAGTTCACTATGTCTCACTAGGCCAACACTATTCTTTAGACTTCTTTCTCCAATCAAGTTTTACCACTAACCTGCCCGCAGCAGGCGGGGGCACTTAGCGCACTAAGTTTCACTAAGGTTAACACACTTCTGTCTTCCCTGCCCTACTGCGTCATTCAGGCGAGAGTCTTCCGACTTCTGTCTTCCAACTTCCAACTTCTGTCTTCTAACTTCTGACTTTCTTCATCCTACCTCAACAGCGTAACATTGCCACGCTCATCGAACATCTGACCGTTGGAGAAACGACCAATGGCACGCCACACATACACATCCTGATTGGCCAGTTTGCCCTTATAGTAGCCATCCCATCCAATCTTAATATCATCACTCTGAAATATCTGTTCGCCCCAGCGGTTAAAGATGATCAACTTATACTCCACCACACCCTCAGCCACGGGATGGAAAACTTCATTCTTATAATCAACCGCATCGTAGTACCCCCCATTGGGCCCAAGCTTTCTGGGCACAAAAGCATTGGGGAAACGAATCCGGCCAATACCTTCAACCCAAACGGCTGGGAATTTTGAACTTATATCGATGCACTCGTATACCTCTCCATTATAGTCGTACGTAGCATAAGCGGTAAGGCTTACCCTATACTCTCCAATCTCGTTGTAGATATGAACGGGATCCTTATCGGTGGAGTAATCGCCATCCCCAAAGTACCAGTGGAATCGATCACCTTTTTCAGTAAGATTAAAGAAATGCACCTTGGCATTGGGAAGAGTAACCTTCTCGGGTAAAGCCTCAAAATTGGCCACGGGGTTCTCAAACACCCTAAAGGTTTGATAGAAATGCTTCTCTCCACCATCGCCAAACACCGACAGGCTAACGTTATAGTATCCGGGTTCAACAAATGTGTAACTTGGCTCGGCCTCGTTGGAGAACACCTCATCGTTAACTCGCCACTCGAAAGCAATCCGATCCTGGGAAGTGTAGTAGTATTCTGCCTCGTTGGTAAAGTTAACTATCAACGGTGAGCACGACTGATACTTATCGGCTTTAAATACTGAAACGGGAACAGGTGGTTGTAATGTTACGAGGACAGTGTCTGAATCCCAACACTTACCATTATCAATAGTTAGAACGGTAGTGTACTTAAATTCATTATCCCGTGGTCCCCAGGTTTCGTACTCATGCTGTAATGTGGAGTTTTGGCTATCGCTTGTGTAGCCATCGCCAAATTCCCAACGGTGAATCCAGTTGGCAGGCATATTAGCAGGTCGTGATTGATTCCTGAACTCAAATCGGTTCTCGGGGAATACCTGAAGAGGCGGGTAAACTGCAAAATCAGCAATTGGAGCAGCAAATACCGTGAGCGGAAGGGTATAAGTATCCTCGCAGTCGAACTCCGAGATTGCGGTCAGTTCAACATCATAAACCCTATCATTCACCGTATTATTTACAAATCTATAGACCGGCTCGAACAGGTAAGAGTTAGCCCCATCGTTAAAGTCCCACTCGTAGTACCAGGCATTCACTGAGTTATTATCGAACTGGACGTTAAAAGGGTTACAATTCTCATCAATATTATCCCTAAAGTTAAAGTGTGCGGTAACCTCGGGGTACACCTGAATGGTTTGCGACGAGAAGTCACTACAGCCATCCTCGGTCTCCACGTACAGGGATATCATATAGGGTTGAATACTGTTGCTGGTATTTCTAAACATATGATTCATTATATCGGGGCTGTATGTGGTTGAATCGGCGCCATCACCAAAGTTGTACTCAAACCTAAGGGTGCTACCCTTGTTTTTCCCAACCGACAGGTTTTGAATCTCCATATCAAATGGCGAACAATCCATGTAATCGGCCAACTCCATGCGCGACTGGGGTTTTGGGAAAACCACCACCTGAAAATCGATGGAATCGGTACAGCCATGCTCCGAAACAGCATACAGTTTACCATCAAAGGTTCGGTTGCTGGTAAGCGAAGTATTTAAGTAAGTTTGGGAGTAATTCTCGAAATTAGACTGAACCCCATTACCAAAATTCCATCGGTAGGAACCATTACTTGTTCCACCAAATATATGCGTGGTGTTATCGAAATCGACCTCAAGCGGATGGCAATCCTGCAGATCGGCATCGAAGCTAGGGTAAACATGCGGGTAAACTGTTACCTCAACCTCGTGCGTTTCGGCACAGCCATTACCAACAGGGTAAACTGTTTGGTTTAAGGCTATTTGCAGATGTAGCTTGGGTTTCTGTAACGCAAGCACATCGGGTGGAGCAAGGGTGTTGATAAACTGAACCGTACCGGGTTGCGCGCTGGTGGCATTTGCCGGTAATCCGTTCTCGAAATTCCACTGGTAAACGTATGCATTGGATGTTGATGTGTTGTTAACTGTAACATCCAACGGAGTGCAACCCTCGACCTGAGCAACATTGAACGATGATACCACCAATGGGTACACCTCGATACTACCCGAGTGGCTTTTCTGGCATCCCAATGGGTTGGTAATGGTTAAACCAATGGGGTAATTAACCGATTGATTTCGGTTGGTATGGCCATAAATTTTATCTACAGGATTAACATTGCTCGATCCTGTTCCATCGCCAAAAGTCCACTGGTAACCACCACCCTCGGCAACCAGAACGCCAGTGCTGTTATCGTCGAACGATACGGTAAGAGGGTTACATCCCTCAATTACTGGTAGATCGAATGTGGCAATAAGTTCAGGATACACGGTAATTGTTCGAGTAGAATTATGCGAACAAGTTAAATCCGACACTGAATGATATTGCTGGATTGCCAAAGTAATATCGTAATCGACCTTAGCGTTGGGCTGAGCATTGTAGAATGAATAGGTGTGCGATGCGCTGGAAGTGCGCGTATCCTCCTGCCAGGTTCCAGCCCACTCGTAATCGTAATCCCAGTGGAATGTAGTAGTTACGCCAGGATTAGCCGCAGCAAACTTTGATGCATTGCTAAAAGTAACTGGAAGTGGATACTGGCATTCATCGCCCTTCTCAAAACTAAATATAGACTCAACCTTTGGATGAACCAGCACATCAATCTCGCGGTAAGCAGTACAACCAGTTGCCAGCTGCATGGCAAATATCTTGGTGCGGGTTGTAAAATCGGCATCGCTTATGTTGGTGAATAACTTTGATACTGTTGGGTCGAAAGTTGTTGTTCGGGTATTACCATCGCTAAAGTCCCATTGAATGGAGACATCATTTACATCTCCACCACTGCTGGCTGCATTCTTAATAAAATCGAGCGTTGCGCCTGATAATCCCGAACAAACCGCTGCGGGGATATCGTAGATTGGGTTGAGGTTGGGATACACGCTTACGCTCTGGCCAGTAATAGTATGATCACAGGTATTGCCATCGGCCCAGGCAGTTTGAGCGGTAAACTGCAGTGTATAAACAACAGGTGTAATTGCACCATTATTTACTAAGGAATATGTTCCGTTGGTGTTCATGGTTTGAGCAACCCCACTGGTAAGATCATTGGGTGTAAATACCCATTGATAAGAGTTTGTTGCATCGGCATGAGTTACACCCAGATTCGACGATCCATTTGAAAGCGTTAACTCAACGGTACCACCACATAAATCACCCAGCGTAAAGCTCTGCGCGGCGGTAACACGTGGATACACCGTTACGTCGATGTCGTCCTCGTAGGTACAGCCTGTAGCGATCTGCGTGGCAATAATATGCGTTGGTGTGGTAAACGGAGCATTACTTAGATTAAGGAAGGTGTGCGATACATTCTGGAAGGTGGATGACTGCGTGTTGCCGTCGCCGAAGCTCCACTCCAGGGTCACGTCGTTCACATCGCCGCCGCTGCTTGAGCCCTGCTTAACAAACGTGAGCGAAACGCCTGTCTGCCCGGAGCACTCGGGGTCGGGGGTGGCGTAAACCGGGATTAGCTCCGGGTAAACCACCACCTGCGTGGTGGGGTTGATCACGTCGGAGCACGACTCCTCGTCGGCGGCGCCAAGGTTCCAGACCGTTTCGGCAAAGAACTCCAGCGAGTAGGTTACCGGCGTTATGGCCCCGGCATTCTGCAACGAGTAGCTGCCTGCACCGGTGAAGGTCTGCGCCGAGCCGTTCACGGCGTCGTCGGGCGTGAAGCGCCACTCGTAGTTATTTGTGGCGGTGGTTACAGCGGTATTGCTCGAGGCGTTCACCAGCGTGATGTCCACCTCGCCACCACACAAATCGCCCAGCGTGAAGCTCTGCGCGGCGGTAACACGTGGATACACCGTTACGTCGATGTCGTCCTCGTAGGTACAGCCTGTAGCGATCTGCGTGGCAATAATATGCGTTGGTGTGGTAAACGGAGCATTACTTAGATTAAGGAAGGTGTGCGATACATTCTGGAAGGTGGATGACTGCGTGTTGCCGTCGCCGAAGCTCCACTCCAGGGTCACGTCGTTCACATCGCCGCCGCTGCTTGAGCCCTGCTTAACAAACGTGAGCGAAACGCCTGTCTGCCCGGAGCACTCGGGGTCGGGGGTGGCGTAAACCGGGATTAGCTCCGGGTAAACCACCACCTGCGTGGTGGGGTTGATCACGTCGGAGCACGACTCCTCGTCGGCGGCGCCAAGGTTCCAGACCGTTTCGGCAAAGAACTCCAGCGAGTAGGTTACCGGCGTTATGGCCCCGGCATTCTGCAACGAGTAGCTGCCTGCACCGGTGAAGGTCTGCGCCGAGCCGTTCACGGCGTCGTCGGGCGTGAAGCGCCACTCGTAGTTATTTGTGGCGGTGGTTACAGCGGTATTGCTCGAGGCGTTCACCAGCGTGATGTCCACCTCGCCACCACACAAATCGCCCAGCGTGAAGCTCTGCGCGGC
>JAVEYY010000018.1:75210-82586 GCA_034003245.1 Tenuifilaceae bacterium
CGTCGGGCGTGAAGCGCCACTCGTAGTTATTTGTGGCGGTGGTTACAGCGGTATTGCTCGAGGCGTTCACCAGCGTGATGTCCACCTCGCCACCACACAAATCGCCCAGCGTGAAGCTCTGCGCGGCTGAAACCCGTGGGTACACGGTTACGGCGATGTCGTCTTCGTAAGTACAGCCCGTGGCCAGCTGCGTGGCAACATAATGTGTTGGTGTGGTAAACGGCGTATTGCTTAGGTTGAGGAAGGTGTGTGAAATATCATCAAAGTTAGACGACTGCGTGTTGCCATCACCAAAGTTCCAATCCAGGGTAACGTCACCTACTCCACCCCCACTGCTATTAGCATTATCCTTGGCAAAGGTTAGCAGTACTCCTGTTTGACCTGAACATGCTGCTAGCGGACTTTCATAAACTGGAACAAGATTTGGATAGACAACGACATCTTCACCAGCTACATTATCGACACAGGTGTGAGTTGGGTTGCCATTGTAGTTCCATACAGATTGCGCCAAAAAGTTTAGATTGTAAGTTACGGGGTTAATCCTATCGGTATTACCGAGCACAGGATTTACATCGGCGGGAGTGAAAACTTGCGATGCACCACCAGCGTCGGCAGTGGTAAACTGCCACTCGAAAGTATTAGCAGCATCTAATGAAACTACATCTTTATTGGTGGAAGCATTGTTAAGATTTAGCTCTACCTGTCCACCGCAAATATCGCCCAAAGTAAAGCTTTGAGCCGCCGCCACGCGAGGGTAAACTACAACATTGTAGGTAGCCAGTGCATCGTTGGTACAACCAATGGAGTTGGTAGCGGTAAGCGTTACCGTTCTATCGAGCGGGATTAGGCCATTATTGGCAAAGGTATGGGAAACATCGGCTTTACTATCGATCTCCATCTTATTACCATCGCCAAAATCCCAGTTATACCTATGAATTCCACCGGTAGAGGCATTGCTAAATGTAATTATCTCGGAGCCGCAAATCTGATCGACAGAAGCACCGCTAATAATGGCGTTAACCTTAGGTGTAACGGTAAACAGGTAATCGTAACTACTTGTGCAATTATACTGATTTAGGAGAGTTAGGGAGATATGCTTAAAATCGTCAACCTCGGTATCGTTTTGGTAGGTAACGGTGTAGTTCTGCCCAGAGGTGTTGACCTCAGCTCCTCCATACCAATTCCAGGTGTAGTCGGCATCGGCAATGGTAACGCTCTCGTCAGTTACCTCTATTTCAACAGGAGTACACAGCTGTGTAAAATCAACATTAAACCTAGCCAGTGGTTCGGGATTAACAGTAAAAGGTGATTCGTGAACTCCGACACAACCATCGTTACTAGTAGCTGTTATCCTAACACTGTAATTCTTTTGAGCCGTATGGCTGTTATTGATTAGGTTTGGGGTAAAAACCTGATCATCGGAACTGGCAACCAAGGTGCTTGTCTCATCAAATGCTTCCCAATGGATACTCGCCACTGGATTTGCAGCCAAATACAAATCGGATGTGTTGGTAAGATTTAAACTGGCGGGTGTGCACTTGGCTGTTAGGTCGCCACTCCACTGTGCTTGCACCTCAGGATAGATGGTTACCGTTTGCGTATTGTTTATATCCGTACAACTTCCCAGCCCTGTTCCTGTTGCAGTTAACACAATATTGTAATACTCATTTGCCCCGGTTTTATTCTCGGTAATGGGCGAGAATACAGGGTTAGTTCCGGTGCGGGTTTCGCCATTAAATGTCCACGAGTAGCTAATATTGGCAATGGCTGGTGCGCTAACATCCAGCACAAATGGGCTGGTGGTGCTAACGCAGCTGGCCACGCTGGCAATGCTAAAGTTAGCCTCGACCTTTGGATGCACCGTAACAGTTAACTCCATGAATGTAGAACATCCATTGGGGTTAATGGCGGTTAGCCTTACTGTATAAGGAATATCGACAGTCCCATTATTTACAAAAGTATGGGTCACATCCTCTGTCACATCGGGGGTGGTGTAGGTTGCTCCATCACCAAAATCCCAGATGAAAGTAAGACTACCACCTGTGGATAGGTTCTCAAAAGTAACCGTATGGTCGGCACAGCCATCGAGAGGTGTGGCTGCACTGTTCACAAAATCGGCAACTACCTCGGGGTAAACCTCTATAGTTCGCGTTAGAACATCGGTACATCCAGCAGCATTCTCAACGGTTAGGGTTATATCGTACGATTCTGTAGTACTCGGATCGACATTGGTAAATGTTCTTGTGAACGATGCATTTGTAGCCAATGTTTCATCGGGGATTGCCCCATCGAACGACCAGTGGTACTGCGTAGCACCCACGCTGCTACTCGGATTAAACGTAACATCAAATGGGGTGCAATTGGATGATTGATCGAACGTAAATCCTGCAGTTAGCCTAGGCTGCACGGTGATATCCTGCGTGGGTGCAGTAGCCACGCATCCATGCTCCGAGGTAACGGTTAGGGTAACTGTATAGGTTGCCGTTGACGATGGGCTATTATTGGAGAAAGTATGGTTTGGCGAAGCCTCGGCCGACGATGCGCCATCGCCAAAATCCCAACTATAGGTTCCGGCAAAAGCACCTCCACCTGTGTAAGTGGTGGTATTGGTAAAGGTTACATCGAGCGGCTCGCAGCCCAACGCATTGCCATTATCGCTCCAAGTAAAACCAGGCGTTACCTCGGGGTTAACCACTATGGGAATCTCGTAAATCTTATCGCAACCACCAGTACCATTGCTAACCGTTAACCTAACGGTTATGGGCATTGGCGCACCTGTGGTATTGGTAAAGGTTTTTGTAAAGTTACCAAGGGCAGTAGCGTCGCCGGGCCAAGCATTGTCGGTGTAACCATCGAACACAAAGGAGTAGTTCTGAATGCTACCCATTCGGTGATAGGTAAAAGTGATATCCTCGCCCGAGCATATCTCGGCTCTGCTAGCGCTAAAAAGCGCTTTAATATTTGGGCTAACGGTAATCGAAGTGTTGTCGATATCAAAACAATTATACTCACTTCGTGCAACCAAGGTGGTGGTGTAGGTTTGATCGGTATCGGTAAAGTTACGGAACACATGCGAGGTATCGCTTCCCATTCCCGTTGCGCCATCGCCAAAGCTCCAGCTGTAGCTTACATTGGACAAAGCTGGCGTAACCGACCCCGCAAAATCGACCTGAACGGAATCGCAGATGGCCACATCGCTGGCCGTAAAACCGACATTTACCTTGGGGTAAACAACTACATCGCGTTCCACAAAATCGCTGCATCCCATGCCATTTGTTGCAGTATATCTCACTGTAACTGTAAGCGGAGCAGTTCCATTATTAATAAATGTTCGATTTGCTGGCGTAATGGCAGTACTACTAGGTGAACCATCGGAGAACTCCCATAGGCGCGTAAAAACTGGATGACCCAAAGAGGTGTTCTGGAAGCTAACTTCCAGGGGCGAGCACCCCTCGGCGGGGAAAAGCACAAAATCGGGTTCATTAAGCGCTCCAACTTCAATATTTCGTGAGAAACTGTTGCTGCAACCCCAAGGGTTGGTAACGGTAAGCGTAACGTTATAGGTATGGCTTACATAGCCAAAGGCATCGACTTGTAAATTGTTGTATGTATGAGAAGGATTCACAAGGGATGACCCTGCTCCATCGCCAAAATCCCATGAATAGGTTGAAACGGGGACTGTAATAGGGCTGGTAATATCGGTAAAATTTACTGATGTATTATTACACACCTGTGCAGGCGCGTTAAATCCGGTACTGACGTAAGGGTAAACCGTTATCTGCTGAACAGGTGATGTTTTCGAGCAACCATCGGAATTGGTAACAGTAAGTGATAGCTCGTAGATAATAGGTACGTCTCCATTGTTGGTGAGATTTAGTGAAAAATCACTATCATCGATTGGCGTTCCAGCAACAGCCGGAGAAAGGTTCCAGCTGTAGGCCACAATATCGCCTGAGGATGTATTGGTAACATTAACGGTTAACGGGCCACAGCCATTGGTTTTATCGAGGGTAAAGATGGGTTCGTAGAACGAGGTTACCGTTACCTGTGAGATGGCCGTATCGCGGCAAGCAAAAGGCGAAACCGCCACCATCTCGATATCGAAAGTTTTTGGTGTTAGCTCGGTATTGGTGAAACTATAGGTAAAGGTTTCGTTATGCACATCGGACACGCGGTTAAACCCATCGCCAAAGTCCCAGTAGTAGTTATCGTCGGTATTGCTCGACGAGGTATTGGTAAAGCTAACCTCCAAAGGAGTTGCGCATAACGGATTAGCCGATACATTGGCTTGGGTATAGCTGGCATTAATCTCCGGGTACACCACAATGCGCTTGGTGAAGATATCGTTACAACCATCCGTTTTCTTGGCCAGAAGTGTTATGGTGTACTCAATGGGTGCATTTGTAGTATTGTTGAAAGTATGCGTAAACTCAAAGGGGGAAGGTGGATCGGGAGGATTGGGATTTCCCAAATTGGTATCCCACAGGTAATAGGCCGAGCCATCGCCCATATCGTACTGCCAACGGTCTACCCCGGTGGAGTTATCGGTAAAGGTTACATCAAGGGGTGCGCAGCCGGCCACTATATCGGTGGTGAAGTTGGCAATTATTTCGTCGGAAACCTGAACGTTAATCTCGGCCGTATCCTTCATGTTACAAAAACCAGATACCACAACCTTATAATTTGTATTTGTGGTAGGGTTTGCAAAGGGATTCTGAGCCTCATCGTCACTAAGAGTAACTGCTGGCTCAAAATTATTCTGGTACCACTTATAGCGTGTTCCACCTGTAGCAGATAATTGAACAGTCTCACCAAAGCACGAGTAAAGAAATTGCGAACCTGTTCCAGCCACCACCCCGCTTGCTTTTAGCTCGTTGAAATTAGAAAAATAACCATAGAAACAACCTGAAGATGATCCACCATTTACAATACCCAGATGGAAAATACCGTCATCGGGATGGGTATTCTCGATGTAGTGATTAGTGGCTGGCACCCTGTTAGCCCCAGTTGTGGCAGAAAAAGAACCTATTCGCACTACGCTCCAATCGGAGCCAGGTATTGCAGTAAATCCGGTAATTAGATGGGATTTATCAACAAAATTCCCCGGTGTGTCCTGCACCATAAAGCGAAAACTATTCTCGGCACCCTTTCTAACCATAATTACCATGTAGAAGGTTTCAGTTGATGTGCGAGCAAAAGAAACCTGTGTACTACCCGTACACTTATCAATGGGCGGTAAAATCGCCCCTCCCTGCTCACAGCCAAAGCCCCCCACATGCCAAACGTAGATGGGCTTATCGGAGGTAATATGGTAATGGGTTTGGGGGCTGGGTAAAGCCCTATACCACTGTTCCTGGGCATTTATGGTATTGGTAGCAACAACAACACCAGCCATATTGCGCACGGTAATAGTTGTTGCGTTCTCAGTGGCCAGCATGAATATGTGGTCGTTGGTTGTTAAATCGGTACGCATCACCGCATACTCCATCCCAATTAACCCCTTGTAGATGCTAAGATCCTTATCGAAAACCTGTATAGGAATCATCTGATCACCGGCAATATCATAACATCCCCCGGTCGTGTGGAAATAGGAGTCATCCTTGGTGGTCACGGCTATGCGCTTGGTGCTCACAATTCGAACGCCCCCAATCCTGTCTACGGCGGCTTGGCTAATAATTCCACCTGCAATCCGGGGAAAAAGAGAAAAGGTTTGTCCTCTATTTAAAATGACCGTGTGAGTTCCTCCAGCGGCTATAGGCTGAAAAGGAGATCCATATGCTGCCTGCTTGCCTGCAGGTAGATAAAAGGTTACCGAGGTGTTATCCTCGGTTGCAACCACATCGATGGCCGAATAAGCTTTGACTGTACCTCCAGTCCAGTTTCCCATTTGGTTCTGGAAAGGAACAAAGAACTCTCTACCCAATGCGTTATTGCCTTTCAGTGCCCATATATCCTTGTTGTTATTGCGGCTTATCTCGTAGTAAACTGTAATAGGATTATTTGATGTGATTTGAATTCCTAAATCGTTTACTCCTGAAATATTAATGGGCTTATTCTCAAGTAAAGGAGGATTAAAGTCAACAACAGCAGCTCCAACAGCAGTGTTACATGGTGTAACCACCCAACAACTCATATCCTGTATAAAAAATGAGTTGGCAGGCATATTAATAACAATATCCTGAAAGCCGCCTGGATTTAGCGTTGGGTGAAACTCATTAGCTGGCATACTAATGGTGACTATAGTTGGAAACGCCCCAGACGAAATTCTAAAACTAGCAGGTACGCCACCAGGTGATTGGTGGCTAATAGTAACCTCGGGCACAACAAACCAGAACTCGGTATCGGTTTGGGCAAAGGAGCCAAAGGAGAAGAGTACAAAAAGCAAAGCGCCCAGTGCACTCCTGCGAATATATCCGGGTATATAGTTAGCTAAAGGCAGTTTATGGTTCATAGATATAGAAAATCCAAAGCAAAAATAATAATTTATCCCTTCTTACGTGGCATTCGTCATAAAAGATATAGGTTTTGTCAAAAAAGTGAGTAATTTTGATTTAGATTAAGCAGTTTGGCATTGGTTTACTGCATAATCGCAAATTAATTCCTCGGAATTAAAACTCACTTCCATATAAATTCGTATAGTAAAACTAGAGTTTTTATTTTAAATCCCAAAGGATTAAGAGTAATGATGTTATTATTTACAGTTTCATATCAACCGTAATAAGCTAGTTTCAAATAAAATAATTGAGTGGTTCCTGGTTTTTTAAGGTTGCGGTCTTTGGGTTGTCGAGTGTGCTTTTTTGTACCCCCTTGGGGATGGAAACGGAGAAGGGATTGGGCTATGAGTTCCCCCTCGGAGAGGGGGACGGGTGGACTTAATGCAGTGAATGCCCTTTGATTTTCTAATTGAAAATTCGTTCACCTTAGTTTAGGGGGCATATCGTCCACACCATAGGCAAGAAGATTAGGTGGGGGTGGTTTACGGGATTTGAGGGTTTGGTTCTTTGGTACTCGGGTGTGTCTTTTTTTACCCCCTTGGGGATGAACCTTGAGAAAGGTTTGGACAATGATTTCCCCCTCAGAGAGGGGGACGAAAATTCTTCACGCCTCGAATGGCTATCGATTTCAGTTTGGCGATTCGCGCCCCCTATCTTAGGGGGCATATCGTCCACACCATAGGCAAGAAGATTAGGTGGGGGTGGTTTACGGGATTTGAGGGTTTGGTTCTTTGGTACTCGGGTGTGTCTTTTTTTACCCCCTTGGGGATGGAAACGGAGAAGGGATTGGGCTATGAGTTCCCCCTCGGAGAGGGGGACGGGTGGACTTAATGCAGTGAATGCCCTTTGATTTTCTAATTGAAAATTCGTTCACCTTAGTTT
>JAVEYY010000019.1:0-80316 GCA_034003245.1 Tenuifilaceae bacterium
AAAGGCGAACGTTTTGCAACGCTTGCCGTTGCCTACTCCGAGGATCGGGCATCAGCAACTCGGGGTGGCGAGTTGGGTTTTCGCGCCCGCGAAGAGCTGGTAAAAGCTTTTGCCGATGTAGCGTTTAACCTCCGCGATGGTCAGGTAAGTCAAATTGTTGAGACCGAGTACGGATTTCATATTATCCAAATGATTGAGCGCCGCAACGATCAGGTAAACGTTAGGCATATCCTTATGAAGCCCTCCTTTACCACTACTCAACTCGCACAGGCTCAAAGTAAACTCGACAGCATTGCAAATCTAATAAAGACCGACTCATTAACATTCAACAGGGCTGCGCAAATGTTCTCCGAGGATCAAAAAACCCGATTCGGGGGAGGTCTTATGATAAACCCCCAAACCAACACCTCGCTTTTTGAGCGTGAACATTTTGCCCCTGCCGATTTCTATGTGATTCGAAACCTAAAACCCAACCACATTAGCGACCCCTTCGAATCGCGCGATGAACACGCCAACGTGGTGTATAAAATAGCGATGATAACCCGAATTATTCCCCAGCATAAGGCCAACCTCGACGATGATTATGCAATTATTCAGATGATGGCTAAATCGAAAAAGCAGCAGGAAGTGTTTCTAAATTGGGTTAAATCAAAGGTTAAAACAACTTACGTGCGTATCGATCCTTCGTACCAGAACTGCACTTTCGATATGGACGGATGGGTTAGGTAGCCACTGCATAGCTCCATGAGACAAACCTTAACTTTCATCCTTCTTTTTCTGGTTATCACCACTTACCTGGGTGTTAACAACTATGCAATGGGTCAGCAACGCAGGGAAATTCAAATAAACCATGCCGACCTGATGCGTAATCTGAAACTCAACGGTAAGGATATACGTCGACTTATAGGTAACGTATCGATAAAGCACGATGAGATAACCGTTACTTGCGACAGCCTTTACGATTACGTGGGCCAAAATAGGTTCGATGCGTTTGGAAATGTTAGGGTTTTACAGGAAAACAGCACGCTATATGGCGATACGCTGGTGTTTAATGGCGCCACAAAAACCGGAAAGGTTAGAGGGGAAATTGTTCGGCTTGTCGACGAAGAAGTAACTCTTCTCACTAATTTCCTCGACTTTAATACCAACGAAAACTCCGTAAACTACTTTGGAGGAGGAATTATTACCACTGCTGATGCCCGCTTTTCGAGCTTAAGGGGCAAATATTTCTCGAGTCAAAAGGTTGTCAAATTTGGCGGCGAAGTGGCCTACCTCGACACCACCCTCCTGCTTAATACCGACTCGCTGGAATACTACAGCGAAGCCGAACTAATTAAGTTCTTTGGCCCCACGCGTTTATACAACGACAGCTCCTACCTGTACGCCGAGCAGGGCTGGCACAATCGCATAACCGAGGAATCGGAGTTCCATATCAACTCCTTTATCGATAACGGCGAGCAGAAGGTTTTTGGCAGAAGCATTTATTACGACAGGGCATCAGGACTGTCGAGGGTTATTGGCGATGGATGTGTCATAGATACTGTGCAACGGCTCACAATTTTTGGGCAGAATCTGAAATACAACAATACAACAGAGTACGCCGAGGTTACTGAGAATCCTCTGGCCATGTACATATCCGACAAGGCCGACACGCTTTTCCTTCGTGCTAACAAGCTAGTTGGCAAGTCGGTAAAAGATACAATTCAAAAGGACTCAACCCTATACAATATATTGGTTGGAACAGGGGATGTTCGTTTTTTTAGAGAGGATATTCAGGGCGTTTGCGATTCTATAACATTCCATAGCGTCGACTCAATTCTATACATGTATGTGGAGCCTATCCTCTGGAACGATGCCAATCAGCTAACAGCCAACGATGTAAATATAATGTTCCGAAACGAGAATATTTACCAGATGAATTTTAAAGGAACTTCGTTTATTGCGTCTCAGGAGGATTCCACCCGCTTTAACCAGATTAAAGGTCGCGATATGGTTGGGCACTTTACAGCCGGTAAACTCTCACGCCTCGATGTGAGCGGAAACGGTGAAACCGTCTACTTTATCCGCGAAAAGGACGAAATTGTAGCCGTGAATAAAGCGGTTAGTAGCGCTTTATCCATAGGCATCCGCGATAATCAGGTTATCAGCATCATGTTCCGCGATAAACCCATTGCAACGCTTTACCCAATTGATAAGGTTGAGCTGCCCGAGGTTATGGTAAAAGGATTTACTTGGCACGCTGAGAAACGTCCCGAATCAAAAAACAACATAATCCCACAGGGATTAAACATAAACTTTAGCGATTTCATTGAGAAAAAGGCTAACCGGTACCGGATCTTAAGGAAAAACCCTGCCGTTTCAATAGAACCAGCAGGGCTAAAATACGAAGTATCCGAAATACTTTTAAAAAGGCCACAAAAGGCTAATACTCATCTTCGTTAAAGAAAAAATCCTCCTTGGTGGGGTAATCAGGCCAAATATCTTCAATACTTTCATAAATATCTCCTTCGTCCTCTAACTCCTGCAAATTCTCAATTACCTCAAGGGGAGCACCCGAACGTATAGCAAAGTCTATTAGTTCCTCTTTTGTTGCTGGCCAGGGGGCATCCTCAAGTTTTGATGCCAATTCAAGTGTCCAATACATATGAGCGGTATTAATTAGTTGATTAACAATTTATTACAGAATACATACTTAATGCAAATATATAAAAAAATTTAACTTACACTCTAGGTACCCAAGGAATTTGCATTATATTCAGATTTTTTGCTGTATACCTCGAGAGCATAAAGAAGAAATCGCTTAGGCGATTTAAATACATTACCAAATTATGGGGTACTGTGGTAGTCTCGCTAAGCTGAATGGCTAAGCGTTCGGCTCTACGACAAATTGTTCGGGACACGTGGCAAAGCGACACCACCTGATGCCCACCGGGCAACACGAACGAGGTTAGCGGCTCAAGCTGTGCATCCATCTCATCCATCTGCCTCTCAAGAAACTCAATATCAGAATCTGGTATCGTTGGGATTTTCACCTGGCAATCGTCGCAGTCGGCGGCAAGGATCGATGCGCAGCTCATTAACCTATCAAGAACCTCAGCCAGTACACTCTTCCAATACGCATCAACTTCTGTCTGATCGCGAAGCAGAGCCACAAAGGCCATTAGCTCATCTACCGTACCGTAAGCCTCAATCCGGGGATGGTGCTTAGGAACACGTTTCCCTCCAATTAGCGAAGTATTTCCTTTGTCTCCAGTTTTTGTGTATATTTTCATTACTTTTTAGTTTGCTTACTCTGTTAATGCAAATAACCGAAAAATGTTCAAAGTAGTATATTAATCTTTCAACATTTATCAACATGTAAAGTTTAAGGCCTACCACTGAAACTGTAAACCAAAGTCAAGTTCATAGATCAATGAGGAGTGAGATCCAGGCTTTACCTTACTAACAATCGCATCCTCCGCAGTCCAATCGTAAGTAGTTCGTGTGTAATTGATTGCTCTTTTCGAGAGCTCAGCAGCCGAACGAATTCTAATGCCAATATCGGTTTTGGATATCGTGAATAGCCTTACTCCTAGATTGATTTCTGGATAAAGGTAAAGATTTGGGCTAGGGGTTGTTCTATAGTGAACTACCCTCCTGTAATTCCCGTTTACGGCCTTCTGATATATCTCCACATCAAGAATATCGACCCAACGAAGGCCAACATACGCTCTAAAATCAACGGATAACCTGCTGTTGGAGTATCGGAGATCGGGGCCAAGGGCAAAACCGTAATTAAACATCTTATGCTGTCGGTAATTTGGATCCAGATCGGCATATAACCCTTCATCAGCATTCCAGTGGTACAGATTATACTCATTAATATACTGGGGGTAACCCATAAAACCAATGCCAAAACCCAGCATTTTAAAGGGAAAATACCGAAATGAAATGCTATTTTTTGTAGGTGCCAAGTCGGAGTACATACCCAAAGTAAGGCTTAAATCGAGGGTGTCGGAAAACTTAAAATAGCCTACAAATGAGATGTACGCCAGGTTCCCTGTGAACTTATCCCTATAGACATAGTTCAAAAAGTCCAGATTGGCCCCATCGGGAAAACTATCGCAGTAAGCCCCCTGATTGCCAACTGTAAAGACGAACTGTTTCTCCTTCACAATCTGTGATTTAACAGATTGCATTGAGAAACAAAATAGGAGAAAGAGAAAAACTCTAGAAAATTTCATCAAATCGGAAATCTTTTACAAATGTTTAAGTTTAATTTATGACATACACTCTGCTAATTGCCACGGGCTTTAGCCCGTGGGTCATTGTGCAAAATAAATCTGGGCTTGAGCCCAATAAGAGCACTATTGTATTTAGCAAATGCCATTATTGAATCATACTTATCCCACTGGCTTATGCCCGTGGCAATTATGATTCAAAACATTAAAAATAACTAAACAGTTACTAGGTTGTCGCCTAATCAATTATACTTATCTCATTAGTTTTTGCTGATATAACATCACCAGTCGAAAGGTAGAAGTTAAATGTAAACTCCGCCAAAGAGTTCTGAACCCTTGGCTGAAAAAAAACATGAAATTCGAGAACAGGAGATTCTGTCCGTTTGGAGTATAGAAACTCTAATACCCTCTCGAGACTTGCATACAAACCATTCATGGGGTAACCGTAAGTTTCGGATAAAAACAGGTCTACCACATTATCACCTGCGGCAATATCCTGATTAATGGGATAGGTGGTAATTACCTCTACGCGATCAACTTCCTCGACAGGCTTAAAGTAAAGCGGACAATCGCACGACCATGCATATGCCGATTGAATTCCAAACCCTGCACGTGGCAAATCAGTCTCCTTAAGGGATGCTTGATACGGGTAGTAGTAATTGTCTGTAGAATCAAAAAGGGAGATACTGAATGCAACAGCCCTGCTGTGCATCTCGTTCTCCTCCGTAACAGTCGGGTAGGTTACCGAGTTATTCAGGTTTTTAATCTCCGCCTTATTTAACGAGAAGTAAAAAGTTTCATCGGTGCAATCGCAACCGAACCAACAACTCTGCAAAATGCTTATAATCAAAAACAGAATAAGTATAAAAGCAACTCTCGAGTATTTGACCATACCTCATTATGCTAAAGAGTTAATCGTTCAGCACAACCTCTTGAATCATGGTGGGATTTGGGTTTATCTCATCGGTCTCTATTAA
Organism: Tenuifilaceae bacterium; assembly: GCA_034003245.1. Taxonomy (GTDB): domain Bacteria; phylum Bacteroidota; class Bacteroidia; order Bacteroidales; family Tenuifilaceae; genus Perlabentimonas. The sequence continues at coordinate 5,198 of JAVEYY010000019.1, forward strand.
TCCATCGCGCAGGCGAATAATCCTCCGGGCATGGCGGGCAATATCCTCCTCGTGGGTCACCACAATTATGGTATTACCCTGATTGTAGATATCCTCAAACAGGTTCATGATATCGATGGATGTTTTGGAGTCGAGGTTACCCGTAGGTTCATCGGCCAGGATAATCGAAGGATTATTTACCAGAGCGCGAGCCACAGCCACGCGCTGGCGCTGTCCCCCCGATAGCTCGTTGGGTTTATGGGTCATCCTGTCGGTTAGGCTTACCTTGGTTAGCGCGCCCTCAGCCATTTTCAACCTCTCGGGTTTTGCAATACCTGCGTATATCAAGGGCAACATCACATTCTCCAAGGCCGAGTACCTAGGAAGTAGGTTGAAGGTTTGAAAAACAAACCCTATCTCCTTGTTTCGAATTTCTGCCAAGCGATCATCCTCCAGCTTGCTCACATCGGTTCCATTAAGCACGTAGCTGCCAGATGTGGGAGTATCGAGACAGCCTAAAATATTCATCAGGGTAGACTTTCCCGAACCCGATGGCCCCATGATGGCCACATACTCATTCTCGTAGATTTTTACCGAAACGCCTTCGAGGGCCTTAACAACTACGGTACCAACCTTATAGTACTTTTTTATCTTTTCAATATCGATTAAAACTCGCTTGTTCATGAAATTATCGTTTGGATGTTTTGCTGAGTTTGACTAAGCAAACCTACTAAAAGTTTATCTTAAAATGTTGCTTTATTATACCTTTTCTAAAAAAAACCACGCCTACAGAGAACAGGTCAATGCTTATGCTTACGCTTTGATGCTCTGCAATAACTCTCCAGGCCTTATACATCTCCTTGCTCCATCGAATATCATCGAACACAAACACTGAATTTTCGTGACATTTGGTTAGGCAATGCTTAAAGTATCGCAATGTAGGCTCGGCTTTATGGTTCCCGTCGAAGAAAACGAAATCGAGCTGGGGCATCATATTAAACGCCTCATTGAGGCCCTGATCAAAATCACCCTCAATCAGCTTAATATTCTTAAAGTTGAAAAAATCGAAGGAGTTCTGTGCCAATTCGGCCCTATGCCAATCGCCCTCAATGGTTACTACTTTTGCTTGAGGGTTAGAGCTGGCAAGGTACATCGCACTAATACCTACCGAAGTTCCTAACTCAAGGATATTTTCTGCATTAATCCATTGTGCAAGCCTATTGAGAAAAGCACCTATTTTGGGGCTCACCGATGAGGTCTTAATAACGGTCCCCAACCGTTGAGATTTTTTTAACATTCTACTCCCAGCCCCATAATCACTTGGGCTAACGCTAATAGGAGTATCAATTTGCCACTTACGATACCACTCAACCTCTTTTAAATCGCGTTTATCGCTGCTTTGATACAGAACCTTTCGGGCAAAATCATATACCATAGGCGAATGAATACCATGCCCACTGGCAGGTTTAGCCCTTATCTTAAAGTGGATGTAATCCTGCAACAACCTAAACGAATGCGAAATATCTAACATCATTGTTCAATTATAGCCTAATACTAAGGTAGCGTTAATTATTCCCAAATATTGCCGAAGAGACCACTTTTTTGTCGAAAAATTGGAATTTAATCGTACCCCTTTACCATAAAGGGACAAAAATTTAAAGGCAATTTTTACTTTTGTGGTATGGCAATGAATCTTAACTCCGATATAATGTACCTTATGGGCGTTGGCCCCAAGCGCGCTGAGCTGCTTAAGGCGGAGCTCAACATCCATACCCTTAAGGATTTGCTGTATTATTTCCCCTATAAATATGTCGATCGGTCCAAGTTTTACAAGATATCAGAAATCCACGACGACCTGCCCTACATCCAGGTTGTTGGACAGATTACCCGCTTTCAGGAGGCTGGTGTGGGCCGAAAAAAAAGGCTTACCGCTTACTTCGCCGACGGAACGGGCACCATTGAACTGGTGTGGTTTAAGGGCTTAAAATGGGTATCGCGTTCCTTAAAGCCAAAAGTAAACTATGTGGTCTTTGGCAAGGCTACGCTTTTTGGTGGTCGATTCAATATTGCACACCCCGAGGTTGAAGAGTACAAACCCGAGCAGATAAACCTTAATGCAGCCCTCCAATCGGCTTACAACACCTCCGAGAAGCTAAAGAGCAATTACATCACCTCCCGAACCATACTTAAATTTCAGCAAACCCTATCCGAACAGATTGATGATATAGTTTCCGAAACTCTTCCTCCCTACATTATCGAGAAGCTTAAGCTGATGACCCTGGGCGAGGCCCTACGCAACATACATTTTCCTGCTTCTGCCACACTGCTTCAAAAAGCACAGGCAAGGCTTAAGTTCGAGGAACTTTTCTACGTTCAACTCAATCTTCTTTTTCAAAAAAACACCCGTTACCTTAAGGTGAAAGGGAATGTTTTTGGGGTCGTGGGCGAAAAATTCAACCGCTTTTACCACGAGAAACTCCCCTTTGAGCTCACCGATGCCCAGAAACGCGTGGTAAAGGAAATCCGCCGCGATATGGGCTCGGGCAAGCAGATGAACAGGCTCTTGCAGGGCGATGTGGGCAGCGGAAAAACCCTGGTAGCCCTTATGTCGATGTTAATAGCCATCGATAATGGCTTTCAGGCCTGCATTATGGCACCAACGGAGATTCTGGCCAACCAGCACTTCGAGACCATATCGAAACTGCTTGATGGCATTGGAGTTAATGTAGGCCTGCTCACCGGCAGCACCAAACGCGGCGAACGATCCACTCTTCACGAGGCCCTTAAGGACGGCTCTCTACATTTGCTGGTGGGCACCCATGCCCTAATTGAGGATGTGGTGCAGTTCAACAACCTTGGCCTGGTGGTTATCGACGAGCAGCAACGCTTTGGCGTGGCGCAAAGGGCTAAACTCTGGCAGAAGAACACAAACCCACCGCATGTGCTGGTTATGACCGCTACTCCAATCCCTCGAACGCTCGCCATGACCGTGTATGGCGATTTGGAGGTTAGCGTTATCGACCAGATGCCCCCAGGTCGAAAGGTAATTAAAACGCTCCACTACACCGACAATAAGCGCAACCTGGTTTTTGGACTTATGCGCGAGCAGATAAAGCTGGGGCGACAGGTATACGTTGTGTATCCATTGATAAAAGAGTCGGAAAAGATGGACTACAAGGACTTGGAGGATGGCTACAACAGCATTTCGCGCGCATTCCCACCCCCAGAGTACGCCACCGTGGTGGTTCATGGGCAGATGAAACCCCAGGAGAAGGACGAGTCCATGCAGCTGTTTATTAGCGGTAAGGCCCACATTATGGTGGCCACAACGGTTATAGAGGTGGGCGTTAATGTTCCCAACGCCACGGTAATGGTAATCGAAAGCGCGGAGCGCTTTGGCCTCTCACAGCTCCACCAACTGCGCGGAAGGGTTGGCCGGGGCGCCGACGAGAGCTACTGCGTGCTGATGTCAGGCGTAAAGCTTACCAACGAGTCGCGCAAGCGTATGCACACCATGGTATCGACCAACGATGGGTTTGAGATTGCCGAGGTGGATATGCAGCTCCGCGGCCCCGGCGATATCGATGGCACCCAGCAGAGCGGCCTCCCCTTCGACCTAAAAATCGCCTCCCTTAGCAAGGATGGCCAAATCCTCCAGTTTGCCCGCAGCGTGGCATCCGATATTATCGACGAGGACACCACCCTAACCCTGCCCAAAAACCATCTCCTCCTCGAAAACATCTCCCAAATGGTTAAGGACAAGGTTAGTTTTGGCCAAATCAGCTAGAAATCATTTGCTTTGTAAGCTAAACGCAAAGGGGGTTAAGGGGGGTAAGAGATTATTACTCTCCTAAACCAAAAAATTGAATAATTGAGCAATTTATTCCCCTTTAGACCCTGTTCCCAATCCGCTCAAAATATACTAGCAGCTTGTACGAGTCTTTGTAAGTACTCATCCTGTAAATATTGAAATTGAGACCCCTAGGAATTGTTCAAATCCGCTTATAGCAATGTATAACGCGAGCAGATTATTATCCAGCCAATCTGTACTCTTTAATAAGTGTATCGGCCGATAAATTCAGCTTTGCCGCTAAGTTTCTAATCATTTCAACTGTTAGCTTACGCTTTCGGTTAAGAACTTCCGATACTCGACTTTTACCTCCAATTATCCCAACCAAATCCGACTGTTTAAGTTGCATTTCCTCCATTCTAATTCGTATCGCCTCAATGGGGTCTGGGGCCTCAATGGGATAGTGTTTCTTTTCGTACTCATCAATAAGAAGACCCAAAACATCAGCTTCATCACTTTCAGGAGTTCCTGCCGGTGCATCAAAGATTTCATCAAGTCTTTGAATTGCATTGCGGTAATCCTCTTCCGATTTAATAGGTTTAATGTTCATCGCTCACATCTTTAAACTGTATTGGCATCAATGGTGTTATAATCCTTATGGGTTCCAATAAATCGAATAAAAAGCCATTGCTTCTCAAAGTTTATCTTCGCTACAAGCCTATAGCTATTTCCTTTAATATTAAAAACAACTCTTCCACTTTTCAGAATACTTGCGTTAGCGTACACCTGCTTAACATCCGCAGGATTTTCCCATCGAGAATTAAGTACAATGTCGTACCAAGTTTTTAAGTACTGCTCAGAGTCTGGATGCTTTCCCCAGAAGTCCCTTAACGTACTTTTTGCAAATATCCTTTCCATAATTACTATACAACCACAAAGATACTATAAAAATTCCCAAAATGAGAACTTTCTAGAATTTCGCTTCAATAATGTTACCCTTAACAAATTTACACCTAATCTTACTTGTCAAAAGAATGATCAACCCCTGCTCGACAAAGGATTCCCTTCTACCTGCTGGGAAACCTAAGTCAAAAATATCTCATAAGATAAATCGGCCTTGGGGGCACTGTAATTTTCTTGGCAACACACGTCAATCAGCAAGTCGCAAAATACAGAATATCATAGCGTATTGTAATTTTGGTGTTATATAACTAAATAACGAGATTGTTTAAGTAAAAAAAGCTATTCCAAATTCCTTCCAATAATGTCAACTTTTTGCTTTAACTCATTCCTAAGTTTCAACGGATCAATAACACACACCCCCTCGCCCAGCGAAAAAATGGTTGAAACCAACTCGTAGTTTACTTGCACATTTAACTCAATCATTATGTAATCATCAGTTGTTTCCTTATGCTTCTGCGATCCGTGTATAGGTTTGGTTTCAATATAGGGCCAAAGTTGCCTGTCAATTTTTAGCAGTATCTTCTCAACCGGTTTGGTGTCATCAACTGTAACCCCTATAACATCATCGAAGTACTCGTTAAAGTTGATGGACTTATTTTCTATATACTCCCTGCCGGTTTCGGTAACGGCAATTATCCTATCGAGGGCAAGGTTGTTGAGCGCATCCTGATCCTGGTTATGTCCAAACAGAAACCATCGGCTATTGTACTGCTTAAGGTAGTGTGGGTGTATAACGAATGTTGATGGTTCGGTGTGCTTAAAACTTTGGTATTCTACTCGTAGCGCCCTTTTGGTGATTTCTTCCAAGTCGTTAATCCCATATTGGGTAACTCTGAATTTGCTCTGGATGAAATAATTTCTGCTGCTGTTAGCCCAGCAATAGCCCAATGCAATTTATTCTGAACTGTTTTATAAAAAGCTTGTGTAATCTCTGCCTGTGGGTCATAATCAATACTGCACTCTGAATAAATATCAGTAATTTTTTGGTAGAATCTCCTTTCACTCGCCCGAATCTCTCTGATTCGTTCAAGTAATTCATAAAAGTAATCCTTTCCAAAAAGTTTTCCACCCTGTTTTAATCTCTCATCATCTAATACGAATCCTTTGATTATAAATTCCTTTAAAGTCTTCGTTGCCCATATTCTAAACTGCGTGGCTTGTTGTGAATTTACTCTGTAACCTATTGATATTATTGCGTCAAGGTTATAAAAATCAATATTTCTTTGAACGTCTCTTCCTGATTCATTTTGAACTGTTCGGAATTTCCGAACAGTTGCACTTTTCTCTAATTCACCACTTTCGTATATGTTTGATATGTGTTAACTAATTGTGGATTTCACAACGCCAAAAAGCTCTCCCATTGCTTTTTGAGTCAACTAAACCGTTTCATCTTGCAGAATTACTTCAACCTTAACATCGCCGTCTTGGGTTGTGTAAAGTATTATTTCTGAACTATTCATATAGTTTTAACGACTAATCAATGTTATTTTAAGTCGCTAATTTACAACTAAAAAAGAGAGTTTCAAATTGGATATTTAGCAAAATATTTTTATAGAAACCTATCAAATGCAGCCAAATCAATCATTCCCGAATCTTTCTTCACTGCTTGTTGCTAACTCGCGGGTATAATCGTTACGCACCATATCATTAATTAAGGCTTCGCGAAGCGCTGTTTTATCAATCATTTGCTTTTCCAAGCGCCCCCCCTAAGAGTTTGTACTAAGAGTACAAATTAAAATTGTATAAGCCATATTATTTAATTATTTTTGAACACAAAATAGGATAACATAACAAATTCATGGTTCAAAAATTTTTCTTCACATTCTTAGCAGTTCTTATTTTATCGGTATCGGGCACCGCCCAAACCTTCCAAGAAATCCGCACCTCAGGCAGCTACAACTGGGGCATTGGCGTAGGCTCAAACTACTCCCATGCACGTAGAAATGCCCTTGAAAGCCTAACCGAAAGCATATCGGTTCATATTAAAAGCGAGTTTGAACACATTATCAAAGAAACCAACGACAATGTGGACGAATATGCCAAAAGTGTTGTTACCAGCTACTCATCGGCTGTAATAAACAACTACGAGGAACGGGTGCTTAAAGAGGAGCAAGGAAATGTAGAGGTTCTAGTATTTATCACAAAGAAGAACCTACAGGAGGTATTTAAGCAGCGTGAACAGATAATTGGCGACTTCATTTTACAGGGTGTACGTGCCGAAAGCGAATTCAGGATATCCGACGCCCTACGATACTACTATTGGGCACTGGTACTAACCCGAAGCCATCCCGATAACTCCAAGCTAAGGCATAATTTTTCAAGTCAGCAAGATGAACCTGTTATGATTGGACTGTACGATAGAATCAACAGAATCTTTTCCCTATTAAAGTTCGATATAGTTTCGGTAACCGAACAGCAAGAACCCAAACAGAAGCAGTTTCATCTAAACATAACATATAGAAACAACCCTGTTACTGACCTCGACTACACCTACTGGGTGGGCGATGGCTACTCCAGCCAGATCAGCATCCGCGACGGCAGGGGCATTGCCATTATTGAGGGACAGGCAGCAAGTGAGCTAACAAACCTTAGGCTAAGGGTAGAATATCAATATAATAATAAAGCTCATCTGGAGCCTGAGGTTAAATTGATGATGGAGAGCGTAACATTGCCCTACTTCGAAAGAGCCGAGGTTAGAATCCCTTTGTCTGTTTCACAAAATCCTAAAGTAGCAACCTCTACTAGCAGGGCCTTCACTAACATTGAATCCAATATGCCCGAGTATGCCATATTTGAGAATGCCCTGAAAGAAGTATCCACAGCCATACGTACCCGAAACCACCTGATGGCAAAGCCATTGTTCACCAGCGAAGGTTTTGAAATTTACACCAAGTTAATAAACAACGGCAGGGTAAGCATACTCGACCAGCAACTCGACACCCTCAAGATTATTCGTTTTGGCAATGAAACGATGGTTCGCTTTGTGCCTATGCTTTTCTCTTTTCACAACAACCGCAACAGGTTTATTGAGAATGTAGTTTTTACATTTAACTCCGACAATAAAATTAGCAACGTATCATTTGCTTTAGGTCAAATTGCCACAAACGATATCCTTAATAAGCCAACGGGTTTTGGAACACTGGAGGAGAAGTACTTCCTTATTCAGTTTATGGAGAACTACAAAACGGCATATGCCCTTAAGCGTCTCGATTATCTTGAGGCCATATTCGATGAGAATGCGCTAATAATAGTGGGTAACGTGGTGAAGCGCACCGAGGAACCCACCGATAGGGTAAAACTTATGTACGGCAACCTATCCAACGAGGAGGTGGAGTACATTGTGCTATCAAAAGGTGAGTATATGGAAAGGCTAAAAAGGGTATTCGGCCGAAATGAGTTTATTAACATCCATTTTGAGGATAATCAGGTACGCAAAACACAGCGCGACGATAAGATTTACGGCATCCAGATTGCCCAGCACTACCACTCATCCACCTATGCCGATAAGGGCTATCTATTCCTGATGATTGATCTGAACGACACGCTGCAACCCAAAATATATGTAAGATCATGGCAACCCCAAAAGAATCCTGACGGTAGTATTTTTGGCCTGGAGGATTTTAGGTTTTGATTAACGTCATTGCGATGCTGATGTTATGTGTCAGCAGAAGCAATCTTTAAATGTATTTAGAAAGGATACATGACATATTACACCCCAAAGGGTAATTGGGATTTGACCCCCAGCCCCTAAAGGGGGACAAAAGGTGCGGTAGGCTTACCCTTAGGGGTCAGGGGTTTTTAAGTTTAAAAATAGAAGGTTTTTATGGTAAGGTTATCCAATACAGTTGAAAGAACAATGTTTTTTGGGGCTAAACCAGTTACCTTTGAAAGGGCGAAGGAGTTAAGAGAAAACCCAACAGAGGCAGAGAAGTTATTGTGGGGTATTTTAAAGAAGAATCAGATGCTAGGATTGAGGTTTAAGCATCAACATCCCATAAGTATTTTTATAGCAGATTTTTACTGCCATCCTATTAAATTGGTTATAGAGGTTGATGGAGAGATACACAATAACAAGGAAAATAAAGATTACGACGCTAATAGAGCTTTTGAATTACAGGAGTTAGGTATAACTATATTACGCTTCACAAATCATCAAGTAATCAATGATATTGACAGTGTTAGATCAAAAATTGAGGCGCAATGTAGGGTATTGAAGGAAGATTGATGTTTGAGAATGTTTTGTTCGCACCCTTTAATTCTCTAGGGTAGTTGGGGTTTGACCCTCAGCAACGGTGCGGTGGGTTTCCCCTTTAGGGGTCAGGGGTAGCGAGGAAAAGATGAAACATAACTTCCACACACCCTTTACCCCCAGGGTAATTGGGATTTGAGCCCCATCCCTAAAGGGGAGCAAAAGGTGCGGTAGGCTTACCTTTAGGGGCCAGGGGTAGCGAAGTAAAGAAATAGAAAACCAAACAGATAACAATATACAAACACAATAACCAACCATGAAATACCTTTTAATTTCCCTCCTTGCCGTATTCTCTTTCCAAACTCTCTCCGCTCAGGAGTTCGATGTGCGCGAGTTTAATGCAGACCCTAGCGACTTAGCAGCCCGAAGAAACGAGAAACGCACCGTTAACGATGAACCCTGTGCCTTAATAAAAATCAACACCAACATCAAGGGGATGCAGTTCGACTCCAATATTGGCATTGTGGATGTGGTACATCAGGACGATGGTTACTGGGTTTACGTTGCCCCACGCGAAAGGCGTATAAGGCTTATGGCTAATGGCTTTCTATCATTAGATGTGAATATGCCTGAGCCAGCCCGTTCGCACATTGTTTACATTCTTATAGTTGCGCCAAAAGGGGTTGTTGTGACAAGCGATTTAGTGAAGATTACTTTCCGTATGAACGAGAGCAACGTGTATATCCGTTCAGGAAACACAGCACCAATCCTACAAACCTCAAATACAGCTGTTATCGACCTAGCTAAAGGGGCGCATACCTTAACTTTTTTCAAGGAAGGGTTTAATGACAAGGAGTTAAAAATTAATGCTGATAAGGCGGAGGCTATTGATGTTACCCTTGAGCCAGGTGCTACAACCTCAAAGCTCGCTCTAAGCGGTTGGATTGTGGTATCAAGCGAACCCTCTGGTGCGGAAGTTTACTTTAACGACCAACGGGTAGGTGTTACCGATAATCAGTTTAGACAAATAGCAGGTATCTATAACCTAAGAATACAATATCCTTTGTACTACGACCACAATGAGCAGTTTACCCTAAGTGAAGGGGCTACGGTAAACCTTCCTCTAATAAAGTTAAAACCCCGCTTTGGATACTGGCAGGTAAACACAACGCCTACAGGAGCAGAGGTGCTACTAGACTCAAAACCAGTTGGCACAACGCCCCTTGCCCGTGGGCAAATTAGCAGCGGGATGCACGAGCTAATCGTTCGCAAATCGCTGTACCACGACCATAAGGAAACCTTTACCATTGAGGATGGCGATGATAAGAATTTTAATATCTCCCTTAAGCCCGCCTTTGGCGAACTGGAAGTAACATCAGACCCCACAGGGGCTAAGGTCTTCGTGGATGAGCGTGAGGTAGGTACAACACCCTACCGCAATCCACAGCAGCCATCGGGTAACTATAGAATTAGGCTAGCCAAAAATCTCTACTCCGATGCACGGGATAATATTAACGTAAGCGATGGACAGAAAACCGAGAAATTTATTGCCCTCTCTAAGAACTATGGCACGCTCAATGTAACCGCAAGCGGAGCCGAAATCTTTTTTAATAATAGCAGGGTAGGTAGTAATAGCTATAACGCAAACATACCCCCAGGGCAGTACAAAGTTAAAGCCACAAGGGATAAACACCACGATGATGAACGCGAGGTTTTCATTGTGCTCGGACAAACCGAAACCATTACCTTAAACCCAAAACCAAAGCAGGGTGGGGTAAGCATTTCTTCAACGCCCTTCGATGCTCGTGGAGCTGAAATCTTTATTAACAACGAGAAACGTAAGGAAACGACTCCAACAACAATTCCGCTACTAATTGGTAGCTATAATATTACTGTAAAAAAATCGGGCTTCCTCGATGCCAGCCAGTCGGTTGTGGTACGTGAGGGGCAGGAACAGGAGTTGATTTTTGCCATGCAAACCTTTAGCGGTAGCCTGCAGGAGCAAGCCAATAGGTACAAAAGAGCCAAGATCGTTTATGGCTTAGGAACAATTGCTGCTGCAGGAGCAGGTGCATACTTCCGCTACTCCACCATAACTCTTTACGATGATTACAAAGTTGCCACCACCGATGCCACGGCAATATTCGACAAGATGGAGCAGCACGACCTATACTCCTGGGCTTCGTTTGGCGTAGCAGTGCCTTTAGGGGTTATGACCATTGTTAAAGCTGTACAGCAAAAAAAATCAGAGAGGAAGATAACAACAGCCTTACTCCCAACCCGTGATGGTGCGTTATTTGGCTTGGCTATTAATTTTTAGCAATCCAACAGAAAAAACATAAGAATATTTGCCATGAGAAGGATCAATAAAAAGAAGCGCTTGAATTTATTTGTGACCGCATTAATGGTTTTTGCATTTACAGCGTGCCTACCCGAACGGAATAATCCATGGGATGAAAGAGCATACATTGACCCTGAAAAATGGGTGGCTAAAAACATTGTTATTGAAGACATAAGCGTTTCAGCAAAGATGATTATTTGGGAATACGATGCTGATAAAAGAATTGAGGGATTTCAAATTGACAGAAAAGTTGGAGATCATCCTTGGGTAGAATCTTATGGTATCACTTCAACCCAGGAAAGATCATTTTTAGATAATAGTATCACTCCCGATACAAATCTCACAATCACATATAGGTTAATAACATTTGCAAATACTAATAAATCTAATTACCTTTCTATCGCAACCAAACCCATTTTTCCATCCCCCAGCAATCTTCAAGTTATCATTGATTCAGGTCCATTGGTTATTTTAAACTGGAGTGATAATTCAAATGGAGAAGATGGATTTGTTATAGATAGGAAAATTGGTGATAATGATTGGGAAACTGGATATGCTAGGGTAGATGAAAATCAAAATACCTATATAGATAGTGATTTTAGTTACAATGGGAATAATTACTTTTATAGAGTATATGCTTACTTTGATAAACAGTACTCTGGATTTACTGAAGTTGATTTACTTCCTATAGTTACTACTAATGAGGTTAATAATATTACAGGTTGCACAGCTATTTCTGGGGGAAATGTAATAACGGCAGGTGCAATAAGTTTGTTAGCTAGAGGAATTATATGGGGTACAAATACTGATTTAACACTTCAAAATGCTCTGGGTTCAACTAACGAGGGGAATAGCATTGGTGTTTTTTCAAGTGAATTAACAAGCCTAACCATTAATACAAATTTCTTTGTCAGAGCTTATGCCTCAAATAATGTTGGCACTAGCTATGGCAGTGTTTTGTCATTTGCTACAACAAATGGATTACCTGTAGTTAATACATTTGATATAGTTGATATTAATGCAACTTCTGCATCCAGTGGAGGGAGTATTTCTAGTAATGGTGGTTTTAACATCATTGATAAGGGTTTAGTATGGAGTGGCTTTCAGTACCCTACAATTACAGATAACGAAGGTATCTCTAGTGCTGGGCAAGGCACAAACGATTTTTCAAGTAATATCATCAATTTATCTCCATCTAAAACTTATTATGTGAGAGCATTTGCCTATAATGAGCAAGGCGTTGGATATGGTGAGCAAAAATCATTCACAACAACAAAGTTACCACCATGGAAAAAAATTGCGGATGTTGGTGGAGAATCAGGTTTAATCAGAGAAAATGCTGTGGGTTTCAGTATTGGAGAATACGGATATATTGGGACAGGGAATTGGTCTATAAGTAATTACAATGATTTTTGGGAGTATAACCCTAGTACAGAGGTTTGGAGTCAAAAAGCTAACTTCGGAGGAGTAGTCAGAACTTACGCAGTTGGTATTGCTGTTAATGGGAAAGGCTACATTGGACTTGGAGAAGGAGGTGGCTCTCCTAGAAAAGATTTCTGGGAGTATAATCCGTCAACAAATACTTGGACAAAAATTGCTGATTTTGGAGGGATAGTCAGAAGAAATGCAACAGGTTTTGGCATTGGGGAAAAGATTTATGTTGGTACTGGTATAAACGGTACTTATCCTCAGAAAGATTTTTGGGAGTATAATCCCTCAACAAATACTTGGTCGCAAAAGGCAAACTTTGGAGGAGGGGATAGAACATCAGCTGTTGGTTTCTCTATCGGAAATAAAGGATATATCGGTACGGGTCATGATGGAGATTCAAGAAAAAATGATTTTTGGGAATATAACCCTACGAATAACACCTGGACTCAAAAAGCTAACTTTGGAGGTGAACCAAGAACTGGTTCAGTAGGATTTGTTCTTAATGGTAAGGGGTATATTGGAACCGGCTGGAATGGCACAACTAGTTTAAACGATTTTTGGGAGTATGATCCAAATACCAATACCTGGTCTAAAAGAACCAATGTTGGTAATTCTTCAAGGTATGGTGCTGTAGGATTCTCAATAGGTAACAAAGGGTATATAGGAACAGGTCGTGTTGATGGCTTTGAGAGTAAAGACTTTTGGGAGTATGATCCCACACAAGAATAGGAAATAATTATGAATCGTAGAAATGCATATTTTGGGGCATCCTCTTTTGTACTGACAATTATAACTGTAATGAATATTGCATGTTCAAATTGTGCTAGTATAAAAGGAGATAAAAGCAAACAGTCACTTGATTTTGAACAAGCGAAACTAAAATCCGATACTCTTTCAGTAATAATTATACCTTCAATTGATAATACTTGGGGATATCAAATATTAATTAATGAAAAACCTTTTATATTTCAATCCAGTATTCCAGGTTTACCCGGGAATACTGGATTTAGTAATCAAAAAGATGCTGAAAAGGTAGCAAATCTTGTTGTGGCTAAGATTCGAAGAGGAGAAATGCCACCAACCATTACAATAGAGGAATTGAAAGAATTAAATGTTTTATAAAAATAAACATTTCCCTCCTTGTTCCCCCTGCTGCCGATTATATCTTGTGGCTAAATAGCAGGCATCGTATAACTCTTCTCCCTTTCGTCAGGGATAATTGAATAATTGGAAAAAGATATGAAGAAAAAACATACTATATTACTAGTATTATCCATTGCACTACTCTCCCTCAACACCTGCCTCCCCGAGCGGGATAACCCGTGGGATAAATTTGCTGCTATTAACCCCGATGCTTGGGCTCCAAATAATTTAACAATAACAGTAAACAACCTTAACTCATTATCTCTTAGTTGGAAAAGCAGCCCTTCAAACTTTGAAGGTTTCAGAATTGGCCGCAAATTGGATTCTGAGCAATGGATGGCAGACATAGCAACAATTGCCCCCACAATTAATATATACTCTGATACGCAAGTTGATTTAACGGCAAACAGTTATACTTATAAGGTATATGCTTATGCTGGTGAAAACAGCTCCTCCTCAATAGAAAAACACATACAGCCTACGCTGGTTAGCACAAGCGAGATAAATAACATTACACTTTATATTGCTAAGGGTGGAGGAAACGTTAGCTCCGATGAATTATTGCCCATAACTGCCCGTGGCGTGGTTTGGAGCACAAGCCAAAATCCTACTATCCCTACCAAGGAAGCCAAGGGTAACGAAACACAGAATGATACCCTAACAGCTAAATCAGACACCCTATGGAATAATGGCAACAAGAATTTTCAGAATATTGAATTAACTGCCCCAGACAACGCTAGCAAGGCAAGTAGTAAACCAATAATTACCTTAACCCAAAATGGTGGTTATACTACCGATGGTTCTGGCACAGGTACTTGGGTAAGCAATATAGAAGGGCTCCAACCAGCAACTACTTATTTCGTTAGAGCCTACGCAACAAGTGGTGCAGGCACTGCTTATGGCAATGAACAAACCTTTACTACAGAAGTTCCTACCTTACCAACTCTAACCACAAATAGCATTTCCAGCATAACTGTCACAACCGCCACCTGTGGTGGTAATATAACCTCCGACGGTGGAGCAATTATTACCGCCCGGGGTGCAATTTGGAGTACCGCCCAGAACCCAACCACAACAAGCAATCAGGGTATTACCACCAACGGTACGGGCATTGGTACATTTACTAGCAAACTAACCAACCTCCAGCCCGGAACGGTATACTACGTGCGCTCCTACGCCACCAACAGCGTGGGGACAAGCTACGGCAGCCAGGTTAGTTTTACTACTTGGCAAGGATCAGTGACAGATATAGAAGGAAATGTTTACAGAACAACTATCATAGGAAATCAAGAATGGATGGCAGAGAACCTACGCACGACCAAGTACAACAATAGTTCAAGCATACCCAACGTAACCGGAAATAGCGAATGGCAAATTCTAAGCACCCCAGCCTACTGCTGGTACAATAACGACCAATCCACCTATGGAAACCTCTACGGTGCGCTATACAACTGGTACGCTGTAAACACGGGCAATCTCTGCCCCTCGGGCTGGAGAATTCCCACAGATTATGAATGGAAGAACTTAGAAGGAACGGTTGACTCCCAGTATGATGTTGGTGACCCTGTTTGGGACAACGATGGGTGGAGAGGATATGATGCTAGTACAAGATTAAAAGCTACCAATGGGTGGAGTAACAATGGCAACGGAACCGATGACTACGATTTCTCTGCCCTTCCGGGTGGCTACCGGCTCTACCATGGTGGCTTTTACAATGTGGGCTACTTCAGTTTCTGGTGGAATAGTACCGGGATCGGTGCTACGAACGCTTGGGCGCGGGCCTTGAGTGGCGAGATCAGTAGCGTGCTTCGCTTCAACTATATAATTAGCGATGGTTATTCCGTCCGCTGTCTCCGTGATAACAAGATAAATAATACCGAGAAATGAAAGAAAACATTTTATATTTTTATTTCCCATTGCAACACTCACCCTCGCCATCTACCTCCCCGAGAGGGATAACCTATGGGATTATAAAACGACAATTGACCCCAGTGGGTGGGTATCAAGCAGCACACCAACTTTCAACGAGCAATGGATAGATTTTGGACAAATGAATATACAAATGTTAGCTATCATACAAAGACAACTTAATAAAAGAAATAATAATATGTACGAAGACTATAGCCGACAAGCATTGCCTTCAAGAAAATATCGAGAATTATTAGGCTCTGCTATTTGTGTTTTCAATTCTAACAACCAGTTTGTTATTGAAAATATTCTACGTTTAGACAATTCAAATTACAATTGGTATGACCTTATTGATAAAACTTCAGGACGATTATCAAAACCAATTGCGGAAACGATTACGAAAAATTCATACGAGGAAATTTCATCATTGTTTTCAGACTTAGTTTCAAAAAGAAACAGAATTATACACAGCTTTCAAATTACCTATAAAAACGAGCAAATCTTGAGAACAAAGGATAAGAATCATCAACAATACAATATTACAGAAGAATATTTATTAGATTTTATTCGCGAAAATGAAAATTTATCTAATATGTTACACAAATTTAGAGGACATTAAAATTAAAATGAATATTATTAAAGAAGAACGAACGGCTAATTTGGGCGTACCCAACTTAAGATGATTCCACGTTTGCGCATATTTAGCTTTGCTGTGCTCAACCCTTGTCCTCTGTTGTAATCTGTGCTATCCAATTACAACTAATTTAACCTCGCTAGCCCCGTTCGGCGGCGGTTGCACCGCCGTCGTAATACTTCTTACAGGCTCCCGCTATTAGCGGGACAAGCTGTGCCTGCATTCAGCCATTTCCTGTTGGCGCATATATTATAAAGTCAACCATTATTCGTGTCCCATTAATTCAAAATTATTTGTGCCCATTTGTGGATCAGATTTCCCGACAAGTAAATCCCCCTGCTGCCGAACGATTGGCTACGCCGAACTCACCAAATAACGGCTCGGTTTTATCGTGTGGCCAAGAAACAGGCATCAGTTAGTTCTGCTCATAGTAATCATCAAAACATTATTTGTGTCCATTTTTTTAAACTATCCGTGTCCAGTTACTACAAAGGCCTTAGAGGTAAACCTCCCCTCCAGCCGGCATACAGCGTGAACCCCGTTATGCCGATATTCTATCGCTGCTCCGGCTTCGCCTCTTCGGCATACAGCGTGAACCCGTAGCGCTCAAGAGCTAAGGCCCTTGCAGGGTTGGCACCCGAGGAGTGCTACGCTGCCATCCCCATCCGACGAAATGTTGTATTCACCCGATACATGCTGACCGCTGCAGCTGGATAGCCACGGAGTGATTGCACTCCGCAGGCCACAGGGGCTCAGCCGTAGAGCGCAGGGTGAAACGATGTAAGCCTTGATTTTTTGTTACTTTTTTATCAAGAAAAAAGTAAGAGGATGGCTCCCAGCAATCCCTGTTGCTGCATATATTAAAAGTCACCCATTATTCGTGTCCATCCTTTTTTAAATTATCCGTGTCCATTTGTGGCGAACTAATATACCCATGTTACGGTTGCAACCCCAGCGTTTCTGCCACCCGCCATAAAAAAAACACATATCCTTTGCACCAATCTCCCGAGACACAGCGCTAAACGCACAAACCCCGTTCGGCGGCGGTTGCACCGCCGTCGTAATACTTCTTGCAGGCTTCGCCTGCATTCAGTAATTCCCTGTTGCCCCCCGCGTTGAGCCGAGGTTCCGACCTCGGCTCTATTATCCCCACAGGCTTCGCCTGTTATCCCACTGCTGCCGCCCGCTTACATCGTGTAGCCTAGAAACAGGCAACATTTCGTTCAAATTATTGTAATAGTCAAAATATTATTAGTGTCCTTCATTTTTTTAAATTATCCGTGTCCATTTGTGGCTAACTCCAATGCCCGCGTTGTGGCAGCAATCCCAGCATTTCTGCCCCTCTGCCGCACAATTGGCTACGCCGAACTCGCCAAATAACGGCTCGGTTATATCGTGTGGCCTAGATGTCCAACTGCAACAATGGCCTTAGGGCTATGCCTCCACTTCAGTCGGCCTTCAGCGTGAACCCGTAGCGCTCAAGCGCTGAGCCCCTGGCAGGGCAAGCCCTCGAGGAGCGCTACGCTGCACCCCCCATCCGACAGAATGTTGTATTTACCCGATACATGCTGATCGCTGCAGCTGGATAGCCACGGAGTGATTGCGCTCCGCAGGCCACAGGGGCTTAGCCGTAGAGCGCAGGGTGCAACGCTGTAAGCCTTGATTTTTTGTTACTTTTTTATCAAGAAAAAAGTAAAAGGCTGGCTCCCAGCAATCGCATAATAAAGCCTCAATCATTACCCGTGTCCATTTTTTTTAAACTATCCGTATCCTACTACTACAAAGGCCTTAGGGGTATACCTTCCCTTTAGCCGGCATGCAGCGTGCACCCGTAGCGCTCAAGAGCTGAGGCCCTGGCAGGGCTGGCCCTAGAGGAGCGCTGCGCCGCTCTGCCCATTCGGCAACGCTTGCCTGCTACGCACCCTATCACAGGCTCAAAACACCATGCTGAATCGACGCGATTGCGCTCCGCAGGCCACAGGGGCTCAGCCGTAGAGCGCTGGGTGCAACGCTGTAAGCCTTGATTTTTTGTTACTTTTTTATCAAGAAAAAAGTAAAAGTATGGCTCCCAGGTACCACATAGTAAAATATCAATCATTATCCGTTTCTATTTGTGGCTAACCGTTACCCGCGTAGGCCTGCCGACTGTTGGCATTGGTTTCATTTCGATAGTACATCAAATAACTGCCAACCGCTCTCGCCGCGTCTCGGAATTTCGGCTTTATGAAACGAAATGACGAGATCATCGCAGCAAAAAACACTGCTCTTACAAGACAGTGTCACCCGTCACTTGTCACTTGTCACTTGTCACTTGTCACTTGTCACTTGTCACTTGTCACTTGTCACCTGTCACTTGCCACTTGCCACTTGCCACTTGTCACTTGTCACCTGTCACTTGCCACTTGCCACTTGTCACTTGTCACTTGTCACCCGCCACCAATATTCAAAAATCTGTGCTAATTCGTGTAAATTTGGCTACGCCGAGCTCACCGCCTGCTGGCGGTTCGGTTGTGGACAAAAACAGCAAGAGCGCGAGTACTGAGCAAGAGAATATCGAATATTGAATAATGAATAACGAATTTTGAAGTTGGAAGACAGAAGACCGAAGGGATGAGGCGATGAGCCAACCGCCAAACCCACAACCTACTCTTATCCTGAAACCCTTGATTTTGTAACTCAAATACCCTATTTTTGTAAAAAAAAGTTATGGAGCAGATTATCATCGAGGTAAGCGACAAATCAATTGTACGAGTTTTAGTCGATTTGTTCTCAACCATGCGTGGGGTTAAAATCAAATCCGTTTCCGGGAAAAAAATGGGCTCCATCGACAGGTCGTTAATTGAAGTTAGCCAGGGAAAGGTGTTTGAGGCACAGAATGCAAAGGATTTAGTGGATAAATGCCTGAGATAATGTACAGCATCATTGCCACAAACCAGTTCAAGAAAGACGTAAAAAATGCAGAAAGCGGGGCTATGACCTTAGCCTGTTGGAACAGGTTATTGACCTACTCCAAAAAACAGGTACGCTACCCCAACTGTACAAACCCCACAAATTATCGGGCGATTACGAAAACTGCTGGGAATGCCTTATCAAATCGGATTGGCTTCTAGTATGGAAGCAGAACAACACAGAGCTAATCCTACTTTTTATCGCAACAGGGTCGCACGCTGATCTATTTTAAATAGACTTTAGCTAATCCAAATAGAGGTAGTATATACTATTCGCCCGCGGAGATATTGTTCCGCCCCTCCCCTTCGGCCGTGATGGCAATTCAGTTAAGTCATCCCTCAACTATAAACTCTGAACCCCAAATCTCGTCATCCTGCCAAAGAGAGGTAGTCTTACGAGACACAGCGCCAAACGCTAAACACTAAACCCAGAACCCAGAAACCTGAAGGCCAAATCTCGCCGCGTTTCGCCTGCCTCGTAAACCGCAGTTTTTAGGGGGTTAACGAGGGAATTTCGGCTTTATCTGACGAAATGACGAGATTAGCTTGGCAAAGAACGCCAATCTCCGGAGACACAGCGCTAAACGTAATCTCGCAAAATCCCATAAACCAAAGCAACAAGCCAAAGAATTATATACATTTGCGCAATTTTTCAATGATATCCCATGAGCGCACTATACACCATTCTACTGCTGATTCTATCGAACACCTTTATGACCTTAGCCTGGTATGGCCACCTAAAGTTTAAGGAGATGAGCTGGTCGCAGGGACTTGGCCTGTTCTCGATTATCCTAATTAGCTGGGGAATTGCCTTCTTCGAGTATATCTTTCAGGTTCCAGCCAACAGGATTGGCTTTAAGGGGAATGGAGGGCCGTTCTCGCTGGTGGAGCTTAAGGTGCTTCAAGAGGTTATAACCCTAATTATATTCATGGGTTTTACGCTTCTGGTCTTTAAAACCGAGAACTTCCGCACCAACCATATCATCGGATTTATATTCCTGGTGCTGGCGGTGTACTTTATCTTTAAGAAGTAGACAAAGCGCGTAAAACAGCAACCCATTTTACTTAGAAGAAACACACCAGCCTCCTCGGGACAATAACCTTAAAGGGTAACCGTATAGATCAAGGGCTGATGGAGGGGGGGGGATGGCAAAACGGCGAGGGCGTGGGAGGGGAATGACGAATAGGTAGCCCCATGTGCGAGGGCGCTTGCGTTCGATTTGAATCGGCAGTAGTAATGGACGCAGGAATCAGTGGGCTGTGCTCGTTCATGGACATGATGAACCAAGTCCCCAACCACGCGGTTCAAATCGCCTACCTCGCCATGGGGCTTGCAATTCGGCAGGGCGGGAAGCAGCATTGTTTTGCCTTGATTCTTTGTTACTTTCTCATCAAGGAGAAAGTAAGAGCGTAAACTTGGCACAAACTTTAAGTAATTAGAGCTGGCGATGATTTATCGCCCTAAATGAAGAGCGATCTTTAAGGGTGCTTTATCACCATTACCCCCTGGTGCTGGCGGTGTACTTTATCTTTAAGAAATAGGGCTAGTTTGTGAAGTTAAACCTTCGCGATATCTTGAAATTCTTGTACTGGAAAGTAATTAGATAAATTCCTTTGGATAGACGCTCCGCAGGAATGCTAATGATTACCTCATCCGAAACCTCAACCTGATCAACTACTATTCTGGTTCCAATCAAATCGGACACAGTAAAGGTAACCTTCTCCCCCATCCTAGCCCCCGATATCTTTGCCTTAAAGATATCATTGCTCCGCAATGGGTTAGGGTAAACATTTACATCAAAGGCAGGGGGTTTAATGCTATCGGGTAAAGCTGCAAAAGTTCCGGTGCTTATAGCCAGCGAACCATATCCTCCGCCCTCGCCTCCTTGGTAACCCGCTTGCGCCTGAGCAGATACTGAGAATAGTACCAGCGAAAAAACCAGAAATATTATGGTAGAGTATACTTTTGTCATAGCTATTATCTCCTATACTTGTAAACAAAGTTAACATTTTATTTATCTTGCGCCCCTTCCACCAACACTATTTCGCCTAGTGGAAGGTTTTAGATGTGAGTAAAACCTATCGGAGACTGCCAGATCGCGCCACGATCCCACCTCCGAGATGGTGCTTCCCCATCCACCGCCCTTGAGTAATACGCCCGAAGCGGTGCTTGGGTTACACCAGCTAGGCTGGTTGGCATTCCCGTTCTCGTCCAATTCTCCATCACCGGGATTGCCCGTAAAGACTTCGCCTCCCCCACCAACCATCACGGTTTGCTCCCACACGTTACCGCTCATCTCCATTACCCCATAGTAGGTAGCTCCTGCCTCAACACGTGATGAGCTACTTGTTGCGGCAAAACCCGTGCGTAGCACTCCCCGCAGCCCCCAACCCTCTGTTGCAATAAATGTTCCATGATTTGCCAATCCGCTCCCGGAGGCTGGAACATCGCTTACTGTTTCAAAAATTGTACCATCGTCTACTGGGCTATTCGCATTGGTCACCAAGCTGGTGCCCCAGGCAAGTTCGCCTGCAACAGGAGCAATTGGTCCCCGACAAACCTTTTCAAATTCCAATTCGGTCATTGGGCGCAGCGCGGCCCAGTCGAGGTAGGCGCTTAGGTCGGCCCAGCTAAGAAAATTGGCAGCTCTATGCTGACCATCATTCGCACCATTATACTCATTGTCCTTGCTGGCATTTACACCATAAACCGCACTTTTACCAGTCGCAACACCAGGCTCCATTATCACAATACCATTCCGATATAGGCTGTCGGGTTGGTAGGGGTTTATCATCACATAAGTTCCCTTCGATGAGTTTGGTGCAGAGGCAGTCCTACTCTTCTGCTGGTTATAGGTGAGCGTATTCAGGAAATCGGCGTACTGCAGCTGCGTCACCTCGTACTTCATAGCATAAAACGAAGCAAATCCCTTTGGGAACTCAGCAGGAAGTGACGATGCTAACTCGTGCGGCGTAAACTGCGAGTTGGGGTTATTAACGATTAGATTCAGCGGATTTAACGCATTTTCTGATGATATTTTAACAGGTTCGCCAATTGTGTTAGAGAGTGACGAAACGGATACTCCATCGCCAATAAAGAAATCGCCCTCGGGAATTTGCACCATCTCAATGCCATATACTCGAATTTCGGAAAAGCTAGTCAAGGATGATTCGGCCGCTAGTATGATTAGTGAGGGGGAATGACTAAAAACGCCCTGCTCCTGGGGATAGATAAACACACCTTTACCATCGGTTACCGGCTGAACTGCTAGCGGCGATACAGCACTATGACTTGTAGCCAAAGTGCTTATATCGATATGAACCCAAACACCCGAAGGGTTTCTCCCTTTTAGAAAAACCCAAACAGCATCGTGATTCCCCTGCTGACTGGTGAGATTCCACGAGTTATCCCATCCAATTTCAAAGCTGATGGCATTCCCCTCAATAGCCCCATTCCTTAGAACTAGATTATTGCTTAAGGCAGAAAAAAAGTGCAGTAAAAAACATGCAATTGCAAGAAAGAATCTTCTCATTACGCAATGAATAAATGAGGGTGTCTGAAAAAGTCTAAAAATCATTTAAATTCTCTTTGTGTCACTTTGTGATTTCTTTGTGTACCTTTGTGTAACAATATTTAAAATATAGCACAAAGTTCCACAGAGGTTTTCACAAAGTTTCATAAAGGACTTTTGAGGCACCCTCTTGTAAAGAAATCCTCTATTACTTCAGATACTCATACACCAAATTATCCATGCAGAAATAGGCAGGGGTATTCATCCACTCTCCAAAACTATCGGTTGAGGAGAGATAAAACACCACTTTTGAAACCCCAACCAAGCTAGATAGGCCTACATCAGTCCAATCAGCCACCACTTTATAAGGAATTGTTCGGTAATCGGCCAGATAAAACTCCACCACAGCAACCTGCTCATCGTTGCCATTAAATCCCTTTACTGTGAGCAAAAACCAATCATCTTGAGCAAATGGGCGAGAGTAATCATCACCATTTATCAGCGTATGATATGCATAGGTTGAGTTGGTAATGCTGGCCGAAACCAGATTTACCTGCGAGCTAAACGTAATTGCAGCATCGTCGCCGGTAACATAGGCCACAGCATACTTGTTTGAGCCATCAGCACCCTCGTTACAGTAGGCGCTGTACTGATTTCCGTAGCCCGGGGTATTGGTATCGGTTACATTGCTAAACGAAAATCCCGACCACGAAAAATACTGGGAATTGAAATTGTTGTTGAAGCTGGCCTTCCTAAACACCATCTCCCCCGAGCCATCGCTGCCATTCCAGTAGCTCTCTGGTTCGAGCGCAAGCGATTGAAAATCGATTTTCTCTCGGGTAAATTCATCGTCGGGGTTACACGATAAGAAACCAATTACCACTAGCGCCACTAGCGCTAGTAAAACGTTGCTGTTAATTTTTTTCATTGTTTAAAGATTTAAATGATTAACATTAAAACCTTCAAACCGTAAAATCAGGGGACTAAGTAAACCTGTTGAAGACTGGTACCATAATCTTCAGCTTTTATTCCCGAAAGCTTACAGTTGAGGCTTGTATCACGGCAGGTTTTCTGGCTTACTCCCCGGTAGGTCGGCCTTCCCATCTCGTCGCTAGTGACGAGACAGTGGCAAGGATGCCTAGCGGTTGAATGGAGATCACAGCAGCGGGTACTGCTCCCGATTTCCTGCCTTCCCAAGGCAGGGCACGGGATTCCCTTTCCGCGAACAGTACAAAAGTATAAAAATATTGGAATGGTAAGCCCGAAAAGACAAATAAAAAAAGGACCTGTGTTTTTTCATGAGTCCTTTCATTTCCAAAATTTGCTTAAGATATTCCCGAAAATCTTACATCAACATATCGGACCATGGTTTAACCCAAAATCCAGCAATTTTGCTATCCTCATCAATCACCACCCTAACCTCTAATAACTTGGTACTTTTGCTAAACTTACCCTTTAGCCTGATGATATGCACATTATCAAAACCCTTCTGCTTCCATGTTTCGGCATACGTTACGGACTCGTAATCGCCAAACTGCTGCTTAATTTGCTGATAAGCCACCTTTTGGTTCGACTCGGTGAAGAAATTTTTAAACTTTTCGATAGCCTCATCTCCAAACTGATAATACGATCCACCTTTAAGTCTGGTGAAGTAGGACGATGAAAAATCTTCAGCAATTTTGATTTTTGCCGCATTTTCATCGGACTTGTTGAGCTTGCTAAAATCCTGACCACACGAGCCAAGGCTAAATAATAGCGAAAATGAAAGAAGGAAAATTGTTGATCTCATAGCAATAATTTTAGGTTAAATTAGGACAAGGTTCAAATACAAAACAGCTATCTCGGTTAGAACAAGAGAGGAAATATAAGCAATTACAAGGCGCTTCCCCTTTAAGTTAAACGATACGCTTAGGGCATTGTAAATTAAAATGCAGATATACACCAACAAGGTTAAGTATATTATTACAAGGAAAAACATCTGAAAAGAGAGAAAGGAAAAACTCTGAAAGGGTTGAATCAATCGAATTAATGGAAGTATTAGCAAGGGTAATTTTGACATGAGTATTGTTCCCAAAACATCAATTGCCCTAATTCGAACTTTAGATAAAACTAATCCTGTAACGTAGGCAACTGCTGACATTACCAACCAGTGAGCCACCAGTTCAACAGCATATACCCACAATGGTGAATTCTTGGCAAAGCCAACCATAAGTAAACCAAAGAAATGGGTTCCTGTTAAATACGATAATGCTACTGTAAGTGATAAACCAACAACCCCTATTAGCAATGCTGACCATCCAGCCAGTCTAGTAAATGGATTAAATATCATGTTACTTCTCATTCTCATCGAGTTTATTTAGCTTGCCAATAATATCATCCAGAATGTTTCTAACCGATGGATAGCTTAGCTTTAGATTTTGTGCCATAACCTTTAAACTACCACTGGCTTTAACAAAATCAAGTATAAACTTCTGTTCCTCAGCATTAAGTTGCGAAATGATGGGCAAAGCGTAAACACCAACCACCTCCGTTTCACAACTTTCGCAGTACAATTGCTTCACCACAAGTTGGTGTTCGCAGCTAGGACACTTTAAAGGAAGTCGCTTAGTCATATCTTCATATAATTTAAACAAATATAAATATATTTTTAATATATTTCACTATTATATTAATTTTATTTATTATAAAATTAATATAATTTATCGAATAAAATTCGACTAGGGCGCATAGCCAATTGTTGACTAAAAGCCTTATATTGCAAAACAATTATAGCGGTTGCAAGGCAGTATCGTGTTTCAACCATGCAACCAGCCTTTATACCGGAATACTTTTACATCCAAATACCTTATTACCAAACTGCAAAATCAGCATGAAACTATTAAGCATCACATTAACCCTTCTGACATCAATCATTATGTGTAGCTGCAACCAAGTAAATACCGAAAACACCCAGGCCAAGAAGATCACTTACCTTGCCCTTGGCGACTCATACACCATCGGCGAGGGGGTTGCCGATAGCTTAAGGTACCCAAATCAACTTAAGGAAAGGCTTGCTCAGAGCGGGATAAACATCGAAAATCTAAAAATTATTGCTCGTACCGGCTGGACAACCGATGAGCTGCAGGCGTGGATCGAAAGGGATTCGATAACCCCACCTTACAATTTGGTAACCCTGCTAATTGGTGTGAACAATCAGTATAGGGGCAGGGATGCTGAGAACTATCGGGAGGAGTTCAAAATACTCCTCAACAAGGCGATAGAGTTTGCTGGAGGAAAAAGCAAAAGCGTTATTGTAATCTCAATTCCCGACTGGGGTGTAACACCATTCGCCAAGGAGCGCGATGGCAAAAAAATCGCAGCTGAAATTGACAAATTCAACAGTATTAATCTTGAGGAAACCCAGAAATCGGGTGCATTTTATGTAAACGTTACGTCAATCTCCAGATTAGCCACTAATGAACCCAATTTACTCGCTACCGATGGTCTACATCCATCAGGAAAAATGTATAAACTCTGGGTTAACGAAATATATCCAGTTGCTAATAATATCCTAAAATAGCCGACAAAAATGAATAACAAATACTCCGCTGAATACGCCATGCTGCTCAACGAGCAGGATGAACTAAGATCTTTCCGCTCAAAATTCGATCTGCAGGACAAAAACTTAATATACCTCGATGGAAACTCCCTTGGGGTTCTCCCAAAACCCACCAAAACACATACTGAGAAAGTTGTAGAAAAGGAATGGGGTTCAGGGCTTATCCGAAGCTGGAACGAGGGCTGGTACACTCGTCCTCGCACCATAGGCGCTAAGCTTGCCAAGATTATTGGGGCTAAACCCGAGGAGGTAATCCTAACCGACTCCACGTCGGTTAACCTCTTTAAGCTGGCGTTCGCTGCGCTAAAGCATCAAACAAACCGTAACGAAATTGTAAGCGATAACCTTAACTTCCCCTCCGATCTTTATATCCTGCAGGGATTAATCGATATTTTTGGTAATCGGCATAAGCTCAATCTGGCCAATTCCACCGATGGCCTCACTGTTTCAATGGAAGAGTTGGATAAGTTGATAAACGAAAAAACTGCGCTTTTAACCCTTTCGCATGTGGTGTTCAAAAGTGCATTTATGTATAACATGAGCGATGTAAACAACTTAGCCCATAGTAAAGGATCGATGGTATTATGGGATTTGAGCCATGCAGTGGGAGCTGTTCCTGTAAACCTAAACGAGAGTAACGCCGATATGGCCATTGGGTGCACCTACAAGTACCTAAACGGAGGTCCTGGTGCACCCGCTTTCCTTTATGTTCGTAAGGATCTACAGGAGAAACTCCAATCGCCTATCTGGGGATGGTTTGGGCAGAATAAACCATTCGATTTCAGCCTCGACTACCAACCAGCAAATGGCATTGATCGGTTTTTGGCCGGCACTCCCCCCCTACTATCGCTCTCCACCATAGATCCATCGCTCGACATTATACTAGAGGCCCGAATGGATAGAATTAGAACGAAAAGTATTCACCAAACCGAATATCTGCTTTCGTTATTCAACGAGTTTCTTTTACCGCTTGGGTTCGAAGTTGGCTCTCCCATTAACCCCGAGCAAAGGGGTTCACATATCTCCATTAAACATCCCGAGGCTTACCGAATTTGCAAAGCGTTAATCGATCCAAATATTGGTAGTAAGGTGGTTATTCCCGATTTTAGAGAACCCGATAACATCAGACTAGGTATTGCCCCTCTTTACAACACGTATACCGATATCTATGAAGCACTCACACAAATCCAGCTTATTGTTAAGGGAAACAAGTATTTAGAATACAATCCCCAACGCGCAAGCGTTACATAGTTGAACAAATTTAAACCCTTTGAAAAAAAAGTTGTTAACTTAGTATGAATATTTTCTTGAACATTCTACTTATCCATAAAATATAAATCAACTATGAAAACGGACATTGACATTGCCCATGAGGCCACAATGAAACCCATTACGGAGATTGCCGACCAACTCGGGATTCCCCACGACGATCTAGTCCCCTACGGGAAATACAAAGCAAAGCTGCCCCTGAAGCTTATTGATCACAAAAACCTAAACAACAACAACCTAGTTCTTGTATCAGCCATCTCCCCCACCCCGGCTGGTGAAGGGAAAACAACGGTGTCCATTGGTTTATCACAAGCACTAAATAGGATCGGAAAAAAGACAACTGTTGTGCTTCGTGAGCCATCGCTTGGACCAGTTTTTGGTATAAAGGGTGGTGCAACGGGTGGAGGGTACTCGCAGGTTTTACCCATGGAGGACATTAACATGCACTTCACTGGCGATTTTTCCGCCATAGAAAAAGCGCACAACCTGCTAGCCGCCATTATTGACAACAACATCCAGAGTAAATCGCGCTCATTAAATATCGACCCCCGCACAGTGCACTGGAAACGGGTAATGGATATGAACGACCGATCCTTGCGCCATGTTATCGTAGGCCTTGGTGGAACAAGCTCGGGGATACCCCGCGAAACAGGTTTCGACATAACCGCTGCTTCCGAAGTAATGGCAATCCTTTGCCTAGCCGAGAACCTAGAGGATCTTAAGAAAAGATTGGGAAATATTTTTGTTGGATTTACATTCGACAAAAAACCCATTTATGCTTGCGATCTAAAGGCCGAAGGTGCTATGGCAGCGCTTCTCAAAGATGCGATTCTACCCAATCTGGTGCAAACCATTGAAAACACCCCCGCAATAATTCACGGAGGACCATTTGCCAATATTGCTCAGGGAACAAATACTGTAGTTGCCACAAAAATGGGATTATCGTTGAGCGAATTTGTGGTTACTGAGGCTGGCTTTGGTTTCGATTTGGGTGCCGAAAAATTTATCGACATAAAGTGCGAGTCCTCTGGATTATCGCCTAACGCCGTGGTGCTGGTGGCAACCATTCGTGCACTTAAGTACCATGGTGGCGTTCCGGTTAAGGAAGTTGCGCAGCCAAATCTTGAAGCGCTGAAGAAGGGTATAGCCAATATGCAGAAGCATATCGAGAATATGGGTCTTTTCGGCATCTGTCCAATTGTAGCCATTAACAAGTTTACCACCGACACCGACGAGGAGATTGAGTTTGTGAAGAAAACTGCAGAGGACATGAATGTACCCGTATCGGTTGTGGATGTTTGGGGCAAGGGTGGTGAAGGCGCTATTGATTTGGCCCAGAAGGTTGCCAAAATCGCACCCCAATGCGGTTGTCGCCATAAAGCCCTTTACGACTGGGATTGGACACCCGAGCAGAAAATCGAAACCATCGCCAAAAAGATCTACGGCGCCGAGGCTGTAGATTTTACTCAGCAAGCCAAGGATGATCTTAAAAAAGTGTACAGTCTAGGGCTCGACAAGGTGGCTGTTTGTATGGCAAAAACCCAGAAATCGCTATCGGACAACCCCGATCTGCTGGGTAGACCCAAAGATTTTGTGGTTACCGTAAGGCAGATTGAAGTGGCTGCTGGCGCAGGGTTTATTGTACCCATTACAGGACAAATAATGCGAATGCCGGGTTTACCCGCCGAACCTGCATCGGAAAGAATTGATGTTGATAATGACGGAAATATAACAGGTCTGTTCTAAACAGCTAAAGCAATTAATTAAATGGCGTGTACCCCACGCCATTTTTTATTTCATTATTTTCCACTCATGTCGATTATATCCTTTCGCGTCTAAAAAGTGGTTCGATGTTTGATTAAAAAAGATTTTTTTTGCGTTTTATTCTGGATAACTTTGCACAACTAACCGATTATATCAAGATGAAAACTACCCTAAGAAAATCGCTCTACCTTATCGCATTTCTGCTGCTTGGATTCTCCTCTACATTCGCCCAGCGGCTTGCCTTTGGAGTATTTGGGGAACCCCAAATATCGTGGTTATCGTCCGATACCAAGGCATTCACATCAAACGGAATAGTTCTGGGCTTTAACGCTGGATTTGCCGTGGAGCGGTACTTTGCCGAAAGGTATGCTGTAACATCAGGGATATCTATATCGAATGCTGGTGGGGTTCTATACTATAACAACGCTGGCGATACCATCAGCACACTGGATGGGCTGTACACCATTAGGCAGAACACCAGCGTTAAGCTAAAGGGGCAATACATCACCGTTCCCATTGGGCTTAAGTTTAAAACCAACGAGATTGGCTACACCACGCTGTATGCCGATCTTGGCCTTAGAGCCAACATCAACATTAAAGGCTATACCTGGATAAAGGATCAAGATGTTGATCGGGAAGTACTCAATAGCGACCATCTCCACTTTGGTTATTTTTCGTACTACTTTGGGGTAGGAATCCAGTACTCCCTTGGTGGCCCTTCGGCACTGCAAGCCGGGCTAACCTTCTCCAACGGTCTAACCCATCCGTTTAAGGGCAGCTATTCGGGAATCAATGTTGGCAATGTGGGTTTAAAACTTGGTCTAGTGTTCTAAATCATCAACATCTACTATGTCGGAATTTACTAAGCAAAAAACTGAATTATCTCTCAAAGCAAAAAAAGGGATAGATTTTATCGTATCAGCCAGCCTAGTGTGGCTCCTTATAACGTTCATCTGGACCTTATCACTATCGGCCTACGACAAGAGCGTTCTAACATTTATTGTGGGCAGCTTAATGCTGCCAATGGCGCTACTGCTCTCCAAACTCTTCAAAACACAGTGGAAAATTAAAAACAACCCGCTGCAACCCCTAGGGCTATGGCTTAACTTTGCTCAGCTATTCTACTTCCCTTTCCTTGTTTTTATCCTTATAAAAAGTCCCGAGTACTTTGTGATGACGTACGCCATTATTACTGGTGCGCATCTTTTTCCCTATGGATGGTTATATAATAACCTTGCGTATTCGGTTTTGGCTGGTGTAATATCAATTGGCACATTTATGCTTGCATTATTTATTGATGCTGACAAGATTTTTGTTGTGCCCCTGTTTACGGCTCTAATGCTATTGATCCTAGCAATAGCAATACTATTATCGCTAAAAAAGATCAAAAGCAATCAGCATAATTTAAAGTAAGGGTTTGTTTATCAATATGTTTTCCGCTTAATCTTTCATTCACAAGCACAATGAGAATTGCCGTAGCTCAACTCAACTATATAGTTAACGATTTCGATATCAATAAGAAAAAAATTATTGACGCCATTCGTAATGCCAAAAAGCAGGGTGCCGATATCGTAGTCTTTTCAGAACTGTCGATTTGCGGATATGCTCCGCAGGATTTGCTTACACGACCCGATTTTGTTAACAAATGCCTTTTAGCTATTGATGAGATTGCACCCGAGTGCAATGGCATTGCAGCAGTTGTTGGTGGCCCAAGTTTCAATAGTAATCCCAATGGAAAATCGCTTTACAACTCGGCGTTCTTTTTAAACAATGGAAAGGTTCAGAGCGTTCATCACAAAGCGCTACTGCCCACCTACGATATTTTTGACGAGTATCGCTACTTTGAGCCCAACAACCACTTTGAGGTTGCTACACTAAACGGCAAACGACTGGCAATAACGGTTTGCGAAGATCTTTGGGACGATCAGCCGCCCTCGTCGGGGATTGGTCGCAGTCGGCTTTACTCAAAATCGCCCATGCAGGAGCTGGCCAAGCAAAAACCCGAAGTAATAATAAACATTGCCGCATCGCCCTTTGCCTGCGGCAACTATAAGCGTCGGATGGCAGTTTTCCAAGGCAATGTCAAACGATTTGGACTACCACTGATTTCAGTAAACCAAATGGGGGCCAACACCGATCTTATTTTTGATGGCCGATCCATGTGCCTTAATGCTAGCGGAGAGCTATCATCGAAGCTAAAGTCATTTGAGGAAGATCTTCAAATTGTTGAACTGAATGACCTTATCTCTAATAAAAACACCATACAACTTGAGGAAGAGAACTGCATTGCCCTAATTCACGATGCGCTAATACTTGGATTAAAAGATTACTTTGGCAAGATGGGATTCAATAAAGCGACCCTTGGCCTTTCGGGGGGAATCGACTCGGCAGTTACTCTTGTGTTAGCCCAAAGGGCTTTGGGAAGCGATAATATTAGGGTTCTTCTGCTACCCTCGCAGTACTCGTCGCAGCACTCCATCGACGATGCGGTTGCACTGGCAAATAACCTCAATATTCAGTACGATATTGTTAGCATTGCCGATGCTTTTAATACAACCCGCAAAGGCTTGAGTGATATTTTCGAAAACCAGCCCGAAAACCTTACCGAGGAGAATATTCAAGCTCGATTACGAGGCGTAATGCTAATGGCGCTTTCCAACAAATTTGGCCATTTACTGCTAAATACTTCGAATAAAAGCGAGGCTGCAGTTGGTTACGGAACCCTCTATGGCGATATGTGTGGTGCCCTATCGGTACTTGGGGATGTATACAAAACCCAAGTATTTGAGTTGGCCCACTACATAAATAGGGAAAAGGAAATTATCCCGCTTAATACAATTGTGAAACCCCCTTCCGCAGAGCTTAGGCCAAACCAAAAAGACTCCGACTCACTACCCGAATACGATGTACTTGACCAAATTCTTTTCCAGTACATCGAGGAAAATAGATCTATGCAGGAGATTACTGCATTGGGTTTCGATTCGGAATTGGTGATAAAAATCATCAGAATGGTCGATACTAATGAGTACAAACGCTTCCAAACAGCACCAATACTGCGGGTTTCGTCTAAAGCCTTTGGCTTTGGTAGGCGTATGCCGCTGGTGGCCAAGTACTAAATTCTTTGTAACTTCTTTTTTCTGCTGTAAAACATTTTTAGTATATTTGCATCAGTTTTGCTATACAATCATTATCATTTTTGCCTCTTTAACAGAGGAATTGTAAGTAAAAATAGCGGCAATCGCAATTAACTATAAGCAGAATCCAAAAAAAAAGAAGCCATGGCACATCCTACAATCGATATTCAAAGTGCATTCGAAGGAGTATGTTCTCTATTTTATAACCTTAAGGCCCGCGAAAAGGAACAGCTATTCCGAGGATTCTCATGCTCTTTCTACCGAAAAGGGGAGATCATTTACCGCGATGGGGATGCGCCTAAAGGGCTGGTTTGTCTGATAAAAGGGAAAGTAAAGGTGTTTAAGGAGGGCGTGGGCGGCCGCGACCAAATAGTGCGAATGGCAAAACCCATCGGGTTTATTGGCTACAGGGCGCTCCTTGCCGACGATAACCACATTGCCTCAGCCGAAGCGCTTGAAGATTGCGTAATTGCAACTATCGACAAGAGCTGCTTCATTAAAATCCTTCAATCTAATGCACTGCTCACCTATCACATTCTTAAATCGGTTGCTACTGAGCTGGGCTTATCGAATAGCCGTACAGTAACCCTTACCCAAAAGCATATTCGCGGACGATTGGCTGAATCGCTTGTATTCCTTAGAGATACTTACGGTCTCGAAGATGACAACCAAACCATTAAGGTTTACCTGTCGCGCGAGGATTTGGCAAACCTCTCAAACATGACCACCTCCAATGCCATCCGAACCCTTTCGGCCTTTTCGGACGAAAAAATCCTTGAACTCGATGGCCGACGGATTAAAATCATTGACCCCTACAAGTTGGAACGAATTAGCGATTTAGGCTAGATAATAATTCGGTAAGACCTTAGATTTTGGGTATCAGCATGCGAGTTGCAGATTGAATGACCTGCCTACTCTACCTGTCGGTAGACAGGCGGCAGGCAGGTTGAATGATTGGGTGATTGGTTTGATTTGGCAATGCAATTGGGTTGGATTACTCCTGAAGATATATCCTCTTAACCCTGCGCGAAACTGAAGTAAGAACTTCGTAAGGAATAGTTTGTAGTCTACTGGCGAGCTCGGTAATGGATGGTTTTTCTCCAAAAATGGTCACCTCATCGCCCTCATTGGTATTTGGAATGTCAGTAATATCAATGGAACAAGTGTCCATACTTACATTCCCAATTATTGGTGCTAAAGCACCATTGACTAGTACATGTCCTACCCCACTACTTAATCGTCGATTCAAACCATCGGCATAACCAATGGGAATGGTTGCTATTACCGAGTCTCGAGTTATTATTCCCTTTCGATTATACCCAACGGTTTCGCCTGCTTTAAGGTTTTTAATCTGAGCAATGTAAGTTTTAAGCGAGTTAACAACCTGCAAATTCAGGCCATGTATGGCGCTTACTCCATACAGGCCAATTCCCAGTCGTACCATATCGAACTGAGCATAGCCAAACCTCTCTATACCAGCAGAGTTAAGAATATGCTTAATTGGTTGATAACCAATTTTAGTGCTAACATAGTGGGCAATACGCTCAAAACATTGAATTTGAGTTTTAGTAAACTCATCGAGGCTAACCTCATCGGTGGCTGCAAGATGCGAAAAAATGCTCTGCACCCTAATACTTGCATGAGCAATAATAGTTTCGACAAGCTCATCGATTTCGGATTCCATAAAACCAAGCCGATGCATGCCTGTATCAACTTTAATGTGAATAGGAAATCCCATAACCCCTTGCTTACTTGTGGCTGCAATAATTCCCTGCAAGCTGCTGAAGTTGTAGATCTCGGGTTCGAGATTGTACTCAATCATTATGTCATAGCTCTCGAACGTTGGATTAAGCACAATAATGGGCAAAGTAATCCCAGCCTCGCGCAGTGCAACTCCCTCGTCGGCAAATGCTACTCCCAGGTAATCGACCCGGTGAAACTGTAGAAGATTGGCAATCTCGTGCGAACCACTTCCGTAGGAAAAAGCTTTAACCATTGCCATTACCTTTACATTGGGTTTTAGCAAACTCCTAAAGTAGTTTAGGTTATCGACTAGGGCGTTAAGGTTAATCTCAAGAATAGTTCGATGACTTTTCTGCTCAAGCAGTGCCGAAATTCGCTCAAATCGAAACTTACGGCTTCCCTTGATCAGAATCGCCGAATTCACAAACTCGCCCCTTGAATATCGATGTATAAACTCATCGGTTGAAGGGAAAAACTGGCTGGAGGCAGGGAAAATATGACCAAACTCAAATATTTCTGATCCTATACCAATTATTTTATGAACTCCTTTAATTCTTACCAGACTAGCCACTTCGGCATATAACTTATCTGCAGTTTGTCCACTCTGCAGGATATCAGAAAGAATAAGTATTTTTTTTGAATGCTGGCGTTGCTGCATCAGAAAATCGAGAGCAATGGCCAACGAGCCAAGATCGGAATTGTAACTATCGTTAATAATTGTGCACCCATTCACCCCCTCCTTCTGCTCCAACCGCATGGCAACTGGCTGCAGGTTTTGCATTCGTTGCTGAATTTGGTCCGAGGTATATCCAAACTGCAGCATTGTGCATATGCAATGCATGGCATTCTCCACAGAGGCTTCATCGGTAAAGGGAATGGTTACCTCAAAGACTTCATTACTATACAAAATAGTAAGTAAGGATTTACCTTTCGACAAGGCTATTTCCTTTAACACAACATCTGAACCGCTAATTTTGCTCCAAGTAAAAAGTTTTACATTACTATTTTGGAGTTGCTGATTGATTACGGTATTGACTATTTCATGATCCTTACAGTAGATCAACGTTTCGACATTCTCGAAAAGTTTTAATTTCTCCTCCGCTTTGCTCTGCAAATCACTAAAATTCTCCTGGTGTGCAGAACCAATATTTGTAAACACTCCAATTGTTGGGGCAATTATGGGCTTAAGATTCTGCATCTCGCCCATCTGCGAAATACCGGCCTCAAAAATCCCAAGAGTAGACCTTTCGTCCATCTGCAGAACCGACAGGGGAACTCCAAGCTGAGAGTTGTAACTTTTAGGACTTCGGGTAATCCGAAAATCGACATCGAGCAGCTGTGCTAGCCACTCCTTTACAATTGTTTTGCCGTTACTACCCGTAATCCCAATTACCTTATAGGTAAACTGGGATCGATGATAGGCTGCAAAATGCTGAAGGGCTTTTAACGTATTATCGACGTGAATAAAGTTTGAATCGGGAAACCGGGCTGGGAAATCGGCAAGATTGCTCACCACAAACGACCGAACCCCCTTTGAGTACAGCTCAGCAACAAAGTTGTGCCCATCGTGATTAACGCCGACTAGCGCAAAGAAGATAGAATTGGCATTTGCCGAAACAACTCGGCTATCGGTTATTACGAACAAAACCTCCACGTTGGAATTGCCATAGAGTTTGCCACCCATGGCACTTGTAATTGTGACGAGATTGTAGTTGAGCATAAAGATTTAGCTGAATGGAGGAACAAATATACACACAAGTTTAATACTTGGCCAACTCCTTGCGGAAAGCTGCATTGGGAATATACCCTTCATCATCCTCAGAGTATTCAGGAAGAATGCGCTCTACAAAATACATATTTATTTCACCAATATTTTTTGCAAGCACTTTACCCCTATACGTGCACTTAAAAAACGCCTGAATTGCCATGTAGGTTGTTTCGGAGACATTTACCTTTCCAGCTTCGCCCTTCGATTCCATACGGCTGGCCACGTTTACCGTATCGCCCCAAACGTCGTAGGCAAATTTTTTCTTGCCAATTACACCAGCCATAACGCTCCCAGAGTGAATCCCAATTCGTAATCGCCAAACTGGGTTACCGTTGGCTTGATCAATCTTTGCTTTCTCCTCAACAAATTTTTGGATTTCGAGCGCAGCCAAAACCGTGTCGAAGGGATTGCTTTTATTTCCCTGTGGCACTCCGCCTACGCACATGTAGCAATCGCCAATGGTTTTTATCTTCTCGATAAAACGCTTTGTGGTTATCTCGTCGAACGACTCAAAATAGAAGCTAAGTGCTGCCAAAAAATCTTCAATGGATTCATATGTAACTGAAATGCTGGAAAAATTTACAAAATCGGCAAAAAGAACCGATACCTCGCTGTATTTTTTAGGCTTAACGAAACCCTTCTTTTTAAGCTGGTGGGCAGCCACCTCGGGAAGTATATTTAGCAGTAACGCATCGGATTTATTTTTCTCCTTCTCGAGGTTCTCCTTCTGCAGCTCAATCTCCTGGCGCTGTTCATCGAGCAGCCTATTGGCATCCTCCAAATGCTCCATAGTTGAGAGCAGATTGTCGTGCTTATCGCTCAGCGCCTCTTCGGCCATTTTCAAATCGGTGATATCGGTCTCAATGGCAATAATTTTACTGAGTTTCCCAGCAACATCGTAAATGGGAGTTAAGGATGTTTGGATATTCTTACGTGTACCATCACCTATAAACCAAACCGATTCGTAGATTGTATGTTCACCAGCCTCGATGCATCTCTTCATTGCCTGAGCTGTTTGAATATTCTCGTTTAGTTCAAATACACTATGGCCATACTTTTCGCGGAATTGCTCGAGATTACACTCGTAAAGCGTCTCAAACCCCTGATTAACCCACACTATTTCACCTGTACTATCGATGATAATAATTGAACTCCCCGCTCTGCTTGCAGCAGTGGAGATATCATTCAATTGTTCCGATATATCCAACAGCTGGTTTATATTCTTCCGGCGATTTATTGCCAAGAGCATCCGAATGGGTAACGATCCGTAATCGAATGGATACTCAATAATATCGTCGAAGTCGGAAAAATAGGATAAATCGTGCTTTAAGCTGGTTGCTGTTGGCACAGCAAGCAAAAGAGGCAAATGCCGAGAGTTGGACATTTGCCTTATGGACGAAACATAAAAATCGAGTCTTTCTTCTCCAACAGAGTAGTCAATAATTACAGCGCTGGGGTTTACTTTTTCATAATGCTCAAATGCATTTATTCTCTCTGAGCATTCAACGCTTTCAATAGTGTAAATATCCTCAGACTTACTAAGAGATTTCTCTATATTTTGAAGAAGTTCTTTACTGTTACACAAACATAATACCGAATAGCCCATTACATGTGAATTTGCAATGGCTAAAGGTAAAAAAGAAATAGCACCTTTCCCATAAATTATAGTGCTTTATCTCCCCGTTTCTGGGCCATTCATCAAATATTATTTGGCTTCGGGGTTAAGATGTTTACTAATAATAACGCTGTATAGGTCAAAACCGCCTTTTCCACCGGGTCGGTTCGATGAGAATATCATAACATCTAGATGAGCAAAACTAAAAGTTATGGGTCGAAACTCGTCGTACTCGGAGTTTATATCGCTTCCAAAGTTAACCGGCGCAGACCACTGGTTGTCCTTCCATATCGAGAAGTACAAATCGTATCCTCCAAATCCGCCCTCGCGGTCGGAGGCAAAAACTAGCACATCTCCTGAAATTGATGGGCATTTATCGTTCCCATTGCTCGACAGCACTAAATCCTTCTCCACAACCGCCTCGTGATTTAAATCGGTTAGGAATGCATGCATGGGAAGTGTACTAGGGAGATCAACCTTATAAATGCTAAAAGTTTCATCTTCTCTATCGCTACAGAAATAAAAACGAGCCTCCGACTCTTGGAAGGTAGGGTAAAGATCGTTGTACTCAGAGTTTAGCGGTGCCGCGCTAAAGGGGCCATAAATTCTTTGCTGGCCACCTGGTGCAGTCCAATCGTTTCGGGGAGTATATGTGAATTTAATATCAAAATTATCCTCAGGGTTTGTGGCATACATAAAGTAATCATAAATGTCATCAAAGTAGGAGTACGGACCAAACTCATCCTTATCAGTATTTACCAAGGGGAAAAGTTTCTCGAGAAATGTGTTTGTAGGGCTAAGGTAATAGCTGAAATTTAGCACATTATCACGCTCGTGGTACGACACATCAATTACCTCGTACACAAAGTCAAAGTTAGCACCCTCGCTTTTACGGTTCGATGAGAATACAATGGGTAACGATCCTGCGATATAGGGTAGACTTGAGTTGTAATCGTCGTACTGCGAATTAATTGATGCAAGGTTAACCGGAATCTCAGTAACTATTGTATCGTA
This sequence comes from Tenuifilaceae bacterium, assembly GCA_034003245.1. Lineage (GTDB taxonomy): Bacteria > Bacteroidota > Bacteroidia > Bacteroidales > Tenuifilaceae > Perlabentimonas. The sequence goes on from JAVEYY010000019.1 coordinate 43,941, forward strand.
CTCAAAGATATAGTCATTATCATCATCTATGAAACAGGATGTAAGAAGAAGAGAAAAACTAATAAGGATTAAAAAAAGTTTTGTTTTCATTTTATTGGAGATTTAATGATTCCTGATATTACTTAGTTATTTCGCAGCAAGCATTCCATAGCGTGTCGCTTGGTGGAGGAGCAATTATTTTTATAGTTTCGCTTGTTACAGGATGCGTAAACGTTAGTGAATACGCATGAAGGTTAATCCCGCCATCGGGATTTGAACGGGGAGCGCCATACTTCAAGTCGCCGCGAATGGGGAGACCAATTTTTGCCAGCTGTGCACGGATTTGGTGATGCCTGCCAGTATGCAGCTCAACCTGGAGCAAATAATATCTCCCTGTGGTACCAAGAACAGTATAGGTAAGCCTAGCCTCCTTTCGATTGGGTTTGGATTCAGTATAGGCGAACGATTTATTCTTCTCGGGATTACGAACAATATAGTGCTTAAGCAGCTGTGTGTTTTGTGGTGGTAAATTACCTACAATAGCCCAGTACATTTTGCAAACCTCTCCATCGTGAAAGAGTTTATTCATACGGCTTAACCCTTTGCTGGTTTTGGCAAATACAACCAGCCCACTAACTGGCCTATCTATTCTGTGGACAGCCTCAAGGAAAACATTACCCGGTTTACCATCCCTATCCTTAATAAAAGCCCTGATGGTTTCGATCATCGAGGGATCACCAGTTTTATCGCCCTGCACTATCTCGCCACAGAGTTTGTTAACAACAATAAGATGGTTATCCTCGTAAAGTATTCGATCCTGAATATTCTGCATTATCTATAAATTTATCAACGCTAGTACTGTTCGCGCTCATTGGGAAAGTCGCAGCTCTTCACATCGTTTATGTATGCCTGAACGGCGCCCAGCATCTCGGCGTATAGATTGTGGTAACGACGAAGGAAACGAGGCGAGAACTCCTGCGTTATCCCAAGCATATCGTGAATAACCAAAACCTGTCCATCAACCCCTGAACCAGCACCAATACCAATTATGGGAATTTTAAGCTCGCGAGCAACCTGTTTACCTAATTTGGCAGGAATTTTCTCTAGTACCAAGGAGAAACAACCCGCATCCTGCAGAATATGTGCATCCTCAACCAGCTTATCGGCTTCATCCTCCTCGCGGGCTCTTACCACATATGTACCAAATTTATGTATCGACTGTGGTGTTAAACCTAAATGCCCCATAACAGGAATACCTGCCGACAAGATTCGCGTTACCGACTCCACAACTTCTCTCCCTCCCTCAAGCTTTACCGCATCGGCACCTGTTTCCTTCATAATCCGAATTGCTGATGTTAACGCAAGCTTTGAATCACCTTGATAGGTTCCAAAGGGCATATCCACAACAACCAGTGCTCGCTTAGTTGCCCTTACCACCGACTGTCCGTGGTAAATCATCTGGTCGAGAGTAATCGGAAGGGTCGATTCATGACCCGCCATTACGTTCGAGGCCGAATCGCCTACTAGTATTATATCTATTCCGGCTGCATCAAGTATTCGCGCCATGGAGTAGTCGTACCCCGTAAGCATAGAGATTTTTTCGCCTCTAAGTTTCATCTCATGAAGCACATGAGTTGTTACTACCTTTGCCTTACTTTCTGTAGACATAGCATTACAAGTTAGATTATTCTAGAACTACAAAGATATACCATAAATTTTGAGATGTGATAGAATAATCAATTTATCGATATTCAATCACCCTATTTGCTCAGCATGTACAAAAACCACAGGGAATAGATTACCTATTAACTGTCGATTTGGCAGAAACTTAACTAGCAAACTGATTATCTGCTAGTTAATCTATCACATTTGAGCATTTCACCAGTAAAGAAAAGATTCATAAAAGCCATATCAGTTCAATTCCATGACAAATAAGCATTATATAGTTCAGCACCTGTGTCATATTATCATCGAAATTGGCTTGGCATAATGATTGACAATTTGAAATCCAGATACTATAAATCGATACTTAATCTTTTAAAAAAACATAAGCAATGAGCAAAATTATTGGAATAGACCTTGGGACAACCAACTCATGCGTTTCGGTTATGGAAGGAAACGAGCCAGTTGTTATTCCCAACAGCGAAGGAAAAAGAACAACACCATCAATTGTGGCCTTTGTGGAGAATGGCGAGCGAAAAATTGGGGACCCAGCTAAACGTCAAGCAATTACCAACCCACAAAAAACCATCTTCTCGATCAAACGGTTTATGGGCGAAACCTACGATAAGGTGTCAAAGGAGATTAATCGCGTATCATTTAAGGTAGAAAAGGGCGATAACAACACACCCCGCGTGGTAATTGACGACCGCAAGTATACCCCCCAGGAAATATCGGCAATGGTGCTACAGAAGATGAAAAAAACTGCCGAAGATTACCTAGGCCAAGAGGTGCACGAAGCGGTGATCACCGTTCCTGCATACTTTAGCGACTCACAGCGTCAAGCTACTAAGGAAGCTGGCGAGATTGCCGGTCTTAAGGTTCGACGTATTATTAACGAACCTACCGCTGCTGCTTTGGCATACGGTCTCGACAAGAAAAACATTGATCAAAAGATAGCCGTTTACGACCTTGGTGGAGGAACTTTCGATATTTCTATCCTGGAGCTTGGCGATGGCGTTTTTGAAGTAAAATCGACCAATGGCGATACGCACCTTGGAGGCGATGATTTTGACCAAAAAATTATTGACTGGCTAGCCGATGAGTTCAAGAAAGATGAAGGAATTGATCTTAGAAAAGACCCAATGGCTCTTCAGCGCTTGAAAGAGGCAGCCGAAAAAGCTAAGATTGAGCTTTCCAGCTCATCGCAAACCGAAATCAACCTGCCTTACATTATGCCAGTTGATGGCATTCCAAAGCACTTGGTTCGCACGCTCACGCGTTCGCAATTCGAAAAACTAGTCGACGATTTAGTACAAGCCACCATTGAGCCATGCCGTAAAGCATTAAAGGATGCTGGACTCAGCGCTTCGGAGATCAACGAGGTAATCCTTGTGGGTGGTTCAACTCGTATTCCCGCTATTCAGCAGGTGGTTGAAAAGTTCTTTGGCAAAACCCCCAGCAAAGGCGTTAATCCCGACGAGGTAGTGGCTGTTGGTGCTGCTATTCAGGGCGGTGTGCTTACTGGCGAGGTTAAGGATGTTCTTCTGCTTGATGTTACTCCCCTTTCACTGGGTATCGAAACCATGGGTGGCGTTTTTACTAAGCTTATTGAGTCGAACACAACAATTCCTACTCGTAAGAGTGAAACCTTTACCACTGCATCCGACAATCAACCCTCGGTTGAAATTCATGTGCTTCAGGGCGAGCGCCCCATGGCCAGCGCCAACAAAACTATTGGCCGATTCCATCTCGATGGCATTCCACCTGCCCCACGCGGAATTCCTCAAATTGAGGTTACCTTCGATATCGATGCAAACGGTATCCTAAACGTTTCGGCTAAGGATAAGGGGACTGGTAAAGAACAACGGATCCGCATCGAAGCATCGTCGGGACTTACCGATGATGAGATTAAGAAGATGCGCGAGGAGGCTAAGGCCAACGAGGAGTCGGACCGCCAAGCTCGCGAAAAGGTAGACAAACTAAATACTGCCGATAGCCTTATTTTCCAAACGGAGAAGCAGCTTAAGGAATTTGGCGACAAGCTGCCAGCCGATAAGAAAGGCCCAATTGAGCAGGCACTAGCAAAACTAAAAGATGCTCATCAGAAACAGGATATAAGCGCTATTGATACTGCCACCAATGAGTTGAACACTGTATGGCAAGCCGCATCGGAGGAACTTTACAAAGCCTCTCAGGCTCAGCAAGGGCCAACAGGCCAGCAAGCGTCGGGAGGAAACGAATCGCAGGCAAAGGCCAACGAGGAGGTTACCGATGTTGATTTCGAAGAGGTTAAGTAAATAAATATCTCAATCACTAAAAGCCCCTGGAAATTCCAGGGGCTTTTTTGCAATCATTTGCCATATTTATCGTTAGTTTTGCACACATATCCAATTGAAACACGATGCGAACAGTCTATTTTTTTATCATTTTCATTACCTTATCCATATGTAGTTTTGCTCAAGCCGATACCGTTTTCAATCAAATTGATCACCTAAATAGGATGCAAGGCCATTGGAAAAAGTTCTACCGTAATGGCAAGGTCGCCTATAAAGGTTTTTTTAGAGATGATAAACCAAGAGGCGAATTTATCCGCTTTCACGAGAATGGAATTATTAGCGCAAAGATGCATTTCAGTGCCTGTGGCGATACAGCACAAGCTACACTCTACAATACGCTTGGACGCCAAGTAGCGGTTGGAAAATATCTAAAAAAACAAAAGCATGGAGTTTGGAATTACTTTGCCCCCAACGGGAATCTAGTTTTCACAGAGGAGTTTCGCGAGGGAAAGAAGCATGGGAAGTTCCTAACCTACTACCCTACCGGGCAAGTTTTTGAGCAGGTAACCTGGCAAAACGACAAGAAAAATGGATCGACCATTCAGTACTACTTTAATGGTCAAGCTAAATCTATGCTATTCTACAAGGATGGAATAGAGGATGGTGCCGTTCGCCTCTACCACCCCGATGGAGAGTTCAGGCTTGAGGGGGTATATACTAATGGACTTAAGGATGGAATTTGGAAATTCTACGACGAAAGCGGCAAGGTAATTAAGCAAATCTCCTACACCCAAGGCATTGCCAGCAATCACGACGAACTTGTTGAGAAAGAGACTAAAGAGTTAGAACGTTTGCTGAAAAATATTGGAAAAATTCAGGAACCCTCCATAGAGCAATTTGTTGGAGGACGAGGTTTTTAATCTCCTTGGATATTAAACAAAAAAGGCTGCCGTTAATTGGCAGCCTTTTTTTTATTGCGAATTCACTATTTCTTGAAAAGCATGGGAACAAGATCAACCACGCGGTTTGAGTAACCCCACTCGTTATCGTACCACGAAAGGATTTTAACAATCTTTCCGTTAACCATGGTAGCCGAAGCATCGAAGATTGAGCTATGAGGGTTGTGGATAATATCAACCGAAACAATGGGATCCTCGGTGTACTCAAGAATACCCTTTAATGGACCCTCGGCGGCTTTCTTAATTGCAGCGTTTACCTCCTCCTTGGTAACTTCTCTCTTAAGCACAGCAACAAGGTCAACAACAGAACCTGTTGGAACGGGAACACGAACAGCTAAACCATCTAGTTTTCCTTTTAGTGCGGGGATAACTTTACCAACAGCTTTAGCAGCACCGGTAGTAGTAGGAATCATAGAAACAGCGCAAGAACGAGCACGGCGAAGGTCGCTGTGAGGTGCGTCCAAAATACGCTGATCGTTGGTGTAGGCGTGGATGGTATTCATCAAACCGCTCTCAATGCCGAAGGCATCGTTAAGAACTTTGGCAACTGGAGCTAAGCAGTTGGTTGTACAAGAAGCATTGGAAACGCACTGATCTTCTGGTTTCAGATCTTCATCGTTAACACCAAGAACAACCATACGGTCAATCTCATCCTTCGAAGGAACGCAAAGAATTACCTTCTTTGCACCGTTCTTAATGTGATCGCCATATCCACCCTTTTCGCTTTCGCGCTTAGTAAAGATACCTGTCGATTCAACTACAACATCTGGGGTTTGTGCCCACTTAATGTTAATTGGGCTGCGCTCGGCATGAACAGGATACTTCACTCCATTAGCAATTACTGAAGTCTCGTCGTAGCTAACCGTACCATTAAATTTACCCTGGGTTGAGTCATATTTTAAAAGATGTGCAAGTGTTTTTGTGTCGGTTAGATCGTTAATGCCAACAATCTCGATATCGGAGCGCTCAAGAGCAATCTTGAACACGTTACGTCCAATTCGGCCAAAGCCGTTAATAGCAACCTTAATCTTTGCCATAGCTGTTTGAATTTTGATTAGTTAATATGAAAGTAATGGTCGATTTACAAACCAGTTCAAAGATACGCAAATATTGTTAAACCATTAGCAGATTTTTTTACTTGTATAATCTAAAAAAATGCAAACGGTTGAAGCCTCGGATTGATGTTACTCAAACAATTGCACGATGAAATTAAGGTTTAACCAATTACTCCTTTTTCAACATTTCAACAATCTCTGCTTTGGATTTCTTAGCCACTAGTCCCTGCTCCTTGCCAAGACTTAGCATCAGTTCAAAAGCCTCGTCAAAATCATTTCTGATTTTACCATCCAGAATGGAATCTTTAATGGTATCCTTAATAACACCCACTGGCTTGCTGGGAGCAATTCCAAACACGTCCATAATAATTTCGCCTGTAACGGGAGGCTGAAAATTTCGCACAGTATCTTTCTCCTCAATTTCAACCAGTTTTTGCCTAACCAACTTGAAATTGGCCAGGTAGCGTTTCACTTTTGCATCGTTTTTCGAGGTGATATCAGCTTCGCAGAGAGTCATCAAGTCGTCAATATCATCACCTGCATCAAAAAGCAAACGCCTAACAGCCGAGTCGGTAACATCGTTGCTCGAAAGTATAATAGGGCGAAGATGAAGCAGCACCAGCTTTTGCACATACTTCATCTTCTCGTTAAGCGGCAGCTTAAGGTTTCGGAAAATTTTGGGAACCATCTTTTGGCCTACAAACTCGTGCGAGTGAAATGTCCACCCTTGCCCCTTCACATACTTTTTGGTTAACGGTTTGGCAATATCGTGCAGTAGGGCAGACCAGCGTAACCACAAGTTGTCCGATTTTTCTGCCACATTGTCAAGCACCTGTAGAGTATGGTAAAAATTATCCTTGTGATTGTGTGCGTCAACCTTATCGACCCCTTTTAGAGCTCTGAACTCGGGAAAGAACTGTTCCAACATCCCAGTTTGCTCAAGCATCATAAACCCATCGGAGGGTTTTCGGGCAAGGATAATCTTATTTAGCTCATCAACAATCCGCTCCATCGATATTATCTTAAGCCTCTCCCTATTAGCGCTTAATGCGCTGTAGGTTTCCCTGTCGATATCAAACTTGAGCTGCGAGGCAAATCTAATCGCGCGCATCATCCGCAGCGGGTCATCGGAGAAGGTTTTGTTTGGGTCGAGTGGAGTACGAATTATGCGATCCTCAATATCTTGAACTCCATTAAATGGATCGACAAGTGTTCCATAACTCTTTGGATGTAGGCTTATGGCCAAGGCATTTATGGTAAAATCACGTCTAAGCTGATCATCCTCAATGCTGCCATCCTCAACCATCGGCTTGCGCGAATCGCTGCTGTACGACTCCCGTCGAGCACCCACGAATTCCACCTCCCAATCGTCGAATTTGAGCTGGGCTGTGCCAAAACGCTTAAAAACGGTTACCCGTTTTGTTCCTAGCCTTTTGGCTACCTCCTGCGCCAGCTCAATTCCCGAACCCTGTATAACCACATCTATATCCTTGGAGTTACGCTTTAGAAAGATATCTCTTACAAATCCACCCACTACAAATGTGGGTTTATCCAAATCGCCTGCTACGTCGGAAATAACCTTAAAAATCTTACTATCTATATATTTCTGCATACCACTATCTGACATTCCTTTAGTTTTTCATGACAAAATTACAATTTATTAACGGTAGTTTTTAGTCCTATCTAATCATATAATAACCAGAAACTACTAGCAATATTCGATATACCTCTGGGAATCTATATGTTGAGAGAGTACAAACCATAAAAAAAGGGTTGTGTTCAAAACCTAAAAAAATAATGGAATACTATTTGTATATCTATATTTGTACATATTTCAATACTTAAATCAATTTAAACTATGAAACTTTTACAAACCGCTGTTCACGAGATAGAGACAGCAGCAGAACTTGAGAAAAAAATTAACGATAACGAGAATGTAATGGTATGCTGTGGCCGCATGGGCCCCATGTGCATTCCCGTGTACGACGTTATGGAGGAATTGGAAGAGGAAAGACCAAATGTAAAATTCTTCTCTATGGCATTCGACTCCCCCGAGGCTGGAATTATTAGAAACGCCCCGATGTGTAGCAGCTTTATGGGACTACCATTTACTGTTTACTACAAAAACGGCAAAATGGTTAAAGCCACAACCAGTATACAATCAAGAAAACAAATCACAGAGATCCTCGATCAGCACTTGAGCTAAGCATCGGCAAGGATTAAAGTAAAAAATCATTGTTTTAGAAGAAATGGACGAGGTTTTTGATGTAATGATAATTGGTGCAGGTGCCGCGGGTCTTACCGCAGGCATCTACACCTCACGGGCAAAGCTAAACACGGTAATTCTGAACGAAGGCGCTATTGGTGGACAAATGGTGCTAACCAACGAGATAGCCAACTACCCTGGTGTTGAAACTACCAACGGGTACGTTTTGGCAAACACCATGAAAAAGCAGGCCAAAGATTTTGGATGTAAGATTAAGTCGAATATCAAAATTGTTGAGTATAGGTTGAACAACGATATTAAGTCGGTAGTTCTCGATGATGATCGAATTATAAGCGCAAAAACAGTAATTCTTGCCCAAGGTGGTCGTCCACGCTCGTTGAACATTCCTGGCGAGGATGTGTTTAAGGGCAAAGGCATTTCGTACTGCGCCACCTGCGACGGTGAATTCTTTACCGATAAGGAGTTGGTAGTGGTAGGTGGTGGCAACTCGGCTCTTGAAGAGGCTGTATCGCTCACCAAGTACGCTTCAAAAGTAACCATTGTGCACCAATTCGACCATTTCCAGGCGTTTGAACATGCCATACAGGAGGCAAAAGCCAATCCAAAAATCAACTTTATAATGGGGTCGGAACTTAGAGAATTTGGGGGAAATGGAAAGTTAGATAAGGTTAGCATCGAAAATCTTACGACAAAAACCATAACTGAGAAAGCGGTCGACGGAGCATTTATCTTTATTGGATATCTCCCCAATACCGAAACCCTCCATGGTGTAGTGGAGCTGAATGCCAAAAACGAAATTGTGGTAGATTCCGATATGCACACCAATATTCCAGGCGTATTTGCAGCAGGCGACTGCATCAACAAAAAGTATCGCCAGGTAACAACAGCAGTAGCCGAAGGAACAATTGCAGCATTAAGCGCAGCGGATTATTTACGAGGTCAAAACAGGTAGTATGATAGAGGTAAAATCATTATCTGAGCTAAAACAGCACGTAAAAGAGAAGACAAAAGCATATCTTTTACTCTATAAAAGCGGAGCCGATAAAAGCGAATGTGCTAGGCAAAATATTTCGCTTGGAGCACAAACTGCAAAAGGAATTGATATTTTCTTCGCTGATGTTAACAATACCCGCGATATAAACCCCGAGTATAATATTAGCACTGTTCCTGCCCTTATTGAATTCGACAATGGGACTGCCATAAATGTGGTTAAAGGATGTAACGACAGCAGCTACTACAAGGCCTTGCTCGAAAATGCTTTGTATATAGTTGACACAAAAAATGATGAAACGCCTCAAATATCGGTAACAGTATACTCAACCCCCTCGTGCTCGTGGTGTAATACGCTAAAGGCCTATCTTCGAAAGCATCGAATACGGTTTACAGATATAGATGTATCGAGAAATCAAAATGCAGCAGAGTATATGGTCCAACGTTCGGGACAGCGAGGAGTGCCACAAACTGATATTGGAGGGGAGATGATAGTTGGATTTAATCAAGCTCGCATAAACGAGCTGCTAAATATTAAAGGGCAGTAGGTATTGCCAGTTGAATATTTTTTTGTAATTTGAAAATATTGTAAAATGAAAGAGCTACAACCAGTAAACCAAAATGTGCTTCTTGAAATTCCTTCGAACAACGAGGAGTCAAGAACATCATCAGGTCTTATTATACCCGATACTGCTAAAGACAAGAAAAACATTGCCCGAGTGGTGGCTTTAAGCAATATCGAAAACACAGAGATTGCCATTGGCGATCAGGTTTTGTATAGTGGTTTCAACGGAACAGAAACAGAGTTTGAGGGGAAGAATTATTTGCTAATTCAGTACTCCGATATTCTGGCCAAAATTGTTGAAACCGACGAAATTTAATTAACCGGGAGATAATAACTCCCATTTTAAACATTCAAACAGAAAATATTATGTTAGAGCACTTAACCATGGAAACATTCAAGTCGAAAGTATTCGACTTTGAAAAGAATACCGATTGGAAATTCGAAGGCGATAAGCCTGCAGTAATTGATTTTTACGCCGATTGGTGTGGCCCCTGCAAAATGGTAGCCCCAATTCTCGAAGAACTTTCGAAGGAATATGCGGGTAAAATCGACATTTATAAGGTTGATACTGAAGCAGAGCAGGAATTAGTTGGAATTTTTGGAATCAGAAGCATTCCGTCAATTCTATTTATTCCCATGAACGATAAGCCCCAAATGGCTGCCGGTGCGCTACCAAAAGATACCTTTAAACAGGCTTTTGCAGATGTGCTAAAAGTTCAGTAGAGAACTCTTTAAATAAATGAATATGCCGGCTTTTTGAGCCGGCATATTCATTATTAGAAATTTTCTATCGTACTATTGTTGCCTCTCTATCAGGACCTACAGACACTATTGTTATGGGAACCCCTGTTTCAGCCTCAATAAATTTGATGTAATCGATTAGCTCTTTGGGGAAATCTTTCTCCGATCGAATTTTTTCCAAAGAGGTGTTCCACCCCTTAAAATCGCGATAAATAGGCTCTATTTGAGCATCAAACTCGTAGGGCATTACCTGCGTTTCTTCTCCGTTAACCCTGTATGATGTGGCAACTCTTATGGTTTCGAATGTGTCGAGCACATCGGCTTTGGTCATTATTAAATTTGTAACGCCATTGATCATCACAGCGTACTTCAAGGCTACCAGGTCGAGCCATCCACAACGGCGTGGCCTTCCAGTGGTTGAGCCGTACTCATTACCCTGATCGCGCAGCTTTTGGCCAATTTCATTCTCGAGCTCGGTGGGAAAAGGCCCAGAACCAACCCGTGTGCAGTAGGCTTTAAAAATCCCAAGCACATTACCAATGGCGCTTGGCGCCAATCCTAAACCAGTACAAGCACCAGCACAAATTGTATTGGATGAGGTTACAAATGGATACGATCCAAAATCGATATCGAGAAGCGATCCCTGAGCGCCTTCGGCTAAAACCTTATAGCCCTCCTTTATATACCTATTGATTTGATATTCTGAATCGATTAGCTGAAACTGACGTATAACCTCCAGCCCAGCAAACCAGTCCGCCTCGTGCTGCTCAATATTAGCCTTATAGTCATACTGAGCCAAAATGTCAATATGCTTGGTTTTCAGTTGCAAATAACGATCCTTAAAATCGGCTCTAATTATGTCGCCAACCCTAAGGCCGTTGCGGCCTGTTTTATCCATGTAGGTGGGCCCAATTCCTTTGAGTGTGGAACCTATTTTACTTTTACCTTTAGCTGCTTCCGATGCTGCATCAAGCTCGCGGTGCGAGGGAATAATCAGGTGAGCCTTTTTGGAGATATATAGGTTCTCGGTGGGCTCTACTCCCATTTTGCGTAGCGAGGCTATTTCCTTTGCAAATATTACGGGGTCGATCACAACACCGTTTCCAATAATGTTGATAGATTTTTGGTGGAAAATCCCCGATGGGATGGTGTGTAGAACATGCTTAATATTGTTGAACTCCAACGAGTGTCCTGCATTTGGACCACCCTGAAATCGGGCAATTACATTGTAGTTTGGGGTTAAAACATCAACAACTTTTCCCTTGCCCTCGTCGCCCCACTGAAGGCCTAGAAGCACATCGACTTTCATACTAAGTATCTTTATAGTTGGTTACTGCGCAATAAATGCCGGCCTTATAGGATCCGGCATTATGCAAAATTTTGTTTTAAAGATACAACTTTATGGATGATCTATCCAATAGAAGAGAGTAAAAAATGGGGGTTGTTGAAATCTTATATACAGTCAGGTTTCTACTCTGCCTCTTTCCTGGGGTTCATACAAGAATTACAAATCCCATAGAAATAGAGCGAGTGGTGCGAAACTTTAAAGTTCATCGATTTGCTGGCGGTATTCTTTATCTCCTGAATTCGCGGGTCGCAAAACTCGATAACGCTCCCGCACTGGGTACAGATGAGATGGTCGTGTTGGCGACACTCATATGCTTTCTCAAAAACGGCTATATTCTTACCAAACTGATGCTTAACAACCAGATTACACTCGAGCAGCAATTCGATTGTATTGTATAATGTTGCTCGACTAACCCTATAGTTCTTATTCTTCATGTAGATATATAGGGTTTCGATATCGAAATGCCCTTCGCGCGAGTATATTTCCTCAATAATGGCGAACCGTTCAGGAGTTTTCCTATGCCCTTTCTTCTCTAAATACTCAATGAAGATTTTTTTAACAGAGTCTAAAGTGTTATCGCATCCCATGGTGACAATTGTTTAAATTTAGAACAGATAAAAATAGTAATTGTGCGATTCACTTTCAAATATTTCCTAAAAATTTTACAAAAATTGAATGCAGGCCTGCAAACATAGGGGATTTACGAGTGTTAACTGTCGAAGTTTTCTATCCTTTTCACTGAATCTACACCCTTAATTCGCATTACATCGGCAATAAGGTTGTTCAAATTTGCCGAATTATGGACATACAGATCGATGGAACTTTCAAAAATGCCATCGTGACTTTCGATATGCAGCTTTCGGATATTCACCCGAAGCTCATCGGAGATAATCCTAACCAGCTCGCTAAGAATACCAGCCCGATCCATACCTCTAACCTCAACCCTGGCCAGAAACGACAGCACCTTGTGGGTAGTCCACTTAGCCGAAACAATTTGGTCGCCATGCCGCGACATAAGCCTTATGGCCTCGGCACAGGTTACCTTGTGAACCACTACATTCTCCTCGGGAGTGATATACCCAATTACATCGTCGCCAGGAATTGGGTTGCAGCAGTGAGCAACGATGTACGATTTGGACTCATCGTCGCCAAGCTCGCGAAGCAGGTAAGGCTTTTTGGTATCGAACTTGGTGGATTTTTCGCCATCATCCTTTTGTTGAATACGCTTACGGTGGGCTGATTTAGAGAACTGAAGTTCCCAGTACCTAATCCACTTGCTCTTGGTATTCTTTTTAAGAATCTTTTTTAGGTTATCGAGCGATATTAGTCCCGAACCCACTTTGCTGTACAACTCATCCTTAGAAAGTACCTCGTAAGCAGGCAAAATCTTCTTAAATACGCGCGATGATGGTTGAATGCCAAACTCGGCCAGCTTGGCCTCAACCATTTGCTTGCCCTTCTCGAGCCTGTTCTTGGTTTCGGCCTTAAATGCAGCCTTTATTGCCGACTGAGCTTTGGCCGTTATTACAAATTTTAACGATTCCCACGAAGGTTTTTGAGTGCTGGCAGTTATAATTTCAACCTGATCGCCACTATTTAGCTTATGACTTAATGGCACAAGCTTATGATTCACCTTTGCTCCAATGGCCTTGTTGCCAATCTCGGTATGTATTTCGTAGGCAAGATCGAGCGCCGTAGCATCGTTGGGAAGAGTTTTGGTATCGCCTTTGGGAGTAAAAACTACAATTTCGGAGGAGAAAAGATTTAGCTTAAACTCATCGAGGAAGTCCAGCGCATCGGTTTGAGGATTCTCAAGCAAATCGCGCACCTGTGCTATCCACTTTTCAAATACGTTTTCTTGAGTTAGCGTATCGGTGTCTTTATACTTCCAGTGCGATGCAAAACCCTTCTCGGCAATTTCGTTCATTCGCTGCGAACGGATTTGCACCTCGACCCACTGACCGTGAGAGCCCATAACCGTACAGTGCAGCGCCTCGTAACCATTTGCTTTTGGCGTGCTTACCCAATCGCGAATGCGATCGGGTTTTGGCTTATAGATATCGGTAATTAGTGAGTAGATATGCCAACACTGTGTTTTTTCGGGGATATGGGGATAGGGATTGAAAATAATACGAATTGCCAGAAGATCATAAATATCTTCGAAAGCAACATTTTTGGTTTGAATCTTTTTCCAGATAGAGTAAATAGATTTGGGTCGCCCGCTGATATCGAAATCGATGTTATTCTCCTCAAGCTTTTGAATAATGGGTAGGGAGAAAGAGTTTATAAGCTGCATGCGGCGTTTCTCCGAATCCTCAATCTTGCTCCGAATATCTTCATACACCTTTGGATACCTATACTTAAGGCTTAAGTCTTCGAGTTCGGTTTTAATATTATAAAGCCCAATTCTATGCGCCAAAGGGGCATACAGGTAGATGGTTTCGCCAGCAATTTTCATTTGCTTATTGGCCGGAAGCGAATCGAGGGTTCGCATATTGTGCAACCTATCGGCCAACTTTATAAGAATCACCCTAATATCATCGGTGAGGGTAAGGAGCATTTTGCGGAAATTCTCGGCCTGCAACGATGAGTTAGCATCGAAAACTTCGGCAATTTTAGTAAGTCCATCAATAATTGTGGCCACTTTCTTATCGAACAGGCGCTCAATATCCTCGATAGTGTAATCGGTATCCTCCACCACATCGTGCATTAGAGCACAGGCAATAGCCTTGGGGCCAAGGCCAATTTCGGTGGCCACTATTTTGGCCACAGCAATAGGATGTAATATGTATGGTTCGCCCGACTTGCGCTTAACCCCTTTATGCGCCTCGTTGGCTAGGTTAAAAGCCTTTTTGACTAGTTTTTTATCCTCCTCGCTCTGACAGCGCGGACAATTCATCAACAAATCGTCAAACTGCTCCTCTACAAATCTCTTGTCTTCCTCATCTTGCAAACTCATATACCTGTCTGGCTGTTAATTAGCACCACAAATATTTAATCAATACTTTATAACAATAATAGCTATTCTTTAGCGTAAAAGGAACAGGATTAGCCAACTTATGGGGAATAATCGATGGCCTAAGAGATGCTATATGGGTCCATAAATAACTGAAACGGTTCCGGTTTTTGAGATCGTTCTTTTTGACTCGGAATAAACCTCAATTCGATAGAGGTATGTCCCCTCCTTCGCTAGACTCCCATCGGGTAAGCGACCGTTCCAGCCAGTATTGTACCCCTCGAAAACAATACCTCCCCAGCGGTTATAGATTATCATTTTGTAGTTTGCTTCAAATGAGACGTAAGGAGCAAAAACATTTCGAGGTACGCCCATGTAAATTATCGGGCTTAGAGGATCAAGGGCATTGGGGATAATCACCTCGGGTGTAACCTCAGCACAAATTGTGCGTGATCGGCTTAAGCGTTGCTTTCCAGGGATTCCTACTTCTTCATATGCTTCGATATAATAGCAGAATTGAGGCATGTAACCCAGGCCCGAAAAAGCTGAAAGATCATCGACAAAAACGGTATCTCTTGGATTTCGCTCATCAAAAATTAACTCAGGAGTTAATGGTTCCGGGGCAAAAGCCATTCTGTATATCTTATACTGCACAGGATTTCCCAAGCTGGAATACAATCTATCCCACGACAAATTTGCTTTCATCCCTCGGGTGAAAATTCGCAGAACCATGGAGTTAGAAAGGTTGGTCTGGCGAGTTAAGCGTTCACAACCATCGAAAGCATCAACCTTAAAGAAAAACTTACGTGAGCGGGCTGCCCACGAATCGGTAGTATCGGCAAAGAACACAATGGATGGATCGGTAAAACGGAAAAGAGTACGCGCCGAAAAAATTGATCGAACAGAATCGGCCTGCTCCCATCGGGTAATTCTAAAGTTTCGGTACTCGGTATTATTATCAATGGAAAAATGTAACTCGGTTCTGGTATCCTTTGCAATTATGGAGTCAATATACATGTAGCTCGGTGGCAACGATATCTTTGTAAATACAGATGCTAAATTCGATCGGGTGATAAAGTTGGTATTCTGAACCGCCTTTTTGGCCTCGATAAAAATGTAGTAGTTCTGGTTAACCTGCACGGGCCCCGAGCCTACAGTATCGACAAAAAAACTATTTATTGTCCCAGAAATTGATTTTACTTCAGTATAGGAATTGACATCGAGGTTCTTTCCAATAAAAATTTTATGGTACTCAATTTGATTACCCCAGCCAACATAGGGTGTCCAATCCAACCTAAGTCCATTTCTACACGAATCGAAATGCGCTGTGAGAAACATTGTATAATGCTCGGCCGACATTGGACTTGGCTCGGTTGGGCCATCGGACGCAACAGTATAGGATACCCTAGCCTCGCCAGCATTGTAACCTGCGTCGGTGAAAGTGAAAGTATTGTTATCGACACTTCCAATTGCATAAAGATCGTTATTCCCCAGCGCATCGGTGTACCTGCGGTATATTAGATATCCTGTGGGGTCGGGATTAAGTGGGTTGTACTTAGGTCTTGTCCAGGTAAGAGTGGGTGAACCTGTAAGCGGATCAACGCTAATAACATCGAGGGTTGGTGCTAGGGGTTTCGACTGGGCATTAACATCATTAACACGTACCAATTGACCCAAAATGCTTAATAAAAATACGATTGAAAAAAATCGAATAGACATAAAACCCTCGTTATTATTTCGAA
Organism: Tenuifilaceae bacterium; assembly: GCA_034003245.1. Taxonomy (GTDB): domain Bacteria; phylum Bacteroidota; class Bacteroidia; order Bacteroidales; family Tenuifilaceae; genus Perlabentimonas. Next base: position 60,441 of record JAVEYY010000019.1, read on the forward strand.
ATGGATCTTTAACTAGCATCAACTGTTGATTGGTACGAACATAAAACGGTTAAAGTTATAAAATTAGTGAATTGGCCAATGTTTTTTTTAGCCTAAACTAATTAAATGGGTTTTCTGCTCCGGCTACACACTCAACCATATCGTTGTAGTTAAACCACTTTTGCGCCAACTCCATAATACGATCGGGACTTACTCTTTTTATTGAATCGACCACTCGATTGTAGAACTCAAAGTCGAGATTATTGTAGTACAAAAGACTAAGCATATTATCGGCAATGGCGAAAGGCCCGTTGAAACTACGTAAAGCCTCTCCCATTAGGTAACTGCGTACGCGTGTAAGCTCATCGAGTTGTACTGGTTCGGTTTGTAATCGATAAATCTCGTTCTTGATTTCCTGAAGGGTTTGCTTGGTGTAACCCGATCCCACTTCGGTTGCAATTACCAAAGCACCGCTGTCGCGGAATGTAAGCAGATATGACCCGATGCCATAGGTAAACCCTTTCTCCTCACGTATATTCTTCATCAGCCTCGAACCAAAATATCCACCAAGGATGGCATTAACAATGGCCAAATCGGGATAATCGGGGTGAGATCGGTTAAAAAGCACCCGCCCTACCCTAACAGCCGACTGAACAGCGCCATCCTTTTGAACAAAAACATTACCACCTGTTGCCCTAGCGCCAACATAGGTTTCAGTATTTCTTTGAGTAGATGTACCCCAACCGTAGTCGCCAAAATGTTTCTGAACCAGCTTAATTTGATCATCGGAAATTTTTCCGGAAAGTAAAATTGTGGCACCCTGCGAACCCAGAGTCGATTGATGAAAACCAGCTAGCTCATTTTGCTCCAGCAATTCGTAATCGTTGGGTAATGCGTAGCTTCCGTAAGGATGATTCAACCCGTAGATGGTTTTAAAAAACTCCATGCGTGCTAGGGTTGAAGGTTTGTCTAATTCAACAGTCAGCGACTGCTTTCCTCTTCGTTTCCAAACATCAAGTTCGGCATTTGGAAAAGTAGGCGATTTAATCACCTCCTCGAGCATCTGTAAGGTTTGGGGTAGATATTTGGTGAGCGAATATGCAGTTGCCTTGGCAAAATCCTTATCGGCGCTAATGCTAATAAACGAGCCCCAAAAATCGAAATATTCCGAGATTTCCTGCGAGGAGTGCTTTGCAGTTCCCTCCGACATAAGCGACATGGTGGCTGAAGCCACCAATTTTTTGGATTGATATTGCGATCCCGCGTTAAAAACAATGTCAACTCGGCAAACATCCACATCACCTGAATCGACAACTAAAAGCGTTGTTCCATTGGAAAAATTGTAAATTGAAGGATGTGGAATATTTATGCCTTCGGTAATATGAATGGGTGGAGCTATAGTTCTATTTATCATTTGATCTATCAATTACTAAATTAGTTCACCACTTTACTTACATCTTTGTTAACTCTTCTCAGCACAATAATATAACACTGATGAATTCTCTGGTGTAAATAGGTGTTTCGAAACACGCTGAATATCGGCAGCATTAACGCTTCGATAGGTATCAACGGTCTGGTTTAGCAAGTTGGCATCACCAAGCAGCTCGTTGTAGGATAAATTCATGGCCTTGTCGGTTGTGCTGGCTAACCCAAAGGTGAATGTGGACTCAAACCGATTAAGGACCTTGCTAAGCTCATAATCGCCAACTCTATTCTCCGTAAGGTTGGCAAGTTCCCTGTAGATGGCCTCCTCGGCTTGTTGCAACGAAACGCCATCGGCTGGTCGGCCAGTAACAACAAATAGTCCCTCGTCGATATCACCAGTAATAAATGCATCGATACTGCTAAAAAGGCTTTGCCTTTTAACCAGGCTCTGGAATAGGCGCGCCGACTTTCCGTTGGCCAAAATATCGCTTAACAAATCGGTTGCTGGAAAATCGGGGTGTAACTTGCTACACATGTGGTAGGCGATATAAATGGAATCGTAGGGAACTTTTCGGAAAACCTCCAAGCGACGCTGCTCAAGCTGCTGCGGTTCACTTGAGATATTTGGCTTAACCAAATCCCTTGAGGGAATTGCACCAAACCACTTGTTGGCCAAATCCTTTATCTCCTGAGTTTGAACATCGCCGGCCACGCAAAGAATTGCATTGTTTGGCGCGTAGTGAGAGTAGAAAAAGTTTTTCACCTCATCGAGTGTAGCCTCAGCAATATGGGATATTTCCTTTCCAATGGTTGGCCACATGTAGGGATGAACCTTGTAGGCCAAGGGGCGAAGTAGAAGCCACACATCGCCATAAGGTTGGTTAAGATATCGCTGGTTAAACTCCTCAATAACCACGCTTTTCTGCACATCGAGACTTTGCTGCGAGAAGGCAAGGCTGAGCATCCTATCGCTCTCGAGCCAAAAGGCCGTTTCGATATTTTGCTTGGGCAGGGTGATGTAGTAATTGGTAATATCGTTGCTGGTAAAAGCGTTGTTCTCGCCACTGGCCCGTTCAACGGGATCATCGTAATTGGGAATATTGACACTACCACCAAACATCAGATGCTCAAAAAGGTGAGCAAAGCCCGTTCGGCTGGGATCCTCGTGCTTGGAACCCACATTATATAAAAGGTTTACAGAAACCAGCGGTGTAGACGAATCGTGATGAATAATTACTTTAAGCCCATTAGGCAGGGTAAACCTATCGAAGCTAACCATAGAAAATAAGTGTGAATTGTTTGAGTGCAAAGAAACAAATAAACTAGCGAACTTAGAGTCGCATATCAACTTGATAAATAATCGAACCGTTTAAACTATAAAAAGGCGAAATGGTAATGAGTACAGTATTCCTATTAACATTACAATTTTTGAAAAATTGCTTGCCCAGTGGTAATCGGCTTTCTCCTGCGCAGAAAGTAATTTCACTATTAGGATAAAGATTGGAATAACTAGCCCAACTATCATGTATGTAAATGTAAAATAATCGAATTTGCCGTTGGCCAAGAAATTGAGGTAAGCCCCAAACAGGTATGCAAGAACAAGCAAAGTTACAAGCAATATGGCTGCGCCAGCATTACGGGCAGGATTTACGCCCAAAACCACGGGCAGGCTTCGGCGGCCAAACTCATTATCACCTTCAACATCCTCAATATCCTTTACTATCTCCCTAAAAAGGGTGAGAATAAAGGCAAATATGGAATACCCAACAACCCAGTAAATAACATCGTTAAAAATTGATGAGGAGATAACCATAATTTGCCAGTACTTACCATGTAACAGGGGCAATTCGAAAAGTAAAGGCATTAGGGGAACCAATGCAGTGAGTAAAGCTACAAGAATGTTTCCCGTTAAAAACTGCCGTTTATAGGAAGTTGAGTAGAACCAAAGTAAACCTGGAATGAAAAGAAAAACCATGGTAAGAAAGGCTTTACCTATTGCTACGGAAACTACTACACCAAGTAGTACCCCAATAATATTTAAACTCCAGTGCAGAATTATGGCAAAGCGCCGGGTGAGCTCTTTACCCACAATTACTGTATTTGGACGGTTAATGAGATCGGTACGCGTATCGAAGTAATCGTTTATAACATATCCCGCAGCAGTTATAAGTACGGTTGATAGAACCAGTAGCATAAACATAAACTCGCTCATCTGCAACGCCATTTGCTTATTTGCCAGTAAAGGCTGCATTATGCAAAAGCGCATTGAGTACATTGTTAGCACTACAATAATCAAATTCTTGTACCGTGTTAACCGCAGAATAGTTTTAACCATTGTTTTACAGCTTAAAGTTCTTATCAATTAGCCATACTCCTTTTAGCTTAAGCACCTGCTCAATCACATCGCGAACGCATCCTTTTCCACCGCCATAACTCGATATGTACGATGAGATTCCAATGATTTCGGTGGCAGCATCGGCAGGACAAGTGGGGAAACCTACGCGTTGCATCACCTCGTAATCGGGCAAGTCGTCGCCCATGTACATGATTTCGGAGAGTTCAAAACCGTACTTATACCGGAAATCTTCCAGCGCCTCCACCTTATCGGTTGTGCCCAAGTAAATATCGGTAACGCCAATTGTTTTAAAACGCTCGCGAACCGACTCACTTTTTCCGCCAGAAATAATTGCCACAGGGTAACCCTGCTGAATGGCCTTGTGTACTGCGTAACCATCGCGGGTGTTGGACGTACGCAATAACTCGCCCGAAGGGTGAATTAGCACTGTGCCATCGGTAAAAACTCCATCCACATCAAAAGCAAAAGCCTTAACATTGTGAAGCTGCTCCTTAAAATTCTTCATTTATATTGATATAATTCTATTCGTACGACTGCTTTAGGTTAAGAATGCTGGTGCTTAGCGCAAGGTACAAGTCTCGCAGATCGTCATCGATTCGGCTAAGAAGAGCAACATGCTTTTTAATGGTTTCGGAATCACCGCGTACAGCTGGGCCGGTTTGAGCATCGAGGGGATTTCCCGCTAAAGCTTTTTCGATGGTTTCGACCACCAAAGGCTTAAGAAGTTTAAAGTCGAACTCATTCTCCTCGGCCAGCATTTGGCTTATGGCCAGCATGTGATTCACAAAATTACACGAGAAAACCCCAGCCAGATGCAACATTTGCCGCTGCCTTGAGTCCATCTCAACAGGATTGCCGCCAAGGCTTTTGGCCAATTCACTTAAAACAGCAAAATCGTTTGCATTATCAGCCTCAATGCAGAATGGTACATCGCGTAGATTGATATCGCGGTGCTTTGAGAAGGTTTGGAATGGGTAGAAAACTCCATGTCGTGGCGAAACAGCGGATAAGACCTCCATGGGTGTGCTACCACTTGTATGCACAATTAACCCTTGCAATGGCCCAATTTCCTTAACAATATCGGCAATCACCGAATCGGGTACTGCAAGGATGAACATATCAGCACTTCGGTCTACCCGATTTACATCAGTCGAAAAATCGCACTGCAGCTCACCAGCCAGTTTCTTAGCATTCTCCTCAGAACGGCCAACCACCTGCACAACTCCATGTCCAATTGCCACCAACGACTTGCCTAGCTGGCTAGCTACGTTGCCCGCTCCAAACAGAACTATGCGGAGCGGATTTTGAGGTTTTGTTGCCATTATCTTTAATTTGATTTGGATACAAATTATATAGCAAGCTAAGATAGCTGCAATTTTTTAATATTTACAACACGCCCAGTTCTCAAAAAACGCTAATCCTTGAAGAAGTAAACTATAAAATGTTCGTCGTTCTCCTTTAAGAGCCAATGCTTAAATCCTAAACTGGTGGCCTTGTCAATAAGCGGAGCCGGCAGGAAAGGAGCTATTAACTTAAAGATTGACCCCGCGCCCATCCCCTTCAAGTCCTCAATAACCTGTGCTACGGGCTGCTGTGAGTTATTGATAGCTCGCTCATAGATTTTGATTTTTCGTTAGTGTAACAAATATAAGAAATTTCAAGGCATTACTAAAACGTAGCGATCTTAAACGGGTTAAGGCTGGTGGAAAGTAGTTGCCATAAATGCCCTAATATCACCAAATCAAGGGTTTGCATTCTTACATTCGGGGTAAGTTCACGCTCCCTTTTGATGGCCTCGCTTACCCTTTAGGTAAGTTAACTTAGGATTGGGTTGCGCATGCTTACATCCAGGGTAAGTTCACGTTCCCTTTTGATGGCCTCGCTTACCCTATAGGTAAGTTAACTTAGGATTGGGCTACGCGTGCTTACATCCAGGGTAAGTTCACGTTCCCTTTTGATGGCCTCGCTTACCCTTCAGGTAAGTTGGCTTAGCTTTGAGGTACTCCATCTTACAAATTCTGTAAGCGAACTTAACTTTTAAGTGGGAGGGGGTACTTAGGGAGTACCCCCTCCCACTTCTGAAGTACCCTTGGGGACAAAGACAAACCTCAAAGAATCATCTACCCATGATTTTGAATTATTTGAACGAAAACCAACAATCCTATTGTTAGGTTGTTAAGAAAGCAAGGCACAAAAAATGAGAATCATTAATGCCCAAAACATTAATGTTGTACAATTGTTTAATAATCCTTAGATTTGCCCGTTGGGATAAATATTTTCACAAAACAAACATGCTATGGAGACTAATTTTATTACTGAATTACTACTGCCCCTATCGCTGGGTGTGATTATGCTGGGGATGGGCCTGTCGCTTGTACCAAACGACTTTAAGCGAATAGCCCTGTACCCCAAAGCGGCAACAATTGGGATTATTAACCAGATTATTGTACTACCGCTTATTGGATTTCTAATCCTATTGCTAATCCCCATGCGAAACCCCGAACTGGCCGTTGGTATTATGATTCTGGCAGCCTGTCCCGGTGGGCCAACATCGAACCTAATAAGCCATATTTCGCGAGGCGACACAGCATTATCCATTAGCCTTACGGCCATTTCGAGCTTAATTGTGGTATTTACCATACCACTGATAGTAAACTTTGCCATGCGCTACTTTTTGCAGGCAGGCGAGTATGTTCCGCTCCCAGTATTTGACACAATGATAAAGGTGATCATTATATCACTGGTTCCGGTTGGCATTGGGATGATAATTAGGAAAAGAGCACCAAAATTTGCCGATAAGATGAATAAGCCCGTTAAGATTATGTCGGGTGTACTGCTTTTCCTCATTATTATGGCAGCCATACTAAACGATAAAGAGAACTTCTTCAACTTTTTTGCTCAGGCAGGACCTGTTGCGCTGGTTTTAAATGTGGCCATGCTGCTAATAGGTTACTTCACGGCCAGGATTTTCAGCTTAAGAATTTCGCAAAGCATTACCATCTCCATTGAGTCGGGTATTCAGAACGGAACATTGGGGATTGCCATAGCAGCAACGCTGCTAAACAACCCAACTATGACCATTTCGCCAGCCATTTACAGCTTAATAATGTTTGGTACGGCTGGACTTATTATCGCCTGGATGAACCTAAAAGTGAAGGGAAGTAAGGTTCAGGTTCGTTAGTAAGGTTCATAATTTAATTGAAAAGGGGCTCAGCTTTGAGTCCCTTTTTTAACTACACATCGCGCCTAAACCTAAAAGCCCTGTTTGGTAGGTAAACTTCAGCTGGATATTTATAGTAAGGCATTTGCCTGTGCGCGAAGTGTTTTTTGCCTTTTAAGAAAATGGCTGCAGGCACAGCCTGCTGGTGATAAACCGACTCAGTTGCAACCTGAGCCGAACGGAGGGTTAAAAATTAATTAAAAAAAGGGACTCAGTTCTATTTGAGTCCCTTTTTACTACACATCACTCTTAAACCTAAACCTAAACATAAACCCAAACGCAACCAATTTCTGCTGTTCTACTAAAAATCATATTTGATAATTCAGGAGCAACACTATGATCGTTAAATGTTACAGGAAGTTTAGTTTTATCTTTCCAAGTTATCTCCACTCCCTTTTTCTCACCTTTCCTAAATTTAATTGGAGTACTGCAATAGGTTATTGACAGTTCACCGTTCTCGTCGAAATCGGCATCCTGAATTAGCGTGGTATTGAATAAAATTTTTCCATTCTGCACAATCAGTCCTAGCTCGTTGAAACGGCTTATGATATCCTCCTTAACCTGTCCCGTCATTCCCGGTTGCTGAGCGCCCATCATTGAGGGTGTGTGCGAGTATGGATCGGTTGGGAACGCTCCGTAATTACTGGGACATTTATGTGCGCCAATTCCCTCCTTAATTCTGTAGTAGTAGTCAACCAGCTTCTGTAACTCGTTAGAGCCATTGCCCGCAAGGGCAAAGCTGGTAATGCTTTCGCCAACCGCAAGCAGCAGTTTCGAAACCAGATGCCAGTAGATGGAACCAAGCCCCTCGTACTTATAGAACGATCCGGATCGCCCGGTAAAATATCGATGCTGAAATACCTCCTCGTAGATTTCGTAAACCAGCTGCGCATCGGCAGGATTATAATCAACGCTAATTTTTGAGAGCACATCCTTGAGAATTCCTACATTCTTGAGATCGGCATTAAAGTGGAATTGGTTGTTATCATCTCTTTTCACCACCTGGGTGTTACACATCTCAACGAGTTTACGAAGTAGCTCCGACTTTGAGAAAAGGTTTTGTGGTATAACATTTTTCTCTAAAAAATTGGGCAACTCGCGGAATGGGTAGAGCAGAAAACTTTTCTGATCCTCGCGCCACAGGTTGCTGCTGAACAGGGCCGCCATTAGGTCGTTAGTTGCTTCTACCGAAAGCAAGCCCGAACCAAGCACCGAGGCTTGCCCCTCGAGCATTAGCTGCAAATGCTGAACGCGAAGCTCATTGGGAGCAAACTCGATGAGGTTGTACGAGTGGTATAAACCATCGGAGCGCTTATTCATGGCAATTGTTTGATCGACATACCGTAGTGATAGGTTCAGCAACGCCAGCAAATCGGCCGGCGCCAGCTGCTGCTTATTGCCGCTGAATCCTGCGTAAACCTTAGCACGGTAATCGGAACCTACTGTGCCCAACTCATCAACAATTTGCCTTCGTACTTTATCGTTAAAGCCCGTGGCCAAATTAGCCGAATAGCCGTGAAGAACATCCTCGATGGACTTAACAAACTGCTTAACCTCCTCGGAAATGCTGAAGCTATCAACCTCTCCTTTATCGATTATCCCGATAAAAAAGGTAATGTATCGGCGAAGCTGATAAAGCGTAACCATTGATGCACCATTGCCCACCAGGGCATTATTTGCGTCGTTCCACTCGGGACGTTGCGTGTTTAACCAAATACCAGCACCAGGCACAAAATTGCTAAGCTTGGTGAAAAGGCTTACCAGTATCTTCTCGATAAATGATACCCTTAGCAGGTCACCGCTGGTTAGGGTAACCAGTTTACCATCGGCTCCAAGAGCCTTACTACGCTGAACCAGCTGGGTGTGTAACTCGCGGTTAAAATGAATGGTATCCTGCGGATTTTTAACAATATCGCTATAAGCCTTTATGGTGTAGGGAACATTGGCATACACAAATGCCGGCTCGCTAAACTGTTTAAACAGCTGGTTTGGGAAATATTTATTATGAAGTTCAAGAAGGCGAAGCAGGTAGATTATTTGATGATCGCCCCAGTAGCCGATGTACGCCCAGGGATTATCGGGCTCGGGCACTTCCCAGTCGAAACCCTCGCGGGTAATGCGGTAGGGGTTGTATCCATCGGCAGTGGAAGCATTAAGGAATCGGGCAATCATTCCGGGTAGGAAATGGGGAAACGATAATGCAAGCGCCTCCCAGTTCTGGAATATATCGCGCCAGTTGCCCTGATAGTTTAATGACGAAGTACCATCGGCATTTTTTAGGTTGATATCAAAGAAGTTCCAGGGGCGACTGGGATCGCCATGCCTGCGGCTAAAGCTAATGGGGAGATACTCGTAGGCCAACCTTACTAAATCGGGATTACCAAGCGTTTGCGCAAATGAAATTAGTTCCTGAATTGAAATTGTACTATTTAGCTGTGCCAACTTGACCTTGAAAGCAGTATGCACCTCGCGATTAGACTGCTCGAGATGCTTAACAAAATCGGAAACATCAATGCTGTAGCTTCTCTCAAAAATTCCACCACGCATAATGTTAAACATTACGTTGGCAAAGTGACGACGGTCGATAAGCGGATCGCCCGTGTACTGAATACCGTCGGCTAAAGCAACAAATTGTTCCAGTTTATCGGAGCTTTGCTTTACGTTATCAGTGATAAAAGTATCTAAACACGATTCGTTTGCGAGTATATTTTGCAGAGCAACCACATCGGAGGAGTCCTTGGCCACATCGGCAACCATGTACCAAACCTTTTCGTTCCCAGCAGCAAGTTCAATTTGGTTATTGACAAAAATGGCAGTTTTCACACCAAACACATTATGCTCCGATTTTATTTCGCCTCCTTTTCGAAACGTTGAAACCTGTTTTGAGGAGAGTAAAACCTTTGTGGGCTCTATGCCGTGAATCCAAACGCAATTGGTACGTAAAGCCTCGCTGGGCTCGGCCCTATCGACAGGGATAGACGACATGCGAAACAACCCCAAATTGGACTGAGGAGTCCACTCAGCAACCTTGTAAGCATCCATAAGGGTGCTCATATTACTTTGGATTTCGCGGAGAATGCCAAAGGGCAAAATATTCTGAAGGCCATCGAGAATATCAACTTTTTGAGCTATATCTGAAAGATTAGTAAGCCTACAGCGGCGAATCCAACCCAGATTATCGCTACTCATCCAGCCGTACTTAAAGCTTAGCTTAAGATCTCTATTAATCTCCTCGAAGATAATTTCACTACCGGAAGCATTCTTGTATAGATTTCGGGTAATATCGTACAATCCAAGGTATCGATCCGAAAAGGGTTCCCAGATTAGCATTCGACCATTATGCTCGACCCTGATAATAGTTTTTGGGCCGGTAATCTCGGCCGATTCGTGAATTTTATCGTCGGTGTAGTATGGGAAAATGGCATTGTTATTATTCTGACGGCCAGCAGTAAGGCTTCCGGAGCTGGATATGAACATCCACAGGTCGGAACTACTCACAATGCTCATAAAGAACGGGTCCATATGGTCGTAGTTCTCGATGCAGTAATACGACTCATTCTCAATCTGCTTTAAACATCCTTTAACCTCTCGCTTAGAGGTTTTTAAAGCAAGGTTTGATATGTGGGGATTAGAACTGCTCATATATATTAGTTGATATTAGTTTCTTGAAGAATAATAAAACTTAAAAGTTTGCATGGTTTGAGGATTCCCACCTATAAGAATCTCAAAATCGCCATCCTCAGCTATCCAGTTATTGTTGGTATCGACAAACTTTAAATCGTTTTGGGTTACAGTAAACACTACCCTTTGCGATTGGTTAACCTTTAGAAAGATTTTCTGGAAACCGATAAGTTTACGGTCGTCGGGGGTAATGGATGCCACCATATCGCGCAGGTATAGCTGCACAACCTCTTTCCCATCGTAAGGGCCATGATTGGTGACAGTAACTCCAACTGTTAATTCCTGACCAGATGAAATGGTGTCGGCAGAAATCGACAGGGAATCAAAAATAAAGTTGGAGTAGCTTAGCCCAGAACCAAACTCCCACTGTGGATTGAATCCATTCATCCCGAAGTGCTCGTCAAACTTATCGCTGCCCTTATGCTGATAGGTGTGTAGCGTGTTCGAATATCGAGGGTAAGTGATGGGCAGTTTTCCACTGGGATTATCCTGTCCACTAATAATTGTTGCTAACGCTCGCCCACCCTCATGGCCTGGCCAATATGCCAATATAACAGCTTCGGCAAGCGGTTCTATTTGCCTAATCACCCTTGGACGCCCCTGAAGAAGAATAACTACAATTGGTTTTCCTGACTTGTGCAGTTCAGTAACCAGCTGCAGCTGGTTTGCAGGCAAATCGAGGGAGTGAATATCGGAGAATTTCTCGGTTGCAGGTCGCTCGCCTAGACAAACAAAAATCACATCGGCCTGTGAGGCTTTGCGCATAAGGCTTTGACTAGCTGCGAATGCTCCATCGAAATCGGTTCCGGGGTCGAACAACACGTTTCTCTCACCAAATTTATCTACCATTGCCTGTAAAAATGTTTGCTTGTCCGAATCGTCGTATGTTGGATCATCGCCCTTAAATGTTCGGCTCCAGGGCCCATTGAGGGCAGTAATTGAGTTGGCGGTTGGACCCGTAACAAGTATTTTATTTACAGAACCAGGAGACAATGGCAATACGCTTTCCTTATTCTTAAGTAGGGTGATTGCCTCCAGAGCAGCCTGATAACTTTTCTCGGCAAATTGTGGTGATCCGAACTTAGGGTAATCAGCTGGGTTAGTCCAAGGATTTTGAATCAATCCCATTTTATACTTAACGTATAAAATGCGGCGAACAGCATCGTCAATACGGCTAATGGGCACTTCTCCGGCATTCACCAAGTCGACAACATCGGCAGCAAAGCTGACATCGTAGGGAACCATACACATATCAACCCCTGCTAAAAGAGCCATTTTGGTTGCCTCGCGTTGATTCTTAGCCACACGATGAACCTCAACCAATCGGCTAATATCGCCCCAGTCGGTTATCACAAATCCCTTTAGCCCCAGTTCACCCTTCAGTACACTGTTTACAAGATAACCATCGATGTGGCCAGGAATTCCATTTACCGATCCGGAGTTAAGCATAACTGTTAAAGCCCCCGATTCGATTGCCCGACGAAAAGGCTCAAGGTAGTACTGCCTTAAGTAGTGCTCGGGAATTAATACTGGCGAGCGATCCTTGCCACTATTGGGAGTTCCATATCCTAAAAAATGTTTAAGACAAACCACAGCACTTGTAGGGTTTGAGATTGAACTACCCTGCGAACCCTCCACGTAGGCTGTACCAAAAACGGTATTTATGTATGTATCCTCACCAAAGGTTTCGGCTAATCGCCCCCACAACGGCTGCATGCTAACATCAAGCGCTGGGGCATAATTCCAGGGTATTCCCGATGCACGAAGTTCATACGCTGTTACTTCGCCGGTGATTCGGGCAAACTCGGGATTCCAAGTGGCTGCAAGGGCAAGCTGATGAGGAAAAATGGTTGAGCCTGCAGTATATGTTGCACCATGAACACCATCAATTCCAAAAAGGATTGGAATTTTATGTCTTGTATTACCAATTACGTACTCCTGTATCGATCGAACTAAACGATTCCACTCCTCCAAGGAGGGAGGATATTTACCCTTGTTCTGCACCGATCCCACACCATAGTTAATGAGCAGGTTCCGCATTTTTACTGTATCTAGTTCAAGGGTGTCGGCAGTTGTCCAGAATTCACCTTGAGTAAGAGCTGTAAGGCCAATATTGGTCATCTGCCCTGCCTTTTCCTCTAGGGTTAATAGCTTTAAAAGGCTATCGGCCTTTGCAAAATACAATGCATCGGGATCCTTTTGCTTAGAAGGTGAACAGCTCGTAAAAATGGCTATTAGAATAATTAAAAGGGGGATATATACTTTCATATGTGTGGTTTTCATATGTGAGTGAAGGCCTGAAAAAGAAGAACATACTAATCCCTACCTCAGTAAACCTGTAATAAACTGTTTGCCTCCGCTTAATATGTTACAGGGTATTTCTGAAAACGTGTACAGGCTAATCTTAAAACAGTACAGCTAAAAGCTGAATTTGGCTAACTTAAACAACAAATTCCCAGTGACGAACAGAAAACTAACTACTGGCTCACCATCCAATCGGAGGCGATGCCAGTAGTTTGTGAATAAAACACGATCTGAATCGACTATTATCATCAGTTCTTCTTAAAGGACTAATCCATTAAGATAAAAACCTATTCTATAAGGAAGGGGATATTAACAGTTCCCACATTTGCGTTATCATCGGCCACGTAGATAAATAACCGATAAGCACCCTTTTGTGCTGGCGCATTAAAAACAACCTCCGATGTGGTGGCCGAAACAATTAACCCCTCAATGGTAGTTGGGCGCTGTTCAAAATCGCCTCCATCGCTAAGTTCAAGGGGTTCGGGCATAATCTCGGCACGAACATTAAGAATAGCCTCATTAAAATGCTCTATTTCCACCTTAGCTGTATAAAGTCCGTTAGCACTAAGCTTAACGTTATCGAAACGCCCACCCTTATCAACAATAAGAGCATTTTTAACCTTTGGGGCTATTTTCTCGGGCCACTTACCAGTCCAGAGGTACTCCATTACGTTAATGGCTTCGGTTTTTTCGCCTTTTTCGGTGAATAAACCATACCATGTTGGAGTGCGCTCCTGCTTTTGTCCCCAGAGAAAAACGTACGATCCCATGCAGTTGGCGTCGTCTCCAACAATCACTTTCTCGTAGCGAAGTTTTATTGCATCAGCTTTCTCGGTTGATGTTTGCTCAATGGGCGAGCCCCACTGAGTTGATGGCATTTCCCAGTGACCTGTGGCGCCCCACTCGGTTACCAAGTATGGGCCATCGTATCCTGCTTCGGCTAATCGGGTTTTAAGATTTATAATATCGCCGTACATCTGAATTGACAAGAAATCGATATCGGGGCAATTCTCGCGGATGTAATCAACCTCATCCTTGCCAATACCAGCAAGCATTGTGGTTACCACGTGGTTTCCGTCAACCTCTTTTATCATTTTGGCAATATCGTTCACTGCATTCCAAACCCTTTTGTTGGTATGGCGTAGATTGAGCTCATTGCCAATTCCCCATCCTAGTAGGGCTGGGTGATCCTTTAAGCTAATAACCTCGGACTTTAGTCGCTCTAGCTGTTCGGCTACAGCAACTTCGTTGTTATAATCGAATCCATGGCGTTCCTTAGCCACATCGAGACCCATCATTACCATAAGGCCATGCTCCCATGCGTCGTCGAGCACCTCCTTACCCGTTTTGCGGCCATTGTTTACACGCCAAGTACGAATGGAGTTTCCACCATGATGAGCAACAATATTACAACCACCAAATTCGCAGCCTGCTCCTTTCACAAAAAATTCCTCACCGTTTACATATAAACGGTATTTGCCGTCAACCTGCTTCATCTCAACATGAGAGGGGCCAGCCAAATCAACACCCTTCTTGGATTTACTATCGCCATTGCACGACACACCAAGTAAGGCAACAAGAGCGACAACCATAATCTGTAATTTTTTCATAGCGGTAATTATTTAATAAGTTTTGCTTCAAGCTCCTCAAGCGATTTACCCTTGGTTTCGGGAACATATCGCCAAACGAATAGAAGCGTTAGCAGACCAAAGAACGAGTAGATGAAATACGTTGCGCTTGACCCCATATACTCGAGTTGAGCAGGAAAAACTGTTGCAACCGAGAAGCTAACAATGGAGTTCCAGAAGCCCATAATGGATATGGCCAAGCCCCGCAGTTTATTGGGGAAAATCTCGGATAGAAGCGCCCACATTACTGGCCCCATAGATATGGCAAAAGAAGCAACAAACATGATAAGTCCAATAAGAATAAGTACTGGATTAACCGTAATTGAGTGCTTTAAAATAATCTCCTTAAAGCTGTTGTATGTATCGACACCAACGGCCGATTTAACCTGTGTAAAGAATGCCACCTCGTTCCCAAAGGCAACACCCTTAAGCTGATCGAGGTTTTTAACGTTATCTAAATGATGATTGGTTATGCCCATTTGCTCAATCTCTTGTGTAAGTGATACCATGGATTGCTGATCAATGGTATATGTAGCATTACCAAACGAAAAACCTACAATGGCAAGCGAAATGCAGATTCCTGCTGCTCCAATGTAAAGGAGTGGTTTACGTCCCAACTTATCTATCAGGAACATAGCAACAACTGTCATCACCACGTTAGTAACTCCTAGAATTGCTGCTTGAAGGAATGCTGCATCCTTTCCACCGCCTGCCATCTCAAAGATCATGGGAGCGTAGTAGAATATGGCGTTAATACCTGTAATCTGCTGGAAGAAAGCAATTCCAAAACCAATTATTAGAACGGTTTTCATTCTTGACGAAAACACATCTTTCCATTGTGCCTTCTCCTTCCGAGATGGATCGTTAAGGTTATTGAATATCTCGTTCTGTTCAACTTTTGCTTGCTCTTCGCCATGAATTCTAAGAAGAACAACCTGAGCCTCCTCATTTTTTCCCCTCTGCATTAGCCACCTTGGACTGCGCGGAACAAAGAAAAGAAGGAGCAGGTAAAGCACAGCTGGCACGGCCTCAACCCCCAGCATTATACGCCATTTCATATCGGCATCAGCAATAGTTTGCTGAAAATAGTAGTTTGAAAAGTATGCTATGGAGATACCCAAAACGATATTGAGCTGGTTAAAAGTCACCAACGTTCCACGGAGTTTACGGGGGGCAATTTCGGCAATGTACATGGGCGCAATAAGAATGGCCATACCCACTCCAAAACCACCAATAACCCTTGCAGCAATAAAACTAACGATATCGAAAGCAAATGCAGTAAACACAGCGCTAATTGTGAATAGCAGGGCGGTGATCATTAAAATTTTTCTTCGGCCGAAACGGTCGGCTAAACCACCTGCTACAATATTACCTAATATTGCACCAAGAATAAGAGAGCTAACGGAAAAGCCAATAAGCATTGACCCCGAGTTAAGCCCAAATGTTTCTCTGTAGAAGGGTGTTGCTCCAGAAATAACAGCGCTATCGAATCCGAGCAGAAATCCCCCCAGCGCTACAACTAGTGAGATAAAAATGGTATAGGTTTTCTTGTTCATCGTAGTAAGTTGATATTATTATTGTTCTATTATTTCGAATTCGAGCATTGTGCCATTCTGTGAGCTATTCCCAACCCAAAGACGGTATAATCCTGACTCCACCAAGTATTTCATTTCGGGATTATGAAAACCAAGAGTTTTTGTGTCGATACTAAATACGACTTCAGTGGAGTTAGCTGATTCCAGGTAAACTTTTCGAAATGCCCTTAGCTCCTTCACAGGACGAGTTCTACTACCCACCAGTTGCTGTGTGTATAGTTGAACCACCTCGGCTGCATCGAAACTGCCTGTATTACTAAGTTTTGCCGACACGTTTAGTTTTTCTCCACTTTTGAGCCGACTATTTTCAATCTTTACATCCGATATTTGAAAAGTTGAATACGATAACCCGTATCCAAAGGGATACATGGGTTCAAATCCATAGTCGAGATAGTGAGAGGTGTTTCCTATTGATAGTTGGGGTGCCTCGGCCGGGATATCATTTAACTGTTCCCAAGTTTCGAAACTTGCGGGTTTGCCTGTGCGCTTGTGGTTGTAATAGATGGGAATTTGCCCTACGTGCCTTGGAAAGGTAACGGGCAATTTGCCCGAGGGCGAAACCTCACCAAATAACAGCTCCGCAATGGCTGGACCGGCCATTGTGCCAGGATGCCATGCATAAACTACAGCATCAAGCATTGGCTCAACGGGTTCAAATGTTACAGGTCGGCCAGCCAAAATAGTAGCCACAATGGGTTTTCCCGTAGTGGCTACTAATTTAACCAGCTCCATCTGTGCACCCTGTAAATTAATATTTGCTAAACAATGCGATTCGCCCGATAATATTGATTCCTCACCCAGAAACAGCAGTACCATATCGGCTCGCTTTACATCGCGAACTATAGCTTGCCTATCCATAATTCCATTCGAACGGCTTAGCTCCATTGCCCGATGATAGTATAACTCGATTCCCTTTTGCTTTGCAACCTCGCGAAGCGAAGTTAAAGGGGTTACTGCATCGCCTTTATTTCCATCGAAAATCCAAGTTCCCAGCTGATCATGAGGGGCATCGGCCAAAGGGCCAATTACTGCAATGCTCTTCACTTTTTCGGAAATTGGGAGTACTCCCTGATTTTTGAGTAGCACCATGCTCTCCTGAGCTAACTTCTTTGCAGTTTCAAGATGGTTTGGATTTAACAACTCGGGGAACTCCTGTAAATGAGCATAAGGATTATCGAAAAGTCCTAGCTTAAATTTTAGCTTTAGAATTCGCCTAACAGCATTATCTATCTCTTTCTCAGTAATACTTCGTTCCTTGATAAGTTCCACCAGATGATTCTCGTACGATGTGCTAGCCATCTCCATATCCACTGTGGCAAGCATGGCCTTTTCGGCCGATTCCTTAGCGTTTGCAGTGTAACCATGCACCTGCATCTGGGTGATCGATTCCCAATCGCTGAGCACCACGCCATCGTATTTCCACTGCTTGCGAAGCAAATTGTTGAGTAGTGGGGCGTGACCCGATGCGGGAATGCCATTAATCTCGTTAAATGCAGTCATTATACTTGCAGCACCAGCATCAATACACATCTTGAATGGAGGCAGCACAATATCGAACAGATCGCTCTCGGAAATATTAGCCGTATTGTAATCGCGGCCGCCCTCGGCCCAACCGTAGGCAGCAAAATGTTTAACGCAAGCAGCAACAGATGATGGATGTGAAAGGCTATCGCCTTGAAATCCTCTAACCACGGCCGATCCAAAAACGCCGTTCAAGTAAGCATCCTCACCAAAACCCTCGGCAATTCGTCCCCAGCGGGGATCGCGGCTAACATCTATCATGGGAGCAAAACTCCAGCGTATGCCCTGGGATGCTGCTTCGGTTGCGGCCACACGCGCTCCCTGCTCAACCAGCGATTCGTTCCAGGATGCGGCCTGCCCAAGTGGAATGGGTAGTATGGTTTTAAATCCATGTATAACATCCCTACCAAAAAGCAAAGGAATGCCCAACCGGCTTTGCTCTACAGCAATCTTTTGCAAGCGATAGATTTCTTGAGGATTAACCTCGTTTAGAACTGAGCCTACGCCACCCTGTTGAATTAGCTTATCGAGCTCGTGATGCCCAACGTTCTTTTGCACCAACTGACCAATTTTCTCCTCTAAGGACATCCTACCAAGAAGAACATCAACCTGTTTATCAACCCCTTCGAGTCTTATCCAAGGCTTTGTTATCAGGATAGTAATTGCAAGACCAGTAACTAATAAAACCGGTATGATTTTATTCATTGCTGTAAATATTTGGTTTGAGAAGAAAGGAAGGCGGCAGATATATTCGAACGTGGAATAGTAGCTAACTTTCTGTGTCCTATCTTACCGCTTTCCTCGTAAAGGGAACGTTTAGTCCCTAGTTGTATCCACTATTTTGGTTGAATGTGCCTCCCGAAAGATCAATCTCTGCTTGTGGAATTGGCAAAAATCCTTTAGTTGCTGGCTTGAAGGTAACCTCAAATATCTGCTGATCGCCAATATAATTTGCACCCCTAACTGAGTGTGTTAACTCCTGAGACGCATAGGTCATTCCACGACGAATTACATCATAGTATCGTAATCCTTCCAGCGAGAGTTCGAGCCTTCGCTCTCTTAGAATATTTTCAAGAGTAGCCGGAACGCTGGTTAATCCAACACGATCCCTTACCCTATCAAGATAATCCTGAGCATTAGGGCTACCCAGTTCGGCTGCCATCAGCAACACATCGGAAAAGCGAATAACTCGATGGTTACAGGTACGGTTCAACTCAAACTGTCCATCCGATCCCCAGTGCTCGGCATCGGAGCTATACTTCTTGGAGAAATAACCGGTATGCTGATATCCTGTTGTCAGTTTTCCATCGAGTTCTGCTTGAGTAAGGATGGTATACTGAAAGCGTGGGTCACCAGTAAGATCGGTAGCAAGTTTTTGGCTTACGGGTGAAAAACTCCAACCCCTATTCCACTTGGTAGATCCTGTAACCCTAGGTCCATTCATCTGCGCCGAGAGGTTTCCATGGCCACCACGAACGTAGTTCCAGTCCCACCATGGAGGAGTATCGCCATAGGAAATCTCGAAAACCGATTCCTTACCAAACTCACCAACTAATTTAAAGTTATGCGTGTAATCCTCGAACAGATCGTGACCGCTATTCTGAATTAAATCCTCGAGCTGAGCCAGCACGTACGTCTGGTCTACAAGGGTGTTACCAGCCTCCAACTCGGCATTGTACACGCCCTTATAGAAAAGATACACGCGCCCCAGTAATCCCTGAGCAGCCCACTTGGTGATGCGTCCTGCCTCGGCAGGTACAACAGTGGTGGGTAGGTCGGCAATGGCTTCAACCAAATCTAGTGCAATCTGATCGTACACCTCTTTAGGTGTATTTTGGGTTTGCTTGTACTCCGAAGGCCCTTTAATGGTAGCGGTAAGCAAAGGGATATTCTCGAAATACCTAACCTGCTCAAAGTAGAAGTAGGCTCTCATGAATTTTGCCTCAGCAATAGTTCTTTTCTTAAATTCATCCGAAGCATTAATTCCATCTATAACCTCAAGGAAAAGGTTTGCACGGTACACCCCAATGTAGTTCTTGATCCAAATTGCGTGAACAATTTTGCTCGATGTGGGGATATTGAATGTGTTAAACTCATTCTCATCCATTCCATCGTTAGCATCCGAACCGCCAGCGTAGGCATCGTCCGACAGAATATCGGACATGGT
>JAVEYY010000020.1:0-80277 GCA_034003245.1 Tenuifilaceae bacterium
ACAATAACCAAGACCTTTCCAGGGGCGATATTAGGAGCGCCCACCAGAAAGGTCTTAAGGTTCAACTTTGGACTCTTGGGAATGAGCCCGATTTTAGGCGAGTTCTTGAATGGAATCCCGATTTTATCCAGGCCGGATATGTTGAGTTGGGTCAGCAATTTATGGATTAGTTAGGTGCAAACTGAATAATCACATATGAATATTGAAGAAACCATATTAGTAAAACTCTGGAAAGAAACAGCAAAGGAATTAAAGGATAATTTTTCTATGCCATTTCAACTATACAATGGAGGGAATATGGCTGGAGGTATGTATTTATTTTGTATTGACATTAATTATCGAAATGTTGAAATATAAATTGAGAAGGGAATCCTAGAATTACCATTGAAGAAAAATGAATATAGTAATTGTATTATAACTATAACAGCTCGAAAGAAATCTTATGAAAAGATTGAATTGTCAATTTGGCGAAAGGATTTTTTGGACAAATTTTTTTTTGTATGGTAAATCGAAAACTGGTTATAAAGATTTCGACAAAACTATTGGTTTAGATGCAAGCAAAAATATTGAGAGATATTTGTCGAAAATATTTGAAAATCAAAAACTAAGAGAGGAAATTCAGAATGACAGGCATAGAACATATAATATCTCTACAAATGACAATTTAATTACAATAAGAAGAAGGTCAGGTCTAGTAATGCGAAATTCTGAAATGATAAAAACCGAATATGAGAAATTTTGCCTGTTTCTCGACTGTTTAATCGACACAAAAATTATTTAAGATAAAAAGCCAGCCCCTAGGCGTTGGCACGCGATAGAAACCTTTGTAACAATAAAGGTTTCGCAGAAATGGGGATATATTAATGTGCACAATATACTTGGATAGTATCTCGATGGCATCTAGGGCAAAGGTTTCTGGACTTCTTGGTTAAAATTATTTACAGCCTTACATGGGGCTTTGCCCCATACCCCACTTCCTTTCTTGTCTTGAAACAAGAAAGGAAGCAAAGAAATTCAAGGCTGCGCCTGCCTCACACGAAAAACAAGCGCAGTGGGCGGACAAAATCTGAACTCGCCCCGCTGCTGGTGGGGCTCAAACAGCAGATTTTTTTGTCCGCCCACTGCGCTTGTTTTTCGGCTCGCCAGCCGATGCCGAACGAACCCGAAACAACATCGATAAATTCGATTATACTTTTCATCGCGAGTCTTTCACTAGACCCTATAACGCTATCCCATTTTCTCCTCTTCGGGTAACGATTTCTCAAAAAGTTTTAGCGCAAAAAGGCTTGCACGGTATGTTATGTATATTAGCAAAGGCCAGCTTAACAGCCAAAGTATTGATGATATGTGATTCATAGTCTTGTCAATTTTGTAATTACAATAATAACATCTACTTACAATATTCTGCTAGTATACATGGTGCTGACTATCGTCGCTAACATCGCTGGTGTCAATCTTTTTACGGTCAATTGCTCGCCATGCAAAGAAAATGTAGGCAGCAATAACAGGCACTAGCAGCGAAATGTATGTCATTGCAGTGAGGGTATAGTGACTCGATGATGCATTCTCGATGGTTAGTGAGCTCTGCAAATCGAACGATGGGTAGAAGCTGGTATTGTTGTAACCCAGCACCCAGAATAGTGAGAGAACTGTGGCAAATGTACCAGGACCTGCAAACCAAATCCCCTTTATGCTTCGCTTAAACCAGGCAATGCCAATACCGTAGAGAACCAGTAGAACCCCGGAAAGCAATAGGATTAGAGCAAATGGCATCTCCAGGTAGTTGTTCAGGTACTTGTATGGCTCCATAAAAACCTCCTTGGTTTCGGGATGGTAGGCATACCCATCTTTTAGGAGAATAGTCACCAAAAAGTAGAGGAAAAACACCAAGAAGATGGCTGCGTTAATACCCACCTGCTTTCTCCCTCTTTCCCTAATGGGGTTGTGGTTCACATTATTGATAATGTACATGGCGCCCAGGGTTCGGGCCAGGGACAAAACGGCAAGTCCAAGTGCAACGTTTGTAAAGTTGAAAAGGATTTCGATACCGTAGAGCTCGGTTTGCCAGAACGACAGATTGTACTCGTTGCGGATAAAGTCGCTGCCAGTGAAGAACGTGGCCACTGCAGCGCCAAGAAGGAACGATCCCAAAAATCCGTTAATGTATAGGAACCACTCGTAGGTTCGCTCGCCCAGCAGATTGCCTTTTTTTCGTCGAAACTCAAATGATACCGACTGCAGCACAAAGCAGATCAGGAATATTTTCCAGGCGTAGTATGCTCCGCCAAAGGAGGTTGAGTAGAATAGTGGGAACGAAGCAAACATCCCGGCGGCAAAAACCACCAGCGTGGTGAAGGTAAACTCCCACTTACGGCCAATGGAGTTGATCACCATATTCTTTTCGTCCTTGGTTTTTCCCAGAACATCAATTAGGGTTTGTCCACCCTGTACAAAGAGCAGAAACACCAAGGATGATCCAACAACCGACATGATGAACCACCAGTACTGCTGCAGTTCAAAGTGTGATAGAGCGCTAAACATGGGCACCTCCTTCCTTTTTACCGTTTCCATCGGGGCCTTTGCGAACAGCCGCAAGCATTATTCGAACCTCGGCAACCACAAGGGTCATAAGCAGTATAAGGAACATCCAGAAGGTTAGAATTACCGCATTGGAGTTGATGTTGGATGTTGATGCCATGGTGGGAAGAAGCCCTTGAATTGTCCAGGGTTGGCGGCCAACCTCAGCCACAATCCATCCCGCCATGGAGGCGAGCATGGCCAGTGGGAAACTCCAAATGCCAACCCAAAGGAGCCACTTCTGCTTTGCCAGCTTATCTTTTACAACCAGGTAAAGGAACAGGGCTGCAATAGCCACAAAGGCAAAGCCTAGTATCACCATCACATGAAAGCTGTAGAATATAAAGGGGATATTTGGGAGGATGCTTTCGGGTTTATGCAGATGGCCGTATCCCATGTAGTAGTAGTTTTCGCGGAAGGTGGCCAGTGCAGCTTCCATGATCTCCACATCGCCCTGCGAGCGGGCCGATTTGTAGGTGGCCAGCGCATCCAGCGCATTTCGACCCTTTTCCATCTTTTCGGTAGCCGACAGAATTTGCTGCTCGGCGTTGCCAAAGACCAGATCGTTGGCACCGGGAACAAACGCATTAAAATCTCTATAACCCAGGAATGATAGTAGCTTTGGTATTTCTATTTTGATGATAAAATCGTCAATATCGTCGCCGACCTTTTTGCCGGGGTTAAGAATGCCGAAGGCAACCAGACCCGCACCTTCGGTGCCATCGTAAAGGCCCTCCATAGCGGCCAGCTTGGCGGGCTGATGCTGCGCCACGTTGTAGGCCGATCCGTCGCCAGTTACCACAATGTAGATGCTCGACAGCAACCCAAATACGGAAGCGATGACAATGCTGCGCTTGGCCAGTAGAATATTTCGCCCCTTTAGCAGGTACCATCCGCTAACCGCAATCACAAAAAACGATGAGATGATAAACCCTGAGGTGATGGTGTGCAGGAACTTATTCACCGCGAATGGCGATAGCAGTACGCTCCAGAAATCGACCATTTCGTGGCGAGCTGTGTCGGGGTTAAACTCCATGCCCACGGGGTAGTTCATCCAGCCGTTAGCTACCAGAATCCAAAGAGCCGAAAGGCTGGCCCCAAAGGCCACCAGGTAGCACGATACCAGATGGAATTTCTTGCTAACCTTGCCCCAGCCAAAGAACATTACGGCCACAAAGGTCGATTCGAGGAAGAAGGCCATCATCCCCTCGGCGGCCAGTGGGGCACCAAAGATATCGCCCGATATCCAGGAGTAGTTGCTCCAGTTGGTGCCAAACTCCAGGCCCAGGATTATACCCGTTCCAACGCCAATGGCGAAGTTAATCCCAAAGAGTTTTGCCCAGAACTTGGCCACCTTTTCCCAGTGTGGATCACCGGTTTTGAGGTGAATGGTTTGGGCAATGGCAATGATGTACGTGGTTCCAATGGTGATTGGAATAAATAGCCAGTGAATCATGGCGGTCATGGCAAATTGCAGCCGCGACCAATTCACCAGCGCCATATCAATTGCTTCTGTCATATATATAGGTTTTTGGTTTGTTTAGCAGGTTATCTAATACTTGGTTACTGCGTTGCTCATCGCTTTCCCACTTTGGTTTTAGGTATCGGGGGTAGAGGAAACCCTTTAGAAATCCGTAAAAAATTAAGATTTTAATAAGTACAATAAGCAAGAGGGTTTTGGCTAGCCTAGAATGGCGAAATGTGAAGAACATGGAAGCGAATATTTGCCCAGCTGGAGCAAGCATACATCTTGTGGCCGATAGCAATTTGTTGAACATGGAAACAGCGTAAATAATTGTTTAACTGTACTGTTAGTTTTTATTAGCGGTGTATCAGCTGTAATTTCCGAGCAACTAATGTAGTAATAAATAGAGAACTAACGGTTATTTGGAGCAATTAATCTTTAAACTAAATAAGCTGGTGCGAGGCTAAAAGGATAGCTAATTCCCGTGGATGCCTGAAAATCTTTTTTAATTTTGACCATCAAATTTTACTGCAGTGACAAGAGGAAAGGAATCGAAACCCCATATCGGGATTTATGGGCGTCGGAACAACGGGAAAAGTTCCCTGATTAATATGCTGGCTGGGCAAAGCGTGGCTATAGTATCTGATTTTGCGGGAACCACCACCGATCCGGTAAGGAAATCGCTGGAGATTCTCGATTTTGGCCCAGTGATTCTAATAGATACTGCCGGGATTGACGATGTGGGGGAATTGGGAGAGAAGCGGATTGCCAAGACGCTCGATACCATTAGGCAAATCGATTTGGCCATGCTTTTGCTGGCCGACAACCAGTGGGGTGAGTATGAGGAGATGTTGGTCGATAAATTCAGAAAGGCTCACACCCCCTACGTGTTGGTTCATGGCAAGCACGATCTTTTCCCTTTATCGGAAGATTTGCGCACAAGGTTGATAAATCTATCCGGTTCGTCGAGTGTGATCGAGGTTAGCACTACCAAGGGTTTTGGGTTTGATGAGCTGGTTGAGGCTATCCGCAAGGCCATACCCGACTCATCGTGGCAAACACCCACACTGCTGGGTGATTTGGTGGCCAAAGGGGATATTGTGCTGCTGATTACCCCAATCGACACCGAAGCGCCCGCCGGGCGGCTAATCCTTCCGCAGGTCCAAACCATCCGCGATGCCCTTGATAACAACGCCATTTGCGTTGTACTAAAGGAGGATGCGGTAGAACAGTTTCTGAATCGCACTGGAATTCGGCCTGCTTTGGTCGTAACCGATAGTCAGGTTTTCCATAAGGCCAATGCCGTGGTTCCGCTCGGTGTGCCACTTACAAGTTTCAGTATACTGCTGGCTCGCCTTAAGGGCGATTTTAATAAATACGTTGAGGGAACACCAGCAATAGATAAGCTTAAGGATGGCGATAGGGTACTTATCCTCGAGAGCTGCACCCACCATGTGTCGTGCGATGATATTGGTAGGGTGAAAATTCCAAGCTGGATTAGCAATTATACTGGTAAGAGCATTGAATACGAGGTGGTGGCAGGTCTCGATAATCTACCCCGCTCGATTACCGAGTACGCTCTGGTTATTCAGTGCGGCGGATGTGTAATAACCCCAAAACAGCTGCATAATAGATTACGACCAGCAGTTGAAGCGGGCATTCCAGTAACCAATTTTGGGATGGCCATTTCGTATGTTCAGGGTATTTTTGCCAGAGCTATAGCTCCGTTTGCAAGTTGAAGGGGCGACTCCACTTACTTACCTTACCCGCTATTCTACCCTAAACGTAATGGTTTTGGTGCGCTCGTTCCCCAGCCTATCGATGGCACGAAGGGTTACCGTGTGAGTCTGGTTTGCCTTAAACCCATCGAGGGGTTGGCTGTATGCCCTTTCGCGTGCTCCATTTATCGACACCATAATATTATCAACCCCTGCCAGATTATCGGTTGCCCCAACAAAAAGTGTAACGCCAGCAGCATAAACTTCGAGCGATTCTTCATCATTACTCTCGATTCGATGGGGATTTACTGAGAAGTGGCTGAAAATTTCTGGTGCTTGGGCATCAACACTTACATCGAAGGATGCAATGTTAAGGTTTTCCACATAATCCCATGCAGTGCATCCAATGGTAAAGGAACCTGCATTCGAAATTGTAAAAGGAGCACTGTAAACTTCGGCTGGATTCTGGTTTATGCGGTACTCAATTCTGTTTACCCCCGAACCTTGATCGGAGGCAACTATGTTGATTATTGTGGCTGGGCTAATCCAAAGCGTATCGCGGAGCATTAGCTGTTTTCCGGTGAATGAGTGCCGAATGTTTGGCCCGGTAATATCGACTTGTGGCATGGAGAACTGCTGACCTTCGGCATCGCTGGTTCCTTTGTTCTCAACATTATCCACAGCATACGAGCGAATTGTTATGGCTCCCGATATTTCTGAGAGGAAAATTGGTTTCTCGTAAAGTTTAAAGGGAGAATTGTTGATAGAGTAGTAAATCTCCTTAACTCCGGCTTTGTTGTCGACCGCGGCAATGCGGAGTTGACTCCTGCCCGAGGAGTACTCCCTGCCAGCAATCATGTATGTATTACCAATTATCTCCTCAAAAACCATTGGTGGTGTTCTATCGACAAAGAAGATGAGCGTTTGTTTCGTTTCCACGTTACCCACCTTATCCACAGAGTACCAGCTAATGGTATGTTCACCCTCGGGGAGATTTGTTATTGAAATAGGCCTGTTATAGCGTGTTTCGGGGTTGTTGTTGATGGAGTAGAACGTCTCTTTTACTCCAAACGAATCGGCTGCTGTAAGGCTAATCCGTGTTCTGCTCGATAACACCCCATTGTGGTGAGGCCCCTCGAAGTTTAACGTAGTGGCTGGTGGGGTTGAATCGATTAGGATTACCCGTTCGCCCACATCTTCCTTATTACCCACGTTGTCGATGGAGTAAAACCGGATGGTGTATTCACCATCGTTGGTGAATTCTATTGGCTTGGAGTACTGTGAAAACTCATCCCCGTTTACGGAGTAGAATATGCTTTCAACGCCCGAGAAGGGATCGGTAGCTGCGAATTCTAGCACGGCTTCGCCCGACAAGTATATGGTTGTACCCTTTTGAATTCCCTGATTTGCGTTGAAGTGTAGTGATGTTTTTGGGGCTTTCCCATCGGCAAAGATATCGAATCGGATGCTGCGCCCAAGATATAGGTTGAGGTGATTAAGCTGTTTAAAACCATGCTCGCTCCAGGATATAGGGGCTTCACCATCCTTAAAACCTTTGAGTTTAACTGGATTCGAACCATCGGGTGAGGTGGACAGGTATATGTACACGGGTGTGCCGGGTTTAATGAAGAGCCTGCCCGTGGAATCGACATGTAAGGTTTTTGCGTCCTGTGCTATGGAACCATTTGAAAAGGCGAAAAGGAAAAATGCTGATATGTAGAGGAGATTTCTAAAATTCATATCCCTTTTAGTTTTGGTCATCGACCTGTGATATTACAAATTCAACCCTTCTGTTCTCGGCATGTTTTTGAGCGGGACATACTACACCTTTGGCACACTCGTTCACCAGCTGGGTTTCGCCGAAGCCCTTGGCGGTTAACCGACTTTTGCTTACGCCACGAGCTACAAGGTAATCGACTGCAGCTTGTGCTCTGCGCTCCGAGAGTAGAAGGTTGTATTTTGGATTTCCCCACGAATCGGTATGAGCACGTATTTCGAGGTTAACGTTTGGGAATTCCTTAAGAATTTTCACCAGGGTGTTAAGCTCGGGATAGGAGCGAGAGCTTAGGGTTGCGCTGTTGGTCTCAAAGTAGATGTTATCCATTTTAACAGCTGCTTCGGTAGTGGTTGTAACCTTGTACTCCTTGGGTTGTTCGGCATTACCCACATTGTCGACAGCGTATATCTGTACTTTGTACTCACCCTCGTGGGCAAAAGTTTTTGCCTCGTTAAGGGGGCTAAAAGTCCCCTCGTTAATGGAGATGTAAACCTGTGAAACCCCCGACATGTCATCTTTAGTAATAGCTTTTGCAACTGCCCCGCTCTCCACAAAGTACATGTTGTTGAGGTAGAATATCAAACCATTCTCAAACTGAATGCTAGTTTTGGGCGCAAAGCCATCGGCGAGTATTCGAAATCGAATATTGGTGTTGGTTTTCTGATCTTTATGGGTAATGTAGTGCGATCCATGTCCATCCCAGTACATGGGGTTAGCCGCTTGGTCGGAGCTAGGTGCAAGCACAAATTTGTCTTGATCTTCGGCCGGAGCCAGAAATAGGTATGCTGGGGCATCGGCGCGAGTGTAAACTTGTCCCAGGCTGTCGACAAATAGCTGAGGGGGATGCGTTGTGATCTCCTGTCCAAACAGTGCAAGGCCCGCTACTCCAAAAATCAAACTAATAAAAAAATACCTCATGCTTGTGATGCTGCTTTATGGTTGGTATAAAATTAGTAAAATTGTTTTACAAATTTACTTTTCCGGGAATTACTCTGAACCCTATAACGATTATGTCGTCGATTTGCCTGTATTTTGAACCCATCCACTGAATGTTTTTTTGCTTTAGTATACTTGCCTGCTCCTCCATAGGCAGATGGTTTATGTCAAGAAGAAGCTGTTTGAAGGCCCGGGTGCCAAACTTTTTACCATTCTCTCCGCCAAACTGATCGGTGTATCCATCGGAGAAGATATAGAATGATGTGGGTTCAGTCACCTCAATTGTGGTAAGGGTAAAATTACGATGATCCTCTTTCTGCATACCCCCCACGGGGAATACATCACCCTTGATGTAGTTAATCACTCCTTTCGATACGGTGATTAACGGATTTTTAGCTCCGGCAAACAGCACTTTACGGCCATTATCCACAATGGAGCACAAGGCCATATCCATCCCATCACGGTTTTCGGTGGTTTCCTGCTTTAGCTGATGACGGATAGCCCGGTGGAGCTTTTCGAGTATTTCGTTGGGCAAAATGGTTCCATTGCGGGTAATCGTTTCCAGCAGGTTAAACCCAATCATGCTCATGAATGCTCCGGGAATTCCGTGCCCTGTACAGTCGACAGCCGAAATTAGAAACCCTGTTTGACCATTATCGAGGTTGGGGATTTTTATGAAGTTCGATTGGGGATTCTGCGTGAGCGATGCGGTGGAGCCGTAACCGGTGAACCAGAAAAAGTCGCCGCTCACAATATCCCGTGGATTAAAGTAAACGAAAGAGTCGGGCAAGATGGCCTTAAGCGCATTGGTTTTTGGAAGCAATGCCTCCTGTATGCGTTGGGCGTAGTTTATACTGCTGGTGATATTGCGATTTTGCTTGTCGATGCGATTAAATGCATTCTCCAGGTCCCTATTCACCATCTCGATAAGGTCTTTCTGCTCGGCAATCTCCTTGTTTTGCTTTGCCAGAAGCTGGTTGGCCTTCTTCTTTACGTTGAGGTTATACAGGAAAAGAATGGCAAAAGCAAGCACCACAAAAATGATGAACAAGAACACATTCCTAACAAGTCGCTGGTTTTTGATTATGGCATCCTGTAGCTCCTTCTCCTTGCTAAGCAGGTTGATTTGCATTTCCCTTTCGCGCGAAATCTCTTCCACATGTTCCAGGTTCTCCTCGGTTTCCTTAAGTGCCTGTTGTTTTTGATGGAGTTCCTCCTCGGTGGCTTGTCGTATTTGCTCTATCTCGCTCACCTTCGATTTGGCCTGTTCAACCATCTGGCGAGCTTCCGTATCGCGGCGGCGTAACTCGTCGCGTTGAATTTTTTGCGATATGGCCGTGAAGAGAGAGAAGTACTGCGATGATTTCTCGGAGTTGCCCAGCTTCTCGTACGACTCAGATAGCATGGCATAGCATCGGCGCAGCATGTTCTCATCGTTTAGCTCGCGCGCTAGAGTATGCGCCTCCTCCAGGGTTTTGACCGCATCGGCATATTTACTCCATTCGTTTTGAACAGTGCCAATATTAATAAGGTTTGAGGCAATATCGGGTTTTCTATTCATCTGGCGGGCAATGCTTAGCGCTTTTTTGTAGCTGTCGATAGCGTTGGGGTAATCCTCCTCATCGATATATATTCCGCCAATGTTGTTGTATATTACCAGCTGCGCATTCAGATTGCCAATCTGCTTATTGAGTTCGATAATTTGGGTAAAAACCTGAATGGCCTCTCGTGGAAAACCATTAACCCTGTATGCATTGGCCGCCCTGTTGAGGTGAAATGCAGCCTGGTTTAAGTCGCCCGAGCTTTTGGCCGTTTCGGCCTGATCGATGTAACCCTGCACCTCCTTGGCCAGTTTTTCGGGAATTTGTTGAAGACTTCCCATTGTATTTATGCCAGCCGAAAGGATTAAGGAAAGGACAACTAGAATTCGAATCGCTGCATTTTTCATGGTTCCGTGTTTGGTTTATTTGCCTAATAGGATATGAAATTGATGTGGAATTTCAGCATCCGCTCCAGGTCCTTCCCCTCCTCCAAAATATCGTCATCATCCTCGGGGTAATGCCAGTTAATGGTTACGGTTAAGCCCACCTTTTTTAGCTCGTCAAAGAGCATGAGTATTTCAACCACTCGCTTTTGCGACGAGGAGTTCATGTACTCTAGCCTCAAGTCGATGGTAGTTTCCTGCTTTGGCGATGCGATGTAATCCTTTATGGCTTGCTCCACGGGGAGGAAGAATACCATGGCATCCTCGGGGAGTGATTTCCCAACCATTTCAATAAAACCCTTTTTGGGGTCTACGGTTATCCCTGGTAGATCTTCAGCTTGTTCGGTTCTTAACTCTGTCATAAGGCGATAGTAATAGATGTTTATAGTTGGCTGCCAGCTGAAAAATTTGGTTAAGTTGGGTTGCAGAAATTTGCAGAACTCAGAATTATTACAGCGGCCTATGCCCACAAATATAGGCGAATAAAGATCAACTTGCAGGTTTTAGGGGATCAAAATAAGTGATATTGATCAATATTTTGATTGGTATAAGTCAACAAGAGTTTGGACTAGTATGAGGCTGTCTAAAGAGTCAAAAAGGGATTTTCCCCTCTTTGTGTTTTTTTTGACTTCTTTGAGAATCTTTGTGTAACAACAAATTTAAAATAGCAGAAAGTTCCACAAAGGATTTTTGAGACACACTCATATTTTAATTGCTCTATAACTATCTGTCAATTTTGCCCCGGTTGTACGAGAAGAAAATCCCTGCGGCGCTTATAATGGCAAAGGTTACAAAACCCCAGCGGATAGTTTTGCTGAAAAGATCGGCGGGTGCTGTTTCCACTGGTTGATTTCCTAGGATGGCAGCAAAGAACAGCGTGGCGATGGTCATGCTCACAATCTGTCCAATAACCCTCATGGTGGCTGCAGTTCCCGATGCAAGGCCATACTGTGTTCTGTCCACCGAGCTCATAATGGTATTCATATTGGGCGACGAGAAAAGCCCAAAACCCATTCCAACCCATAAAAGCAGTATTACTATAAACCAAATAGGAGTAGTTTGGGTTAAAGTTGAGAAAGCAACAAGTCCTATTGTGCACATGGTCATGCCAATGGTGGTGAGGAATCGGGGTTGAATTCTATCGGACAGCCTACCTGCAATTGGCGAAAATATTGCCATTACAGCGGGTTGAGCAACCAGGATTAGTCCCGCGCTGCGTGGCGATAATCCTAATATTTTTTGCAGGTATAAACTCAATAGGAATACAATGGCAAAGGTTGCGCTGTAGTTAATAAGCGCAGCAAGGTTCGAGAAGGCAAAAAGCCGATTGCTGGTAAAAAGTTTGGTGTCGATTACCGGCAATGCCGATCGCATTTCGAATATCCAGAAAATTATCAGGGCCATTGCTCCGCCGAGCATAAGCAACCATCCCATTAGCAAGGGAATTTGCGATGAGCCGTAAACCAGCGCAACAAGTCCAACCATGTAGAATGCGGTTCCCTTCAAATCCAATCGTTTTCCTGCCTCAGGTTTTTGCTCATCTTTGCCGAGATAGATAAAGGCAATAAGCGTAGTGGCAACTCCCATTGCAGCCGAGATATGGAAAAGCGCACGCCATCCCATATACTGCGTGATAATGCCTCCTGCAAATGGGCCAAAGGCCAAGCCTAAATATACTGCTGCTACGGATATCCCCAAAACGCGCCCCCTAAACTGTGGCGCAAAAGCCGATACCAGAATTGCTGGCCCAGTGGTGCTCGATAGCGCCGCTCCAATACCCTGAACAAAACGAAAGGCAATTAACCAAATTCCCGTTGGGGCAAATCCGCAGATTAGCGATGAGATGGTGAATATTAGCACACCCAGTTTAAAGAGTCTGCGGATACCGGTTAGATCGCCCCATCGTCCAACGGGGAGTAGAAACATGGCTGTGGCCAGAAGGAATGAGGTTACAACCCAGCTTAGCGATATGGCATTCAATCCAAAGGATTTTTCGATGGCCGGCAGCGCAATATTTACCGACGAAATCAGGAACGTGCCCATAAACGAGGTGATGGCCACGATGGTCAGGATGGATATCTGCTTTTTGGTCCAGTTCATCTAGGATTTTTTAGTTGGTAGCTTCGTCAGTGGTTGTGTAATATAAAATGTAAGACTACAATTTGGGGCGAAAGTTAAAAAAATGGATTGTTAATCGGTCAGCATGCCAATGTAGAATTTGTATTGGCGCAATAAATGTACTTATGTTTGTAGTGAAGAGTTGGAGATCACAATATTCATTCAACCCATTATTCTATGGTGCTTGTTGGCTGGATAAACGGGAGTATTGCTGATCCTATTGGTTTTGAATTGTAAGTGATTGGTCACAATTATTTATCTAATCTTAAATCGATTGATAGGGATATTGCGTGGTTTTGCATAAACTCTTTAACCAATTTGCATTTTACCCTAAGTTCACTCTCTGTATCTATTTGGCGGGCATATTTTATTATTTCCTGTAATTTAACAGTTGGTAGCAATGCGCAACCTACGCAGTAGAAGCTTTTTAAGCGACCATGGTCGAAGTGGGTAAGCAGCTCATTTAGGATGTTTACACGGATTCTTTGTGCAGCCAAAAATTCCCCAAGGCCTTTTGCTTTAATGTAACTATGATTTAAAAATATCTTTCAGTGGGTAACAAACGAATCCTTTTCAACTTTCTCGCGATTAAATCGTGCGCAAGGAAACTCAGCGCAAAGCGCACAAACCTCAAGCCTATTTTTAATGGCGCAACAGGTTAAGATGCCACACGAAGGATGTTTCTCTGAAAAATTTTCACCACCACACCCAGGGCAAGCTGAGTCTCCCTTGGTGTAAAACCTTGGGCATAACCCGCAATCAATTCCACAACATCCAATTGTTTCGCGACTTTTCAGTTTCACCGACATGTGCCCACGGGTATATTAATGTTTTACATTTCCTCAAAGTAGGTTTCGATAATGGCAATGCACTCCTCGGGCTTTTCCCCCAGCATGGTATGTCCAGCATTTTTTACAATCACCATTTCGGCATTTGGAAAGTGCTTTATATGTCCTCGTTGAAATTCCTCGCCAATAATCTGGTTACATTCGCTAACCATAAACAGCACCTTGCTGGTGTAGTTCTCAAGTCCCGATACCAGATCGATTTGAATATTGCCCTCGGCATCCATTCCTTTCTTCATAATCGACTGCGAGGCAACACCACTTAACCTCCAGTAGGGGAGGTATCCGCTGTTTATATCCTCATTACAAAAGTACTTACGCATAGGATTTCCTTCCATATCTAACATGCCAATACGGCTAAATATGTAATCAATCCTATCCTGCTTATTTGGTTTCTTTAGATGAAGGCTCTCGAATGCAATTAATACCATGCTTTTTAGTAGGCTCCAATTGGGCTCTATCCTAAATTTTTGCATGTATTCGGCCGCTTTCTCGCTTGTGAGCATTCCGGGTTCAGCAATTACTGCCTTGCCAACCCGAGTAGGATTTTGTGCAATGTACCCTGTGGCGAGCATTGCTCCCCACGAGTGCCCAATAAGGTATACGTCGTTGTTGGGCGAGAAGTAATCGATAATGTTGCCTAAATCTTTCAACGAGTTTTCGAGCGATTGCTCGCTGGCATCAACCCTCGGCGAAAGGCCTGTGCCTCGCTGGTCGTAGAAAACAACAAAATACTTTTTGGCCAACTCTTTTAGTGGAAGAAGATACCTGAAATCGTTACCCGGCCCACCGTGGATTACAATTATCGTTTTGTTTACCGTGTCACCATGGGTTTCCACGTGAAAGGTGGTATTCCCAATTTCGATATGAGGAATTGATGGGTCGTGCTCCACAGTAACTGGAACTGAGTATTCGCCACGGGTTATCACGAATAGTGAAAGCGATAGCGAAATAAGAACAATAAGCAATCCAGCTAAGAGCCAGCCGATGTAACGTAGTACCTTTTTCATACTCCATATATTTTGAGGTTTCGTGAGCAAATCAATGACCTTTTTAACCACTCGAAAAGCAATTACAAGGAGTAAAGGTAATTGTTTAATGGATTAGAGATGAAATATTTACGAAAAATTTGACGTATAATAATAAGAAGTTAAATTTTCTGGCTTGGGTTTGTCAAGTTATTAGTGTAGAATTAGTGCGGTAATTAGTCTTTTGGGGATTCTTATGTTCCCCTATAAAAAAACTGTTATAAGATAAGGTGCAATATTAGGACTGTTTAGTTTAGAGTATGTTGAGTTAAGATGCCACTTTATTTGATGGAAAATCTTATATGCCCAGTATTAATGAAAGGACAAGGGAGAAACAGATTTTAACTTTTTAGTTTACTTCTTTTTAAATGGTGTTATTAAGCATTCCCGTACTTTGTTTCCAAAAAGTCTATCGTGGCCTTTATCAGCCTTTTTAGGGCATCCTGATTTATATCGGATAGTTTTTTGATGTAGATACAGGCTTTTCCCATTTTAAACTTTCCGAGGTTATTTAGCAAGTGTTCATGTTCTGGGTTTCCTGTGTAAACGTAAAGCGAAATGGCTGCTTTGCGGGGCGAAAATCCAACTAAAGGCCAATCCCCTTCCTGTCGGCTACGCTCCGATTTGTAGTGGTAACTCCCAAATCCGATAATTGAAGCCCCCCACATTTTGGGGTTAAATCCAGTAAAGTCTTTCATGAGTTTAAGTAGTTCGAGGCTATCCGCTCTTTTTTGCTCTGTATCGGCAAAGGAGTTGATAAACTCCACTACATCGGCATCGGTTTGTTTTGTTTTTAGCTCAGCCATAAGTAAATATATAATGCTAAATAATTAATTATTATGGATAAATTCCGAATGCGAAGTAAGTAACTTTTAGTGAGGTTGTAATTACCTGTTCATGATGAATTATCAAACTCTTAGCAACCCTCTAAAACCTCTGGCTCCGTAGTACGACTCTGCCCCATTGTGGTAAACAAACACGATATTATACCTTCGATCGCAGAAAAGCGCTCCGCCCAGCTGTCGGATATTGCTGGGTGTTTTAATCCAGCTCGATGTTTTGGTGTCGAATTGGCCCAATATCTGAAGGGCTCGGTACTGATCCTCCGACAGCAGCTCAATGCCCATAGCCTCGGCCATTTGTACGGCGCTATTGGCTGGTTTATTCTCTTTTCTCGACTCAAGCGCTTCGAGGTCGAAGCATAAACTACGACGACCCTTGGGGCTCTCGGGGGAGCAGTCAATTACGATAAACTCGTCGGTGTAGTTGTCGTAACCAACCACATCGGGTTCGCCTCCCGTTTGCTCCATCTGGTATAGCGACCAGGCTTTTTGCGGATTATCCTCAATTCTAGCCTTTACTTTCTCCCATCCAATCCCCTTATGGCGATTCATATTTTTCTCGAATCGTTTTTCGAGGGTTTGCATTAGTTCCAATTGCTGGTTTGGGGTTAGGTTTTTAGCAGTTTTTACACTTGTCATGGCTTTGGGATTTATTGATGACGATAAATCTATAAACCAATTCAATAGGCTATTGTTCGGCTATATGGTTTGATTGTTAGTAATATGGCCACAGGTTCACGAATATAAATCCTATGATTATCTCGATATCTGTGTGGGTTTTCAGGGGCTAAATATTATCTCGCCATTTTACGGTATACTATCTGCTAACTACCCTAACCGCCTTTTGCCCATCGATGCAGTTTACCCTAACTATCCAGAGTCCCGGGTTTAAGTTTAGCGTTGTATCGGCTTGCGTGGCGAACGATTTTACCAGCGAACCGCTGGGGTTATAAATCCTCACCTGAGCATTGTTTTGAACGTTGGAGATGTACAATTGGCTGCCCGATGAGTAGATTTGTACAGCCGATTCAGGCTGTACGCTGGCAATGCCAACCTCGGTTTCAGCGGCAATTAGCTCAGGGATCGGATTCCAACCATCGTTTCCCTTGGTGAAGTTGAAGGGCGTAATCTCGGTATTATCGAGAAGCGTAGGTGATGTTAGCACCGTTGACCATTTGGCCCGGCTGTTCTGATTGTTCTCGCCCGATTGTTCCACCGACCCAAACTCGTACATAAATGTCGACTCACCGCCCAGCGTACTTTGCCATCCCAGAGGCATAATAAGCGATTTGCCTTCGAAACCTGGATAGTTGCTAGTTTCGATTGTGGTGTTGTAGAATACTACCTCGCTAGTCGACGATAACCATGGCCGACCAAAGTAACCGGGCTTTGCCCGGTAAGTCGAAGCCGTTTCGGCACCTGGAACAGTTGAGGTGATGGTGCACTCGTACATCAGATATCCCCGCCCACGGGTTTGCTGCGCAGCCGTAATGTAGGAAAGATCGTTGCTGTTATCGCTGGTATTCATCACTAGGTTACTCTGGTAGAAAACGGCATTCATGCCACCAAAAATGTAATCTACAGCACCCATCATATCGCCTTTGTAAACTACAACCCGAGCGTTTGCCCCTCCAAAGAATGAGTCCTGACGGCCAATTACCCGACATTTGTTTAGGATGATTTTATCGGCATTATCGGTAATGGCAATGGCAGCAGCGCGTTCAACCCATGCTTTGTCCTGCACATCGGTGTTGCCAACATCGGTTGGGCGTACACCCTTACTGCCCAGCTTAAACTCTACGAGTATATCCTCAGTCTCCTTTTTAGAGATATACTGGTTGAATGAGTTTTCGAAAATTACACCCTCGGCAGTAAACCCGTTGGCGCCAATAACAACCGTTGCGTTCCAGTACGATCCATTTGTAGTTCCAGCACCCGAATTGTTATGCGAATGGTATCCATTCTCGCGATTTACCCGTAGCACATCGGCATCCCATTTCTGGTTCGATCCCATGCTGTAGTAGTGGTAGCCGTGTCCATAGTACGAGGTGATCCGCACGGCGCCATCGGCAATATCTACACCCATATTCTTAATCTCTATACTTGGGCTAGCTGCAGAATTTTTAAGGGTGATGTTGGGCATATCAATAACCAGCATCTCCTCGTAGTTTCCGGGATCAATGGCAATGGTTACCCGCTCATCATTCTCGCGCACCATCTGTTTTACAGCGGTTAAAGCCTCGTTGATGGTTTTGTAATCCCTATTACTCCCCACTTTAATCATTGATTTGTAGGCCACCGCCTTTGTTACCTCAATGCTGGTGATGTAGGTAGTGCTCACATTTGAGCCAATGGTTATGGTAACGTAACCGGGTTGACTGCCCTGGTAATTGTGACTAGCATACTCTATGGTGTTGGTGCTATTGCTGGTTGTGGTAAACGTGCCGCCTCCATCGATGGTGAAATGTGCGGAGTAGTAGTATCCAATCCTTACCTTTTCGCCAGGGTTTATGGGCACTTTTATGGTTGCTGTGGGTTTGGCTACCAGGTGTCCCTTTGCTACCTCGTTTGTAACTGAACCTGTAAAAAGCAATCCTTTATATACCGTTGTTCCTGTTGAGATGATTTTTTCGTTGAATCTCCAGCAGGTTATAGGTTTAAATTCTAATGTTTTTGAAGTTGTTTGACCTTCTACTTTTAAGTTTGAGGTTAGCCCCAATTCAAGAGCATAATCGTCGAGACCAAAGAAGTCTATGATGTAAATCCCATCGCGAAGCGAAATGTTGGAAACGTCGTTGAAGCTGTAGCTATATCCATCCTCGTTCAGGTTGGAAAGTATAAGGCCGAGTTTCGATTGCTGCTCGCTGGTGAGATTTGTTGATATGGAAACGTTGTAGCGTGGTTTTGGCTCAAAGTTAAGGTCGGTGGTTGCGTTTTCATCGCCAATCTTGATGCTATTATTGGTGAGTTTAAAATCGTTTACTTCCTCGGCAATGACTGTGTAATTTACATTTGGCTCGAGCATAACCGAGTAGGTTGAAGTGCTGGAAAATATCTCAGGATTTGGAGTGAAGATTGCCCCCGAGTTTGCCTCGGGCAAAAATAAGAGCTGCAGCTTATCGATTTCGGAACCAAGGCCGTTTATCGATCCGCTAAGGGTGAAAAGGTTTACCTTCTCTATCGTTATGCTGTGGCTTGTTGTGGATTCTGTAACCACAAGTGTTTTTCCGTTTGAAATTATATAACCACTTGCACCGATTAGGCTTAGCTCGTATGTGTAGCCCGATGGAAGGGTAACCTCAAAAGCTCCGTTGCTAACGGTCGACTGCCATGTTTTTCCAGCAGAGTTTCTGAAAGCAATACTGTAGCTATCGGCGATTCCGGGAGCCTCACTTTCATTGGTTTGACCATGAATGGTGATGTAGTTTGCGTTTTTTCGGTAGATTCGGTAGTAGCTGGGTTTCCCCTGGGTGTCGAAAATCTTATAATCTCCAGCAGTTTTTGCCACAAATTTTAGCTCGGTAAGGCTGGTTGCTATTTCAACTTTATTGGTTTGTAATGTGGGATTATCTGCAAGTTGAAAGTTAATAGTACCCCCGCCATCGGTTTTGGTGACAATGGTAACCTCGTCGTCCTCGGCGAGGGTAAGGCGGAGATGCCGATCGGCGCTAGCCGATGCGTTTACGTAAACTCTCCCCGTATAGCCTGTAACGCTGGCAATGTTCTCGTCGAAGCGGGTGATGATGGTGTTGGTGGTGCGTAGCCTGTCGTTGTTGCCACCAGACCAGCTTAGATTATCTGAGGTAAAGTTTGGCAACACGTTGCCATTGCTGCCTGGGGTGATGGTTGGGGCGTACCACGAGTTTATAATATCGACAGTGAGGAGGTTGTTGTACTGTGCCTCATTGAGCTGTACTGCTCCAAAATCCCATACATCTGTTTTAGCAGATTTTGCGTGATTGGGAATTATGTTTTTACACGTATCGGTATTGGTAGTACTGGCGATAGCCGATAGTTTAAGGCAACTGGCGACAAAAAATATAGCCCAAACTTTCAAGGATAATATCTTCATTCTGAGTGAGTAGTTTTTTTGTAAAAAAACAGGTTTGCAGCCATATAACCCAAGGCTTACAAGTGCAAGTAACAAGTTTTTTTGCCAATTAGCTATTCAGAATGTGCTGATGATAATGCAAAATTTGCCAAAAACTGCGATCTGATCAATTCAGATATCTATAACACGGGTTTAGGAAGATTAAAGCTGAAACTCGTTCCAACATTCTCCTCGCTTTCAACCCAAATTTTACCGCCATTTTTCTCAATTATCTCCTTGCAGAGGAAGAGGCCCAAGCCGGTTCCCAACTCGTTTGAGGTTCCGAGCCTACTTTTCTTTTTCTCCAGATTAAACAGCTCTTTCACCTGCGATGCGGAGAGCCCAATCCCATTATCTTTTACCGATATCTCTATCATACTGTTTTTTTCGGCAGCTGATATTGATATTTTACCACCAGCTCGGGTAAATTTCAATGCATTGGTTACTAGGTTTCGAATTACTATGCTAACTGAGTTTTTGTCGCCCCATACCATCAAGTTTTTATCGATATTCATATCGATGGTAATCTCTTTTTTCTCGGCGGTAACCGCAACCAACGCCACATTCTGAGCCGCTATTGCTTCGATTTCGAATGCCACAGGGTTTTCCTTTACCTTGTCGATTTGCAGGCGCGACCACTCCAGCAGGTTTTCCAGCAACACGTAATTGTTCAGCGCGGAGTCGTGTATGTACTTGGCAAACTTGTAGTACTCGGGGTTATCCTTGCTTTTATTCTTGAGCAGCTCCGAGAATCCAAGAACAATATTGAAGGGCGATTTTAGGTCGTGCGAGATTATGGTGAAGAGCCTGTTTTTTGTCTGGTTCATCTCCTGTAGCTCTTGTGCCTGTTGCTTTATCTGTTTATGGCTACACTCAATATCGTTGTAGGCTTTTTGAAGCTGCTTTCTGCGTCGTATTTCCAACACCTTAACCGTGTGGTTTTCCCAGGTTATCAGGTAGATAGTTATTGAAGATATCAGTATGGTGAAAACGCTGACGATCAGATTGAGGATGTCTATTTTATCGCTGGGAAAACGATTAACTCCAAGTAGATCGGGCAAATTACCTGTAAATTGAATTCCCACAATAAAGGCAAAAGCAACAAGAACATGCATGGGTATTGACTTGTCGAAGAGAGCTGCAGTAATGGGGAAGGTCATAAATACAACAAACAGCGGCGAATACCAAGGAAGATATTCCAAGCTGGTTGGGTATACTGCAAATAGGCTTACAAGTAAAATCTGCACCTCAAAGGTGCTTATGGCCAAACGTTTTGCCAATTCCAGTTTCCCCTTTGATACAAGATAAAAACCAGTTGAGTAAGCTGAAAGACCTAATAGTTGAACTACTACTCCAAAGTAAACCTGGTGCCAGATGGCGATGGGCAGCGAGATAAGGGTAATAAATGCAAGGCCTAAGTTGAATTCGTTTACCTGACGGAACTTCCTCCTCAAATCAAAATCTCCCTCCTCGTTAATCCCCAAGTTGATAATTCTACTTAGTGGTGACATGTATAAGTGGTAATTGTTTGTGCAGTACTTACGGATAAAACAGGACTAGGGTTATGGTGAATTGCTCGGGCAAACTTGTTGTAGATACGATTATAGTACTGTGAGTTAGGTTTATATAAAAGGTTTGATTTGCGTAAAGGTGACGTTTATCATCGTAATTTGCCATAATTCTGTTCCATATACTAGCTTTGCAGCTGAAGTTGGTAGCTGATGAGATTGCGCTTCAAGTCTAGAATTTTACAGTGCAGGTTAAACTTTGCTCCATTCCTCAAGTCCCATACATTAGCATTTCATACCTTTGTTTGAATTCTAATCCAGGTACTAAAAATGGCATCAAGTTCTAGTAGGTCAGAAAAAGCCACCATAATTCGCCTTTTTCGGAAACTGCACAGGATTACGGCCTCAATCCTCTTCATTTTCTTCATTATTATGGCCATTACGGGATTAATGCTGGGTGCAAAGAAACATAGCGGTGAACTTTTTCAGGATAAAACCCACGCTGGTACATCAGTAAACCTTAAGGACTGGCTTCCCATCGATAGCTTGTATGCCAATGCCTGTAAAGCATTTCGTGATTCGATTTCGCAAGTACTTCCTGGAGAAATCGAGCGAATAGATGTGCGGAAGGACAAGGGTGTTGTGAAGTTTATCTTCGCCAAAGGATTTTGGGGTATTCAGGTTGATGGCGCTACAGGTGATATTCTTCACATCGAACGACGACGATCCGATTTTATTGAAATGCTCCACGATGGCTCGCTGGTCGATCACTATCTAGGTTTCCCCAGTGGTATGTTTAAGCTAATCTACACCCTAATAATGGGCGTTGCATTGTTGCTGTTTACAATCACGGGTTTTTGGCTCTGGTATGGGCCAAAACGCATGCGACGCAATAGGAATTAACAGCTTTCGAAACCATGCGATTAGTTGCAACTCTAATACTTATAGTATTTTCATTTTCGGGGTATACTCAGGTACTAACC
The DNA here is from genome assembly GCA_034003245.1 of Tenuifilaceae bacterium. Lineage (GTDB taxonomy): Bacteria > Bacteroidota > Bacteroidia > Bacteroidales > Tenuifilaceae > Perlabentimonas. The sequence goes on from JAVEYY010000020.1 coordinate 21,872, forward strand.
GTAAAGGCTAATGAGAGTGGTAAACCGCTCGAAATGGTAACCATAACTAGCGAAAATCCAAACTTTTCAGTTGTTACCAATTCCAAGGGGCAAGCCGATATCACTTCGCTAAAAGGTTCTGATTTAATTGAAATTAGGATTATGGGTTATACTTCGCAGCACCTTAGTTTCACGCAAATTGAGCAGCTGGGCTTTGAGGTTTCAATGGCCACCTCTATTTTCTCAATCGATCAGGTAGTAGTGTCGGCCACGAAGTGGACTCAAACGGCCCGGGAGATTCCCCTTAAGATTACCCCAATCTCTCGATCGCAGATAGTTTTTCATAATCCCCAAACTGCAGCCGATTTGCTAACCATATCGGGCGATGTTTTTGTGCAGAAAAGTCAGCAGGGCGGTGGTAGTCCCATGATTCGTGGCTTTGCCACTAACCGTTTGCTCATTGCCGTGGACGGTGTGCGGATGAATAACGCCATTTTCCGGGGTGGAAATCTGCAGAATGTTATCTCGCTCGATCCGTTTGCCGTGGAGCAGGCTGAGGTGCTGTTTGGGCCGGGATCGGTTATATATGGCAGCGATGCCATAGGTGGTGTGATGAGTTTTTATACCCTTTCGCCAAGGTTCTCCGATAATGGAAAGGTTTTGCTTAATGGCAATGCCTCGGCTCGTTACTCCTCAGCAAACAACGAAAAAACGGGCCATTTTGATATCAACCTTGGATTTAGCAAGTGGGCTCTACTTTCAAGTCTTTCGTACACCGATTTTGGTGATTTGCGAATGGGTTCGTATGGTCCTCAGGAGTATTTACGCTCCGAGTACGTAGACCGCCAGGGTAACTCCGACATTGTAGTTCAAAACTCGAATCCCCGATTTCAGCGGCCTACAGGCTACTCGCAGACCAACATCATGCAGAAAATCTCCTATAAACCAAACTCCAGCTGGGTTTTTGATTATGGGCTGCACTACTCATCAACATCAAACTTCGACAGGTACGATCGATTAATCTACTACCGAGATGGTTTTCCCCGAAGCGCTGAGTGGTTCTATGGCCCTCAGATTTGGTTAATGAGTAACCTGAAGATTAGCAGTAAGGCCAGCACAGTTATGTACGATCAGTTAACGCTACAGCTGGCTTACCAGTACTTTCAGGAGAGCCGAAACGACAGGAATTTCAATGGAGCTGTGCTGAGAAAAAGGGTGGAAGAGGTTGATGCCTTATCGTTTAACATCGATCTTAAAAAGAACCTCAATTCGAGGCAGAAAATTTTTTACGGAGCCGAGGTGGTTCATAACTACGTTACTTCCACCGGAATTGATAAGAATATTGAGACAGAAATCAACACCGATGGGCCGTCGCGCTATCCTAAGGCTCACTGGTCGTCGCTTGCAACATACCTTACATACCAGCGAAATCTATCGGAAATCCTTAATCTGCATGCAGGTGTAAGGCACACACACTATTTAATCGATGCTCAGTTCGACAATACATTTTACCCATTCCCATTCACGCAGGCCAAACTTAGCAAGGGCGCAGTTACGGGTTCTGTGGGCTTAACTCTGAATCCAACTGAGCAGTGGCGAGTAAAGGGAGTTTTATCAACTGGCTTTCGAGCGCCCAATGTCGATGATATCGGAAAGGTTTTCGACTCTGAACCGGGTTCGGTTGTTGTTCCCAATCCAAACCTTAAGGCAGAGTATGCATACAATGCTGAGGTGGGCGTAACCCGAAGAGTTGCAGATTTTTTGGAGATCGATTTTCTCACTTACGTCACTCTGCTCGATAATGCAATGGTTAAGCGAAATTCAACGCTTAACGGACTGGATAGCATTATGTACGATGGCCAGCTTAGCAGGGTTCAGTCGCTTCAAAATGCATCATTTGCTAGGGTGTGGGGATTTCAAGCCGATTTTGAGCTAATGCTTCCCAGGGGATTTTTGCTCTCGTCGAGGTTTAACTATCAGAAAGGGGTTGAGGAACTCGACAATGGAGCCATAAGCCCGCTTCGCCATGCGGCTCCCTGGTTTGGAGTAGCAAGGCTAAGTTATAGAAATTCGAAATTAATGCTTACGCTTTTTGCCAATTACAGCGGTTCTGTTCCATACAGCCAGCTTGCCGAGGAGGAGCGTGGCAAACCGTACATCTATGCCATTGATGATAATGGAAATCCTTACTCGCCTGGGTGGTACACCCTAAATTTTCGGACAAATTATAAAATAAGCGAAATGGTGGGCCTTTCGTTTGATGTTGAGAACATTACCGACCAGCGATACCGCCCATACAGTTCGGGGCTGGTGGCTGCGGGGATAAATATTGTAGCCGGGGTAAAAGTTAATTTTTAACTTAATCTTATTTTGGGGATTTTCAATACCTTTAACTATTCAAGATTAGAGCTATAAATATGCTTATAACAGTTCTATCGCTTTAAATTTCTTAAACATTTGCTTAAACTTATTGAATGTATAACGTCTAATCAACATAATTCGATAAAATTGTATTAACCCTAACCCTAATAGTTATGAAACAAACCAGCATCTGTTTAAGGGTATGCATTTCTGTAATGCTAGCCCTTTTCCTATTATCGTCATCAGTGGTAGTTGCACAAAAAATAAATACTAAACCCGCAAAAGAGGAGGTGAAGGATTCTCTTGTTAACAGCACTCTGGTGTCGGGACTAAAGTTCAGGGGCATTGGCCCAGCTTTTACCTCAGGCCGGATTGGCGACTTTGCCGTGAACCCCAATAACCATTCCGAGTTTTATGTGGCGGTGGCCAGCGGTCATATATGGAAAACCACTAATAAGGGAATTACTTTTAAGCCAGTTTTCGATAACTACGGTGCATACTCTATTGGCTGTTTGGCCATGGATCCCAGTAATAGTAACGTGGTTTGGGCTGGCACAGGCGAGAATAACCACCAGCGTGCCCTTGGCTATGGTAATGGTGTTTACAAAACGGTAAACGGTGGAAAATCGTGGAAAAACATGGGGCTTAAGGAGAGCCGTCAGATTGGTATGATCCTGATTGATCCCCGCAACTCCAATGTGGTTTACGTTGCAGCCGAAGGCTCAGCATGGGGACCTGGTGGCGACCGTGGCTTGTACAAAACCACCGATGGTGGTGAGAACTGGGAAAAAGTTCTGAACGTGAGCGAGAACACAGGTATCAATAATATAATCTGCGATCCTCGTAATCCAGATATTCTGTACGCTTCATCGGAACAACGCCGTAGGCATGTGTTCACAAAAATTGGCGGAGGCCCTGAGACCGCCCTATACAAATCGGAAGATGCCGGGAAAACATGGCGCAAACTTACCGATGGGCTACCCAAGGAGCATATGGGTGGAATGGGTATAGCTATCTCGCCACAAAATCCAGATGTGCTTTACGCAATTATTGAAGCAGCTAACGATGCAGGTGGATTTTTCCGTTCAACCAACCGCGGTGAGTCGTGGGTTAAGATGAGCGATCACACCTCTAGCGGTCAGTACTATAATGAAATTTTCTGCGATCCCGTACAGTTCGATAAGATTTACTCGGTGGAAACCTATTCGCACGTTACCGTAGATGGAGGCAAAACATGGTCGGTAGTAAGTCATAAGGAACGCCATGTTGATGATCATGCGCTTTGGATTGATCCCAACGATAATAAGCATGTTATGATTGGTGGCGATGGTGGTATTTACATCACCTACAATGTTGATGAGGGGGATTGGAATTTTGTGTCAAATCTGCCTGTTACCCAGTTTTATAGGGTTACTACCGATAATGCCGAGCCCTTTTATAACGTATACGGTGGAACGCAGGATAACAATACCCTTGGTGGGCCATCGCAAAATACATCAAGTGGTGGCGTGTCGAGTGAAGAGTGGATTGTAACTGTAGGTGGCGACGGATTCTGGGCGCGGGTCGATCCAACGAATCCGGATATTGTTTACTCAGAGTCGCAGTATGGAAACCTAGTGCGTTACGATAAGAAAAGTGGTGAGCGCATAAATATTCAGCCTCAACCCCGTAAGGGGGAGCAAACCTACCGTTGGAACTGGGATTCTCCCCTAATTATTAGCCCTCATTCCCCATCCCGTTTATACTTTGCCGCCAATAAGGTTTTTCGTAGCGATGATCGTGGCAATACCTGGCAGGTTATTTCCGATGACCTAACTGCTCAAATCGATCGCAACACATGGCCTGTAATGGGTAAGTACTGGAGCGTTGATGCAGTTATGAAGGATGTTTCTACCTCGCTTTTTGGCACAATTGTTTCACTCGATGAGTCACCCGTAAAGGCGGATCTAATCTATGTTGGAACCGACGATGGCGTAATTCAAGTAACCGAGGATGCCGGGAAAACTTGGCGCAAGGTTGCCTCATTCCCTGGGGTTCCCGATCAGTCGTATGTAAGTGATGTGTTTGCATCTCGTTTTAACGAGAATGTGGTTTTTGCTACAATCCGAAACTACAAGCGCGACGACTTAAAACCTTACGTGCTAAAGAGTACAGATAAAGGAAAAACCTGGAAGTCTATTTCGGCGAATTTACCTGAGAATGGCCCTGTGCATACCATTGAGCAGGATTTTGTAAAGGAGGATTTGCTGTTTGTGGGAACCGAGTTTGGCGCATTCTTCTCAATAAATGGAGGTGAAAGCTGGGTACAGCTTAAGTCGGGGTTGCCTTCGATAGCTGTTTACGATTTGGCAATCCAGCAGCGCGAGAGCGATTTGGTGCTGGCAACATTTGGTCGTGGGTTCTATATTCTCGATAACTATGCCCCGCTGCGCGAGCTAACGGGTGAGTTTCCAAAAGTAGAGAGCCACCTGTTTGGTGTTAAGGACGCAAAACTTTTCATCCAAACCTCTAAGAAGTATGGCCAAGGATCAACATTTTTCACTGCTCCAAACCCTGAGTTTGGTGCCACGTTTACCGTATACCTCAAGGAAGTTCCAAAAATGAAAAAGGCCATCAGGCAGGAAATGGAGAAGAAACTCTTTAAGGAAAGCAAGCCCATTCCTCAGCCTACGCTCAAAGAATTAGAGGACGAGAAGAGGGAAGTTCCACCATACCTTTTGGTTACCATCCGCGATGTTGAGGGTGACGTGGTGAGAACCATTACCCAAAAACCCTCGAAGGGTATTCAGCGTTTTAACTGGGATTTAAGTTATGATAATACTCGTCCCCAGAATGCCAACAGGTTTAACCCGATGGCCCGCAACCGGGGAAGTATTTACGTAATGCCCGGTATTTATTCTGTTGAGGTGGCAATGGTGCACAATGGAGTGGTGAAACCTTTGGCAAAACCCGAAAGCTTCAGTGTGAAATCTTTGAATAATACCACCCTGCCTGCCAAGAGTAGAGTGGAAATGGTGGCATTTCAACGTGAGGTGTCAAAACTCTCGAAAGCGATGGTGGGAGCAATGCAGCTTACTAACGATTTGAAATCGGAAGTGGTTGTGATGAAGCAAACCGCCCTAACCCTTGCATCGGCACATACCGAGTTAATGCCTTTCCTTGCTTCCATCGAATCGGAGTTGGAAGAGATCGAGTTTATTTTCAATGGTCATTCGCCAAAGGCTAGCCGCGAGGAGTTGCCTCCTGCCGACATGCCATTGAACCAGCGGTTACGTGATATCGTTTATACCCAAATCAATAGTACTTCCGATATCACTGGTACTTCAAAAATGCAATTCGATATATTAAAGGATGAGTTTCCTCCTGTGCTTGAGCGTATCAGAAAGGTTGCTGAGGAGATGATGCTGAAGGCGCGCAAAATGATGGACGAGAAGGATGCTCCCTACACAAGGGGACGCATTCCAACCTGGATGTAGTAAAATCATTTCAATTAGAATAGGTGCGGTTTTTGATATAGCCGCACCTATTCTTTTTAGTTAAAAAAATTTCCAGTTTAGTGGCAGTAAGAAGAAATTTATGGAAAATTATTTACCCCTATTAGTTGTATGATCTCAAATTGATATTGGTAGTTCAACGCGCACGAGTGTGCCATTGTTTGCAACCGATTCGAATTCTATTTCGCCTCTATGCTCCTTAATTATCCGGTAGGTAATGGATAGTCCCAGGCCAGTGCCTTTTCCTGGATCCTTGGTAGTGAAAAAAGGCTCGGTAACCCGCCCAATAATTTCATGGCTAATCCCTTTGCCACTATCATGAACCTCAATTAAAATCTTATTTTTACCAATAAGAGGAAGGGTTTTGATCCTAATTGTTCCCTTACCATCAATAGCCTGCAGTGAGTTGGTAAGGATGTTTAGAAATGCATGGTGCAAGTTTGCCACTTTGCCCTTTACTTTTGGGGTGTTTGCATCGTACTCCTTGACTATTTCCACCCTGTCGAAAATTTGATTATTAAGCATTATCAGACAGTTGTCGATAATGGAGTGTATGCAACACTCTTTGGTTGTTTCGCTGTTCTTTTGGCTAAACTGGTTAAGGCTATTTACTATGCTCGATATCCTTTCGATACCTGATGTAATGCTGTTTAGTAGCACTGGAGCCTCATGGAATTGATTGTCGGGATTGGTATTGAAATATTTCTCCAGACCGAGGTAGGCGCCCATAATAAAGTTTAACGGATTGTTGATTTCGTGGGCAACACCAGCGGTAAGCGTTCCAAGTGAGGCCATCTTTTCGGCCTGAAGCAAGTGCGACTGAGTCTCCTTTAGGTGTTGAAGGGTGGCTTTAAGCTCCGAAATTTGGTTAATTATAATGTTGTTTTTTTCGTAAAGCTCGTCGTTGGCCGCTCGTAGCTCCTCTATGGCAGCGTTCAGGTCGTGTGTTTTCTCTTGCACCAATCGTTCCAGATTATCCCTGTGCTCTTTTAAATCTTCGTGCAGCTTGGCATTCTGAATGGCCACGGCCAGCTGGTTTGCTATGGCTTGTCCGAGTTCAATCTCGTGTTGCTTGTATTTTCTGGAGCTATTGCATGTACCTAGGATCAATACGCCAAGTACTTCATTCTTGAGTATAAACGGCAGGAAGACCAAACTTCGTAGATTCCGCATTTCCACAATGCTTCGCTCCGAGGGCGAAAGGTTGGCTGTGTGAGTATCGTCGACAACGTGGAATTTATGCGTTTCAATGGTGGCCTTGATGTGTGGATGGTCTTCGATGGCTGCTATTCTCACCTCGCGTGGTATGCCCGGCGGTAGTTGAGGTGTGGTGGCCCCGAGGTGCACCTCCGTGTCGCTTTGCAGCAGGTAAAGTGCTGCCGACTCAATGGCCAGTAGTTCCGACATACCATCGCTGATTACCTGTAAAACATCCTCAAGCACAAGCGTGCTTATAATACTCTGATTAATTTTGATAAGGATGTTTAATTCGCGAACACTTTCGGGAATAAACGGCTTACCCATTGTGGTGTTTTTTTATTCACACTAAGTTAGTGAAAATATTAATATTTCAACTTTAAAAACTTCGTAAGCAATACGAAAAGTTAAGTAGAGAGGGGTAAAGTGAATATAAATTGACTTCCTTTACCCACTTGACTTTTAACCCAAATTCGGCCACTTTGCTTTTCAATTAGCATTTTGCAAAGTGGTAAGCCAAGTCCCGAACCTCTTTCTCCGTCAGTTCCTCGGGTGGTGTAATTCGAGTTAGTACCCCATATTTTGATAATCATATCTTTGTCAATACCAACACCTGTATCTGTAATTGTGATTATAGCGCTATCATTATCCTTTTTTGCATCGATGGTAACCTTACCATTTTGCGAAGTAAATTTGATGGCGTTTGAGATTAGGTTGCGAAGTATAGTTTTAAGCATGTTAACATCGGCTTTAACTTTTAAATCAATATCTACAATACAGCTAAATTGAATGTTTTTTGGTGTGTCAATAAAAACTGAAATGGAATCTTCGCAAATATTTTTTAATGAAATTGTTTCAGGCGAGTATGGTAGTTTCCCCGCTTGCGACTTCCCCCAAAGCAATAAGTCCTCTAGCAGAGTATAAGTTTTACGCGATGTGCTCCAAATAATGAATAAATACTCTTTTGTTTTGCTCAGCCCGAAGTTGTCAATTTCTTTGTAAAGTAGCTCGGAGAAGCCCATAAGCGAAGAGAATGGAGTTCTTAAATCGTGGGCAATTATTTGAAAAAACTGATCCTTGTCGGCATTTAGTTTGGTTAATTCCCTGTTTTGCTCCTTGATTCGCCTGTTAAAACGAATAAAAAAGAAAAGTATGGTAGAAGCAATCGGGATGAATATTAAGCCTAGGATTTGCCGGAACCGAAAGTTTCTGAAAAAATATCTGATATTGCTATCGGTGTCGTAAGTAATAATGTAGGCTGCCGGAATATTCTGCATATTGTTAATGGGGATAAAGTTAACCGTGTAATATTGCCCCTTAACATTATAGTAGGTGGTGAACCGTTTGTTTTGCGCAAGATCATCTTGTATTTTAACTTTCAAGCGGCTATCAATTGTTTTAAATAGACCGCTGGAGTCAGTTTGGTAGTGGGAGAATTGTTTCTCAATGTAATAATTATCAGATAGAAGCGAAATCTCATAGTTGTCTTGTTCATCTTTAAAAACAGTTGTAAGCACCATCTCTTTTTTTATGGCTAATGTTGACTTTTTCGTTCCAAGTTGTCCTAGTTGATAGCTAATGGCTTCATAGGAGAAGCTAGTCTCTACCGTTCCAATGTGCTGTCCATTGAATGAAAGCGGGTAGACATATCTAAATCCATTATATATTTTCCCTTCCTCAAACCCCTTGGCAATCTGTTTAGTTTGGTTGCTATACTTTACAGAGTATCGATAATTGGTTAAGTCGTCGCCAAACCTTTCGGGGCGGTGAAAGCGAAGGAAACTATGGTTGTTGGGTAGATGAAAATGCAGCTGTTTAATATTTATCTGCTTTATCTGTTCGTAAGTGGGCTGTAGCATGGCGTATAGGCTGTCTCTTACTGCTTTCTTGCCGCAACTGTCGGATGAGCAGGCTTTGGCAAATTGAGCAAGGATTTTGGGTTGATTAACCACCTGGTTGAATAGAATATCGCTAACCAGATTGTATGTATTTATTGCTGAGTTAACCTTAACCTGAGCATGCTTGTTCTGTTCGGAGAGATATTGTGAAAGTTGAATGTTAAAACTTCTTACTGTTAATATGTGGAAAATCCATCCGGCAGTAACCGATATGAGTATAATGATAAGTATTGGGCTAAATCTTTTATCCATTTATTTCTTGAGGATAGGATGATAATAATGCTGTGAATATTCCAGTTTATTATTGTAAACCCATGTTTTATTGCTTGTGTTTGTATAGGTCTGGCAAACTTATTTACTCAAATATATAAAAATAGCACGTATTTAAAATAGTATTTAAAGTAGTTTTTGTATAGCTATTTTGATAATAGGGTTCAATGATAATTGTTATTGTGAGAATGAATTTTTCCCTACTCTTAAGCAAATTTGATATTCTGTTTGCCTATTATCCAAAGGGAAAGTCCATGGACAAATGTTATGGGGAGTATCAAAACTCCAACTATTTGAATCCACAGCTCGAAGAGCAAGGTGCTATCCTGGTATGGCTTGCCATGCAATCGCGAAATAAACGCGCTGTAGGGAATCCCGTACATATTTGCAGCCATCATTACTTGAACGGCCGATAGGAAAATGCTTGCTTTAACACTACCATACTCATTTACAACAACCTCGTATGCCTCCTTTGCTGGTATGCCTCTTGAATTAGCATAATGTTGTGCGAAGAAAATGGCTTTTGCCTCTTCGGGTTTTGTAAACTTGCTATCGCCCTCTAAAAAGCTGTTTATTTCCTCATTGCTCATGCCCTGGCGAAGTGCCATTAGCGTATGCGCATATGAGCATGCAGCGCAGCCATTTACCTCAGTTACAGCTAGCATTAATCGCTCGGTAAACTGCTTGTCAACTAACTTGCTCCTTTTGTTGCTAGCGAGTTTTACTAAAGCTCTCGGCAGGTAAATAAAGGCTACATACAGTTCACATAGATTATACTTTCGCTTGTATTCTACTCTGTTTTTTATTGATTCCGGTAGTTTAACTCTCATAAGTTTACTTTGGTTACTTCGAAAATACAGGTTGTTTACAGATACTTTCGTAGCTGATATTTTTGCGCAACCGACACTCTTTCATCTTCGCTAAACGACGACATGTAGCCTTTCCAACCGGGGCAAAAGTTAATGTGCCACCTCCAGAAACGACCAGCAAATGATTTGGGTTTTGCATCGTACTTTACCCTCATGGGGCAATTCTCACAATTCTGTTCTGCCATTTTTGTCTTTTTTTTGATGATTTGCAATTCAGTATATCTGTCTGAAAACTAGAGCAAGTTAGTAATCTTTAAGTTTCGATTTTTACTTCGATAAGTTTTTTTTGATTAAATACTAAGGCAGAAAACCAATCAGGTGGTATTTTATGGATACCACCTGATTGGTTTTATTTGTTTTTCGGTTTTACTTGGGTTTTATTGTAGAGTAATCTCAACCCAGTTACCCGACCGACGGGCGTTTATTGAGTTATCGTACATGGCTTCGCACGATACTCCTGGCATGTAGTATTTACCCTCGTAGGCTGCATTAAACCTAATTAAAAATGATTTTGCTTGTCCTCGAGCCAAGTTAAAGTAGGTGTAAACCCTGTCGTCGCGGATATCCTGATAATCGAATGGCGATGAGCGTAACGAGGCATTTTGCCCCTCGTCTAATCGGCTGGTGCGGATTTCCCAACCCGAGGGAACCACCATCGAGAGTATAAGCTGCTCCAAATCGCCTCCTGTTCCCGGATTGTATACCCGAACCTCGCAGTAGAAATCGGTTCCCTGCGAAATCTTCTCGGGCGATATTGCCGACCCGTTCATTAGGAAAAATTTAACCTCCAGGTTCAGGTTGTTGCTCTGCTCAACTTCGTATCCACCCACAGGGGTTCCCTGTGTGATTAGTCGGGCATATAGTATTCCCTTGCCTGTGTTCTTCACTTCAATCTTGTCGGAGCCAGCCTGAACCGGTTCAAAAGGATATTGTAGAACCGTTTGTTTCGATTGGAAATTAGACGCTTTTTTCCCATGAATAGCTACTTGGGCGTTAACACCATCGGACGATTTGCTGGCATCCGCAAATTTGGCAAAACTCTGAAGGCTAAATGAGATCTCCTGTGTGCTCATCCAGCTATTGGAGCTAAGCCTGTTCGATAGCTGTATCAGCAGCGGGAATGCCTTGTCGAAATCGCCAAGTAGGATTAGCGTTTCGGTAATCATTGCCAAATCCCGATACTGCGAGCCGTAGGTGTACGATTGTTCGCGATAATTCTTTACTTCGGCTGGAACGCCATTTACGAGCGAACGTGCTGCCTCGGGGTTTCCCGCAAGGATATAAGCTGCAGCTAATCGCCATTTGGCAGCAACCCCTAAATTTGCGCTTTCGCGCAGGCGGTTCATTGCACCCATATCGGCCGATTTGGCTAGGGCCAGCGTGTAAAGCCTATAGGCTTGCATCAGGTCGTTGTTGTAGTATCGACTTTGCTGATTGGGCGACCAGTTTTGCGCTACGCGCAGGGTGCTGCGTTTCCATCCATCGAGAACCGATGATGAAACGGAGTAACCCATCCTCTGCGCCTCAAGCATAAAATGTCCGGCGTAAATGCTTCCCCACTCATCGGGGTACGAGCCACCTGGCCAAAGCGATAATCCACCATCGGGCGTAACAAAATTCCTCATCGTGCCCAATGCAGCCCGCACATTTTGCTCGGCAGCTTGTTTTGTGTTGGCATCTACCTCGGCTAGCTTGCTTATGAAAAGTTGGGGAAATGCTTTTGATGTAGTTTGCTCAAGGCATCCGTGAGGATAGCCAACCAGATACCAAATCCTGTCACCAAGATTTATTGGAGGCAATGTGCTCAGCTCAATTTTCGCTTTATTGGTGCCTCTCATGCCAAACGCATTGTACTTAGCGATCCAGCTTTCGCCAGCTTTTAGGGCCGAATCCATTACCATTGTCATGGGCGGATTGGGGTTACGGACATTGAGCTCAATCTCGTGCGATGCCTTTTCCTTGCCGCTTTCAGCAATAACTTTCAATTTGCCAACACCAAGTTGAGAGGCAACCTTAAGGTTGAATCGGATTACTTGATCGCCTACATTGTCAAATTTTATGGTTTGCTCTTTCCCTCCTTGGATTTTGAGCAGATCATTTGCCTCAACACGAACCTTTACCTGTTTCACATTCTGATCCATTGCAAAAACGGTAACTGGGAGCACAACCTCCTCCTCGGGGCCAAGCACGCGGGGTAGTGTTGCTAAAACCATAAGGGGTTTGCGCACTGGAACCGTTTTTTCGGCTGAGCCATAAGCTCCCTCTTTGGCTGCAACGGCCATTAATCGTACTGAACCAACGTAGTTGGGCATGGTAAAGTCGATTCGCTTACTCTTTCCCTTTTCCACTTCAAATGGGCCAAAATACCTTACAACCGGTTTAAACCGGTTTGCGGTTTGGTCGCCCGATCCGGTGGCTTCATCGTCGCCACCAATGGAGATAATCCGCTGCATCTTTCCTGCTGAAGCGCCCATCACCAGCTCGTAAAGATCCCAGGTGCGAACGCCCAGTGCCTCGCGGGCGTAGAAACTTTTCCATGGGTCTGGGGTGCGAAATCGGGTTAGATCGAGGAGCCCATCATCAACCATTGCCAGGTTAAAAGCCATGGGTTTTCCATCTTTCTCTGTCACCGTTATCGACACTTTCTGCTCTGGTTCAATTACATCGGGCATGGCGATAACAGGTGTAAGATGAGTTAGGGGATTCTCAACGCCAATGGGCGTAATTCCATACATTCTGATGGGTAGGTCGTTGGCGGTTTGGCCATGAGGTTGAATCAGCATGGCACTAATAAACACGTTGGGTGCCATATCGGCCGAGGCCAGGAATGAGAACTGGGTCTCACCTGCTTTGGCATTTATCCAATGGCTTTGTAGCACTTTTATTCCGTTTTCGATGGTGAGGAATATTTTACCGCCTTCGGAGCTGGGAATGGTTGTCGTTACGGTTTCGCCCACGTTGTATCGTTCCTTGTCGGTGGCAAATACCAGCATAGTGCTGGCTTCGGGTGTCGATTTGCGATCGCGCGAAACCCACCCCGGCCAATCGAAGTAAACAACTGTCCCTGCTGCGTGGCCTCCGTCGTCATCGGAAACACGAATAAGGAAACGGCCCCATTCGGGGTTGTTGATCCTAAGGTTATACTTGGCCTCGCCTTTGGTGTTTGTGGTTACCGTTCCCTTGCTTACTGGACGATTGTAGCTGCTCGACACGTAGTTCGATAGATCCTCGCTGCCTCTGTGCCACCACCAGCGCCAGTCAATTTTGTAAACCTCAACGTTGAGGTTTTGTTTCGATACGGGTTTTCCTTCGGAGCTGATAAGTACAATATCTACTACATGCGTGGTGTCGGTGAGATAGGTTTTACGGTAGCTCTTCGACTCGGGCATTTTTAACCCAACAAAGTTGTGGTATGGGAAGTAGGGTATTGTGAATCTGTCGATGCTGAAAGCGCCACCCTCCTCAAAAACCCGAGCGGTGAAGTTGGCGTTCAACTTGCCGGGCGCAGATGTGCGCACGTTGATATTGGGAGAGAAGTTTACCTCACCCTTCTCGTCTAATCGACCCTCGAAAACGGTTTGCTCCTCGGCGTAGAATGTGCGTGCTGGATCGTCGAAGGTGAAACCCTTGTACCCATCGAATGTTGTTGTGGCTTGCGTAAGAATAGCATCAACCTGAACTTTCAGATTGCGCGCTGGAGCGCCATGAAGCCAGGCCGATGTGAACTTTACAGGGCTTACATCGCCATAGCGAAGGGCATCATCTTCAATATTGAAGTTGATTTTTAGCCTGTTGGGCATAATGGTTTCCACCTTAAAGATTTGGCTAAACGATACGCCACCCACTTTTACAGTAGCCGAGTAGTTCCCTGTTGGCGCGTCCTTGTCGGTTGCAACGGGGAACGCGTACATTCCGCTTACGGAAGTAGTTGCTACAGTTCGGTAGATTTGTTGACCTCTTGAATCGTTTAGTTCAAAGGTTACCGGATGGTTTGGTGGAAGCGTTTTACCCTTATCCTCAATAATAAACGAAACGAAAAGGGTGTCGCCCGGGCGCCATACCCCACGCTCGCCGTATATAAATCCTTTAAGCCCTTTTTGAACTGCTACCCCCGAAACATCGAATGCGCTGAGCGAAAGCGCAGAACCATTGTCTAGTTTAAGGTATCCTCGTTGACTACCATTTTTGGCTATGGCGATAAATGGTTTTTGCTGCTCGGAGAGTTTAATGTTGGCTAGCCCGTTGTTGTCTGTTTTTGCGGTGGCAATAATCTGCTGCTGATAGTTGAGCAAATCGATATCGATTCCACTAGCTGGTTGAGCAGTGTTTAAATCGGTAACCACAACCATCAGCGAGCCGTCGGTTCCCGATTTGGCAATTATGCCCAGGTCGGAGGCTATCACATTTCGCCGTACCGATTTACTCTGATAATACGAGGAATGACATGGGTTTTCGCGTTCGCGCCAATCGTAGTACTCGTAGTCGTAATCATCGTCGTAGTAGTAGGTTTGGGGCACATCGTCGGAAGCGGAATAGCGCTCATCTATCATGATAATGGGTTGATTTGCCTCGGCGCCGTTGCAGCTATATGTAGAGTACTCCTTACGGAAATTAATGTTGATCTGATAAATGGCTCCTGGTTCTGTTTTTATCAACTCTGTAAGGTCGATATGAAATGTATTCCATCGGGCAAAATCGGTTTGTCCCGATGGATCGAGCATAACTGTTTTGCGAAGAAGTAGCCGTCCTACACGCCTTATCTCAGAACTTTGGTCGAGCCTATTCACCTGCAGAAACTGGGCTATATTCTGCTCAAATATTCGAACCACGCTAACATCAACGGCTCTAAGGCTAACAGCTTGGAATGGGAAAAGCAACCCACCCGATGAGGGCATAATTACCCCTTGTCCAACCAGTCGAACCTGAGGTTTAACAACCTCGAACGAGACAGCAAAAGTTGAACTCTGCTCAAGCCTTTGCCTGTTGATATTGCGAATGCCCTCAGAGATATCGAAATTGTACGATCCTGCAAGCCGGGCAGTGGGGTAAATTTTTATAAGATTACCCTCAATTATGACTCTTAGTTCGGACACACCACTAGCGCGAACCATGCCCCGCATATTCTGCGATGGGTCTACTGGCTCAGAGAAGCGAACCTCGAGGTATTGCTCTGGGCTTTGCACCACGTTGTGCGAAAGAATGCGGAATACACCTTTTGGTGGAACCTCCGTTTCGATAGTTTCAGTGAATTCAACTCCTATGGGTTTTCCATTAACCGAAATATTAACCTTTTCGGTATTGTCGGTTTGGGTTACACCCTCTACCCAAAAGCTGTGAGTACGGCCATCGCCCGATGAGCTCCAGCTAACTTCCAGCGCCTTGCCTTTCTGTGTAGCCTTAATTGTTTCTTTTACCTGGTTTGCTTCAGCAAAATCGGCTGTGAGCACAACACCGCCAATTCGTCGATCCTGGCGCGAAGCCTCACTGTAGAATTCAATCCCAGCTACTCTAACCTCCATGGCCTGCTTAATGGTGCGGAGGTTGAATAGGAAAGATTTATAGTCGGCTGGGATATTCTGGAAAATCCGATCAAGGGCAACAGTAACCTGATACTCTGAATCGCTTTTAAGCGGAGTGCTGGGGACCAGCTCCAGGGTACGCTCATCGGCCCAGGTAAGGGTTCCTTTAACCGAAGGTTTAACTCGTAGTAGCCGCGACTCGGCCTCCTTACCAACCATATTGCCCTCAGCAACATTGGCTGCAAATGTAACCCGGATGGCATCCCTTGTGGAGATTGACCCCGATGAGAATGTTGTGATGTAAGCGCTATAGTCCTTTGCCTGAGCACCGGTTTCTTTGCTGGCTCTGAAGCCTATTACGTAGAAAAAAATGGCTGCTCCAACTATCAGAATCGATAGGGTGAGGAGTGCTGCAAAAAATATCTTTTTGTTCATTATGGTAAGGTTTTAGGGTAATAATGATTTTGCGAGGCATCTAAGATAGTGATTTAATGCTTTGCCCTCAAAACAATTGATAACTAGAATTTAGTTTAGTAGTGAGATTTCTTATATCCCTTAAATCTACAAATTTTAGCAAGCTGTGTTTAGAAGAGAAAATTTGAAATTAAGCGTTAATACAAGAGCCTTGAAAGAATGGAGTATCTGAAAAGTTTACTCAACCCTAAACCTAACGGTTTGCGAGTTACCCATATCGTCAACCAGAGTGAGCGTATGGTTTCCCTTTTTGGGTTGAAGCGCCATTTTATGGAAAGTTCGAGTATACCCTAGGTAGGTTTCGTTTAGATGCCAAAAAATTGTGGTATTCTCCCTGCGATGAACAACCTCGAAAATTGCCTCGGTGGGTTTACCATCCAGATCGCGGGGAAGCTGAATTGCTGTTTTTTCGATTCTTGGGTAAATCAATGCCATTTGGCTTTGCTCATTATCGGGTTCGCAGCCCGCAAGGTAAGGAGGTAGAGATTGGTAGAACGGGTTTTTGCTTTTGTAGAACCACTCCATGGCCGGCGGGAGCACAAACCACGATTGTTTAACCATGTTCTCAACACTTACACATTTGTCGGTAACTCTATGGGTTCTCGATTGGTTTAAATGGATAAACCTGTGGTAAGGGCAAGCCTCGGTTTCGAGACCTCGTAGTGGAATCCAGGTTGAGTCGACAGGCATGCAGATATCCGAAGCCCTATGCCCGCTGTGGCGGCAAATGGGAACGTAAGCCATATCATCTATTGGTTTCTCGAACCAGCGCGACGTTGGGAGGAGAGCAAACACATCGAAAAGGATAGGAGCAGCAGCCGAAACTCCTGTTAAATTTGGCCGACCCTCGCCACTGGCATTTCCCACCCATACGGCTACAACGTACCGCGGATTTAGTCCAATAGCCCAAGCATCGCGGTGCCCAAAGCTGGTTCCGGTTTTCCATGCCACCGATCGCGACGACGAAAAGTACTGCCATCCCGCCAGCTCGTCGGGGCGGGCAACCTCTTTCATGGCCTCAAAGCAGAAGTAAATTGCCGATGCATCGAGTGGTGAATAGTCTACTAAATCAGAGGTTTCAATAGTATTATCACCTTTTGCGTAGTGTGGGGGTATAAAGTTAGTTTTATGGTATTGACTTTGATTTGGTCGGAAATCATTAAGAACTCTTGCCATCCCGGCATAAACGCCCGCCAAATCCCAAAGCGTAGCCTCGGCTCCTCCAAGTATTAGCGATAGCCCATAATTTTCGGCTGTTCGATTTAATGTTGAAATACCCAACTTTTGGAGAATATGCTGGAATCGTTCAACTCCATACTGCTGGAGCATACGCACAGCGGGAACATTTAGCGATCGGGCAATTGCCCTTGAGGCGGGAATGGCTCCGTCGTAGTCGGGATTGTAGTTTTTTGGCGAGTAGCCACCAATTTGAGTTGGTATGTCGGGAATTAGCGTGTTTGGAAGAATTAGCCCATCGTGAAGCATGACAGCATACAAGAATGGCTTTAAAATACTCCCTGTGCTACGGGGAGATGTTATTATATCAACATGGTTCCCAAAATTAGAGCCCGGCGAGTTCCCAACGTACGCAAGGGTTGAGTTTGTTTTAATATCTAAAACTAAAACCGCTACATTATGCACCTGGTTGCCAGCCAACTGTTGATGATGATTGGCCGCAATTTGGTTAGTCCTCTGCTGTAGTTCCAAATCGATTGTTGTTTCTATTATTTTACCCTCTTTGCCGTCGGCAATGGCTCGGGTAAGCAAATGGGGCGTAAGTTGAGGAAGAGGTTTGGGTTCGCCGGGCAGTGGCTCAAGCAGCGAAAGCTGATAGGTTAAGCTATCCAAATCGCCACAGGCAAGTAGTCTTTTTAGTAGTCGATCCCTTTTGGCTCTGAGAACTTCAGCATTTCGACCAGGAAAAACCAGCGATGGTGAGTTTGGTAGCACAGCCAGGGCAGCAGCTTCGGCCCAGCTTAGTTCACTGGCCGAGCGGTTGTAGTAGCGCCAGGCGGCAGCGTCTAAACCCACCACGTTGCCCCCAAAAGGGGCATTGGAAGCATACATCTGCAGGATTTCCCTTTTGCTGTGCGCTATCACGAGCCTAAGGGCTAGCGTTGCCTCTATTAACTTTTCGAAAATTGTTCTGGGTTTATTATCCCTGTAAAGCCTTATAACCTGCTGTGTAATTGTGCTCCCTCCCTGAGTTAATCGTTTGGCTTTTATGTTGTTCCATGCCGCCCTGGCAATGGCCATGGGATTAATCCCAGGGTGATGATAAAATTTTCGATCCTCAAACTCAATTATACATCTTTCAAACTTTGTGGGAACACTTAACGATGCTGGGAAGCGGAACTGTTCATCGGCAGCTATTGAAGCCATAAGCAAATTGCCATTACTCGATAGAATTACGGTGCTTGTAGGCTTTTTGAAGTTTGGTGTAGGTAAAACTAGAAATACAATAAAAAGGAGTAGGGCAGATGTAACAATAGCAAGTGCTTTCCTGTGTGTAAAGAAAACTGATAACCATCTCTTGGATTGAACTACAAAAGCGCTAATTCTCATTATTTGTGTCAATAATTGCAGTAAAGATAGTTTCAAAAGGGAAAATGAAAGGAATTCTATTCAACAAATTATTAGTACTTGCGTTAACTCATCTATTGTGTACCTTTGCATTGGACAACTACAGCTGTTTTGTAGGAGCAAATTCTAGAAAAATCGATTAGTTACTATTTCAATGAGTATTATCCCAATTTCGCAGTGGTTTGGCGGTGTGGAAAAACGCCCCCTGATAATTGCAGGCCCATGTAGCGCCGAGAGTCGCGAACAGGTATTGGATACCGCTCGATCCATCGCTTCGCTTGGGAAAGTGCAGGTTCTTAGGGCCGGCGTATGGAAACCCCGGTCGCGCCCAGGGACCTTTCAGGGAGTTGGGGAGCAGGCATTGGTGTGGCTGGCCGAAGCCAAAAAAGAGACTGGATTGCTGCTAGCTGTTGAGGTGGCTACGCCTGAGCATCTGGAAATAGCGCTTAAGCATGGAGTGGATATGTTTTGGGTAGGCGCTCGCACAACCTCCAACCCTTTCTCGGTTGATGAGCTGGCTCGCGCCATGGCAGGAGTAGATAAACCAGTTCTAATAAAGAATCCCATTCATCCCGATTTGGAGATGTGGATTGGCACCATCGAACGTTTTTCGCGTGTTGGGATTACCAAGTTGGGAGCAATTCACAGGGGATTCTCACCGTTTCAAAAATCAAACTATCGCAACCTGCCAAAATGGGAAGTTCCCATCGATCTGAAAACCTACATCCCCGAACTGCCCATAATCTGCGACCCAAGTCATATTGCTGGTAAATGGGAGTTAATTTTTAATATTGCCCAAAAGGCGCTCGACCTGTCGATGGATGGGCTGATGATTGAGTCGCACATTTGTCCTGAAAAAGCCCTTAGCGATGCCCGTCAGCAGGTAACGCCCGAAAAGTTGGGGGAGATTCTTACGGCCTTGTCGTATCGAAAAATGTTGCCCACTTCATCGGAGTCGATTGATGCGTTGGAGTCGATGCGCGAGAAGATCGATTCGCTCGATTCACAATTGCTTGAACTGCTTGCACAACGAATGGATATTGTTCGGCAAATTGGGGAGTATAAGCTAAAGAACAATGTGGCCATTATGCAGCTCCGCCGCTGGGAGGAGATGATAAAGATGCGCGTGGAGGTGGGGAATTCGCTTGGGTTAAGTCCGGAGTACGTGAAAGACCTGCTTAGGCTGGTTCACAAGGAATCTGTCCGCAAGCAGGCCGATATTATCTCACCTAAGGATAAGGCTAACGAGTAGCTTATTTCTCTTTTTATAACTCGGTTATTCTGTACTCGTAACCCTCCATTATGGGGTTCGATAGCACCTTTGCACAGGCCTCGTTGATGCGCTCCATGGCAGCCTCCTTGGTAGGAGCCTCAATCTCGAGCGTAATGTGCTTGCCAATGCGCACGTTCTCAACCTCCTTGTAACCGCTGTTCTGCATAACCATTCCAACCGCTTTTCCTTGAGGATCAAGTAGTGCCTTAAGGGGCATAACGTTTATTTCAGCTACAAATTTCATATTGTTTGTGTTTTACATTTGGGTGTTGGCAAAGCTATGAAAAATTGGGTGAATAGCAAAACACATTTCCTATAATGAGAATTACTTTAAGGGAATATGCTGAAACAAATATTAGTGGATAATTATAGTGATTTGGTGTAATTGTAATCCTTCGATTTAGTATTTCTTCATATATTTAGTAATAATTTCATAGCTCACGATATGCCAATACAAACTGCAAATTCGCTTCATACTGGTAATGTTCAGCTAGAACTCAGAAAATTTGTAGCCCCTGAGTATATTTTCGGGGCTGATGCTCGGCTTCTGGCCAGCAATTATTGTAAACAGCTGGGAGGTATAAAAGTGCTTTTAGTTACCGACTCAGGAGTAATGACTACTCCTTGGCTAGCTGAACTGCAGGAAAATCTTTTTCGGAATGGAATTGAGCATACCCTTTACTCATCAATATCACCAAATCCCAGAGATTTTGAGGTGATGGAGGGGGCTGATTTTTACCGGGCATCGGGTTGTAATATGATTATAGCCTTGGGGGGAGGAAGTGTTATGGATTGCGCCAAGGGGATTGGTATTGTATCAACTAACCATAAGCATATTGACAGATTTGAGGGGGTGGATAAGATAGCTAACCCAATGCCACCCCTGATTTGCATACCAACAACAGCTGGAACTGCTGCCGATCTCTCACAGTTTGCCATTATTAACAGGTACGAGCACAAGTATAAAATGGCCATCATCAGTAAAGCAACAGTCCCCGATGTGTCGCTTATCGATCCGGTTGTACTTACTACAATGGATTCCTTTTTAACTGCCTGTACTGGAATGGATGCCTTGGCTCATGCTTTTGAAGCGTACGTTTCCAATGCCAGTTCAGCATTTACCGATTTATACGCACTCGAAGCCATCGACTTGCTTACTGCAAACCTTTTGGCTTCGATCCAAAATCCTACCGATATTCAACTTAGGGGTAGGGTAATGCTGGCTAGTATTTATGCTGGCTTAGCATTCTCCAATGCAAGCCTGGGCTGTGTACACTCACTGGCCCACAGTTTGGGTGGTTACCTCGATTTGCCACATGGCGAATGTAATGCCATACTATTACCCCATGTAGTAGATTATTACTTCGATGTCGCACAGGATAAATACATTACTATAGCCCATAAGCTAGGCGTTGATGCTAGTGGACTGACGCCCACATCCGTTAAAAAGCTGCTGGTTGATTCTATTCTGTATTTAAAAAGAAGCGTTGGCATTGTTTCAACACTAGGGAATAAAGGGGTGAAGAGTGATATGGTGAGCACATTGTCCGGGAAGGCAATTAACGATCCATGTAATGCCACAAACCCAAGGGTACCAACTAAGGCCGATTTGGCCGCAATTTATTCCGAAGCCATTTAGATTATGGAAAACACCTGGGAAGAGTATAGGAAGAAAATAATTGGGTTGGGCGATTCATCCATAAAGAAAAGTTATTATCCCGAGCTGCAAGCTAAGGTTAATGCTTTGGAGGCCAATCAACAAAACCTAAGCGCAATTATTGATAGCATTAGCGATAGTATAGTAATTCATACTGCTAAAGGTAATCTATTGTCGGTTAACAAAAGGGCGGAGGAACTACTTGGGATTAGTAATGAGGTGGTTTGTTCATACTCGCTACTCGACTTTTCCAAACCCGGATTGAGTTCCATTGACACTACTTCTATTTGGAGTCTATCAGAAGATGGTTCTACTAACATATTTGTGTGGGAAATATACCCGAAGGGGAAGGAACAAATAATTGATGTGCAGATTTCTGTAAGCCCCATCATTTGGAACCATAAAAAGGCCTTAGTAGCAGTTATTCGCGATTTTACTGAACGAAAAGAATATGAGGATAATCTTTTGAAGGCAAGAGAAGCCGCCATAGCAAGTGAGGAGAGGTATAGGAATATAGTTGAGTTATCACCCGATGGTATTTTTACTATATCTTTTGATGGGATAATAACCTCTGTTAACAGGGCGTTTATAGAGCTGTCGGGTTTCTCAAAGGAGGAGTTTATTGGAACTAGTATACTTGCAATCCCATCAGTTCTCAAGGAGGATGAACCTCTTTATAGGAAATTGTTCGAGACAGCTGTAATAGGCACATTGGATAAACCCTTCGATCTGAGGTGGATGCATAAGTTGGGCTACCTGAAGTACGGAGAGGCAAGGGTAGTGAGGGTGATAAATGGTAAAGAGAGTTTTCTCCAGGTGGTAATAAGGGATATTACGGATAGACGACACGCACAGGAAATGCTAAAGGAAAGCGAGGAACGATACGATTTGGCAATGCAGGCGGTAAAAGATGGCCTATGGGATTGGAATGTTAAAACGGGCCACGTGTACTTCGATAAAAGATATTATGCTATTGCAGGGTACTCACCCAATGATTTCCCTCACAACCTCGATGAATGGAAACGTCGTGTACATCCTGATGACCTCGATCACTGCCTAAAACAAATCGAAACCCGACTTCATAAGGATTCCGAGGGTTTCGACGTAGAATTCCGTTTTCTTAGAAAGGATGAAACCTGGATGTGGATTAGGGGGAGAGGGAAGGTGGTGGAGTGGGATTCTAAGGGTGAAGTGGTTAGAATTATTGGCACTCACTCTGATATTACCGATAAGAAACGGCTTGAGGTTAAGGTCAAGAAATACCAAGAAAACTTAGAAGTCCTTGTGAAAGCTCGTACCGAGGAGCTGCAAGCAGCCAATGAGGAGTTAACCTCTATTAATGAGGAACTTTATTACCAGAGAAAACAACTAGAGGAAGCACTTAGTAAATTACAGAATGCCCAGAAACAACTTGTTTTGGCAGAAAAAATGGCATCACTTGGCGTATTAACGTCGGGAATAGCTCACGAGATAAATAACCCTATAAATTTTATTAGTAGCGGTGTGGTTGGACTTGAGATGGAAGTGAATGATTTAACAACGGCCATTCGTGAGTACTCAAAAGTCTTTAAAGAGAATTACCCTCAAGATGAAACGGGCTTACTGCAAAGTTTAGATTCTCAATACGATGTGGAAGGTATAATGGAGACAATTCCCAAGCTAATTAAATCGATTCGAACGGGGGTGGATCGTACCATGTCAATCGTCAAAGGGCTTCGAACTTTTGCTCGGCTCGATGATGAGAATAAATCGTCAGCAAGCCTCAGCGAGCTAATAAATTCTGCACTAACAATTCTGTACAATAAGTATAAGCACAGTATCATGGTTAGAACTAATCTTTGCGGCAACGATGAGATTGTCTGCTACCCAGGAAAGTTGGGTCAGGTATTTCTTAACCTACTGGTTAATTCAATCCAAGCCATCGAAGGGGAAGGCACAATTACCATTGAGACGTCATATGATATTGTAGAAGATAAGTTTAAAATTACAATTAGTGATACCGGAAAGGGAATCCCTGCGGGCATGGAACAACGAATATTCGATCCGTTTTTTACCACCAAGCCCGTTGGAGAGGGAACCGGTTTGGGGTTATCAATAGTTCATGGAATTATTTCCGATCATAAGGGTGAAATAAAAGTCAATTCAAGGGAGGGCGAAGGAACAGAGTTTACCATTTGTTTACCTAAAAAATAGTGTGTGAAAAAGATCTTATACATAGACGATGAACCTAATAACCTTTTTACACTTGAGGTAGCCCTCAAGAAATGGTTCACTGTTATTACTCTCGATGACCCAATTCACGCCTTCAAAACAATTAAGGAGCAGGGTATTAGGGTGCTCCTCACCGATCAGCGTATGCCCAACCTAACTGGACTAGAGCTGGCCAAAATTGTCCAAGAGCAGTTTCCATCGGTAGTTATTACTATACTTACTGCATACGACGATAACGAGACTATGCTTCAGGCCATTAATCAAGGGGGGATTTTTAGGTGCCTGCTAAAACCATGGAGTATTCAGGATTTACGTCAAACCCTCGATAGCGCCTTTGAGGCCTACGAGTTGAGGAGGAAGAATATTACCCTAATAAATGATTTGGTTGGCCAGGTTAGGAGGCTACAGCTAGCATTCGATGAGATAAATGAGCTTAAGGAAAAACTTGAGGAGGAGAATATTCAGCTTAAGGACGAGTTCCTTGATCAGAATTTAACCTCCGAAATAGTGGGTAAAAGCAAAGCTTTAAGAGCGGCTCTCAAGCAAGCTGTTCAGGCGGCTAAATCTAACTCATCAATACTACTGCTGGGCGAGACAGGTACTGGAAAGGAACTTTTTGCCAAGGCAATACATCATAATAGCCCTCGTAAGGACAATTTGCTTGTAAAAATCAATTGTGCAGCGATTCCCGAAACCCTAATCGAAAGCGAATTGTTTGGGCACGAGAAGGGGGCTTTCACGGGTGCCGATAAATTAAAGTATGGAAAGTTTGAAGTTGCCCATAAAGGAACCCTTTTCTTAGATGAGATTGGCGAGCTCCCATTAACAATGCAACCAAAGCTCCTAAGGGTGCTTCAGGAGGGAGAGTTCGAGCGTATTGGTGGCAATAAGTT
This sequence comes from Tenuifilaceae bacterium, assembly GCA_034003245.1. GTDB lineage: Bacteria > Bacteroidota > Bacteroidia > Bacteroidales > Tenuifilaceae > Perlabentimonas. The sequence goes on from JAVEYY010000020.1 coordinate 46,550, forward strand.
AATTCAAACCGACTTCCGATTGATTACTGCTACCAATAGAAATCTTGAGCAAGAGGTTGAAAAGGGGTCTTTCAGGAGTGATCTTTTTTACCGGCTGAACATACTCCCAATTACAATCCCTCCATTACGAGATAGGAGAGAGGATATTCCCTTGATAGTCGAGCATTTTGTTGCAGCGCTTAACCGAGAGTTTGGAAGACAGGTTAGAGCTATACCCCAAAGGATTATGGATAGTCTGATGGAGTACCACTGGCCCGGGAATATTAGAGAACTTAGTAATGTAGTTGAGCGTGCTTATGTTCTTAGTACAGGAAGCAAACTCGAAATTGGAAACTGGTTTAACCCATACAATGAAAATACTCCTTCAAACCAAGATATTATTTCTCTTGACGAGAATGAGAAGGAGTGTATCTTAAAAGCCCTCAAGCATACAAAGTGGCGAATTAGAGGTAAGAATGGTGCTGCCGAGCTCCTTAAAATTAACCCCACAACTCTCGAGTCGAGAATGAAAAAGCTGGGTATTGAGCGCCCAGTGTAAAATACGATATAACGTAGAAGTACGAAATAAAGTATTTATATCTCCTTTTTATCTTCCGTAAAAATTTTGTAACGCACACAAAAACAGCATTGTGTGTCGATTGGTACGAATGGTGTAACAGTAAAGCCAAACGAATACCAAACTAACAAAAACAGGAGGATAGAACAATGAAACTAAATGATCTAAAAATTGGAACACGCCTTAACCTAATAATGGGAGGTTTTTTGGTTTTGGCCTTTGCCATATTTGGCATATACGTTAACATTACTCTTCAAAATCAGATTGTTAATAGTACCGACGAGAGGATGACCGAACAGCTAAACGATTTGGTTGAGGTTATTTCAGTAGAACTACAGGGGAATAGGGAGAAGGTAAACCTATCGTTACATTTGGCCAGTAACTACTTAACCCGGCAGGGCACAATTGTAGAATCGGCCAATGAGTTTGTAACCTATAGCGCGAGTAACCAGGTTACTGGAGCCACATCCACAGTTAATGTAAGTAAGTGGTATCTTAACGGACAGCAACTTCAAAATAGCGTTGAGGTAGTTGATGCCATAAGCGAAATGGGGGTTCCAACAGCAACCATTTTTCAAAAAGTTTCTCAGGGTTACCTTCGGATATCAACAAACGTGAGAGCAAATGACGGTGGTCGAGCCATAGGTACTTTTATTCCCTTCGATAGCCCCGTTGCTCAGGCTATAGATCGCGGACAAACATATACAGGTCGTGCTTGGGTTGTTAACGACTGGTACCTAACCGCCTATGAGCCCATAATGATTAATGGAGAGGTTAAAGGAATGTTGTATGTGGGTGTTCCAGAGAAAAGCTTAACTCACATATCGTCTTTGTTCAACAAGAAAAAATTCTTTGATACAGGATATCCATATATTGTAAGTGGTGATGGAACTTTGGTTGTACACCCTACAAGCGTAGGTGAGAATATTAGCAATGAGGAGTTCTTTAAACTTATGCTTGATCATAAGACGGGACAAGTATTTCGCGATGAGTATATGTGGCAAGGGCACAATAAAGTTCAGTACGTCAAGTATTTTGAGCCCATTGATGCATTCGTTTCTGCTGGTTTTTATGAGAGCGAGATGAACGAGATATTAAACCGAACCCGCCTTGCAATAATCCTTGTTACATTAGTTTCGGTAGGGTTGGTTATCCTTGTCCTTCGTGGAATTGTTCAATCTGTTGTTGTTGCACTGCGCAAAGGGGTTGAGTTTGCCAAAAAGGTTGCCGATGGCGATTTAACTGTAACAGTTGATGTTTACCAAAAGGATGAGGTAGGCGAATTGGCTGATGCGCTAAGGAATATGGTTGATAAGCTTAAGGATATTGTGGAGAATATCCAGTCGGGAGCCGATAGTATTTCAGGGGCCGGTTTTGAGGTGAGTTCAGCATCGCAGCAGCTATCGCAGGGTGCCAGCGAGCAGGCATCGGCTGCTGAGGAGGTTAGTAGCTCCATGGAGCAGATGGCCGCCAATATCCAGCAGAATACCGATAATGCCCAGCAAACGGAGAAAATTTCGCTTAATGTATCACAAGGAGTCCAAAAGGTAGGTGCTGCTGCTCAAGAAAGTCTCGATTCTATCAAGAATATTGCTGATAAGATCGGAATAATAAATGATATTGCTTTTCAAACCAATATCCTTGCCCTAAATGCTGCGGTTGAGGCAGCACGCGCAGGTGAGCACGGTAAAGGTTTTGCTGTGGTGGCTGCCGAGGTGCGTAAGCTAGCAGAACGCAGTAAAATTGCCGCTGACGAGATAGTAGCCTTAGCCTCAAGGAGTGTCAATGTTACCGAGGATGCTTCGGAATTAATGGGGAGCCTAATTCCTGAAATTGAGAAAACCGCTAAGCTTGTACAAGAAATTGCTGCTGCAAGTATAGAGCAAAACTCAGGATCGGACCAGATTAACAACGCCATTCAGCAGTTAAATACTGTTACCCAGCAGAATGCCGCATCGAGCGAAGAGCTGGCCACAAGTTCAGAGGAACTTAGTAGCCAAGCCGAGCAGCTTAAAGAGTTGATAGGCTTCTTTAGGCTTGATAATTCAAAAACGACAAGGCAAACAGCGGTGGTAAGTGCACCCAGATCGGTGTCAAAACCCGAGTTAAAAACTAAACAAACTACCCATACTACAGCCCCTGGCAAAAAGGGGGTTATCCTAAAGGGGTTCGATAGCGATCGACGCGACAGCGGCTATGAGAATTTCTAACTAGTTAGTTCTCCTGATCGAAACCCGCTCCTAATAGTCCCTTTGATATTTAGGGCGGGTTTTTTGGTAAATGCTAAGCATAATTCATCAAACCGTTGCAAATCACCTTATGATATGAGGTACAAGTCAAAAATATTATATGTTGATGACGACAAGGAGAACCTAACTGGGTTTGAGGTAAGCCTTTCTCGATCGTTTGAGATTTTAACTGCTGAGAGTTCCCAAATTGCATACACTATTCTAAAATCATCAGATAATATAGGTGTGGTTTTGGTTGACTATAAGATGCCAGTTGAGGATGGAATTGCTTTTGTTGATCGAGTTAAGGACGAGTTTCCCGATAAAATTTTTATTATTACATCTGCTTGGGCCGATCTGGATGTGGTGATAAAGGCTATGAATATGAATTGCTTTTATAGCTTTTTACAAAAGCCATGGAATTACGATGAGCTTACTCTTACTCTGAAGAATGCCCTTGAATATTTCGAAATTAGGCGGGATAACAAAAGGTTGAATAATGAACTTTTCAATAGAAACAAGGAGTTGGAGGATGCTGTAAGGAGTGAGAAAGAGGCCAATAGAGTAAAAAATGTTTTTCTTCAGAATATCTCACACGAAATACGTACGCCACTCAATAGTATAATCGGTTTTTCAGGGCTAATTAAGCAAAATTTACCATCCCAAGATAAGGTTTCGGCGTACTCCGACTTGGTGATGCAAAGCGGCTATGAATTGCTTAATACAATTCATAATATTTTAGAAAGTGCACTGATATTCAACAATCAGATAGTTGTAAATAGCTCAGCTTTTGACCTTAACGAGTTGATAAGTAGTTTGGTAAGTAAGTCGGAGCCAATATTTGCTAAGAAGAACATTGGCCTGTGCTATAAAGCTATCGGCGGAGTTTTTATTTGCAATGATGAACTGAAAATTCATTATATCCTCAAGGTTCTTATTGAGAACGCTATTAAATTTACGCCAACAGGTTCAGTATCCATTGTTATATTAGATTACTCCGAAATATCGGATGAAGACGAAATGTGTATAGTAAGGGTAACTGACACTGGAATAGGTATCGACATGGATAATGTTGAAAAGATTTTTGAACCTTTCAAGCAGCTAGACGAATCTAGTACGCGTCAGTTTGGAGGAAGTGGCGTTGGTTTGTTTATTGCCAAATCGTACGCTGAATTGCTAGGGGGCAGGTTATGGGTTGAGTCTGTTCCATCAAAAGGATCATCTTTTTATCTGTCCATTAAAAGGAACTTGTAACATATTCACGAAACACATAGTTCAGATGGTTATACTTGTATATGCTTCTGTATAATTACGCCTACATTCCAATCCTGTAAAATGATGAGTAAAAGATAACTCGAGCCGCAAATTCTGCAATCACAAAAAATACAAACGCAAGTAGGTAAAGGCGAATGCCGGTATCGGAATCGCGTGGATTCGGGAAAACCCGCCGGATAAGCATTCCAAGTCCAAGTAGCCAGGCCCATGTTAGAGCATCCCAAATGGGATGATACATGCCTCCTACAAAAGCTATGTTTTCATTGGCTGTTGTGTTCCAGCCAACCAGTCCAGAAATAAATTTCACCGCAAGGATGCCAATTATAGTAAATACGAGAACAATTTCTATGTTTCTCTCGAATTTGCCCTTGTGGCTATGGTGGAGTAGGAGCAAAGCAAATGATGAACCAAGTAGAAAAGTGTTTATGTAGAAAGCAATTAGAGTGCCTGGCGTATTCCACAGCGGAATGGTCTCAATCATGTACAGTTTGGCCATGGTGAGCACCATGGTTAAGCCCAGCACACTTGATATGGCTAGTAGTGGAATCATTAAGCATTTCTTTTCCTTGGAGAATATCCTGTACATTGTGGTTCCAAAAATGGATGCGGCGTAGGCCGACACCATCAATATCTCGCGGCTAAGCCATGACGATTTAAGGTTGGTAAGCGCAAATACCGATGATAATGGTGCCGATAGATGCAGGAACGAGATGATTAGCGCTACGCCTATGGTTCCTGTGGCAATAAGCAGCCCGATTTTAAAAAATCTTGCCTGTTCCTCGCCATCGTGCTGGCGATTGATAATAGCGTAAACTAGCATGGCAGTTGTTAGCCCCGTCGAGAATTGCCCAATTAGCGTGAAAAATAGTAGCGACCATTCTGAGCTATGCATCTCGAACCTCCTCCTTATTAATTACTTTCCAGTTTAAGTTCTCTTTGGCTACCTGCTTTCCCTTAATAACAATCGCAGGGTTGGTGATTGTTGCATTCGGTAAAGGGTAAATATTCGTCGATTCACCATACTCCTTGCGGAGTTCGCTTAACTCTCCAAACTTTAGTACCCGCATGGGGCAAGCCGCAACGCACGATGGCTGTTTGCCTTCGGCAAGGTAATCGATGCACATGTCGCACTTAGTCATTTTGCCGGTTTGCTTATTTAGATGCAAAGCTCCATAGGGGCAAGCCCACTGGCAATACTTACAGCCCATGCATCGGTCGGCATCAATTAGCACAATGCCTTCCTCATTTTTATATATCGCCCCGTTGGGGCAATTCTTCATGCAGATTGGATCCTCGCAGTGGTTGCACGCCATGGATATGTTGTACGATTCGATGCCCGACTCCCAGTTCCTGTTATCCTTTGTTTTCCATTGCCCACCAGCCACCTCGTAAACATTGCGCCAGCGCATTCCAACCGGATGATCCTGCTTATCCTTACAGGCTATTTGGCAGGTTTTGCATCCCGAGCACTGCGACGAATCGAAATAGAAAGCCCACTGTTTTGCCATAGTATAAAAAATCAATTTGTCTTATTCCTTTTTCAAATCTTCAAAACCCCTCTTTCTATGCCCTCTCAACCTCCACCATAATGGTGTGCTGCGCATTGCCGTAGGCAAGGGGAGTCCAGCGGTGCGAGGTAAGAACGTTTACGTTTCCCCTGCGGTCAATCCCATTCTTATCAGGTTTCCACCACGCCCCCTGCGGAATATCAATTACGCCGGGCATAATCTTGGGTGTAATTCGGCAGGGCAAGGCAATTTTGCCCCTGTCGTTGTATATAAAAATCTCATCTCCATCCTTAATGCCACGTTTTTTTGCATCAATGGGATTGATAAATACTCGCTGGGGGAAAGCCTCTTCAAGCCAGTCAACCCCATCGTGGGTTGAGTGCACGCGCGCCATATAGTGATGTCCCACAGCTTGTATCGGGAACCTTTTGGCCTCCTCACCAAAGGGGCTTTCCCACTCCTGTATGTACTTGGGTACGGCAGGAATCGTGTCGGGCTTAGCCATATCGAAAAGGGTTCTCGAAAAGAGTTCGATTTTCCCGCTGGGTGTTCGCAATGGATTCTTATCGGGATTTGCCCGAAATTCCCTAAATGCTATGGCTGGTTTATCAACAGCCTTAGTGTATCCACCCCAGTTGTCTTTTTCCATCTTATCCAGACTGGGGATGTCCGGGAAGCGAGTTTTTCTGTATCGCTCCACGGCCCACTCAATCCATTCCCGCTCGGTGCGGTTCTGTGTAAACTCTTCTCTTACCCCAAAACGTTCAGCCAGCTCGGCGCAAATTTGGTAATCGCTTTTGGTCTCGTGTGGCGGTTTGGCCAGCTGGGGCATTATAATTACCTCATCGCCGTATTTCCAACCATCTTGTAAGCCCCAGGTTTCCATTTGCGTGCATACGGGTAGCACCAAATCGGCATATTTGGCCGATGGGGTCATAAACTGATCCTGCACCGCAATAAATTCGACCAGATTCTCATCTTTCAATATCTTTGCCGAGCGGTTGGTGTCGGCATGCTGATTTATAAGAATATTAGAGGCAACACACCATATAAGTTTTAGATTATTGTCCAGTTTATCAACCCCACGTACTCCATCTTCAAACCCCATCTCCTTGCCTCGCAGAATGGCCTCGGTCCAAAGGAAAACGGGTATGGTTGCCTTTACCGGATTTCGACCCGTTGGAAAAACGTTCCAGAATGGACCACCATCATCGGCCTGCAGGGCAATGCCGCCGGCCCAACCGCCGGCAATACCCACATTGCCAGTTATGGCTGGCAGGCAGCAACCTGCAATAACTACCTGCTCGCCGTATGCCCTGCGCTGCATACCGTATCCTTGGTAAAGCACAGAGGGTCTGCTGGTGGCGTACTCGCGGGCAAAACGCCTTATGGTTTCGGCGGAAACGCTACAGATTTTCTCGGCCCACTCGGGCGTTTTGGGAATGCCATCGTGTGTTCCTAGTATGTAATCGGAGTAGCTCTCCTCTTCTTCATAACCCTTGGGCATCTGAGTTTTATCGAAACCTACACAGCAGCGCTTTATGAAATCTTTATCGTGAAGATTTTCGGTGATAATGGTATAGGCCATTGCGCTCATCATGGCTACATCGGTGCCAGGGCGAATGGGAATCCACTCATCGGCCAGCGCCACGGCGCTCATGCTCATACGCGGGTCGATACACACAACTCGAGCGCCATGTTCGCGCGCTTTTTTTATAAAGAATTCGCTGTTGGTACCATCGCGCATCTCAGCGGGATTCCACCCCCACATAATTATGAACTTGCTGTTAACCCAGTCTTGTCGCTGGTTGCCAGTTACCGATGTACCATACACATATGGAGTGGCCTTCGATATACACGCCCAGCTGTAGCTATTGTAAAAGCCTAACGATCCACCTAGTAGGTTGATGAGGCGGGCTGCGGTTTGCCTGCCATTGATTTGGTTGTAACTACCAGTTCCGTAAGGTACTAGTATTGCGGAGTTGCCATACTTTTCCTTAACTCGCTTAATCTCGGATGCCAGCATGTCAAGAGCCTCATCCCACGATATTCGCTCGAACTCACCCGAACCGCGCTCGCCAACCCTTTTTAGCGGGTATTTCAGTCGGTTGGGATGGTACTGCCTACGACGATAGGAGCGACCACGAATGCACGCCCTTAGCTGCGGATCCTCAAGCGTATCGCCAGGGCGGTCGTCGGTTTCAATACGGGTCACAACACCATCCTTTACGTGAAACTTTAGTATGCATCGGCCGCCGCAGTTGTGTCCAGGGCATCCTGCCCTAATTATCATGGTTTCGCCTTTCTTCTCAACTATCTCTGCACTACCATCCGATAGGTTACCAATGCAGCCTAGTAGCCCACCCGACAGGAACACACCGCCACCCAAGAGGATGCTTAGCTTGATGAAGTCCCTTCGATCCATTGATGAATTCTTATCGGCAGGTATTTCAGACTTTTTTCGATTGAAATCTTTGGCCATTTATTTGGTTTTCGATATGTTATTTGGATATATAACTGGTGATTTGGTTCAAAAATAGGGAAAATAATCACAATAAAAACTTTAAGACAATCACCGTTTTTTTATTTCCTGCACTATCCCATTACAAGTTTTTTTGTAACATTGCTTTAACTAATTCCGAAAGATATGAAAAGGGTAATGCTACTGATAATGATAGTTGGTGTTGTATCGTGCTCAGTATTTACAAAATTCACTCAGGTAGATATTAAGCCGTTGGCGGTGAATGAATTTCTTGTAAAGCCATTTGGCTTCAACGAGAGCATTGATAACTTTAAACAGAAAATGCCCTACAAAACAAAGATTCAAAAGTTAATCAAACGAAGTTCGCGAGAGAATCATCGGCCTGATACAATCTATAACTTTAACTTCAAGAAGTCGAAGATTAGCGTGTATAAGACACGCTTTAACCAGGAGTTTGTACTTGGGGGTATTGTGAAAAACTCGGAGATTGAGCTTGTCAACGGTATCCGTCAGGGGATGAAGCGCGATGATTTTTTCAAATCATTTGTTGATCTGCCTGAAAATAGAAAGGATACAGTTATTGTAAAGGACTTCCAGTTAGATCGAGCCTTTAACTTTTATTTTGATAAGCGTAACCGGTTATCAAAATTCACTTTTACCGGTCGGAAAGCTACATCTAACTAGGACGTGGATTTAAATACCCAGTTCTATCTGGAAATGTACTATCCACCTGTCGTTTGTGCCGGTTTCGGGTAAGAACTTTTCCTTTTGCTGGTATATAATATTACTCTGCAATTTAACCCTGTGCCTGTACAGGTATTTTGTAATTCCAAGGGCGTACTCTCCGGTACGCTGCTCAAACATTGATACTTGGTTGTTTGGATCGATAAACGAGTATCGGGCGCCCAGCTCAAACTTGTTTTTGAAGTAGTAGCTTGCTTGGGCTAAAAAACCATATCCAGTGTATATGTTTATTGGGTTTTCGAGGTTGTCGTTTAAATAGGTTATGGGGTCGTTAGCTTGACGGTTCATGTACTCGGTGTAAACTGCCCACCCCCTATACTTGAACATTGCATCAACGTACCACGTTTTGATATCTCTTTGCTGATGCAAGAAATCGCCACGTTGACCAGCAGTCCTTTGGGCTTTGTGGTTAAAACTGTATCCACCAGCAATCGATAGCTTTGGGGAGATTTCAAAACTCTGATCACCCTCGGAGAAATCGCCGTTATCCTTAAACTTTCCAAATGGCATAAGTTCAATGCGGCCCGTATAAGCCAGGCCATTATCCGAAGCCAGCGCATTGCGTCCTTCGCCGCTTGAGATGGCTCCTTTGAAGTTAACATGGATATCACCCAAACTATTTGAATAGTAGGCCATAAGGCCAAAGTCACGATCAATGTTAAAGGTTGCGTTTACAATTGATCTATCTGTAAACTGCTGCTCGCCCGATGAGACTATACGTTGCCTGTTTCCAGGCAGTTTACCCTGCCCAAATCCTAAATAGAAATTGGGGTTGAAGTTGTAGTAAACCATCGCATCGCGAATGACATTGGGAACTCCCGAGTTGTCCCAGTCCTGATCGCCCCGCGAAAAGGAAAGCTGTAGGTAGTATGTTAAAACCTTATTCTTAGTGTAGCCATCGAGCCTAAGCCTAAGCCTGCGGATGCGTGCATCCACCTCATCAATTCCTAAATCGCTCTCCGAGAAGGTGGTTAGGCCAACCCGGTTTTGCATTCTGAATCGCAAGTTGAGGCCAAAGGTAGTGTCGGGGGCATGGAATCCCAAGCCTCTGTCAAAGCTTATTGTTGCCTTTTCGTCAACTTCAGTTTGAGCACTAAGTGTACCACTGTTAACTATCAATAATAATACGATAGCAATGAACAATGTAATCTTATTACGCATACCTATTCGTAGTTGATTGATTTAATGAAAATGAAGATTTTTGTAATCCCTACTATGCTTTGGGTAGAATGGCGATTTCCGTTTGACGACCCACTACCTTTTGGTTTAGCTCAACCTTTATGGTTGAATCGAGTGGGAGGAATAGATCGACCCTTGACCCAAACTTGATGAATCCCATTTCCTGACCCTGCTGGGCTGCATCTTCTGCTTTGGTGTAGCAAACAATTCGTCGGGCCAGATATCCGGCTATCTGTCTAAATAGTACTTTGGCCCCGGCTGGGTGTTCCACAACAACGGTTGTTCGCTCGTTAAGCGTCGACGATTTTGGTTCCCAGGCCAATAGAAACTCACCGGGATGATACTTTTGATACAGCACATTTCCAGCAATGGGATACCAGTTTATATGCACATTCCAAACCGACATGAATACTGATACCTGGAGGCATCGTGTATTGAGAAATTCGGATTCATCAACCTCTTCAATCACAACCACTTTCCCATCGCAAGGCGAAAGTACTGCGTTGGGGTTTTCGTTTACAGGGCGTTTGGGAACACGGAAGAATCGTAAAACAAATATGTAGAATGGTAGGGATATTGCAAGCAATATAACTCCCACAAATCCGAACAATATCCAACCTAATACCACCAAAGTTAGCAGAATAAAAAAGGTTGTAATCAGAATTTTAACTCCTTCCCTATGAATTCTCATCGCACAAATATTTATTTTTTTAATACACTTCAATATCAAATTCTCCAAAAGAACTCTAGACCTACTAGCTGGAAATATATCGTCTATATAATCATCATTATTTCCAGGTATACAAAAACCACAGGAGCTGAAAGCAACATGCAGTCGAATCGGTCAAGAATACCACCATGTCCGGGCAGGAATTTCCCCGAGTCCTTAACGCCAATGCTGCGTTTAAACATTGATTCTACCAAGTCGCCAAACACCCCCATCGAGGAAGTTATTAGCGCAATAACTAACCAGTTAAAGAGTGATATGTTTGTGAAGAATAGCGATAACAACCATGCAGCTAACAGGGTTGTAAAAACTCCACCGAATAATCCTTCCCACGATTTTTTTGGCGATACTCGTGGAAATAGCTTGTTACGACCAATGCTAAGCCCAACCGCGTAAGCTCCTGTATCGTTTGCCCAAAGCAATATAAAGTACCCCAGTAAAATTTGTGGTTGAAAGCCAATGCGGTACGAGGTGTAGCTAAGTGCAAAGTAATTTAGCAGCGAAAATGGTAACGCAACATAAAATAATCCAAGCAGAGTAAATGCAATATTGTGCATTGGTTTTTGGTGATTTCTGTACATCTCAATGATAAAAACACTAATTACCAATGGAATGATTCCTAAGAAAATGTAATGCCCAATTTTCCCAATTGCAAACAGGTAGTTTATTATAAATAGAATACCACCAAGTACTAGTCCATACAAGTACTGTGGTTTTACCCGAGCTTTAAAGGTTAACTTGTAAAACTCAAGTAACGAGAACAACATTAATCCTAGGAAAACCAGCACGAAACTATGCCTTCCAAGGATAATCGCCCCAACTATTAGGATAACGAATAGGGCTCCACTAATGGTGCGTTTTAGGAATGAGCTCAAAATTCAATTTCTTCAATTAACTTCTTGGCTGTCGACTCATCACCTGATTGAACAAGCACCTGGGCTTCGCCAATGGTGGGGTACGACGAATCCTGCTTGTTTAGCACCACTGCCTCAACCCCATTGCTATTAAGCATTTGCTTAATAATCTCGGCCTGAAACGGAATTGTAGTAGAAAAAACGGGAATCCAGCTCTGGTCGTCCATAGGTTTAGGTTGTTGGTTTATTTATAGTTTACGCTTTAGTTATTTACTCATTCTCCTGTTTGCGTTCCTCCTCTTTCATGTCTTTAACAAGTTCTTCGGAACGGGTATGCGACTTGCGTGGCCCGAATATAGTTTCAAGATCCTCACTAAATATCACCTCGCGCTCAAGTAATAGATTTGCCAGCTTAGTAAGGCCTTCCTTGTTTTCAACAAGAACGCTCTTTGCCCTTTGGTAGGCTTCGTCTACAATGGTTTTTACCTCTTTGTCGATTAGCTCGGCTGTTTTCTCACTGTATGGTTTGCTGAAGGCATACTCACTTTGACCCGACGAGTCGTAAAAGCTGATATTTTTTATTCCCTTGCTCATCCCAAAGTAGGCTACCATGGCGTATGCTTGTTTGGTAACCTTTTCCAGGTCGTTCAAGGCGCCAGTGGAGATTTTTCCAAAAATAAGTTCCTCGGCTGCGCGTCCGCCAAGGGCAGAGCTCATCTCGTCGAGTAGTTGCTCAGTGGTGGTGAGCTGTCGCTCTTCGGGCAAGTACCAGGCTGCACCAAGCGCTTTTCCACGGGGGATTATGGTAACTTTCAGCAGCGGATTGGCATGCTCAAGCAGCCAGCTAACCGTGGCGTGACCCGATTCGTGGAAGGCAATGGCTCGTTTCTCGTCAAGTGATATGATTTTATTCTTTTTTTCTAGGCCACCAATAATTCGATCTATGGCATCGAGAAAATCCTGCTTTTCCACAAAAGGCTTGCTCTTGCGAGCAGCAATTAGTGCAGCTTCGTTACAAACATTGGCAATATCGGCACCCGAAAATCCTGGGGTTTGCTTTGCCAGAAAATCGATATTGAAATTCTCCTCGAGTTTAAGCGGCTTAAGATGTACCTTAAAGATATCCTGACGCTCCTTAAAGTCGGGAAGTTCAACGTGAATTTGCCGGTCGAATCGTCCGGCGCGCATAAGCGCACGGTCGAGTATATCGGCACGGTTGGTGGCTGCAAGGATTATTACTCCCTGGTTCGATCCAAAACCGTCCATTTCGGTTAGTAACTGGTTTAGCGTGTTTTCGCGTTCATCGTTCGATGAAAAGTTGGCGTTTTTACCCCTGGCACGGCCAATGGCATCAATTTCATCGATAAAAACAATGCAGGGTGCCTTCTCCTTGGCCTGCTTAAAAAGATCGCGCACGCGCGATGCCCCAACCCCTACAAACATTTCCACAAAATCGGAACCCGACATGCTGAAGAATGGCACGTTGGCTTCGCCTGCAACGGCCTTGGCCAGAAGCGTTTTTCCTGTGCCCGGAGGGCCTACCAGCAAAACTCCCTTGGGGATTTTACCCCCTAAATCGGTGTATTTTTTGGGGCTTTTCAGGAAATCAACAATTTCCATGATCTCCACCTTGGCCTCCTCGAGTCCAGCAACATCCTTAAAGTCAATTTTAATGGTCGATTCCTTATCGAAAAGCTGCGCTTTCGATTTGCCCACATTGAAAATATTGCCTGGTCCACCTCCGCCAGCACCTTGGCTCATACGACGGAAAATGAAGAGCCATACCCCAACCAAAATGATTATGGGAAGAAGCCAAGTTAACGCTTCGCCAAAATAGTTAGGTCGATCCTCGTAAACGGGCGAAATGCGCTCGGAACTGGGTACATCGGTTTGAGCCTCATCGAGTTGGCGGGCAAACGTGTCAATCGATCCGATTGTAAATATGAAGTGTGGCCCGCTTGGGTTCACATTTTTGGCATCCTCGCCAAGCTTGCCCGAGTACTTGCTTAGACTACGGGTGTTGAGGTAAACCTCAACCTTTCCCAGGTTTCGAACAACCACAAGCTTATCGATATCTCCCTCCTTAAGCATTTTAAACTGAACCTCATTCCAGGTGGTCTCAATGGGGTTTTTGCTTCCATAAAAGAAATTTAATCCGAGGATACCAAGGATAATTATAATGTAAATCCAGTATACATTAAATTTTTTACCCCCAATATTCATCTGATTGTTCCCTTTGGGAGGCGTTGGATTTGTCTTTTTTTCGTCTTGCTGGTTCCCTTGCTGGGAACTCTTGTTGTTATCTTCCATATAGAATGTTATACTTTAACGTCAGATGTGTTAAACGCTGCTTGCAGCGTATTGTTTACAAAAGAGTATATTTTATGAATAATTGGTAAACCTTTACTCGTAAACAGTTTTTTTGCCGTCGGCCCAAAGATCCTCCAGTCTGTAAAATTGGCGCCACTCGGTTTGGAAAATGTGTACTACCACGTCAACATAATCGAGGACAACCCAAATGCTGTTATCGTACCCACCCTTTTGCCACACTTTCTCCTGTAGTTCCTTATGTGTCTTCTCCTCAATGTTTTCGGCAATTGCAGCCACTTGGGTGGTGGAGTCGGCGTGGCAAATTATAAAGTGTTGACAAATGGCATTGGGAAGTTTTCCCAGATCAAGGCTAATGATATTATTACCCTTTTTGTCTTTTATCGCTTCAATTATGCAATTGTGAAGTTTGTCGGTGTTTCCCTTGTTTCGTTTGCCCATTATATTATTGTGAATTCTATATTTGTTGATCGACAAAGTTAGACTTTTTTTAGTGGAATACCAAAGTCGAAACCCTGCATTAGCTTTTTTTACAAGTGTTTATCGGCTCTTGCGTTCAGCATTATTTTGTGCCATATATTTATGTGTTGAAATATGATTGTTTTTTGCCTGCCGATATTAATTCTTAAATTTGTTCTAAGAAATATTTTTTTAGATGAGTTTGATTAGTGAGATTGGAAATGAGATTATTAGGTTGGATGAGGTTACATCTACCAACGATTATGCTAGTAAACTGTTGAAATCGGAAGAGGTTCACGGTACCGTTGTAGTTACTCAACACCAAACGCAAGGGCGTGGTCAGAGGGGTAACTCGTGGGAGAGCAAAACGGGTGAGAATTTGCTGATTAGCATTATCCTAAAACCTAACTTTTTGAAGGTGCAGCGACAGTTTCTAATATCAAAAGTTGCAGCATTAGCCGTTTGCGATACTATCTCCCAAGTTATTCCCGATGTAACAATAAAATGGCCTAATGATATTTATACGGCCAACGATAAGATTGCTGGTATTCTGATTGAAAACAGCTTCAGCTCGGAGTTTCTCGATACCACCATTGTGGGAATTGGAGTAAATGTGAACCAATCTTCCTTTTCCGACGACTTACCCAATCCCACATCCATACTACTGAAGACTGGCCGGGAGTATAATCGTGATCTTTTACTGGCAAATATTTGTAAGGCATTTGAGGGCCGATATACACAACTCAAACTAGGAAATATCCACGAGTTAAAGGTAGAATACTTTAACCGACTTTTTCGCAGCCAAGGATTTAACCATTACTCGTCGCAAGGCGAAAATTTTATGGCACGTATCGTAGGTGTTAGGGATTCGGGCGAGATAGTACTTGAAACCCCCGAAGGAATTCAGCGAGAGTTTGCCTTTAAGGAGGTTTGCTTCGCTCTGTAGCTAAACCTGACCGTTAAATGCTGCTGCCAGCTGTTCGGCAATGCTATCAACCCCTTGCTGCAGCTTAGAGCCAACCATCATTTTCATCATCATGTTTAGTTTGGCTTTTAGCGTTATTTTCATGCGGGTGTCGTAGGGTGCCACCATTTTTAGCTGTATCCAGATATTGAATTCAAAGGGTATGCGTTCGTTTCCTGCTAGCTTTATGGTTTTGTTGGGTTCTTTTTCAATCATTTTTAACCCGGCGCCCTTAATTCCCTGTGCATCGAACTCACACCAATCCTCGCCAGCCTTCCAATTCTCCAGGTTGGCGGCTTGCGCCATGGGAGTAAAGTTTTGGAAGTTCGAAAGAACCTTGTAAATATCCTCATCGAGGCGCTTTATTGATACTATTTTGCTTTCAACCGATGTCATTTTCTGGGATTTATAATGTTTCTATTCTTTCATTTTCCATTTTCCATTTATATCACTTTCCCCACTCCTGAGGATTTTGTCGCCAACTTTTAAGCACTTCAAGTTGAGTACTGTCGATCATGTTTATGCTTAACGCATAGTCAATCAGCTCGTGGTAGTTGGCCAACGTGTAGAGTGGTAGGTTATGCTGGTCGAAGTTTTGCTTCGCCACGTCGAACCCGTAAGTAAAAATGGCAACCATTCCTAGCACATTGGTATTGGCGTTGCGTAGTGCATCAACCGCTTTTAGACTGCTTAATCCTGTGGAGACCAGATCCTCGATAACTACAACCCGTTGATTGACTTTTATATCGCCCTCAATCAAATTCTCCAGTCCGTGCTTTTTCGCCTCGGAGCGCACGTAAACAAATGGTAAGCCAAGCGCCTCGGCAACCAGTGCACCATGCGCAATGGCTCCGGTGGCAACGCCAGCAATTACATCAATATTTGCAAAATTTTTTGTGATAATCTCGATAAATCCCGCGCAAACAATTTTACGCGCATCGGGGTAGGAGAGAACCCTTCGGTTATCGCAGTAAATGGGCGAGTGCCAACCCGATGCCCATGTAAACGGGTTTGCAGGATTCAATTTTATTGCGTTAATTTCGATAAGTTTTGAAATAATTCTATTGTTCATGATATCAGAGATTTCAGTATTTTTTGATTTAAAAAAACTCACTCTTTTGCAAAGTTCAGGCATGAGGACTGCAACTCGAAACGGGCTTTTTGTTGAGTGCTCAAATGCAGAAGACCTGACAAAAATACTCGTTTTTTTTCAATCCTCAAGGACAAAGGAACTGTACGTTGTTAGCGATGATTTACTAAATCTTTTACATCTTTTCACTTCACAGTATAAGATAATTGATGCTGGTGGAGGTTTGGTCACAAATAATAAAGGTTCTCTACTTCTTATCCGCAGAAATGGGTTTTGGGATTTGCCCAAAGGGAAGGTCGATAAGGGTGAAACAATTGAACAGGCTGCTGTGCGCGAAGTGGAGGAGGAGTGTGGTGTTTCAAATCTGCAGTTAGGCAGCTTGCTTACTACAACGTATCATACATATACACTAAATGATACTAGTTTTTTAAAACGCTCATTTTGGTACTCCATGTCGTATAGTGGTGACGAAATGCTGAAACCTCAGCTTAACGAGGGAATTACCGATGCCGTTTGGGTTAAGCCCGATGCTCTTGCGAATTACCTTAAGCTGACTTACGAGTCGATTAAAGAGGTATTTAGAGCAGCCGGGTTGGCTTAAAGTTCGCGCCGCGAGCGCAGGATGTTGAAAAACTGTATCTCGAAATTCTCTTTGGGCGATGGTGCTGGCGAAGCAACCAACTTTCTGTCGGGTCCAATAAGGAAGTATGTAGGGTAAGCCCTAATGTCGAAATCTTTTAGGATATCGGGTTTGTTCCCGTAGTGCAGAAAAGTCCACTGGTACTTTGTTTGCTCAAGGAACAGGTTCATGTCGTTGGGGTCATTATCCACCGAAATGGTTACAATCTCAAGCCTGTTCTTGTGCTTTTCGTATATTTTTTCGAGCAACGAAAAATCCTGCAAACAAGTGTAACTGGTTGTGGTGCAGAAATTAAGGTAGATATATTTCCCCTCGAACTGATTGAGCGATACGAGTTGTCCTTTGGTGTTAAAAAGCTCGAAGGGTGCGGGAACAAAACCGGGTAAAAGCCGTGTAACTTTTGTGCGAATATTTTGGGCAATCAGCAGATGCTCAGCATTGGTCGATTTGCTGTACAATGAGTCGAGTATTGCCAGAAGTGCCCCCCGCGAAAATCGATCGTCGAAAAATCCATCGTGTAGGCCTTTCAGGATTACCAGCTCTAGGAGCGATTCGTTCGATAGCACTTCGTCCTGAGCAAGGGTTCTTTTTAGTTGGCTGTAGCTTCGCTGGTTGGTAACCTGATTCAGCGCTGCGCTCCCCGACTCGGATCGCGCAAAGAACAGAAAATATTTATCGTATAGTAAATTGAATAATTCCATGTACGATGGGTTGTTGTACAGGATTGGCTTATTCAGAAAGTAGTTATTAGATATGCTACGCGATTGCTGCATAAGCGCCAGCTGATTTAATAGCCCGTAGCGATATGTGCGATAATCGTTGAAAAACTGATGATTGTGGATTGAGAATACCTTTTCGAGTCGAACAATTAGCGAATCGAGCGAAACAGTTTGGGTTCCGTTGTATGCATCCCTTACAATGGTATCGAAATGCTCGTTAAACGCCAAATCGAAAGTGCTTATAAGGTAGTTTAAGTCGTTGGGTTGCATATTGGCAATACCCACATGCAGATCAACCTCTCTGAAAAAAGGATTAAGCCTTTGAGCCTCCGATTTGGGTTCGTAGCTAGGCAACACAATTTGGTATTCCTTGCCGGGCTCAACAAAGAGGTAAATCTTGTAAATGCCCAAATGGCTAAAAATGTAGGTAATCTCGTCAACCTTAAGTTCGCATCGGAAATTTCCTTTCTTGTCAACTGTACAACGGGCAATTGCCTCTTCGGTTTGGGTTATTAGATCGGCATACTGATTAAAAACTAATTCCTGCCCAGCGTAGCTGGGGGCCTTCCCCGAAATGGTTACCTGAGCAATCAAGGTATTTGCAAAAAGCAGCAATGCCGTTGCAGCTATAGGTAGTATTCGGGTAATAGTCATGTTCAAACCAATTTGGTACTACAGGTTAACGCGAAAGGTACTTGTTTATGTTGATTGAGCTGGGTAAAAATATTGTTGCGTCACCATTATTAATCAGAATATCTCTTACAATGGTTGAGTTTACTGGCGTGTGTTCGGGTGCTGTGAGTAGAAAAACTGTTTCAATCTCGGGACTCATTGCCTTATTCACCTGGCCAATGGCGCGTTCGTACTCAAAATCTGCGGAGGTTCTCAAACCTCTGAGTAGGAATTTTGCCCCGATATTTTGGCAAAAATCAACGGTTAACCCCTCGTAACTCTCAATTTGCACCCTAGGCTCGTTGGCAAATACATCTTTTACCATTTCTAATCTTTGATCGATGGTGAAGAGCGTTTTCTTCGATAAGTTTTTCCCAACAGCAACAATAACCTTGTCGAAGAGCTTAAGGGCTCGTTTCACTATCGCTTCGTGTCCAACAGTAAAAGGGTCGAAGGTGCCAGGGAATACCGCAATTTTTTCCATTGTTAACATTCAATTTTGTGATAAAAGCAAAGGTAGTATCTTTTTCAACATTTAGGCCAAAATGTGCTACGCTTGCTTTTGGTCCGTTTTGGTGTCGAAATCAAATTGCAGCGCATCCTTCACCTCTTCCTTTAATAGCACGTAATCGAGTGTGTCACCAATGTTGTCGAAATACTTAAAGGTTAACCCCTGAATGTAGATATCCTTGATTTCGGCCACATCTTTTTGATTCTCCTTCGAAAGCGCAATCTCGCGAATGCTTGCTCGTTTGGCAGCCAGTATTTTCTCCTTAATTCCACCTACGGGTAATAATTTCCCGCGTAGCGTGATTTCGCCAGTCATGGCAATGCTTTTGCGAATTTTTCGCTGAGTAAAAGCCGAGGCAATGGAGGTAATCATGGTGATTCCGGCCGATGGACCATCCTTGGGGATTGCGCCTTCGGGAACGTGAATGTGAACATCCCAATTGTCGAAAACCTCAGGTGCAATGTTAAGCTTTTTGCTGTTGGCCTTTATGTACTGCAGGGCAATTACCGCCGATTCCTTCATTACATCGCCAAGGTTACCTGTTATGGTAAGCTTGCCTTTACCCTTGCTCAGACTGGTTTCTATGAATAGAATTTCGCCTCCAACACTTGTCCAGGCAAGACCTGTGGCAACACCTGCCAGCTCGTTTCCTTGGTATAAATCCTTTAGATATTTTGGCTGACCCAATACTTTTTTGAGATCGGTTTGCCCAATTGTTTTGTTATACTCCTCACCAAAGGCGATGCTTTTAGCGGCATACCTCACAATTTTGGCAATCTGCTGGTTTAGTGCTCTCACTCCGCTCTCGCGGGTGTAGCCATGAATTGTTTCCTCCAATGTTTTTGTGGGAATGGTAAGCTGCTTTTTGGTGATTCCATGATTCTCCAGCTGATCGGGGATTAGATGCCGCTTGGCAATTTCAACCTTTTCCTCCATTATGTAACCGCTCATCTCAATCATCTCCATTCTATCCCTTAGTGCTGGGTTGATATTGGCGATATTGTTGGCAGTGGTGATAAAGAGAACTTTCGAAAGATCGAAATCCACGTCAAGGTAGTTATCGTGGAAAGTGTTGTTCTGTTCTGGATCAAGTACCTCCAGTAATGCAGATGCAGGATCGCCATGGAAATCCTTCCCAATTTTATCGATTTCATCGAGGATAAAAACGGGGTTCGACGATTTAACCTTTTTCAGGTTTTGGATAATTCGACCTGGCATGGCGCCAATATATGTTTTCCTGTGCCCTCTAATTTCGGCCTCATCGTGTAAGCCCCCCAGCGAAATACGAGCGTACTTACGATCGAGAGCGCGAGCTACCGATTTGCCCAGCGATGTTTTTCCTACGCCCGGGGGGCCGTAAAGGCAAATGATGGGAGCCTTCATGTCGCCCTTTAGCTTGAGAACGGCTAGGTGTTCAAGTATTCGCTCTTTAACTTGTTCCAGCCCAAAGTGGTCTTTGTCGAGGACTTTTTGTGCTCTTTTCAGGTCGAAATTATCCACTGTGTACTCATTCCAAGGAAGCTCCAGCATTAGCTGAACATAGTTTAGCTGCATCGAGTAGTCGGGCGCCATTGGGTTCATGTTGCTCAGCTTATTAACCTCACGGTTAAACACCTCGGCCACCTCTTGGCTCCACTTCTTGCCCTCAGCCTGCTTTCGCATCTCCTCAACCTCTTTCTCGTTGGGGCTTCCGCCGAGCTCATCCTGAATGGTCTTCATTTGCTGATGCAGAAAATACTCGCGCTGCTGCTGGTTCATGTCGGTGCGAACCTTGGTCTGAATATCGTTTTTTATCTCTAGCAACTGAATCTCTCTTCCCATAAGTTCGAGTAGGAGAGTGCTACGACTTTTCAGATCGTTTTGTTCAAGTAACTTCTGCTTATCGGGTGCAGGCAATTCTATATTGGAGCAAATAAAGTTTATTAAGAAATAGTAGTTATCAATATTCTTAATGGCAAATGCCCCCTCTTGGGGCATATTTGGCGAGAGGTTAATTATTTTGATGGCGAAGTCCTTTATAGAGCTGATTAGTGCCTCAAACTCTTTGTCTTTTTCGTTGGTTGGCTCGTCGGTGAGGGTATGTACCGAGGCCATAAAATACGGCTCGGTGGCAAGGTACTCTAGCACTTGAAATCGATGTAAGCCTTGCAGGATAACCGATGTGCTTCCGTCGGGCATCTCGAGAACTTTAAGAACACGCGCAATGGTTCCCAACGTGAACAGGTCTTTTACCTCGGGGTCCTCAATCTTAGGATCCATTTGCGATATGGCGCCTAAAAACTTGGTTTTTTGGGTAAGGTTCTTAACCAACTTCACTGATTTCTCCCTGCCAACGGTTATGGGAAGTACTACTCCGGGAAACAGTACCGTATTGCGCAAGGCAAGAATCGGTAGGGTTTTGGGCATGTCCTTTGCCTCAAAATCACCATTATCCTCGGTAAAGAGGGGGATAAACTCTGAGTCTTGATCGAAAGAATCGGTTAGGAAGGGGGTGGCTATTTTAACTTCAAAATTTTTGCTCATGTGTTGTTGTAAAATGATTTTTTTATGACAAAATGACGCGTGAATCCACTGGGTAATCACGGTTGGGTAGTTGTGCAATCGCTATGCCATTTTTTGTGTTGCAAATTATGCAGGCGAGAAAAATGTTTATGCGATTACTCTAAAAATTGAATTGAGGTTTATGGCTGTTTCCTAGTGCCTGTAACTCGCCGTTTCGTCGAATATGTGATTTAGTATATCCTTATCTACCTCCGATAGTTCAATTCCTCTTCGACCCATCACTATTTCGGCTGTTTCAAACGCTTTGCTGGTTTTGTAGGTGGTAAATCCCTGAGCGCCTCCCCACGAAAAACTTGGGATAAAATTCCGTGGAAAGCCATCGCCAAAGATATTGGCACTAACTCCAACAACTGTTCCCGTGTTAAACATGGTGTTTATCCCGCATTTGCTATGATCGCCCATAATTAGTCCGCAGAATTGCAATCCAGTATCGACAAAGCCTTTTTTAACGTAGCTCCACAGTCTAACGCTAGCGTAGTTATTCTTTAAATTCGACGTGTTGGTGTCGGCTCCTAGATTACACCACTCGCCAATTACCGAGTTGCCAATAAATCCATCGTGAGCTTTGTTCGAGTATCCAAATATTACACAGTTGTTTACCTCGCCGCCAACCTTGGAGTGAGGCCCAATGGTAGTGGGGCCATAAATTTTTGCCCCCAACTTCAACGCTGAGTGTTCACCAAGGGCGAATGGGCCTCGTATAAGTGACCCCTCCATTACCTCCGAATCTTTTCCGATATAGATCGGTCCCGACTGAGCGTTTAGTACACTGCATTGTACAACTGCTCCCTCCTCTATAAAAATTTTCTCGGGGGCAATAGCCGTGTTGCTCTGTGGGACTGGTTGCGACTTTCGACCTTGCGTGAGCAACTTAAAATCACTCTCAATGGCTTCGCCATTCAATCGGAATATATCCCAGGGATTAAGTATTTCTGAAGGTTTGTTTGAGGTATTTATTGTTTTGTTGAAACAATTTTTTTCCACAGAAAAATCGTTGTTTGGAATTGCTGGCAAAATGGCAGCCAACAGTGTGTTGCCATAAAAAATGGCCTCTCCGCTTTGTAGCGCATTAATCTCATTTATTAGTTCTAAAGTGGGGAGTACTCCACCATTTATCATAATGCAGCTGCCCGGTTGCGCTGGTAGGGGATATTTTTTTTGGAGATAATCTGCTGTAAGATGGTAGCATGAACAGCCAAGTATTTTCTCCCATTTCTCCTTAATTGTTAGTATGCCTACCCTAACCATCGAAACAGGACGAGTAAAGGTGAGTGGTAAGAGATTTTCGCGGCGGTTATCGTCGAAAAGGATTGTATGCTGGGGCATGGTTTTGTTGTTTAAAAAGTTAGTTTATTTTCTAGGCTAATTTACAACAAAAAAAGGAACAACTTATGGTTGCTCCTTTCTAGGTTTATCAAAATGTTTTCAACTATCCTGCGAAGGACAATTCTTAGTTGCCTTTCTTGTCGATGTGCTTCTTGTACTTGGTCATAAACTTGTCGATGCGACCAGCGGTATCTACCATCTTCATCTTACCAGTGTAGAATGGGTGAGATGTATTGGAGATTTCAACCTTAACCAGTGGGTACTCAACGCCATCTACTTCAAGGGTCTCTCTAGTGTTCACAGTCGATTTGGTGATGAAAACATGCTCATTCGACATGTCCTTGAACGCCACCAGTCGATAATTTTTTGGATGAATGTCCTTTTTCATTTTAAGTTGATTTTTATCTTTAAAAACTCTTTACTAGCTAAAAATTAGGCCTGCAAAATTATTAACTCTTACGATAATAACAAAATAACCAGCGAGTTTTTTTGTAAAGATTTTAGTATTTGCCTGTTTAGCCTGTAATAGCGCTAATTTCTTCGCGAAAACTTCGAGAGCAACCTCAGGAACTCAATGTATAGCCAAATAAGGGTTACCATTAAACCGAAAGCGCCATACCACTCCATGTACTTTGGTGCACCCTGATTTGCGCTACGCTCAATAAAATCGAAATCGAGGGTAAGGTTAAGTGCGGCAACTCCAATAATCACAAGGCTAATAATAATGCTGAGGGTTCCCCCGTCGTGGATAAAACCAATTGGAGCCCCAAACAAGCCAAAGATAAACGATATAAAATACATTAGAGCAATGGCTCCGGTTGCGGCAAAAACTGCCATACGAAACTTGGCTGTAACCTGAATTGTTCCAGAGCGGTAAAGAATTAACATGAAGAAAAATGTGGCGAAAGTTAGCCCTACGGCTTGGGTTATAATTCCAAGCCCATATTGGGCTGCCATAAAGGCAGAGAGCCCACCCAGAAGCAATCCCTGCATAACCGAGTAAATGGGAGCAGTAATGTGTGCGCTACGGGGCGAGAAAGCTGTAATGATGGCTGTTATAAAACCACCTATTCCGCCCAAAATCATCCAGGTCATAACCGATGCCGAGCCAATGGCGGCCAGCCGCCATGTGTAAATGGCGCCTAGTACAACCAGTCCAAGCATTGCCAAAGTCTTGTACTTGGTGCCCTCAATGGTCATCATTTCAGTTGATGAGGTTGTTCGCTCCTTAGAGAATATCCGCTCACTAAGAGCAGGGTTCGATGAGTTAAACATTTTTTAAAAGATGGTTAAGTTAAACAAGTCGAATTCTCGATAATCAATTCCTATACCAAATGCAAGTAGTATGCCATTTTGCGCGGTTAATTTTGGTTAAAGACCAGAACTACTCCTCATCAAATTCATACAGAAGTTGGCCGCCAATCCAGGCCTTGTGCTCATCGTTGGAGTTGGCGAATTGCTGTGCAAGTTCAAGTACCTTAGCTTTAAGTTCCGTGTTGCGCTTTCCTATTTGCCTAAGGGCAAACTCAATGCTAATTTTGTTTTGGGCAATTTGCTGATCATCGTAGTTGTCAATTAGTTCTATATATGGCTCAAATACTGCATCTTTAACCTCTTTGGATGCGCTTCGGCCTACAATGATTAGCCCCGCTTTTTGAAGTAGCTCATCGTTGCCAAGGCACCATTCAATGCTGCGCGATAGGGCACAGTCGGTCTTCCACAAAAGGTTAGAACATACCTGCTCTACAATTTCGATATTGGTAAAACTTTGCGCCCAGTTGTCAATCTGTTCGCCAGTTACCTGCTCCGGATCGTCAATCATCGATGCAAGTATTTTGCATTCCCTAATGTCCTGGTCGAAAAGTTCAAGGGCTAACTTATGATTCCCTTTGTATATCTCTGCTATAGTTGAAAGTTCTGGAATGGACACCCCATAGTTTACCTTGTACGAAACACCCAGCTGGGTTAAGCTTACCGATGTGGGACCGCTCATCCTGCTTTTTATCTCTTCAATTATTTGCTGAAGTTCCATGGCATTGGATTTTGGCTGCAATTTAGCAATAATTCACCTATTTTTCTACCTTTGGTTCTTTGTAGATTGAAGAAAACTATGACTTTATTGGATGATAGCCAACCTTAAAACCCTAGTTAAAAGCAATTTTTTAAAACACTTTTTTACCCTAATTACGGGTAATGTTATTGCACAGTTTATAGGTTTGGCGGCAATTCCAGTGCTGTCGCGGATGTATACACCCGATGAGTTTGGACAAGTAGCCCTATTTATGGGGATTGTAAGTGTAATTGCCATTGCCGCTAATGGTCGTTACGATATGGCCATTGTACTTCCCAAGCGAAATGGGCAGGCTTTTCATCTTTTAGTAGGTGGTTTTGCCATTGCGGCCCTTTTTGCAGCATTAACTTATATCTTTCTTCTCATCATTCAAGAAAAAGTAACCTCGTTTTTCGAGAGTTCCAGCTTTAATTCCATTGTTTGGTTTTTGCCAATTTTGATTTTTCTAATGGGAACTCACAAGAGCCTGCAATTCTGGTTTACCCGAAATCAACAATACACAGCAATTGCTCAGAATAGGGTGGTTCAGTCATCAACCCAAACGGCGGTAAAGCTAAGCCGTACACTTTTTTCGAACGGTTATTGGGGATTGGTAGTAGGGACACTAGTGGGTGAGTTTTTAAGCTGGGTACACTTTTTTGTAAGGTTGATTAAGACCGATTTGTGGCGATTTAGGCTTGTTTCGTGTCGATCGATGTTGCGATCGTTTAAGGAGTATTCCAATTTTCCCAAGTTCCTGCTCCCCATGGGTGTAGTGAATACGTTTTCGGTTAATATCCTAATTTTTGCCCTTTCGGCTATTACAACCAGCACAATGGTGGGCTTTTACGAGCGAGCCTGGCGAGTCGTTAATATTCCTTTATCGATGCTGAGCACATCATTTGGAAATGTTTTCTACGAGCGCATGACAAAAAGCCCAAACCCACAACGGTTGTATCTCATGTCGTATTTTGCCAATTTAACTATAGGTATTGTTGTTTTATTGCCCATAGTGCTGTGGGGTGAGGAGATATTTGTTTTTGTTCTAGGAAACGACTGGGCGGTGGCCGGTACTGTGGCAAGGATTATTGCACCACTCACTTTATTCAACTATGCCACAGCATGCATTAGCAATGTGTTTTCGGTTTATCAAAAAAATCAGATACTTTTGGTTTGGCAGATTTTTTATTTGGCCGTTGTGCTGAGTTGGATTTTGCTGGCACGCACTTTTGATATATTTATTCTGATTAGAGTTTTTGCCTACATTGGTGCTGCTCTTTACGCAGCATTAGCAGCTGTTGGGTATGGGGTAGTGGTAAGCGAAATGAAACGAAACTTGAAAATGAATTAAACTTGAAAATGAGTTTATGAAAGGTTTTTTAGTCAACGTAATGGGCTTTCTTTTTTTTCGCTGGGCATACCCTGGATTCGATTATTCATCGTTTCCAATCCGAAAACTGCTCAAGTGTTTTGTTGCCCAAAAGGTTTTTTGTGTAAACAGCAAAGTACCCTGGCCAGTGCACTGGACTTCGGAGGTTAAGGGTTGTGAGCGTATTGAACGGGGTACAGAAACTCCAGGCTCTATGATGGGGTGTTATATCGATGGCCGAAATGGGATTATCCTTGAGGAGAATGTTTGGATTGGCCCCAAGGTCTCCATTATTAGCATGGATCATAATCTTTCCGATTACAATATCTACAAGCAGGAACCGCCAATCCGAATTGGACGTGATTCGCTGATAACCTCTAATTCCATTATCCTACCAGGAGTAGAGCTTGGCCCCCATACCGTTGTGGCAGCAGGTGCAGTTGTTACAAAATCATTTCCCGAGGGGAATCTGGTTTTGGCCGGCAATCCAGCTAGGGTTATAAAGGTACTTGGTGAGTATTCGAGAGAGGAAAGCAATAATAATGCATAGAAAAAAGATGCTTTTGGTTCGGAAGAGTTCTACCATTCTAATGTTAGTACTTTTGATATTTGTGCTTACATCATGCAAGTTAGATAGTACTTCAGATCATTTACCCATAACAGTTGATTTTGACGATGCCACCACAGGGAATTATCGGCAAAGTAATATTTTGGCCGATTGGCCAAATGCAAAAATGCTATGGGGGAAACTCGATCGGGTTAAGTATAAGTTAGGTCTGGTTCCTAGTTACATCCAAATTAAAGAGATTGATGGAAATAAGGTTCTTAGGGTAAACTATCCAGCAAATGTATATGGCCCCCTTGTTGGTACGCAATGGAGATCGAATTTTAGTAAGGTTGATGAGGCAGTTCTGAGTTATAGAATTTATATCCCTATTGATTTTGATTTTGCCCAGGGAGGGAAACTCCCTGGGTTGGCAGGAGGGACGGCTAATGTAGGAGGACAAGTTCCTAATGGATATGATGGCTGGAGTGCACGTTTAATGTTTAATCAGAATGCGGAGGTTGCATATTATCTATACTATCCCGATCAGAGCACTGAGTTTGGTGAGTACCATTATTGGGCTATCGATTCAGTTCGGGTTCATTTACCCCTTGGCCAATGGGTAACCCTTACCCATTACGTTAAGATGAATACACCCAAGCATCGCAATGGAAGGTTAGTTGCATGGATTGATGAGGTTAAGGTTGTGTCGGTTGACTCTATTCGCTTTCGCGATACCTGTTCGCTGGCAATCGACCAAATTCTTTTCAGTACTTTCTATGGAGGCGATAGTCCAGATTGGGCTCCTCAGAATGAGACTTACCTGCTTTTTGATGATTTTTCAGTTAATCTTCCAGTCTGGAATGCTGATATTGGTTGGTAACTAGTGAATTACTAGTGGATTTAGAAAGAAAATATTTTTTTGTGAGGTCTGTTGAACTTTTTATAAAATAATTCTATCTTTGCAACCGCAAAACGGTGGATGTAGCTCAGTAGGTTAGAGCGTCGGATTGTGGTTCCGAAGGTCGCCGGTTCGAGCCCGGTCTTCCACCCCAAAAAAACTCCTAAGCCCCTAAACAAGGGGCTTTTTTAATTTTTGGTTACTCGTAATGGTAGATTATTGGAGGCATTCTGTGAATATCTGCTTATGTAAAGAGAAGATTATAGGTTAATAATTATTAAAAATTGATTCAGATCACCCAAAATTTAGTGATTAAGGTATTGTGCTAAGCGTTTTTTGTATTAACTTGTGGGTACCTTAGGAGTAAAATTATTGTGCTCATGCGCGATGCTAAAACCATACTAAACCTCATTGGCGACAAGTACATGTCGACCCATCCAAACTACTTTTACAAGGAGGTTGTGTATTTCTCTGGGCGCATTTATGCTGTGCGGGTATCGCCATTCCTAAGCCTCTCCGATATTTTTGTCGATCAAATCGATATTAAGCTGATGGAGGAGCAGGCCGAAGAACGCCCCTTTAGCTCTAAGGCTTGTTTTTTCTTCAAGAACTAATCCTAATCCTATTTAATAATTGGCTGGGCGAACGATACCACATCGTTTGCGGTAATCTCCTTTTCGCAAAGAATTATCAGGCGTTCGATAACATTTCTAAACTCGCGGATGTTGCCGGTCCAAGTGAACTTTTTGAGGGCTTCTATTGCATCGGGAGTAATCTCCTTTTGGGGCATGCCATACTCGTCGCATATAAGCTCAATGAAGTGCTGCGAGAGCGTGGGGATATCGTCGAGGCGCTCGCTAAGCGAGGGAACCTGAATAATGATTACGCTTAGGCGATGGAAAAGATCCTCGCGAAAATTTCCGGCATCTATCTCTTTCTGAAGGTTTTTATTGGTTGCAGCAATAATCCTAACATTTACATTTATGTCCTTATCGCTCCCAACCCGGGTAATCTTGTTTTCCTGAAGCGCCCTTAGAACTTTTGCCTGGGCGCTAAGGCTCATATCGCCTATTTCATCGAGGAAAAGGGTGCCCCCATCGGCCTGTTCAAACTTGCCTTTACGCTGCTTGATTGCAGATGTAAATGCTCCTTTTTCGTGTCCAAATAGCTCACTTTCGATCAGCTCCGATGGAATTGCTGCGCAGTTAACCTCTACAAAGGGCATTTCGGCACGGTTGCTCTTCTCGTGAAGCCATCGTGCCACCAACTCTTTGCCAGTACCGTTGGGGCCTGTAATAAGAACGCGGGCATCGGTTGGAGCCACACGGTCGATAATCTCTTTAACCCTTGTAATGGGTTTCGAGGAGCCAACAATTTCGTATGTTTTCGTGACCTTTTTCTTTAGAAACTTGGTCTCCTTTATCAATACTGTTTTATCGGTGGCATTGCGGATAGTAATCAGAATTCTATTGAGATCAAGGGGTTTCTCAATAAAGTCGTAGGCACCCTTTTTTATGGCCTCAACGGCAGTATCGATGTTTCCATGCCCCGAAATCATGATAACGGGTGTTTCGGCAGAAATATCCTGCAGCTTATCAAGAACCTCAATGCCGTCCATCTGAGGCATCTTTATATCGCAAAGTACCACATCGTATGCACCTTTCTGAAATATTTCAACCCCCGATTCGCCGTCTTCGGCAACATCAACCTCGTGCTTTTCGTACTCAAGAATTTCTTTCAATGAATTGCGAATGGCTCGCTCGTCGTCAATAATCAGAATTTTGGACATAATAAGTATAGGTTTGCGTTACAAGAAAAATGGATTACAAATATAGCAATCTGTAGGTTTTGAGAGAGGTGTTGTGGAAATAAAGTTTTGGTAGTTTTTTGAAAGATACAAAAGCTATTTTACCTCTTTAAGCTTGGCAAACTTTAACAGAAGACTTTTTACCCCTGCAGCCCTGAATTCAACAATTGCCTTACAATTTTGCCCTTCGCCCTCAACGCTTACCACTTTTCCCGGCCCAAATCGGTCGTGGAGCACGTTTATGCCAGGCCGGACATTGCTGGGGTCGAGGAAAGATGATGTGCCATAGTTACTTTGGCTGTCGGTTTTCCTGGTTGATTCAATTGGCAACAATTTTCGTTGGCCATAAACCTCACCCTTACTTCGGTTGGGCTCTGAACTAAAAGTTGAGGGGTTGCTCCGCATGGAGTGCTTCGAACCTTGTCCGTAACCAAAGGTGGAGTCCTTAAATCCAGCTTGATCGCCCTCGTCGGTGGCCTCAATAAATTCGGGGTCAATTTCTGCAATAAAGCGGCTGGGTATGCTCGATGTGAGCGATCCCCACTTGTATCGAACTTGCGCGTGCGAAATGGTGGCCAGCTTGGCGGCACGGGTGAGCGCAACGTAGAATAATCGTCGCTCTTCTTCTAGTTCCTCCAGCGAACCGGTTGACATCTTCGATGGAAATAGTTCCTCCTCAACTCCGGCCAGGAATACGTAATCGAACTCCAGCCCTTTGGCCGAGTGAATGGTCATAATCGAAACCTTATTTCTGTCCTCGGGCTTGTCGTTATCGGCATCGGTGAGCAGCGAAACATTCTCCAAGTAATCGGCCAGGGTTATTACCTCTGCTACGCCTTCCTCCTTTTGGGTATCGCTAAACTCCTTGATGGAGTTAAGTAGCTCCTCGATGTTCTGTAATCGTGTAATACCCTCAATGGAACCATCGGCTTTAAACTCCTTCATCAGCCCTGCATTCATTATAATGGTTTGGGCTGCTTCGTAAGCCTCAGCAGTGTAGGATATGGTTCCCATCTGCTTCATCAGGCTGTAGAACTGCATCACTTTTGATATTGCTGCAGGTTTTAGATCGGAGCTAAACTCGTTAAGCTGCCCAATGGTTATCCATAGGCTTTGCCCTTTCTCGTTGGCAGTTGCTTCGAGCCTTTCCATGGTAGTGTTACCAATTCCACGGGCTGGGAAATTGATAATCCTCTTTAGCGCCTCGTCGTCGTTGGGGTTAA
This sequence comes from Tenuifilaceae bacterium, assembly GCA_034003245.1. GTDB lineage: Bacteria > Bacteroidota > Bacteroidia > Bacteroidales > Tenuifilaceae > Perlabentimonas. The sequence goes on from JAVEYY010000020.1 coordinate 77,268, forward strand.
TGGTTAGCCTAAAGTAGGCTAGCGTGTCCTTAATCTCCTTTCGTTGATAGAATGATAAGCTGCCGTATACGCGATAGGGAATATTTCTTTTCCTTAGCGATTCCTCGAAAAGTCGCGATTGGGCGTTGGTGCGGTAGAGGATGGCGAAGTTTTTATAGTCAACATGTACGCGTTGAATAATCTCGGATATGGCCGATGCCACCATAAAGCTCTCCTCCTGATCGGTGTAGGCCTTTATAATCTTTACCTTATCGCCAACATCTTTGGCCGAGAAGGAGGCTTTCTGTATCTGCTTTTTATTCTTGGCAATTACGCTGTTGGCAGCGTTTACTATGGTTTGTGTGGAGCGGTAATTCTGCTCCAGCTTAAATAGCTTGTAGTTGGGGTAATCGTTCCGGAAGTTAAGGATATTCTCAATCTTAGCACCCCTAAACGAGTAGATACTCTGGGCATCATCGCCTACCACGCATACGTTATTGTGACTGGCGGCCAACTTTTTTACAATAAGATACTGGCTGTAGTTGGTATCCTGATACTCATCGACAAGGAGATACCTAAACTTGTTTTGGTACTTGGCCAACACGTCGGGAAAATCGCGGAAAAGGATATTGGTGTTCATCAGCAGATCATCAAAATCCATAGCCGAGGCCTTGTAGCAACGTTGAACGTACATAGCGTAAATTTTGCTGATTTCGGGCTTTCGGGTTTGCCTGTCGAACGATACCAGCTGCGTGTTGTTGGCGTAGGCCTGTGCGGTTATGAGGTTGTTTTTTGCTGATGATATTCTACCCAATACCTCGTTGGTTTTGTACAGCTGGGTGTCGAGTTTTAGCTCCTTTATTATGGATGCGATAAGGCTTTTGGAGTCGGCCGTATCGTAAATTGTAAATGTGTTAACGTATCCCAGTTTATCGGCTTCGGCTCTTAGTATGCGCATAAATATAGAGTGGAATGTGCCCATCCAAAGCTGCTTGGCGGTGCTGTCGCCCACCACCGATGCAATTCTGTCCTTCATCTCCCGGGCCGCTTTATTGGTAAAGGTTAGGGCCATTATAGCCCAAGCGGGGACACCCTGCTTTAGCAGGTGGGCTATTCGGTAGGTGAGCACGCGGGTTTTGCCCGATCCTGCTCCGGCTATAATAAGGGCTGGCCCATTGTAGGTGGTAACCGCCTCGCGCTGTACTTCGCTAAGTTCGTTGAGGTATTGCACTGCTGGTAAATGTGTTTTGGTGAAAATGCTCACAAAGTTACGCTCATATGGTTAAATGGGAAAGGGTATTTGTATATTGTGGATAACTTTTTTGATATTATGATTTTGCAACGAGAAATGGGTTTGGCTGTAATACAAAAGAGCATCTGGATTTTGACCAGATGCTCTTTTGCTAGCTGAATTTGGATAAGATTACAAACAGATAGAGTTTTCCCTTACTCTGGCCATTAGAACCGCTGTAAAATGGTTCATCTCCTGAATTATTTGCGCGCGCTGCTCGGCGGTAACCTTTGAGGTGCATTTGGCGTCGACGTATAAATCTATTGCATCTTCGCAACTATTGCTGCTGGTTCCTGTACACATATACTTGGTTTGATCGTTGGCTTGAATGTAACATTCTGAACCATCGTCGGGGCAGCAAACAGCAGGGATTTCGCATTGGGGTGCGACATCTTCAATCACAGTAAACTGCTCGCAAAACTCATCCTCACCTGTGGGTTCGCAGCCCCAAAATGCAATTGCAAATGTTGCAACCAGGGCAACGGGTAAAATCAGTTTTTTCTTCATAGCCTTTCTAATTAGTGGTTTGTTTTACAATCTCGTTATTAATAATCGCTTTAAATGCTTCAAAATCTCTGTATCCAGGATAAATGGTACTGCCTATTATAAAAGTTGGGGTTCCCCGTAGCTTTAGCATCTCAAAATCCTTGGCATTCTTTGCGAGGTACTCCTCGGCATCGCCCCCCAGCAGGCACTCCGCAAAAACGATATCCTTTTCGATAAACTCATCGATCATGCTCTGGAATTCATCGGTGAACACAGCGCCAAAATCGTGAAGGAACAGCTCGTGAAGGTACTCGTAGTTGCCGTGCTTATTAACGCATACTGCTGTTTTTAACGCATTGTCGAGCGAAATGTTACCGGTATTGCCCATCAGTCGGATAATAAGTTTTGCCTTTCCGGGAACTAAAAATTCATCATTTAGGCTATGGTAAACATCGGTGAAGAACTTTTTGCAGAAGGTGCAGCTGTAGCTAAAGTAGGCAACAATTGTAACCTCGGCGTTGCTGCTACCAAAAACAATATCAAGATCCCTCTCCTCGGAGATTGATGTTTCATTATGAGTTATAGTCGTTATACGTTTTCGGTTAATCAGATTGTAGCCAACAATACCAGTGATGAGAAGGCTTATAACTATAAGTAAAATAAGCCCCCGTTTCTTTTGACTTTTGTTCATTGTTTTCATCCTTACCTATTCCCTTGGTCGGGTTTGCCCCTCCCTGCGGTTGAGATCGGTGCTGTAGTTAACCAACCGGGGGTTAAATACCAGACCCAACCCAATGCCCTGAACGTTTATCTGCGATTCCATTCTTCGTCTTAGCGCGGGCTGATCCCAGCGGTGGCGCTTTTCGCCATTCCTGTCCATGGCAACAAGGTAAAGTCCTCTTCTGGATGATTGATCATCGCCCTTAAATCCATCCTTCTCCATACCCTGCTGCTTAAGCAGATTGTCGGATTTGCCCAGCAACACGTCTCGTAGGAATAGTGTTATGTGGTACTGGTAGTCGGAGTCGAAGCTTTGCACGCCCAGAGCAGCCATATCGACAGCAGAGCTTACTATGCTAGTTTTGGGGAAGTAGATGTTGTTCTTGTGAACAAAGATACTGGTCTCGAGCGTTCTGAACACCAGGTTTTCGAGCTCACGTAGGTTAGTGAACTTGCCCACCTCCATAAGTGGTTCAAAGTTGTATATTCCTCCATCCTCCAGCTTAAGGTCGCCCTTCATTATTATTTTGTCGT
>JAVEYY010000021.1:0-2099 GCA_034003245.1 Tenuifilaceae bacterium
GTTTTGTAGTATACTTGCTGTAAACTCTTCCTAATCTGCTCCGGAACCATACTGCCATTGCCCAGCAATGGTATTTTATTATGTACCAGTGGCGCCATGCCGTTTTCAATGGCCAGCTTAAGGGTGTAGTCCCAGTTTCTAATTAGGGGAATTAGGTTATTTATCCTATCAATCTCCCCTGCGCTCGGTTCAATCTTGGCGCAGGCAAGGATAAACAGCTCCTCGGGTTGTAGTTTTCTCATGGGATAGGCATTCAATTTTCCACAAATTAACACAAATGGAATCCAAAAACCCAATTCACGCATAATATTTTAATATGGATCGCTAAAGCTTAGAACGCTAAATGCCAACTTCAATATTTGCAAATCAAAAATATTTTACGCACATTTGCGTAACGCAGTGTAGCGTAACGACAAAATATGCATCAGAACCCATTTAGATACGGAATAACGGTGGACGATCCTTTTTTTGTGAATCGAAAAGAGGAGTTAAAAGACTATGCTAATTGGCTTCAATCTGGCCAAAGCATTGTTGTTTACTCGCCCCGCAGGTATGGTAAGACATCGCTAATAAAAAAAGTTTTAAAGGAGCTGGCAGCAAAAGGGCATCCCACAATTTATGTTGATTTCTTTAAAGTTAACTCCCGTGTGCGATTTGCAGAGCTTTACTACAATTCTCTATTTAAATCTATGTCGTCGTGGGAGAAAACAATGCGAAGTGTGAATCAAATCGTTAAGAGTATTCGTCCCGTTTTCTCATTGGACGAAGGGGGACAGCCCAATATTTCAATCCAAACCGATGGCCAGACAAAAGCATTAGACCTCACCGAGGTGTTTGATCTTCCTCAAAAACTCGCCAAGGATAAAAGGTGGATAGTTGTATTTGATGAATTCCAAGAAATTAGCAACCTAAATGGAGAGGGATTCGAGAAGGAATTAAGAGCCTCACTGATTCATCACGATAAGGTTTCATATGTATTTATGGGATCTCAAATGCATATGCTGCTCAATATTTTTACAAGTAAGAATAGGGCATTCTACCAGTTTTCAAAAATAGTTGAGCTTAAAAAGATTGACGAGCAGGTTATGTGCGAGCATCTTTTCATCAGTTATAAAGAAACCGGGGTCGATGTAAAAGATGGGGTTATAGAAAAAATAGTAACAGAAACAAACAACATCCCTCATTACGTTCAATACTTAGCATCTGCAGCTTGGGAAGAGGCCAAAGCAAGTAACAGTAGATTAGATGAAGCTGTACTAAGCACCGCAATAGCCAAAGTAATTGTAAACCAAGAAGATTTCTTCTCCTTCCAGTATCAAAACCTCACTTCACATCAGCAACAGCTTGTTAAGGCCATTGAAGAGGAAAACAAAGGCACGTTTGCCGCTTCCTTTATCAACAAATTTCGGTTAGGTTCTGCATCATCTATACAACGATCTATTGAACGCCTGCAAACAAAAGGATTAATTGAAAAAGATGGAGACGAATGGCATTTTACCGATCCATTCTTCAAACTATGGCTTAAAAAATTATGATACTACCTAAACACTAAGCTATTCTACTTTCATTAGAACGTAAAATCTCGTCAACCTCCAAAAAACGTAAGTTTACGAGACACAGCACTAAACTTAGAATCTCGCCGCGTCTCGGATCTCGTTTTCTTCATTAACGAGAGACGAGATTATCCAGCCAAAAAACGGCTGTCTCACGAGACACAGCGCAGAACGCTAAAACACTAAGTGCCAAGGGGCTAAAGACTAAGGGCCAAGAACTATGTGGCTACGTGAAATCTATGTTTCTATGTGTTATTACTTGACTGATTGATTGATTGACTGATTGACTGATTGACTGATTGACTGGTAGTCGCCGGTCTAAGGATGTGGAGCATAACTAGAGAAGACACAAGCGTAGAACTAAGGGCATAGAGTTCTCGTCATCCTGCCAAAAGACACTAAACCATGAACGTAAAACGTAAAATCTCGTTATCCAGCCAAAAAACGGCTTTCTCCCGAGACACAGCACTGAACGCAGAACGCAGAATCTCGTCAACCTCCAAAAAAAGTCGGTTTCCGAGACACGGCGTAAAACGTTAAGCTCTA
>JAVEYY010000021.1:2199-79677 GCA_034003245.1 Tenuifilaceae bacterium
TAAAATCTCGTTATCCAGCCAAAAAACGGCTTTCTCCCGAGACACAGCACTGAACGCAGAACGCAGAATCTCGTCAACCTCCAAAAAAAGTCGGTTTCCGAGACACGGCGTAAAACGTTAAGCTCTAACAGCTAACAACCAATTGCTAAAAGCTAATAGCACAGGCTTATAAGCCACAATCAACTTCTTATCATCAAGGTTAATCACTCTTTGACTATTTTTGTGTTAATTTGCGGATCAAATTGAAGTAATTGTAAAAATCTGCAATCAAGCATCCAATCAATGAAACAATCTACATCCCTATTAATACTGCTGCTGCTCAGCATCTCACTATCTGCCCAAAGCCAAACCGAAAGGGTAAATGCCGATATCACTCTCTTTTCGACCCTGGGAGCCAGTAAGGATCAGAGTTTTTGGCTTACCCATAACCGCTATGGAATATTCGACGACAAAAGCGCCAATGCCCTAGCATTAATCTCGGGTAGACTTAATATGCGACAGGAAAAACTGTTTGATATCGGGGGTGGAGTGAGTCTGCTTGGACGAGCCTCACAAAGTTCAACGGCATACTTCCATCAGGCATACATCGAGGCAAAAGTGGGTTTCTTTAATGTTGAGGCTGGACGGAAGGAAACCATCTATGGTATCCCGCTAGGAGAATTATCATCGGGTTCGGTTGGCATAAGCCCTAATGTAATGCCAGTTCCAAGAGTTACTGCTATTATGCCCGATTTTTTCCCAGTACCCTTCACCTTTGGTTGGCTCGAGATTAAAGGACACTTTTCACACGGATGGCTTAACGATGAGCGATACGCCGTAAATTCATTTCTGCACGATAAGTCGGCGCATGTCCAAACAGGAGGAAACACTGGCCTCAAGATTTACTGGGGTATAGTGCACTCGGCCATTTGGGGAGGAGAATCGCCAGACCATGGAAAGTTGCCCTCCTCTTTTTCTGATTTTCTAAGGGTTGTAATCGCCAAGGAGGGTGCATCCGGTTCCCCCAGCAACGAGATTAATGCGCTGGGCTTCCATACAGGGTTATGGGACTGGGGAATAAAAGTAGATATTGGTAGGATTAAAGTTCATGCTTACTATCAGCATATATTCACCGATGGTTCAGGAATGAGGTATAGAAATAAGCTAGATGGTCTATGGGGCATTAGGGTACAGGACCCCTTCCCTGCCAAATGGGTTAACCAGCTAACCTACGAGGTGCTATACACAAAGAATCAGAGCGGCATGGGTGTTTCCGATAAGGGGTATGGCGATATATCCCCATACTGCGATGTGCCAAACTGCGGATTTAGCTATGGGGGGCGCGACAACTACTATAATAATAGCATATACCGTTCGGGGTACTCCTACTACGGCATGAGCATGGGAAACCCATTCTTCCTGACAAACAATACCCTTAGGAAATTCCATCCCGATGCAAAAACATTTGACACACGGTTTTTCATTAGCACCCGCAATATTGCTCATCACCTGGGGATTGGCGGTGAAATAAAAGAAAATCTATCTTATAGATTTTTGGGATCCTTTGTAAAATACTATGGATCGTATGCTGGGCTTAACCTGGGGGAAACCTGGGGATTCTTTAATCCCGATAAGGATCCAGAGGAGTACTTTTTTAACCCTGCCATTAAACAGTGGTACTTTATGCTCGAGACCCAATGGCAAGTAAAAAAAGTTGATCGCTTAAGATTAACAACTACGTTTGCTACAGATTTTGGCGATATGTTTAATAGCACAGGATTTATGCTTGGTGCAAAATGGGAATTTAGTGGTAAAAATTGAAATCTGCGTTGAATTAGACACTGGCTATTAGACCGAATTCTCTTTAAATCACTTTTAATATCTGATTTTCATTTGTGATTCTTATTAAATCACTCAAAAGCTAATCATCATATCTACCTATCCGCAACTGTTAATTGGTACAAAATTTGTTTAGCACACAATGCTTTCATAATTTTGCAGCCTTCATAAATTTTTACGGGTCGGGCTGTTAATTATTTGTTGAAAACTATTAGATTTGTAATAGCAAACCAAACTTGCAACTATATGGGTCTTATAAAAATCAAGGATTCCTGGCTAAAAGAGATAGTTAAGCAGTATTCCCATAGGTTTGTACCCAGCTGGTACATTTTCACATTCGATGTTTTGGTTGTCTTTTTCGCCTACTACATTGCCTACGCCATACGCCTGAACTTTAGCATTAACCAATTCGACTTCCCAAGCATAACAGTTCAAGCTGTTGTGGTTACATATATTTACTCCATTTGCTTTGTGGTATTCCGCTCCTACTCTGGAATAATTCGACATACTGGTTTTACCGATGCCCTTAAAACACTGCAAGCCCATGGTGCAGCCTTTACCTTTGTGCTGGCGATTGCCTTTGGATTTAAATTTTTTAAAATAAACCTTGGCAAAGAGATCTCTACTGGTGCATTAGTAATCCATTTCCTTCTTGCATACTTTGTGCTTATGGGTGCTCGAATTGTTGTTAAAACTGCATATCATAAAATTGCAGGTTCAAGGAAAAAGGAGAACAAAACCGTACTTATATATGGTGCGGGAGCTTCTGGTATTCTTACCCGGAATGCTCTACTCCAGGACGTATATACATCGTATCATATTGATGCTTTTATAGATGAGAACCCCGGAAAAGTAGGAAAAATGCTCGAGGGAGTAAAAATCTTGCCCCCTGAGGTTGCCCTCAACAAAGAGTATGTCGATAAAATTGATGCCGATCAGCTGATTATTTCTATACAATGCCTCGACATCGAAAAGCAAAAGGCAATCGTTGAGCAAGCATTGGAATTGAATTTGGAAGTTAAGGTGGTACCAGCCATAGACAAATGGATAAATGGTCAGCTTAGCTCCGAGCAGATTCGAAAGGTAAAAATTGAGGAGCTTCTTCAGCGCGAACCCATCAAAATGGATAGCAGTAATGTAGCCCGCTACCTGTTTGGCAAATCGGTACTAATAACTGGAGCCGCTGGCTCCATTGGCTCTGGTTTGGTAAGGCAAGTGCTTACATACCGACCTGCAAAGCTAATACTACTCGATCAAGCTGAATCGGCTATCTACGATTTACAAACCGAGATAAACAACTCCGAAGAGTTGCAACAGCATAGCCACTTAGTTGAGTATGTTATTGCCAGTGTTAAGGATCGATTTAGGCTACAGCAGGTTTTTGAGCTTTACAAACCCGATATTATTTTCCATGCGGCTGCATACAAGCATGTTCCATTGATGGAAAACAACCCATATGAAGCCCTGCTGGTCAACGTATTTGGCACAAGAACGCTTGCCGACCTTGCCGTTAAGTACAAGGTCAAAAAGTTTGTGATGATTTCCACTGATAAGGCCGTTAACCCAACCAACGTAATGGGCGCCTCCAAGCGAATTGCCGAGATTTACACCCAGGCAATGAGCAATGGCTCCACCCAGTTTATTACAACTCGTTTTGGAAATGTTCTCGACTCCAACGGTTCGGTTGTACCCTTGTTCCGAAAACAAATAGAGAAGGGTGGTCCAGTAACCGTAACCCATCGCGACATTACCCGTTTCTTTATGACCATTCCCGAGGCTTGCAGCCTAGTGCTTGAAGCAGGTGCTATGGGTAATGGTGGAGAGATATTTGTGTTCGACATGGGAAAACCCGTAAGAATATACGATCTGGCCTGTAAAATGATTAAACTTTCGGGACTCGAAATTGGTAAGGACATAGTGATAAAGGAAATTGGACTACGGCCAGGCGAAAAACTTTACGAGGAACTCCTCAACAATGAGGAGAACACACTTCCAACCTATCACCCAAAGATTCTAAGAGCCAAGGTTCGAGAGTACGACAAGGAGTTTATCCAGAAGAATTTCGATGATTTAACCCACCTGATTATAGAGGCCAACGTATTTGAACTGGTTGCCAAAATGAAGGAGATTGTCCCAGAGTACATCAGCAATAACTCCATTTACGACGTGCTCGACAAGCAGAAGGTTAGCGGTTAGTCTTAAAAATATTATTTTTTTACAACCAAAGGGGCATTAGCCCCTTTTTTCATTCTTTAGAATACAATCTAAGGTATTCAAAAACTGTATCCAGAAAATAAATTATTTCAAAACCTCAAAGTGAAAGAAAACGACAATCAAAATAAATATTTTGAGAATACTTGAAATATCTCTGAGGTATTACCATAAAAAAACAGCATACGCTTTGCCAATTAGATAAGTATTTATATTTTTAGCAAGTTAAAGTGGGCAATACCACCAAAAAGATAAGCACCATAAAATATGAAGTAACTATTCTGTTTCTTGGGTAACTAGTTACAGAGGTATTCGTATTAGTAGCATATCCTATTTCGGTAGATATCGGTTTACAAAATGGTTTCGTAAAGTTTTATTTATGGTTATTACTGATCAAGACCTTCAATACTTCGTAACCACGCTAAAAAATTCGTCGAAGTACGATTTTAGCGAGTATTCCGATAAATCGTTGAAACGCCGATTGCAGAAAGTACTCACCGACTTTAACCTCGACATGCAGGGGCTGATCCTAGCCCTAAAAAACAAGCCCGATTTTACCGAGAAGATTGTTAGGGAGATTACCGTTAACACCACCGAACTTTTCCGCGACCCACCTGTTTGGCATACACTCCGCTCCCGCATTTTGCCCCGATTTAAAAACAACAAAACAATAAATATTTGGCACGCCGGATGCTCAACAGGACAGGAGGTGTACTCCATGTTGATTCTTCTCAACGAGATGGAGATGCTGGAAAAAACCAAGATATTTGCTTCCGACCTTAACACAGATGTTCTGGATGCCGCAAAAAAGGGGGAGTACAAGTATCGGTTCAACATTGCTTACCTCGACAACTTCGACAAGGTAATTAAGCAGAACCCATTGAACTACGAGGAGTTTAACGATGTCCCTTACGAGAAGTACTTCGATATCGACAAGGCTAGGGACACAATTACCATGAAGAAGCATCTCACTGAAAGGCCAATATTTAGGAAACACGATCTGGTGAAGGACGGAAACCTGTTCTTTGCAAAGTTCGATCTTATTCTTTGCCGCAATGTGATTATATACTTCAACTATTCGCTGCAGAACAAGGTTTTCGATTTGTTCCATTCAAATCTCTACAACAAGGGAATCCTTTTGCTGGGTATGCACGAAACGATTCTGGGGCCTTGGGCAAACAAGTTCGAGAAGATGGGACAGGCTTATATAAAAAAATGAGATATTTATATCTAGAATATTAAAATATGAGAGTTCTAAATAAGTTAAGCATTAATCATAGAATCCAACTAGCTGTTGGGCTGATATTGCTTTTCCTATATGCCGTATCGGGTTACGTAGTATACTCATTCTCGGCAAGTAGAATGGAGAAACAGATCCATCGTCAGATGGAGGTTTACCTCGGCAACCTCTCTGGATTAATCAACGAGGTGGAGAAACAGGGTGCCCCTGGATTTGACCCCAGAGACCACCAAACACTTAAGCCATACTTCAGCAAGCCTGCCTTTTTTAGCACCGATTACCCATTTATGGCCGATGCTGCTGGACACTATACTATCCATCTTTACAAAGAAGGGCAACGAATCCCAAGGTATCTGCTGAACCAACTCTTTGCGCAATCGGAAAAGAGAGGATTCATCGAGTTTACCGAGAAATCAAACAATCAGGGTCAAAAGATCAAACTATTCTACCAAAAAGTTGATATTTACAACTCCTTTATTGGCATACCTGTTAACCTAAATGAGGCAGCAAAAGATCTGAACAGCAATCGGTTTGTTCTTATCCTTCTTGTGATTGTCGGCTCACTCTTTTTTATTTTTGTAATTAACCTCACCCTTAAACCAACCCTTAAAACCATCGCGCTAATTGACGATGTGGTTAGCCAAATGGCCAAGGGCGAAGTCTCCTCAACCATCACATACCAATCGAGCGATGAGGTTGGAAAAATCGTAAAATCGCTTAACGTTCTTATCGAAGGGCTGTCGAAAACAGCCGCCTTTGCTACCGAAATTGGTCACAATAACCTCGACACTGAATTTTCGACCCTTGGGCCAAACGACAAGTTGGGCAACGCCCTTCTCGACTTACGCAAAAACTTTAAACAATCGAAAGAGGAAGAGGACAAACGGCAGGAGGAGGACAAGCAGCGCAACTGGACCAATTCGGGCCTAGCAACATTTGCCGATATTCTACGCCAGAATAACAATAATCTTCAACGTTTATCCGATACAGTAATACAAAATCTACTGAATTACCTCAACGCTAACCAGGGTGGGTTATTTATGCTGAACGAGGATGATGATACCAACCCTCAGCTTGAGTTGATTTCTGCTTTTGCATACAACAGGAAAAAATTTATGCAGAAAACCATTCTCCTTGGCGAGGGATTGGTTGGAAACTGCGTAATTGAAAAGCAAACAATCTACCTAAAAGAAATTCCAGATAATTACTTGCAGATAACCTCGGGACTTGGCGACGCCACACCAAGAGCACTGCTTATTACCCCGCTTAAACTTGAAGATAAAGTTTTTGGAGTAATCGAGATAGCCTCGTTTAATGAGTTTAAGCCTTTTGAGATTGATTTTATCGAAAAAATCGGTGAGAGCATTGCTTCAACACTATCGGCAGTAAAAAATAGCATTCGAACCTCACAACTCCTTGAACAATCGCAACAACAACGCGAGGAGATGGCCGCACAGGAAGAGGAGATGCGTCAGAACATGGAGGAGATGCAGGCAACTCAGGAGGAGATGGCTCGCAAAACCATTGAAATGGAGGGCATGTCGTCGGCTATTAACGAGGCCATGCTTTTTGCTGAACTTACTGAGAATGGCCACTTCCTAAATATCAACGCCAATATGCTCAACACCTTGGGCTATACCCGAGGGGAATTGGAGGATAAAACAATCCACAATTTCATCTACCCAACCGATGTGACGAGTTTTAACGACCTATGGCGATTGGTTAAAGGAGGCGAAACCCACAACGGAACAATCAAATGGATTAACCGAAACAACGAAGAGCTATACTTGCTTAGCAGTATATCGCCAGCTTTTGATGAGGTTGGAGATATCTTCAAGATTTTCTTCCTTGGACAGGATATTACAGCATCGAAACAGATTGAAATAAAAGCACAGGAGCAAGCCGAGGAGATTGAGCAAAACCTAATGGAGCTACAAGCAGAGCAAGAACTGGCGCAACAGCGTGACGAGGAGATTGCTGCCCTGCTAAAAGCGCTTGACGGAACGTGCCTAGTAACAGAGTTCGATCCTAGCGGAAAAATTTTGTATATCAACGCCAAAAACGAAGAGGTTCTGGGCAGTAAAAGAAATGAAATTGAGGGGAAAGTTCTCCACGAAATTGATTTTTCGGCAAAGAATAATCCACAAGCATTCAACGCCATGTGGTCTTCGCTTCTCGAAGGAGTATCACAACAGCGAGAGTTCTCACTAAAAGTAAAGAATCGCGAAGTTTGGATTTCGGAGCATTTTACTCCAATATTTGGCAAGGATGGTGAGGTTGTAAAAATCATCAACATTGGCATAGATATAAGCAGCGGCAAGGAAACTGAGATAAGGCTTCAGAAGCAAGTAGAGGAGTTAACCAAGCTGCTAAGGCAAAAATAGTAGGCAAAACAATTATTACTGATGATTCGATACGAAATTGGCATAGTTGAAACCCGGAACGTTATTAAAGCGTTACTCGATACCTATGGTCTCGATTTCAGGGATTTTGCGCTAACCTCGTTTAAGCGTAGGCTCGAGGAGGTTATTGCCAAGAATGGGTTAAAAGATGCCGATGGACTTACTAATAGACTAACCAGCAACAAAGCTTTTCTTGAATATTTCCTTGGCGATATTATTCCCGAAACCACCGAGATGTTCCGCGATCCCTCGCTTTGGAGAGCACTTCGAGAGGAAGTAATCCCCGATATTGTTAAAAACTCATCCAAGTTGAAGATATGGGTTGCGGCTTTCGATTCTGGCGAAGAACTTTACTCTCTTTGCATTTTACTTAAAGAGATGAATTTGCTGGATCAGTTTCAAATTTTCGCATCAACCATAAGCGAGGAGACCACCAAGAAAATCCTTTCCGGAAAACTCGATGCCAAGCAGCTGGAGGTTAATGAGGCAAACTACGAACGGCTCAATGGGCATAACCGCTACGCCGATTACCACTCTATTGCTAGCTCATCGGGAAGTATACTAATCGACACCAGCCTGATTTCAGGAGTAACATTTGTTAAGCAGGATACACTGCTCAACAATGCCCCATCGGGCATAAAGCTGGTGCTCTTCAGAAATCAGCTTATCTACTTTAACCAGATACTACAGGATAAGTGCCTTAATGCCATTCACAACAGCCTTATTCCCGGAGGGTATTTGGCTCTGGGGGCGAAAGAAACCTTGGAAAATACAAATTCAAACAATAAATTTACCGTAGTTAACGACGCGGAGAAAATTTACAAAAAGAAAGCAGGATAAAAATTGATGTATAAAGCAGTAATCATAGGCGGTTCAGCAGGTAGTTTCCAGGTAATTACTCGAATTTTGAGTTCTCTCCCGGCAAACTTCCCCCTACCCGTTCTGCTAAGCCTTCACAGGCTTAAGCATGTTCGGAGCGGGTTTGTTGAGGCGCTATCAATAAAATCGGCAATTCCCGTTATAGAACCATTCGATAAGGACCAAATCAAGCCAGGAAAAGCATATCTTGCTCCAGCCAACTATCACATGTTCATCGAACTAGGTAATAAAATTGCGCTGTCAACCGAGCCCCCGGTAAACCACTCGCGCCCCTCAATCGATCTCTCGTTTGTGACTGCCGCACAGGTTTACAGGGAGAAATTGGTTGGCATTATCCTGTCGGGAGCAAATAAGGATGGAGCCTTTGGTTTAAAAAAGATTAAGGACTATGGTGGTGTTGCCATTGTTCAGGATCCCGAGGAGTGTCAGGTTAAAACTATGACTGAGTCCTCGCTCAAGCTTACAAAGGTTGATCATATATATAAAACCGAACAGATAATACGTTTTTTACAAAACCTAAAATAACTTTGATGCCTCATGAAAATCTTCACATCCAACTCTAGATTTAGCTACGGCATCCTCTTGATAGTGCTAATAATTAGCGCATCGGGATCATTAATTGCACTTCACAATCGGATTACCCAGGCGCAGACGAAAACGCCCCTGCTCGCTGTTGTCCTTATGCTGGTCGTTATTATTATCGCCATTCTGCTTTTCCAGCAGCTATCATCATACTATCGGAGCCTAAACAAAGTATCTGATGAACTTGAACAGCTAAAAAAAACCATTCGCGAAAGCAGAAAACAAGAAGAGGAAGAGGAAGCAAAAGCCAAGGTAACCGAAAAGGTAATTAATATTGACTACCAGACCGAGGCACAAAATTTAATTCCCACTGCTAAGTTTGAGTCGCAGAGTAAATTTTTGGAGAAGCTGCTCTCAAACATAGCAAGTAAACATGAGATTGTACAGGCCATAGCTTTTGTCAAGGCATCGAATACCTTCGAAATGGTTGCCTCATACGCTTACTTTTCCGAAAGCGAACCACCGAGTTTTATCGAAGGTGAAACCCTTCCAGGACAAGTGGCAAAAAACAAGGTTGTGCTCAACCTTAGCGAGGTTCCCGATGATTATATTACAGTTTTATCGGGATTAGGTAAAGGCACACCCAGCAACCTTCTAATAATTCCAGTTGTTAATAAGGAAGGTGAATCGGTTGCCGTTATTGAGTTGGCTTCTTTTTCGTCCTTTAGCGAGGAAAAAGTTAAGATATTCGAGAGCCTGGCCAATACGCTTAGCAAACATATTACATCTATAGGCATTAGCACGGAGGAATAGTATGACAACCCATAACCCCCCTTCTTCGGAGAGCATCAGCAGAGCTATAGCCCAAAAGGTTATAGTAGCAGGAACATTGGGACTAACTGCTCTTGTAACAGTTTGGATTCTGGAGTTTACTACACATGAAATTGCTTTCTCGCTAAAGGGGATTGCACAAATACATAAGGCAAATCCATCGCTTTGGATTATTGATCTGCTTCCATTTCTGCTAGTATACGTTACTTATGTAGTTGTGAAACGACATCGCGAAAAAGTCTCTTTCCTAGAAGAGGAACTTAAGCAGAAAGATCAGGATATCAACAAGAACGCCCTGTTTGCCAAAACCATTGGCGAGGGTAACTACAATGCACCATTTCAAATTGGCGACGACGATGACATTCTAGGAAAATCACTTCTGGTGATGCGCGACAACCTGCTGGACAACAACAAGAGAGAAGCCGAGCAAAGCTGGATTGCCAAGGGAAAGGATGAGGTTTCCTACATTCTTCGCCTTCACAATAACCTGGGTGAGCTATCGTACGAGGTGCTCGTGAAGCTGATTAAGTACATCAACATAATCCAAGGAGCCCTTTATATTTTTGATGACGATAAGAAAGCGCTTATCAACCTTGCAACATATGCCTATAACCGAAAAAAATTCATTAACCAAGAGTTTAGAATTGGGCAAGGGCTAATAGGACAATGCGCCTACGAGCAAGACATAATTTACCGAACTGAGATACCCGATGACTATGCAACCATAACCTCCGGTATTTTGGGCGATAAGAAACCCAAAAGTCTCATAATTGTTCCTCTGGTAACCGACGAAAAACTTCAGGGAGTTATTGAATTTGCCTCCATCGAGGATCATATCCCCGAGTTAACCATCCGTTTTCTGAAAGAGATGGGCGAAATAATTGCCCGCACAATCTTTAACCTGCGTATTAACCAGAAAACTGAAAAGCTGCTCCTTGAGGCTCAACAGATGACCCAGGAACTGAAGGAGAACGAGGAGGAACTTCGTCAGAATGCTGAGGAAATGAGGGCTACCCATGAGGAACTCGAAAAATCAAACCTTCAGCTGGAGTTAAAAATACAGGAGGTAGAAAACGCCCAAAAGCGTCTTCACTCACTGTTGGAAAACGCCTCTGAGATTATCTCAATCTATAGCAGCAGTCAAAAGTTAACCTACATCAGCCCATCGGTTACCAAAATTTTAGGATATACTCCGCAGGAGATGATGTCGGGCAAGGACATGGATCGCCTTACACGCAAGGGTGAGCAAGATATCAACGAAATGTTTCATAAGCTACTCGAGTCGCCCAGAGTACCAATCACCATCCAGTACACCTTTATGAAAAAGGATGGAACCAAGCTGTTCCTCGAGGTTACCGGGCGAAACCTACTCGATGATACGGCCATCAACGGGATTATTCTTAACTCACAGGATATAACCGAACGTAAGCGGGCAGAAAAAGAGGAGCGCATGCGGAGTAAAATGCAGGCCCTTTCGGAGAATTCGCCCGATATGATTATGCGACTTAACACCAGCGGACAATTCTTCTACGCAAACCCAATGGTGGAGGAATATCTCGGTATTCCAGTAAAAGATCTTATTAACCAAACCCTCAACTCCGTTGAGTTCAACGAATCGCTTGCCACTTTCCTTAAGGATACTATAAAATCCATAAAAACCAGTAAAACCAAAGTGGAAAGCGACTTAACGTTCAACTCTAAACTCGGTGAAACGATAATGCACATTTCGGCGATTCCCGAATTTAACGAGAATGAGCTTGAAACTATACTTTTTGTTAGCCACGATATTACTGAGGCAAAACGAATAGAGCTGGAGATCCAGGACAAGAACCGTAAGATAACCGAGAGCATAAACTACGCCCAGCGCATTCAAACATCAATTTTGCCCAATAACCGTATTATCAGGCAGTATCTACCCAAATCGTTTATCTACTACAAACCTCGCGATGTGGTAAGTGGCGATTTCCCTTGGTTTTTTGTTAAGGAAGACAGTATTTACATTGCAGCAGTTGACTGTACGGGCCACGGCGTTCCGGGTGCGCTACTCTCTTTTATTGGTTACTTTATTCTAAATAACGTAGTGGATCACGATGTTTCCTATTCAGCAAGTAAAGTTCTGGATTTGCTCCACTATGGGGTTCGTAAAACGCTAAAACAGGATAGACCCGATGCCGACGCTCGCGACGGTATGGACATAGCTCTTTGTAAAATCAACTTAAAACGCAAAGAGCTACACTACTCGGGTGCACACAGACCGCTTTATCTGCTTAGAAACAATGAGCTGCAGGAGTTAAAGGGCGATCGAAAAGCAATTGGCGGTATTCCACACCCAAAAAAGGAGGAAAAGGAGTTCACCAACTACTTAATCGAGATTAAACCCGACGACAAGATATTCTTCTTCTCCGATGGAATGCCCGATCAGGTAGGTGGTGATGAGAACAAAAAATACAGCCCCGCCCGCATCAGGGAGCTTATCATGGAGAACCAATCTATGACAATGCCCCAATTTAACGACCTTTTTTCGAAAGATTTTGAGGAATATAAGGGTGACCACAAGCAAATTGACGACGTTCTTCTAATAGGAATTCAATTCTAAATTGTTTATTATCGGTAAATTATTTAATTTTACGGGCTATGGATAAAAGAAATGTTAAAGGTTTTCTGGAGTTTGTCTACGACTTCTACAAGTCGATGAAAGCTCATGAAATTACCCTCGTCTACGAGGGTGAAATAACCCACCAGATCACCAAGGCGTTTACCTCACTCACCGAGTCCAACATGGCAAAGGAGGAGGAGTCGAACTCGGTGCAGAAAAAGGTATTCCACGTAATGGTTGAGTGCCTGCAAAACATTAGTAAGCACGCCGACAGCTTTGGCTCCGACGACTTCCTATTTGCAGGTAGGGGAATATTTATGGTTAGTAAGGGTGAGATTGAGTACCATGTTACCACGGGTAACGTGATTGAAAACTCAAAAATCGTTGAGCTTTCAAAAATCCTCGATCACATCAACACCCTCGACAGGGATGGCCTAAAGGAACTCTACAAAACGCAAATGCGCGAAGGTAGGCTTTCCGAAAAAGGTGGTGCTGGACTAGGGTTTATCGACATTGCGCGAAAAACTGGTCGCAAGCTCGATTACCACTTCCTCCCCATCGACGAGGAGACACACTTTTTTATTCTAACCTCAACCATTTCCCGAAACGAGTAAATAATTGAGCTATGGAAACCATAAAGATTCTGGGTACCGACGATACCCCCACTGTAATTCTTGATGCTGATAACGACATCTTTGAGATTTCCGGCCGCTCGCTGCCCGAGGATGTTACCGCATTCTACGATCCAATTCTGAATTGGCTCGACGAGTACGCTGCTGGCCCAAATGCAAAAACCATTTTCACTTTCAAGCTGGTGTACTTCAACACCGCCAGCTCCAAGTTGCTTCTTGATATACTGATGAAGCTGGAGGAGATGCACGAGGATGGCAAAGAGATTCTGGTGAAATGGTACTACCCCGAGGACGACGAGGATATGCAGGAAGCCGGAGAGGAGTATGCCGATATCGTAGATGTTCCTTTCGAACAGGTTAGCTACACTCTCAACTAAATTGCTAGGCCGATTTCTTAACCTGAACTAACCAAAAAAAAATCTCAGCCCATGAGTGAGGAAATTCTCAAGGCTTTAATGCAACTCTTTGCTATTATTGCAAAGCAGGACGAGGGCGTTGAATCCAACGAGCGCGACTACGTTGTGAATTTCCTCATGCAGCAGGTTAACGACGAAGCCGTTGAGGAGTATATAAAATTATTCGATCAGCATGCCGGGCTCAACGACGACAAGGAGGAGGAAGAGGATGGGCAACCCAAAAAGGTTAAACTTACCTCGGTTAAAGACTCCGTAAAGATCCTGGGTATCTGTAAGAAAATCAATAAAACCCTTACCCAGAAGCAAAAGGTTGTTGTACTAGTCCGCCTATTCGAGTTGGTTAATGCCGACCGTAAGTTTACCGATCAGCGAATGGCCATTATCAACACGGTGGCCGATGTGTTTAAACTTTCGAAAGAAGAATTTACCGATATTGAGAACTTTGTGGTCAACAACGACCCCAAGGATCTCGACTTTTCAAGTGTTCTTACTATCCACGATAAGCCCGAGAAAGGAGAACATTGCAAACACATCCCCACCGAAGCGCTTAATGGCTACCTATACATTCTGCAGATAAAGAGTGAGGATCTCTACTTCCTAAGGTACACGGGGAATGAGGATATTTACCTCAATGGTCTACCCATCAATAACAAGCGGATATACTTATTTGCCAGCGGTAGCTCCATAAAACTCCCCAAGGGTAAGCCTATCTATTATACCGACGTAGTTGCCCACTACCTGGCCGACTCCACAAGTATCAGAATAACCTATAATGTTGACGATGTAGGTTACCGGTTTAAATCGGGTGATATTGGCTTACGCAATATCTCTTTCAACGAAGAGCAGGGTAAGCTTATCGGCATAATGGGGGCAAGCGGTGCAGGCAAAACCACGCTGCTTAACGTACTTGCCGGTATCGAAGCGCCCACATCGGGTCAGGTTCGAATAAACGGAATCGACCTTCACCACCAGAAGGATCAACTCGAAGGGGTTATTGGAGTTATCCCACAGGATGATCTACTGATAGAAGAGCTTACCGTATTCCAAAACCTTTACTACAACGCAAAACTTTGCTTTAAGGATAAATCGGAAGAGGAGCTAACACAGCTAGTATACAAAACGCTGCAGAACTTAGGCCTCTTTGAGCGCAAAGACCTAAAAGTTGGATCGCCCCTTAATAAGATGATTTCCGGAGGACAGCGTAAAAGGCTCAACATAGCCCTTGAGCTTATTCGCGAACCGGCCATCCTGTTTGTTGATGAGCCAACCTCGGGATTATCGTCGCGCGATTCGGAGAACGTAATGGATCTGCTGAGGGAACTCACGCTTAAAGGGAAGCTAATATTCGTAGTAATCCACCAGCCATCGTCCGACATCTACAAGATGTTCGACAATATGATGATCCTTGACACGGGTGGGTACATGATATACTACGGAAATCCTGTAGAAGCCGTGATGTATTTCAAGCGGCTCGACATGCAGATTAACAGCGACCAGGGCGAGTGCCCAACCTGCGGTAACGTGAACCCTGAGTTGATCTTCAACATTATTGAAGCTAAGGTGGTCGATGAATTCGGCCGCTACACTCCTATCCGAAAAGTTTCACCGCCAAAATGGGAGGAGTATTTTACCGAGAATATCAAGCTAAAATCGCTGAACGACGAAAGCGAGCCGCCGCCACAATCCCTAAATATTCCCTCGAGGATTAAGCAGTTTTTCATCTACACCACGCGCGATTTTCTCTCAAAGATCAGCAATACTCAGTACATTGTACTTAACCTTCTGGAAACACCCATACTAGGGTTTATCCTAGCCTACGTAATCCGATATATTGCCGATCCGAACTCGAACGTATACGTGTTCTACGAGAACGAGAACATACCTATATATATCTTTATGGCCCTTATTGTAGCCCTGTTCATTGGGCTTACCGTAAGCGCCGAGGAGATATTCCGCGATCGAAAACTGCTTAAGCGCGAAGCGTTCTTGAACCTAAGCCGTACTTCGTACCTTTTTAGTAAGATATCGATATTAGTAGTCCTTTCGGCGATCCAATCAATAACATTTGTGCTCATTGCCAATGGAATTCTACAGCTCCATGGAATGAACTTTGAGTACTGGCTTGTACTATTCTCCACGGCAGTTTTCGCCAACCTGCTTGGATTAAACATATCGGCCACATTCAACTCGGCTGTCACCATATACATTGTTATTCCATTGCTGATGATCCCCATGATGGTGCTTTCGGGAGCCATGTTTAGCTTCGATAAGCTTAACCGTGCAGTGGGCAGCTTTGGTCGAGTTCCACTAATAGCCGAGTTCATGGTTACCAAGTGGGGGTACGAGGGGCTAGTGGTTCGCCAGTTTAAGGATAACGATTTCCACAAAACCTTTTACGACATTGAGAAGGTTGAGCGAAACGCTGATTACAAAACTGTTTACTACATCCCTGAACTGGAGAAACTTCTAAGCGAGAACATCGACCTTTTAGATAGAGGCATTGAGGACACCAAGGTTAAAGCCAAATTCAACACGAACATCTTGGTGCTTAGAAACTCTCTTTTCAAGGAGATTAACTTCCTAGCCCCATCAATTCAATTCAACTACTTCGACAAGTTAACCCCCGATCTGTTCGACTTCGAAACGGCTTTTGCCACCGTCGATTATCTTGATGAGTTGAAGACTCACTACAGCAAGATATTCCAGCTGGCTAATCAGAAACGCGACCGGATAATTTCACATCTGGTATCAACAAATCCACGATTATACGAGGCTAAGCGAAGGGCATATCACAACGAGAGCATTGCCGATTTGGCCACCAAAAAATTTGAAAAAAACAAGATTTTACAGTACAAAGGGGAACTTGTACAGCAGTACGATCCCATATACCGCGATCCAATTCCAAATCATAGATTCGACTTCCGTTCGCATTTCTTTGCCCCACAAAAGCACTTGCTGGGAAAATACTACGATACTTTTTGGTTCAATATTTGCTTTATCTGGTTAATGACAGCAATTTTATACATTACGCTATATTTTGAAACACTTAAAAAGCTGATCGATTTTTTCGGGAAAATTAAAATCCCCAAACTTAAAAAATAATATTTTTTCATACCTTTACTTGAGTATTTTAGAGCTGCAAATTCATCAAACAATTGCCACAAGTTATGTATAAAAAAATCATTCTCATATTGACCATAGCTCTACTCGTAACCTCCTGTCGTTTCTTCGATTCGGAGCGAAATATAAGCCGTGATGAGTTTGACATTCCACCCGAATTGCTTGATGACAAGCCCCTCGAGATTGCCTCGGAGGTTATTGACGATATGATTTCTAACGTATCCTCACCAGTAGAAACTGCCGCGCTTATCAAGGGTCTAAAAATTCCATTCAACCGCGACTATGTGGCCAAAACACAGCTCGAGAAGAATCTTAACACTAGTTTTCAAAAGGCAATTGGATTGGGCATTTTTGGTGCCGACCTGGGTTACATTAACATGTATGAGCGCACCTCAATGGTGATCAATTACATTACCACAATTAAATCACTGGCCGACGGAATTCAGGTAGGGCAATTCTTCGACTTTGCCACACTTAATCGCATTGCCACCAACAAGGAGAATCTGGATTCCTTAATGCTTATCTCACAACAAAGCTTCAATAGAATCGACAACTACCTTCGTGAGACCAACAGGCCTCATCTTAGCGTTCTAATTATTGCTGGTGTGTGGATTGAGGGGCTCTACCTATCGACCCGTGTGGCCGAAGACTCTAAACACCCAAGAATCAACGAAACTATTGGCGAGCAGAAAACGATAATGAGCCACTTAATGCTCCTGTTAAACAACTACCGCAGTGAACCAAATATCGCCAAGCTGATTGAGGATTTCGAGGAAATTCAGGCCCTTTACCGCGATGTGCGTATAGTATACGAGTATGGCGATCCCGTTACCGTGGAAAAGGATGGTGTTCTCACCATTATTCAAAACGATACACAAACAATTATCATGTCCGATGAAACCTTAAGTAAAATCATAAAAAAGGTTCAGGACACAAGAAACAGATTACTTGAAAGCTAACACAGAAATTCCTGAATTATGAAAAATATAAGCCTTACGATTTTAATCTTTACGTTTTTCCTTCTCGGATTCAATAACGAGAGTAAAGCTCAATCAGAGGACGATCTCATTGAGATTTGCGGGATGATTGCCGGAGATGCCACCTTTTTGAAGGATTTCAGAATCCGTCTCGATGCAGGTGATCCTCCTCCAACTCAGCGTTTCTCCGTAATTCTGCGTAAGGGTATTAAATATCGCTTCTCCGTTTGCAACTCTAAGGATTTTGAGGGAAAGGTCGTTCTTCAGCTACTCGACAACAACCGGCTTTTGGCCACAACCTATATTGTAGCCACGGGTACCGATCACCCATCTATTGAATATGTATGCAATAGAACCGGGGCTTATCACCTTTTCTTTAACTTTAGGGATGGTAAACCGGGGCTGGCTGTTGGGTTGCTCTCGCTGGTTGAGGCAATGTAAGGTTTTGAATCCCTTTATAATACTTTTAAAGCAGCCCATGGCTGCTTTTTTTATTTGCTAAAGCCGTAAGCTGTAAGATTAAACAAAAAAGCCTGCAAAAAATATGCAGGCTTGGCTCCTCATCTAGGACTTGAACCTAGGACCCCCTGATTAACAGTCAGGTGCTCTAACCAACTGAGCTAATGAGGAATGTTGATTTTTAAAAAACGGCATCCCGTTTTTGCGAGTGCAAATATATAGCCTTTATATATTCCCACCAAATTTTTTTTAATGATTTTAAAAAAAATGCCAATTCAAACAAAAATACAGAAATCTGGTATTTCGGTTTATTATCCCTAATTTTGTGGCAAACATAAAACAGCTATGGCAAAAGTATTTGGAATAGGTAATGCGCTAGTGGATATTATGACTAGCCTTAAGAGCGACGAATTACTTGAAACGCTTAATCTTCCCAAGGGGAGCATGCAACTAGTTAACGAGACCACCATCAACAGCGCTATGGAGAAAACAAAGGGTTTGCCACAAACCCTAGCTTCGGGTGGAAGTGCAGCCAATACCATAAATGGACTTGCAAACCTTGGCATAAAAACAGCCTTTGTGGGTAAGGTTGGCAACGATGAGTTGGGAAAATTT
Source organism: Tenuifilaceae bacterium (assembly GCA_034003245.1). Taxonomy (GTDB): domain Bacteria; phylum Bacteroidota; class Bacteroidia; order Bacteroidales; family Tenuifilaceae; genus Perlabentimonas. Next base: position 20,918 of record JAVEYY010000021.1, read on the forward strand.
TTCCACGACGATATGGTCAAGGCGGGTATCAGCCCCAAATTACTCTCCAGTAAATCGGCAACAGGAAGAGCACTCGCACTTGTTTCGCCCGATTCGGAAAGAACTTTTGCGGTTAACCTTGGCGCAGCCATTGAATTGGTGCCCGAGGATATCAACCGCGATTTCTTTGATGGCTACGATTACTTACACATCGAAGGATATCTGGTTCAAAATCATGCGCTAATTGAAAAAGCCATTAAAACAGCAAAATCGGCAGGGTTAAAAATCTCACTCGACATGGCCAGCTACAACGTGGTGGAGTCGAACCTCGAATTTTTAACAAGGATTGTTGACGAGTACGTTGATATAGTGTTTGCCAACGAGGAAGAGTCGAAAGCCTTTACCCACAAATCACCCGAGGAATCGCTGGATATAATTGCCAAGAAGGTAGAAATTGCCATAGTAAAACTTGGGTCTAAAGGATCGTTGATTAAAAAGGCAGACGATGTCTATCAGGTTGGCGTGATTAAGGTTAATTCTATTGACACCACTGGTGCTGGCGACCTTTACGCTTCTGGCTTTCTATATGGGCTTTCGCGGGGGCTTTCGTTGGAGAAGTGCGGCCAAATAGGCGCAATCCTTTCGGGCAGGGTAATTGAGGTTATCGGGCCAAAAATGGATGCGCAAACCTGGACCGAAATTAAAGAACAAGTGCGTAAAATTGAGCAGAGCCAGACTATTTAAGGACATTATCAACTTTAGCTATCCAAAACCGCCAAGGCATATTGGCCCAATACAACCCCGCATAGTTTACCCCTATGCGGGGTCCTGTTTTAATATTAGGAACTGATTCCCCTGACTCAAACCATATTTGATTTGAGCCAGTAATGTCCACTCCGTTAAAACTCTTGTCAATTTCTAGAAGTCGCCCAACACGACCAGGGCCTTCGCAACCTAAAACACCTCTGATTAGAACTGCCTGCGGAAAATCCTTGGGACCAGTAACCACATTTAGCATCCAATGCATTCCATAAATCAAGTACACATAGGTTACACCACCCTGCATGTACATTACCGAAGTGCGTTGGGTTTTTCCCTTGCAAGCATGGCAAGCCAAATCATCCTCACCTCTATAGGCTTCCACTTCCGACACGGTAAAACGCTCAATGTGCCCATTAGGGAATGCCCTTACCAGCTGCACGCCTACCAAATCGGGAGCAACATCAAGCACATCGCGCGTAAAGAAATCTAACCCTAACCGCATTCCTCTACTATTATTTACTGATTTTAAAAACCATAATCTTTCGAAACCCCATCCCAAAATTTTTTCATATTTCTCAACATGTGGGATGCACTAAAAATACAAAAAGATTCGAGCATAAAACTGAGGGTGAAACTGAATATCCAAAAATAATTAATGGTTGATATTGTAGATTAAATAATTAGCTGTATTTTTGCATCCCGCTTATTATAACCGTTTGGATCACGGAAAATTAACAGGTATTAACTAAAACAGAGGAGTTTAAACGTGGACACACTTAGTTACAAAACCGTATCGACCAACGATGCCACTGCAAAAAAAGAGTGGATTGTGGTTGATGCCACCAACGAAGTGTTAGGGCGTTTGGCCAGCAAAGTTGCGAAACTGTTGCGCGGCAAGTACAAGCCCAGCTTCACCCCCAACGTTGATTGTGGGGACAATGTAATCATCATCAATGCCGAGAAGGTTCGCCTAACCGGTAATAAGATGACTGAGAAAACTTACTACCATTACACTGGCTACCCAGGAGGTAAGCGCAGCGCTACGCCAAAGGATTGGTTACAACGTAAACCCACAGCCATTATTGAGCATGCGGTAAAGGGAATGCTTCCCAAGAACCGTCTAGGCTCTAAGGTTTATGGAAACCTTTACGTATTCGCCGGCAACGAGCACAAGCATGAGGCTCAGAAACCCATGGAAATTAAGTTAAACTCAATTAAGTAACAGCTATGCAGGTAATTAATGCAACGGGTCGAAGAAAGAGCGCTGTAGCACGTGTTTATCTTCAGGAAGGCAAAGGTAGCATCACCATTAACGGAAAAGACATCAAGGATTACTTCCCCTCCGTGCTTATGCAGTACGTGGTGAAACAACCCTTTGAGGTGCTAAACCTACTTGGCACTTACGATGTTAAGGCCAACCTTGATGGTGGCGGAGTAAAAGGACAAGCCGAAGCCATGCGCCTAGGTATTGCTCGCGCCCTGGTTGAACTAAATGCTGAGAACAAGCCCGCTCTTAAAGCTAACGGCTTTATGACCCGCGACCCACGTGAGGTGGAGCGCAAGAAGCCTGGTCAACCCAAGGCAAGGAAGAAATTCCAGTTCAGCAAGCGTTAATCGCTTACAATTTATGTTTTGGCAAACAGCGCACGCTGTAAATTGCTCGGACTTTCACACACTTGAAACTACCAAGCAATTGCCAACTTTAACTAATTTTTTAATCAAATTAAAATGCCAAAGACAGATTTTAAAGAGTTACTCGACGCAGGCGTTCACTTTGGACACCTAAAGCGCAAGTGGAACCCCAAAATGGCTCCTTACATCTTTATGGAGCGCAACGGTATCCACATTATCGACCTTCAAAAAACAGCCGTAAAACTCGACGAGGCTGCTGCAGCCATGAAGCAAATCGCAAAATCGGGACGTAAAGTTCTTTTTGTTGCCACAAAAAAGCAAGCCAAAGAGATTGTTGCCGAAAAGCTTAAGCCAGTAAACATGCCATATGTTACTGAGCGCTGGCCTGGTGGAATGCTCACCAACTTCCCCACTATCCGCAAGGCGGTTAAGAAGATGACCTCTATCGACAAAATGTTGACCGAAGGAACCTTCACCAACCTCTCGAAGCGTGAGAAGCTGCAAATTACCCGTCAACGTGCTAAACTGGAGAAAAACCTTGGCTCAATTGCCGATCTAAATAGACTACCCGCAGCACTTTTTGTGATTGACGTTCAGAAAGAGTATATCGCCGTTAACGAGGCAAAAAAATTGAATATCCCGGTATTCGCAATGGTTGATACCTGTTGTGATCCTACTCCAATTGACTTTGTAATACCGGCCAACGACGATGCATCCAAGTCAATCTCTCTTATTGTTGACGTGATGGTGAAGTCTATCCAGGAAGGTTTAGACGAGCGCAAAAACGAAAAGGATAAAGAAGGGCCTGGCGCTGACGATGACAACGCTGACGAAAAACCAAGCCGCACTAGAGCTAGAAAGAGCGCTAGGGCTCCCAAAGCCAAAGTTCAGGATGAGAACATCGACCAGAACGATGACTCTGAAAACGACAGCGACGAATCGTCCGAAGAATAAACACACAGTAGTAACTACAAAAAAATATCACAATGTCTGAGATAAAAACTGCAGATATAGCCAAACTCCGCAAGCTTACAGGCGCAGGGATGATGGACTGCAAAAAAGCCCTTGAAGAGTCGAACGGCGATATCGAAAAAGCGATTGAGCTAATCCGCGAGAGAGGAAAAGCCATTGCTAATAAGCGTGCCGACCGCGAGGCTGGTGAAGGCGCAGCCCTTGCCGCCATAACTGCCGATGGCAAAAAAGGTGCAATTGTTGTACTAAACTGCGAAACCGATTTTGTGGCTAAGAACCAAGATTTTGTAGGCCTTACAACAAACATTCTGAACGCTGCTCTAGCAAATCAGCCTGCCGATATAGAGTCGCTTAAGGCGATTAAAATTGATGGTCGTCCCATCGGTGATCTAGTAATGGATCAGTCGGGGATTACTGGCGAGAAATTCGAACTCTCCTACTACGAGAAACTCGAAGGCGAAAAAGTGGTTGCTTACATCCATCCCGGAAACAAGCTCGCCACCATCGTTGCATTCAACAAGGGTGGTTTCGACGATCAAGTTGGTAAAGACGTTGCCATGCAGGTTGCTGCAATGAGCCCTGTAGCGGTAGATGTTGACGATGTTCCTGAGAAAATTCGCCAGCAAGAATTTGAAATTGGTCGCGAGCAAGCACGTCTCGAAGGAAAACCCGAGAATATGCTTGATAAGATTGCCCAAGGCAAACTTCAGAAATTTTACAAGGAGAGCACCCTAATGAACCAAGATTTCATTAAGGACGGCAAGATGAGCGTAAAGGATTACCTCAAGTCCATTGCCTCAGACTTAAAGGTTATCGGATTTAAGCGCGTTTCGCTTAACGCTTAATATCAGTATATTACTAAAAAAGCTACCATAACTGGTAGCTTTTTTTTTGCTTGTTCTGCCTATATATTATATTTTGCCGCTCATTCACCTAAAACAAATGAGATGATCCTCAAAAGAATAGCTTTTACCATTGCACTGTCCCTTATAGTTGCATCAAGTTTACACTCACAAAGCAAACCCGATGTTGTATTTGGCGAATACCGCGAAGCCCCAGCCGATACTGTATGGTATGTTCCCTACCGTTTGGTGAACCTGCAGCAGTACCAAAAGGCTTATGAAGAGTTCAAATCTATTCAAACAAGATACCTAGAGCAATCGAACTTTAAGGACTATCTTTTTGTGGCCAATCAGTACTCCTACTGGATATACACCCATCGGCAAAGGGATAAGGCGAGGGAGATTTTGCTCAATGCCCTAGATGTGGCCAAGGAACATCTGGGTGCTAATCACATCGAAATGCTAATTGGCTACTATAACCTTGCTATACTTGAGCCCAATGTGACTGATAAGATACCTTGGTACGAGGCTTTTCTCAATAACCACTCAAAAGATGACTACCCACGGTTTGGTTTTATTATCAATCGCGATATTGGGTCGAGGTACTATTCCTTAGGCCAGTACAAAAAGGCGTGGGAACACTGGGATGCCTGTATCAATGATTTTGACATGCCCACTTCTTCCATTTCGGATCTTTACGCTGCCATTGGGGGCAATATTGCTGCCCACGATATTGAGATGGCCATTGAATATCTAACCAAATCGATAGAACTACTCGACAAGTCAAAAGACGATGTGGGTATGGAGATTATCCTTAGCGATAACATTGGCCGGTTCTACCTTCAGAATGCCGATTACAACAATGCAATTAAGTTCTGCACTAGGGCTAACGAACTGTTAAAAAGCAACAGGGATCTCAGCGATTTTAATATGCTAAATCGTCACAACCGATACACCACAATAATTGAATCGTACATTAGGCTTGGGGATTATGATAATGCCCAAAAATACCTTAAAGAGCTGCATGAAGAACTTTCTGGCTTTGCAAATCCTAAGATTAGCGAGGGGTTAGCAGTTTATTCCGAGAGCATGCTGTACCGAATGAGCTGCCAATACGATATGGCTAGCAAAAAGCTTGATGAGTTTTATAAAATCTATATCGATATTTACAAAAGCCCCTTATCGCCTACCCTTGTGAACTACTATCTGGATAAGGCCGATATTTATCACAAAACTCAAAACTACACAAAGGCAATTGCATACTACGAAAATACTTTAAAGTCCATAGGATTTAACCATTACCAAAGCATTGAAGACAACTTTAAGCTATTACCGCCCGTAAACTTTCACAACCTTTACATTCCTTACGTTCGCGATATACTTCTTAGCATGCTGGAATCCTATAGGTTAAAGCTGAACGAGGGGGCTAACGAAGCTGAGCTTCAGCATATGTTGAAGCTTGTTGCGTATACAAATCTGATAATAAAGTACCACTATAGCGGTATTGCCGACGAACGACTGGCGATGGAGGCCAGTTCAAACCTAAAAAAATCATCATTCTATGGAATCTTTGCTTCTTGGAAACTAGCACAAACCAACAGTTCGTATATTGATACCGCTTTCGTTTTGTCCGATAGCCCCAGGGCTTTTAACCTCAATTTCCAGCGCAACATTGCACAACGCTATGCCTCGGATAGCGCTCAGCTTGAACTTAGGCGAATCTCGGAGCTAACCAATCAGATTGCCAACCTTCAGGCCTCGGGTGACGAAAATGACATTCTATTCGATCTGAAAAAGGAACTGTACAGAGTAAAGGTAAATCTGTCGGAGAGGTACAGCGCAACCCTCGAATTTATGGACAATACGGCAAATGCTCTTGGCACGAAGACATCAATTGAGAAGACAGCAGCAGCAATTCAGTATTTCACCAAAGGTGATTCGATTTTCATTGTGGGGGTAAACCCAAAAAAATCGGACATTCATCTTGTTACAATTAATGAGTTTAGTAGCCAAGTACAAGGGTTTACTAGAGATATTAAAACAGGCATCAGCCAAAGCCCGTATCAAAGAGAGTTCTACGAGTTGCTCATAAAGCCCATGGAGCCAATTATTAGGGGAAAGCAAAAATTACACATTTTTGCCGATGAGAGCTTGATGGAAATTCCCTTTGAACTCTTCACTAGCCCCGATGGTGAACTTCTTATAAAAAAACATAGCATTGAGTATCTGTACACATCAAAAGGGTTCTCAAATACTGCAAGTCGAAGTAATTGGAGTTTACTGGCAATTGCCCCAACCTTTGGGGAAACAGAGTTTATTTCCCCCACCATGCTAAGCCATGCAAACATCAACGACAAAGAGGTTTTTAGAAGCTATAACAACAGGACTATGCTTGTGCCCCTGCCCTACTCGCAGTCGGAGGTTGATGAGATTACAAAACTTTTCGGTTCGAAGAAGATACCCTACGAGCTCGTTGTTGGGACAGATGCTACCAAGTGTAAGTTTATTGAAAAAATGTCACAACACACCATTTTACACATAGCTAGTCATGGAGTCAGCGGCGACAGACACAACAGTGGTTTATTCTTTCAGGCCTCTGACAACTTGGAAAAGGATAGCCACTTCTTGAGGATGGCCGAACTGTTTAACATTAAAACTAAAGCTAACTTGGTTGTGCTATCGGCATGCAAAACAGGCATTGGCGAAGTTTTAGAAGGCGAAGGCATGATGGCTCTTCCACGAGGTTTTATTTACGCAGGTTCTCAGAACGTAATTGCATCGCTCTGGAAGGTGCACGACCAAAAAACTAAAGAGTTTATGATACTATTCTATAACTACCTGTTGAAGGGAAACGATTACACCGAAGCCCTTAGGCTGGCTAAGTTAGAGTGCATGGCCAAAGGTTTCTTGCCCATTGATTGGGCGGGATTTATTTTAATCAAAGGGTAGATTGAGAATTACAAACAAGTTTTTTCATTATTTTTACACCACAAAACACTTAAGATGAATAAATACAAACGGGTTCTACTCAAGCTTAGCGGCGAAGCCCTTATGGGTAACGATAGTTACGGCATTAATACAGACATTCTGAACTCATATGCACTGCAGGTTAAAGAAATTGTTGACCTAGGCGTTGAAGTTGGAATTGTGATTGGTGGCGGCAATATATTTAGGGGATTAAGCGGGGTTTCGAAAGGATTCGATAGGGTTAAGGGCGATCAAATGGGTATGCTGGCCACTGTAATCAACAGCCTTGCGCTACAAAGCGCCATTGAAGGCAATGGTGGAAAAGCGAAGGTATTTACGGCCACAAAGATGGAACCTGTGGGCGAACTTTACACTAAAGCCAAAACCCTTGATGCATTCCAGAACGGCTATGCTGTGATTATTGCTGGAGGAACTGGCAATCCTTTCTTCACCACCGATACCGCATCGGCCTTAAGAGGGGTTGAAATACAAGCCGAAGCGCTACTTAAGGGAACCCGCGTTGATGGTGTTTACACTTCCGACCCCGAAAAAGATCCTAACGCCACAAAATATCAAACCTTAACATTCGACGAAGCCTACTCCAAAAAGCTCAAAATAATGGATCTTACAGCATTTACCATGTGCAGTGAAAACAATCTCCCCATTATTGTATTCGATATGAATACTCCAGGAAATCTAAAAAAAGTAGTTTTTGGCGAAAATATTGGTACTTTGGTAAAAAAATAAATATTTTTATATCCTAAAAAATACAGAACCATGACTGAAGAAGTTGAATTCTGCATAGAAGAGGCTAAGGAGCGAATGGAAAAAGCCATAGCTCATTTAGATAACGAACTCCGTGTGATAAGGGCAGGTAAGGCAAATCCTGCAATGCTATCGGGCTTAATGGTTGATTACTACGGTACATTAACTCCGCTACAACAAGTTTCGAACGTTGGAACACTTGATGCTCGAACTATAACCATTCAGCCTTGGGAAAAATCGATGATTAACCCTATCGAAAAGGCAATACTTGCCGCCAACCTGGGCTTTAATCCTCAGAATAACGGGGAGATAATCCGAATTGCGGTTCCACCGCTTACCGAGGAGCGCCGCAAGTTACTGGTTAAACAGGTAAAAAACGAGGGCGAGAATGCACGTGTTAGCATTCGAAATGCTAGGCGTGATGCAAACGAGAATCTTAAAAAACTCCAGAAAGATGGTTTGGCCGAAGATTTAGCCAAAAACGCCGAAGCAGAAGTTCAGAAAATGACCGATGCTTATAACAAAAAGGTTGAAGAACAGCTCGAGAAAAAGGAGCAAGAGATACTAACAGTTTAAAAAAAAGCCGCAGATGCGGCTTTTTTAAACTCTTTCCAATTTGAGAAGTCGTGCTGCAAGGTCTAATCCCATCTGGAAATTTCCCGGGATTATAAGATGATGATTACCTAAAGGATTATTCATAAAGTAATCGCAAACTTTATCAGAAACTTCAACAGCCAGCTGAGTTCTACAAGCCATCTTTTGATATGGAACCTCAACCGCTCGACCAACACCAATAAAAATTCGGGTTAGTGTATGATCTAACCTTAAAATGGTTACCTCCTGCGCCTTTAACACACCCTTAATGGCCAATCCCTTACCTGTTTCGTAATGAGTATCAATCTCAAACTTTTTAAGCAAGTTTGCGGGTATTGTGCAATGCGAGAATAAAATTTGACCGCCATTCACGCTGGTTGTGTTGGCAATCCAAGGAACAACGCCAAAGAGTTCTTTTGTGAGCATCATGCCGAGCATGCTACACGTGTCGCCTTCGCAACCAGCAGGAATTCCGTCCATTGAGAGTTTGGATAGAGCCAGACATGCAGTTGTTTTTCGGGATGTAACGAGCGAGAAACACTCTACCGTAAGAGCTTTCAGCTCGTAATCCTTAATCTGTTTCGAGAGAGCCTCATAAACTTGACCGGAAGCTAGCAGCTCCTGTAGGTGGGCATTACGAAAAAAAGCTGTAAACTCAGGCGCTACATCTTTAAAGGCATTAATATCAATTTTGCTCCACGGAATATCTATTTGATCGATGCCCATTTTAGTTTTTATTACAAAGGGGTCGATGTTAGAGTTAACCAGCCAGTCGGAGGGCTCTCCGATTAATCCAAAACGTTGTCCCTTGAGCCTTTGCAGTCCCCTTTTTACAGCATATAGGCTGCTTATGTACTCTATGGATTTGGGATCAGAAAAATCGACTAAAATGCTTGAGATGTTATTCTGATTCATCCAAGCCTTAACCTCCGTTGCTGCCGCCCACGAGTTGTCGGCTCCAGTAGCAAGCAGCAGATAAAAGCCATACTCCCGAACCGATTGTAATGCTACACGTTCTGAACCTCCGGTAAGAAAAACAAGGATATCTGGATCCTTATCCACGTATTCCACCCGCTCGTGATGAAACAACTTTTGGAGTTTCTTCTTTCCTCTGGAGTAAATATTTAACTCAGCGGCTGGGAAGGCCAGCAATTTTGCCCTCAGCTTATCCATGGTAAAAAATGTATGATGATGTAAAACCTACTGCAAGGAATTCGAAATATCCATTGCAATGTCGAGATAATCGAAAATATCGGTTGGCTGGCCGCCAATGCGCACTTCGCTTCGCAGGTGGCCGAGGCGAACTGCAACGATATCCAAATCGGGAATAATAAAAATGTACTGACCCAATATCCCGCGTGCAAAAATCACCCTGTGATCACGATGTGTTGTAAACCACCACTGATGACCATAGCGCTCAGTTGGAATCCCATTGAGCTCCTTGTCGGCCAGGTAAAGGGTGGGATGTAATGTTTCGTCGAGATACTTGGTGGAAATCAGCTGCTCGCCATTCCACTGTCCATGGTTAAGGATAAGTCGGCCAATCCGTGCAAAATCGCGCGCGTTGGAGTTAAAGCAGCAGTATGCTTTTTCAATCCCGCCTTTCTTGTCGAGGCTCCAAAGGGCATCGTGCTCGGCACCAATCTTACTCCAAATCTTTTCCGACATGTATTCGCTTACTGTTTTGCCAGTGGCTTGAGCAACAATGAGCGAAAGAATCTGAGTATCACCGCTAAGGTAATTGAACTGCCTGCCAGGTTCATTTATAACGGTTTGGTCGAGCACAAGCTCCCGCAGGAATTTGCCATAATAAGCTTGGGTGGTAGTTGAGAAAAGACTGGCGTATGCCTCGTCCCAGCTAAGACCCGAACTCATGGTTAGCAAATGTCGGATAGTGATTAATGCTTTATTCCCCTCGTTAAATTCGGGGATAAAAGCACTAACTGGTTGATCGAGACTCTCAATAAATCCATCGTCGATGGCGCAACCAACCAACAGGCCAACAATACTCTTGGCCATTGAAAATGAGTTGGAGTACGAATCGATTCCATATCCATCCCAGTAAGCCTCAAAAATTAAAGCGGAATCCTTTGCCACAAGGAAGGCAACCGAACGGGTTTTGGCCAGGTTCTCAACCTGCGCGGGGGTTAGCTGGTACTTATTATACTCATCGGAGATAGCCCAGGGTTGTGCTGACCCCGTTTCAACTACCCTATTCTCGAAAATCTGGTAGTGATGAATTTTGGGCTTTTGGTACCGAAGCGCTTTTACTATGTAGTGATTATGGGGAATAGATAGAAATACACCCAAAGAAATCAGTACCAAAGCTACAATTGCTAATGTAATTTTCCTTTTCATAACCATTGGGTTTATTAACTAGCCTGTAAATGATTGATTTTTGCTAATTGTTCTCAAGAAGTTCAAGAAGCTCGTCGAGTTTTGGAGTAAGAATGATTTCAGTTCTGCGATTTCGCTGCCGCGCCTCTGCTGATCGGTTCATATCAACTGGATGGTACTGGCTCCTCCCCGACGCCGAAACTCTGGCCGGATCGATCTTGGAGTCCTGTAAAAGGATACGAACAATAGATGTTGCGCGTTTTACGCTAAGATCCCAGTTGTCGAGGAGTTCGCCACGGGGAGGGAATGGCAGCTCATCGGTATGCCCTTCGACTACAATATTTATATCGGGCGATTTTTCAAGAACTGGCACTAGTTGTCGTAAAGCCCTAGCGCCATTGGCATCAACAGTATGGCTTCCCGACTTAAACATTAGCTGCTCCTCGAGCGACACATATACCTTTCCATTTTTAAGCTTTACGCTAAGCCCTTTACCCTCGAAACCAAACAGGGCATCGGCAACGGCTCTGCGGAGAACCATAACTGCAGAGTCCTTGCGAGAGAGTATTTGCTCCATCTCAACTATTTTCGCATTTCGCTCTTCCAAATCGTTTTTAACCTGATTAAGATAAGTCTGCATCTCCTCAAGGTTTCGTCGGCGTAAATTCAGCTGACGTTCCAACTCCTTAAGAGCATCCTGCTTTACCTGCAACTCCTCCTGGGTTGCTTGGAGCTGAGCAAGAACACGGCGTGTTTCCTGCTGGCTTCCAGCCATAAAACTTTTCTGGAGCTCCTGCAACTCTTCGTAACGGTTAGTTAGACGTTGGTTCTGATCTCTAAGCCTATTCATTTCAATTGAACGCGAGAGGCTATCGGCAGCCAGCTGTTGCACCTCAGCTTTTAAAACCTCGTACTTGGAGTTTAACTCCTTGTTATTAACCTCTAACGATTCATTCTCAATTGCCAGTTTCTCGCGCTCCTCCTCACATTTTATATTTTTATCCTGCAACGCCTGAAATTCCTTTGCAGGCACACATGCGCTTGCAAAAATGATAATAAGCCCAAGTGTTACAACAAGAATTCTATTCGATTTCATATTTGGATGTTTTGATTGTACTTGTCGGAATAATCAATTACAAATATAGCAATAATGAGTATTAATACTTTTTTATTAGTGTAGGGTATTGTATTTTTATCAACAGGCAATTGGCCTTTAATTTATGCGTTCATTTTGCATCAAGGATACTGCCAGCAGGCGCTAACAACCTTTTGTATCTAATTTTGTTATACCTTTGTCAAAAAAAAGAATTTAAATGGTTATGCCAACAAATTTTCTGCAAAGCATTAACTCACCCGACGATCTTAAGAGGTTACGGGTTGAGGATCTTGAGAATGTTAGCAGGGAGTTAAGGCAGTTTATTATTGATGTTGTTTCGAATAACCCCGGGCACTTTGGAGCAAGTTTGGGTGTAGTGGAGCTCACTGTAGCACTGCATTACATTTTCAACACGCCAAACGACCGAATAATCTGGGATGTTGGACACCAGGCCTATGGGCATAAAATTTTAACTGGTCGCCGCGAAATCTTTCACACCAACCGTAAGTACAAGGGGATTAGTGGTTTTCCCAAACGAAGCGAGAGCGAATACGATTCCTTCGGAACCGGTCATAGCGCCACTTCAATCTCGGCTGGGCTAGGCATGGCAGTTGCATCGAGCCTAAAGGGCGAAAACAGGCATACCGTTGCTATAATTGGTGATGGCTCTATGACTGGTGGTTTGGCCTTTGAGGGGTTGAACCATGGAGGTACCCAGAAATCGAATCTGCTGGTTATCCTTAACGATAATAACATGGCCATTGACCCCAACGTGGGCGCGCTAAAGGAGTACTTGCTCGACATAACCACCTCGCAAACATACAATAAGCTAAAAAGTGACATTTGGAATCTTCTTGGGAAGATGAATCGCCTGGGAACTCGCTCAATGGTTCAAAAACTCGAGAATGCATTAAAATCGGCACTACTCAAACAGAGTAATCTATTCGAATCGCTTGGTTTTAGATATTTTGGCCCGGTTGATGGTCATGATGTTGTTTACCTTACCCAAATTCTTAACGACCTAAAAAATATACCCGGCCCCAAGTTGCTACATTGTGTCACAGTAAAAGGTAAAGGTTTTACTCCTGCCGAGGAGAACCAAACAGCATGGCATGCTCCTGGAATTTTCGACAAGGATACGGGTGAACGAATTGTGCTAAAATCTGATAAGCCATCACCGCCTCGCTTTCAAGATGTTTTTGGCCACACCATGGTGGAGTTGGCAAAACAAAACGAAAAAATTGTTGGTATAACACCCGCAATGCCCAGCGGATGCTCCATGAACATAATGATGGAGACAATGCCCGACAGAACCTTTGACGTTGGAATTGCCGAGCAGCACGCCGTAACCTTTGCCGCAGGATTAGCCGCCGAAGGCCTAGTTCCATTCTGCAATATATACTCGTCGTTTATGCAGCGAGCCTACGATCAGGTTATTCACGATGTTGTTCTGCAAAACCTAAACGTTGTTTTCTGCCTCGACAGAGGTGGACTAGTTGGTGAGGATGGAGCCACACATCATGGGGTTTTCGACATTGCATATATGCGAACAATACCAAATGTAACTATTTGCTCTCCCTTAAACGAAGAGGAACTGAGAAACTTGATGTATACTGCTCAACTACCCAACATGGGTCCATGGAGTATTCGCTACCCAAGGGGAAACGGCTCGATGGTTGATTGGCAAACGCCCATGAAACAAGTTGAGGTTGGAACGGGGAGAATTCTCAGCGAGGGAACAGATATCGCCATTTTGTCGTTTGGTCCATTGGGAATAATAGCATCTCAAGCCGTGGAGAAGTTAAAAACTAAAGGGATAAGTGCGGCACATTACGATATGCGTTTTGTGAAACCCATCGACACAAATATCCTAACACAGGTTGGCAAACGTTTTAACACGATTATCACAATTGAAGATGGCGCAATCCAAGGTGGATTCGGTTCGGCAGTATTGGAATGGTTAAACGATAACGGATACCAAACCCGAGTGATTAGGATGGGAATACCCGATCGCTTTATAGAGCATGGAACACCTCAGGAACTTTACCGCGAATGCAGTATTGATGCCGAAAGTATATACAAAACCGCCCGCAGTATTGTTGCGCCAAAGATGATTGGCAAGGTTGTGTAAACCAAACAAATCTTTTTTTATAAACTTTGATGCTGGGCACTCTTGCCCAAACCAAAAAAACCAGTTATATTCGCACTCCCAAAGAAACACTACCATTTGCCCGGATGGCGGAATTGGTAGACGCGCTGGTCTCAAACACCAGTGATAGCAATATCGTGCCGGTTCGACCCCGGCTCCGGGTACACCAACAAGCCTTTAGCCATTAACTGGTTAAAGGCTTTTTTTACATATCGATTTCTTATCTTTACTGCGCATATCTTTTAAATATTCCGTTCCATGTCAAAAGAAAACATATTAAAGCCTTACGGCGAAAAACAACCCAACTTCGATAGGCGTTACCTTGAAATGGCCCATGTGTGGGCCAAGAACTCCTACTGCATTCGCCGACAGGTTGGGGCTCTCATTGTTAAAGATAAGATGATTATATCCGACGGCTACAACGGAACACCTAGCGGCTTCGAGAATATCTGCGAGGATGAATCGGGCAAAACAAAACCATACGTGCTCCATGCCGAGGCAAACGCCATTACCAAAGTTGCAAAATCGAACAATAGTAGTGAGGGAGCCACGCTATACGTAACATCAGCCCCATGCATGGAATGCTCAAAGCTTATCATTCAGGCGGGCATTAAACGAGTTGTTTACAGCGACGACTACCGAGCAACCGAAGGCATTGAACTGCTTAGCAGAGCAGGGATTGAGATTCTTAAACTGGAATAAATAGTATCAAACTATTATTTTATATTAAATAAACAGCCCATCCCGAGTCATAACGCATTATCACTCCGAAAAAATCTATCTTTGCAAATTCATCATACTGGTCACTCCTATGCAGTACAACAATAATAAAAAGGATATTCTATACCCATTAGGCCTTGCGGCTGTTCTTGCAGTGGGCGTTCTTGTGGGTGTATCGCTAAAGCAGGCTCCCGATCGTACTAGCTTAACCGTTTACCCACGAACCGATAAGCTGTCGAGCATCCTTAACTACATAGAAAATCAGTATGTGGATACCGTTTCAATGGGTTCGCTGGTGGAGTCCACAATCCCCACCATGCTAAAATATCTCGATCCTCACTCGGTTTATATCCCAGCCTCTGAACTGCAAAAGGTAAACGAACCGCTCGATGGCGGATTCGATGGCATAGGTATCACATTTAACATGCCCAACGACACCGTAGTGGTAATGTCTACAATACCTGGTGGCCCATCAGAAAGGGTTGGGATTGAGGCTGGAGACAGGATTATTACCATTAACGACTCGCTGGTAGCTGGAAAAAATATCAACCAAAATGATATTGTGACAATGCTTAAGGGCCCTACAGGAACAAAGGTTTCGGTAGGCATTCAGCGTATTGGTCTTGGTGAACTTCTCAACTTTGAAATTACACGCGATAAGATTCCTATTTACAGTATCGACGTTAGCTTTATGCTTAACGATGAGGTAGGATTCATCAAAATTTCGCGTTTTGCACGCACTACTTACACTGAGTTTATTGCTGCTGTCGACAAGCTGCAAAGTCAAGGCATGAAAAAGATCATAATTGATCTCAGAGGAAACACAGGTGGGTACTTAGATGCCGCTACGAATATTGCCAACGAGTTTCTCCCCGAAGGGAAACTAATAGTTTACACCCAGGGAAAGGCTCGCCCCCGACAAAATGTGTACTCAACAGCAAAAGGACGATGCCTAAATACTCCTGTAGCGGTTATTATTGATGAATTTTCTGCATCTGCCAGTGAAATTCTAGCAGGAGCACTTCAGGATAATGACAGGGGTGTTGTAACCGGTCGCCGTTCCTTTGGAAAAGGATTGGTTCAGGAACAGGTTCTATTCTCCGATGGATCAGCCCTAAGGCTAACCATAGCCCGATATTACACGCCTACCGGACGAAGCATTCAAAAACCCTACGAGCCTGGCAACGAGGACTATTTCTACGATATTAGCAACCGCTATCTACATGGAGAATTTCAAGAGCAAGATAGCATACAGCTACAGGATTCGCTTAAGTTTACAACTCCAGGGGGGAGAATCGTGTATGGTGGTGGTGGAATTATGCCCGATTTCTTTATCCCGATTGACACGCTTGGCGTAACCCCATACTTCAATCAGGTAGCCAGGCGAAACCTTATTTACCGATTTGCATACAACTTCACCGATAAGCACCGGCGGTCGATGAACTCGATGAAGGATTACAAATCCATAGAACAGTACCTCGACAATCTCAATATTATGAATCAATTTATCGATTTTGCTCAGGTAAGAGGAGTTAAGCCAAACCACGCAGATCTGGCTAAGTCGAGATTTATTATTGAAACCCAGATAAAAGCTTACGTGGCTCGGGGAATTATTGATGATCTTGGGTTTTACCCCATCATCACCCGAATTGATAATACGCTGCTTCGAACAATAGAAATTCTCCAACAAGATAACGTGCTCGGTATAAACTCGGACAAAGCAGTTAGCAACTTATCTATTAACGGATTAAAACTTGCTGCAGCCAAAAAGCATTTTATTAAGGATGTTATGGCTATCAATGCTTAAGCATACTCCATTTGGATAATAACAGGGGTTTAAGTTAAATACTTAAACCCTTTTTTTATAACCCTTAACCCTTAAAGATTAAACAGACTGTGAATGATTAACATATCATTACCAAAAGGTTGAATTGTAATCCTAGTTTTTGTATATTTGATCAAAACCCAAACTACAAAAACTATGGAAATCCAGAATACTATTGAACGCTATGGTGGCGTTATCAAGGAAGAGCCCTTGTCGTGTATTGAGAACGATCTAATCCTCAAGAATACATGCGTAATTGAAGCTGTATCGCCATACTTTGGCTACTACAGCGAAGTAAAAAGTAACACCAAACCTCACATGGTTTACTTTGTGCTCGACACTTATTTCTCGCTCGAAACATTGTTTAGAGCCACAATTGCTGTCCAAAAAAAGCTGAACTTTCCCATTAATGCTGTAACGGGTTCCATAACCATGTTTAACCAGACTTGTTATGTTATTAGGCTCCTAAACCTTAATAACTATAGCCATATAGCCATGGTTCAGCAGCAGTACATGGAAGAGGGAATTGAGCTGAAGAAGCGAAGTAGAAGTTTTCAAAACCAGATGGGCATGATTAAGCTTCGACGCTTTTTCACTTTGTCGCAACTAGGCGATGGCCTTTACCTTGAGCAAAATCAGCCCAACATGGGCTACTTTAAAATTCCCAAATACATCAACTGGGAAGATTTTAAAAAGTTGACCATAGAAGTGAAGTACGATACGGATTTACTTTACTTTGATGCAGCCAGAGCATATATCTTCGAGAGTTGCGATATTGTTGATCTGGTTAGGGTTTACCGCGAAAACCTTACCGAGGACCGGCTAAAGGCTATTCGCGATAGGTACTTAAAGTTACTTGAGTAAATCGTTTACCAGCCAACAGAACGTTTGACCTGCAGTAGTATCGAGCATCTGCTACAGGTCATCATTCTTATGCTGAACAACATAATATTTCAACTCCACTAAGAGGGTATATAAATACACAAATAGTATAACTTGACTCCCAAAACCAAAAAACGTATTCTATGACTGGAATCTTGTACTCATCGGTTGGTAAAAAGTTAATAATGAGTATTTCGGGGCTTTTCCTCATGCTCTTCCTTTTGGTGCATCTAGGAACAAACCTGTTACTCCTTATTGGCGACGGGGAACTCTACAACAAAGCTGCCCATACCCTAGTGTCGACACCCGCACTTAAAGTGGTTGAATACTTGCTTGCATTTGGCTTCGTGTTTCACATAATATATGCCTCAACGCTTACCCTAAAAAATAGGAAAGCCAGACCTATTCAGTATGCCAAGAG
Organism: Tenuifilaceae bacterium; assembly: GCA_034003245.1. GTDB lineage: Bacteria > Bacteroidota > Bacteroidia > Bacteroidales > Tenuifilaceae > Perlabentimonas. The sequence continues at coordinate 38,861 of JAVEYY010000021.1, forward strand.
CGGATCAAACGATCTTACCACGTGGTCATCGAAAAACATGTATATCCTGGGAGGGACAATATTTGTGTTTCTGGTTATTCACCTAATCAACTTCTTCCTTAAGCTACGTTTTGGTGAGGTACCTTACATCACCTACGATGGAATAGAAATGCACAACTCTTACCAACTCGTTTCGGAGTTCTTTATCGACTACTGGTGGTATAACGTAATTTATATTGTATCGGCGTTGCTGCTTGGCCTTCACCTTAGCCACGGGTTTTGGAGCGCATTCCAAACCATTGGTATAAACAATCAAAAGTGGATTAAGCGCCTCGAGATAATCTCATGTGTCTACGCAGTGATAATTGCAACTGGATTCACCATCATTCCCATCTATTTCTGGTTCTTTCACTAGCAAAGGTTTCAAAATATAGTTTGAATCTATAAATGATCATCTTCAAACAAAAAACTGCCATGAATAAACTTAACTCCAAAATACCCGATGGCCCACTAGCCGAAAAATGGACCAAGCACAAGAACTCTCTGCGATTAGTAAATCCAGCCAACAAGAAGAAACTCGACATAATAGTTGTTGGTACAGGCCTTGCTGGGTCGGGAGCCGCGTCCACGCTGGGTGAGCTGGGTTACAACGTTAAGGTTTTTTGCTATCAGGATACTCCTCGCCGAGCCCATTCCGTTGCGGCCCAGGGAGGTATTAATGCTGCCAAAAACTACAAGAATGATGGTGACAGTGTTTACCGCCTCTTCTACGATATGATAAAAGGCGGTGATTACCGTGCCCGCGAGGCCAACGTATACCGGGCTGCTGAGGTGAGCAATCTGGTAATCGATCACTATACCGCCATGGGCGTACCTTTCGCCCGCGATTACGGGGGATTGCTCGACAACCGGTCTTTTGGGGGCGTTCAGGTAAGCCGAACTTTTTATGCAAAAGGCCAAACAGGACAACAGTGTTTACTAGGTGGATATTCCGCGCTGGTTAGGCAACTGCAAACCGGAAAGGTAACCATGTTTCCCCGTCGCGAAATGCTCGACCTGGTGGTTGTTGATGGCAAAGCACGCGGAATCATTGTTCGAAATCTGATAACCGGCGAAATTGAGCGCCACTCCGCACATGCAGTTGTTTTGGCCACTGGCGGATATGGCACTATCTATTACCTTTCAACCCTTGCCGTTAACTCCAATGGATCGGCAGCGTGGAAGGCTCACAAGCGCGGGGCGCTATTTGCAAACCCCAGCTTTATTCAGATACACCCAACGTCAATCCCCGTTCTAAATGATTTTCAGAGTAAGTTAACCCTAATGAGCGAATCGCTCAGGAACGATGGACGGGTTTGGGTTCCTAAGACCAAGGGCGATAAGCGAAAGGCAAATGAGATTCCTGAGGATGAGCGCGACTACTACCTTGAGCGTCGATATCCCGCCTTTGGCAATCTAGTACCCCGCGATGTTGCCTCGCGTGCTGCCAAGGAGCGCTGCGATGCAGGCTATGGAGTAGGTGACTCGGGTCTATCGGTTTACCTCGATTTTAGGGATGCCATTCAGAAACAGGGGAAAAAATCGATTGAAGATAAGTACGGGAACCTCTTCGAGATGTACGAGAAGATTACAGGCGAATCGCCTTACGAAACGCCAATGCGAATTTATCCTGCCGGTCACTACACCATGGGTGGTCTGTGGGTCGACTATAATTTGATGACCACAGTACCGGGGCTGTTCGCAATAGGCGAGTCAAACTTTAGCGACCACGGAGCAAACCGACTGGGCGCCAGCTCGCTGATGCAGTGTGCCGGCGATGGCTACTTTATCCTTCCCTACACCATTACCGATTACCTTGCCGATGAGATTAGAACACCTAAGGTCAGCATCGATCTACCTGAGTTCTTGCAAACCGAAAAGGAGGCCAAAGATCGAATCGAAAAGTTACTAGCGGTAAAGGGCAAACAAACCGTAACCTCGTTCCACAAACGATTGGGTAAGATTATGTGGGACTACTGCGGCATGTACCGCAACGAAGAGGGACTTAAAAAAGCCCTAGTTCTAATTGATGAGTTGGAAAAAGAGTTCTGGAATGATGTAAGAATTCCTGGCGAAGCCGCTGATCTAAATCAGGAAATCGAGAAAGCGGGCAGGGTAGCCGACTACTTTGAACTGGCCAAACTCCTTTGTTACGATGCGCTAAACCGCAAGGAGAGCTGCGGCGCTCACTTCCGCGAGGAGAGCCAAACCGAAACCGGTGAGGCCAAGCGCGACGATGCCAACTACTCATATGTTGCAGCATGGGAATTCGCCGGGGCACAAAGCGAACCCATACTACATAAGGAGGAGCTAAAGTACGAGTTTGTAAAACTGCAGGAGCGCAGCTACAAGTAAATCGACAAAAATCTCAACAAACATCAAATATGAAACACCCTTGTAAAGCAGCTTGCACAACCGAGCTTGCGAGCTCACCGAAGGTAAACACCGATGAACAAACCATGGGTGTTCCATCCTCTCGATAAATATTGCTAAAGAAAAATACTAACGTATTAGTTATTAATAATATAAATTTCTGTACGGATGAAAGTTAAGCTAAAAATATGGCGGCAGAAGGACGCTAAATCCAAAGGAAAATTCGAAACCTATCCTCTCGATAACGTTTCACCCGAGATGTCGTTCCTCGAAATGCTCGACTATCTGAATAGCCAACTTATTACAGATGGTAAAGAGCCCGTAGCCTTTGAGCACGATTGCCGCGAGGGCATTTGCGGTTGCTGCGGGCTATACATCAACGGCCGCCCTCATGGAGTGATGAGCAAAACCACAACCTGCGAGCTGCATATGCGCGAGTTTAAGGTTGGAGAAACCATTACCATCGAGCCCTGGCGTGCTGCCTCTTTCCCTGTGATAAAGGATCTGATTATTGAGCGGAACGCTTTCGATAAGATTATGCAGGCCGGTGGATTTGTATCGGTAAATGCGGGACAAGCCCAGGACGCAAACGCCATTCTTGTGCCAAAACCCAATGCCGACGAAGCTTTCGATGCCGCATCGTGCATAGGATGTGGGGCTTGTGTAGCTGCATGCAAAAACTCGTCGGCCATGCTGTTTATTGCGGCCAAGGTTTCGCAGCTTGTCCTTTACCCACAGGGCAAGGTTGAGGCCAAGGAGAGGGTTCAAAAGATGGTGGCCAAAATGGACGAGTTGGGCTTTGGCAGCTGCAGCAATACCCGTGCCTGCGAAGCCGAGTGCCCTAAGGGAATATCAATCTCGCACATCGCCCGTTTGAATCGAGAATATATTTGCTCCTCCATTCGAGAGTAACCTCATTACCTTTTAAAGCCAAAAGGCTACTCCTGGCGAGTAGCCTTTTTTTGTTTTTTAATCATAATTACTATTGATAGATAAAATTATATAACTTTGTGCATAGAACTAATTTTAATCGTTTATGAAAAAGGTAGTTGTAGCAATCTTCGTTTTATTAGTAATTGCAGCCATTGCATTTGTTTCCTTAAAGCCTTTCTTTGCCAACAAGTCGTTCGAGAAAGGCAACATGCTTGCCGATTCGGCACAGTATGATTTGGCCATCGACAAGTTTACCCGCGCCATCTGGTTCAAGAGCAAAATTGCCCCTTACTACTTTGCCCGCGGTAAAGCTTACGCTGCGCTTAACAACGACCCAGTTGCAATCGAGGATTTCTCCCAGGCTATCGGTTTAAATCCAGGTGAATCGGACTACTACCTTTTCAGGGGGATTTCGCAGCGGAAGCTTAGAGCTCTCGATCAAGCCATGGAGGATTTAAACAAGGCCATTGAGCTAAACGATTCCAGTGCGAAGGCATTTTATCACCGAGGACTCCTTTACGCTTCGCTCAACCAGTACGATCAGGCGGTTAAGGACTACAACAGAAGCATTGAACTAGATGGTTCAAACATTGAAGCATTTTACAGCCGGGGCGAAACTCGAGGAAATCTTGAAGATTTTATGGGCGCCATTGCCGACTACGATAAGATGATTGAGGGTGCCGATGCGCCAATTGATGCCTACAAGCAGCGAGGAATCTTTAAGCTGAAAATTCAGGATTTTGAGGGCGCCGAAAGTGATTTATCGCGAGCTGCGGAGCTGGAAACCAACGACAAAGAGATCTTTTACCAGCTTGGCCAGGCCAAACACAACCTCAACAAGGTGGATGAATCCATTGAGCTGTTCAACAAAGCCCTAAAGCTCGACGCCAAGTACGACTTAGTTTATGGTGCCAGGGGTGGCGCTTATCTCAAGAAAGGAAATTACAAACTTTCCATCGCCGATTTTACCAAAGCTGTCGAGCTAAACCCAGATTACAAAAGAGCATACTACGGTCGTGGGATTGCCAAAGCGCTCTCGCAGGATTATGCTGGCTCAATTAAAGACTTTACCAAGGTTATTGAAATTGATAAGGATTTTGCCCAGGCTTACTACAACAGAGCAGTATCGAAAGCAATCTTAGGACGACATAAGGAGGCTCTTCCCGACTATGACATTATTATTCAGCGCGACTCAAGAAATGCCGAAGCCTACTACAATAGGGGTATCTCGCGGATGAACGTTCAGGATACCAAGGGTGCCTGCGAGGATTTCAAAAAAGCAGTGGACTTGAAATACCAACCCGCAGAGCCTATGCTAAAGATGTACTGCGGATCGCAGGGGTAAGGTTTACCGTAACTTACTTATTAAGCGTGGCCAGTTGCCACGCTTTTTTTACACCCAGAGAAGCAGTAGTAATAATGAACTTTAGTGAAAAAATAGCCTTTTATACCAAGGTCTCTGTACTGTGTGTTCTTGCTTTTGGCGTTCTTTTTTATCGAAAAATATTTTATAGGAAAACGAGGGGATAATTGGAAAGTAACTTTTTTGATAAAGCCCTAACTCTTGGCTTTCGCTATCTGACATGGCAGACTTTTCGAGGTAAAAATAAAAGTAAGGGTTTTGGCGGTTATAGGCGTTGTATACAGAGAAAGTCCACTGAGAATTGTAGCCATTACGCGTATGAGTATTATACTGCAAACCAAGATCGAGACGATGATAATTACGCATACGCGCACTGTTACGTTCTCCGTAAAGTAAAACTTCATATCCATCAAGGTCATTGGGAGTGGAACTTCTTATATAAGGGGCTTTGTGCCTACCTATAACTGGGGTAAAAGGTAGTCCTGTTTGGAAAACCCAGCTGGCTGTAAGCTGCATTTTTTTAGTAAGTTTACGAATTAAGCTAACTGTTGCCGAGTGAGGCCTATCGTATTCAAAAAGATACTCAATACCATTATTTATCTCGCTAAACTGGCGAGTTGTGTGCGACCATGTATAGCCAATAAAGCCCAACCAGTTGCCGTAGTTTTTCCTAACCAGCACCTCTAACCCTATGGCTTTACCCTTTCCTCCGGTTACCACTTTGTTACGCCAAAACCCATCGCCCATAAGGTTGGTGTATCCCTCGCGATAGTTAGCAAGGTTGCTAAGGTTTTTGCTGTAAATGCTTGTTTCAGCATCAAACATTCCGTTAGCAAAGTTCCCTTTCCACCCCACTGCTAGCTGAGAGGTACTAGCATTTGGAATATCGGCACCCGCTGGCACCCACACCTCGTTGCTATTCACTTCGCCCGATGTAAAGAGTAGATGCGAGTGCTGGGAAGCCTGCATATAACTACAATTGAACTTGTTGTTTGAGTTAAGTTTAACGTCGAGGCTAAGCCGGGGCTCAAGCCCAATATGCGAGAAGCCATTGTTAGCAAAAACCACACTTCGCACCCCCGCCTGTAGTTCAAAAACACTTAGAAACTTAATATGATTCTTAAGATATAAAGCCGATTCGGTTGAGGTTATTGTAGGCTCACCAAAAATTTCGGTTTGCGTTGAGCTAACCATAGTGTTTGGGCTATGTAAAAGCAGTGTTGCTTGCATACCAGCATGTAAAGTCCAATTGGGTAGCAACTCGAATCGCCAACCCGATTTGAACGACATATCCTGTACCGATGAGCGAAACCTCATACTCTGAGAAATAGTATCGTTAAGAGATAAAATTGAGAATTGATTATTCTGACCTAGCCTATAACGAACGTAGGAAAGACTTTGGTTTGAGTATAGCTTTGGGGAATGCACCCTGTTCCAATGAGCCGACACCATCCAGTTACCCCAAATATTCCTCATATTAGAAAACTGCTGATTCTGGGAACTGGTGTAAGTGTTCTTAACACTCAAATAATCGTCGCCATGATAAACGTTTAAACTAAAAGAGTTCATGCCATTTGGCCGCCAAGTAAACTTACCATTTATATCATGAAAGCCATAGTAAAATTTATATTCACCATTATCAACAAGGCTAGTTGCCAAAAGCATAAGCGGATCGGTAAGGGTTTTTCGGCCCGTAACAATAAATGTTGAATTGGCAATTGGAGTAGGCCCCTCAATACTGGCCGATATATCGGTAAGCCCTAGGCTAAGGGTGCCCTTGGTATAGGCTGGATTTCCTTCACGCTGCGATATATCCATTATGGCAGAGAGTTTGCCACCGTACTTAGCCGGAAAACCACCTTTGTACACATCTATACTATTAATCATATCGGGATTAAAAACCGACATGAACCCGCCAAAGTGGTTTACGTATATTAGGGCAACGTTATCGAGCAGGTAAAGGTTCTCGCCGGGGTTTCCGCCCCTAACCAACACCAAACTCGACCCCTCGCTTTGTGTCTGTATTCCGGGCAGCAGCTGAATGGCTTTCATCACATCAGGTTTTGCCCCAAGAGATGGAACCGACTGAAACTCGAGCTGGCTAAGAGTAGCCACATTAAAAGGTGGACGCCGAGTATGGTTTATCACCACTTCATCAATCTGATTACCGGGGCATAACAAAACCTCAACAAGCGTATCGTTCTTAAAATCAACCTTAAGCTTTTTAGTCGTATAACCAACGTATGACATCGTAATAGCGCCCCTACCCATTGGGATGATGCTAAAGTAGCCTTTGGCATTGGCAATGGCGGCTCGGCTAGTACCATCCTCAACTACATGTGCGCCAACTAGCACCTCTCGCGATATACTATCGCGGATAAATCCGGATATTCGCACCTGAGAATACAAACTACCGCTAGATATCAGTAGCGCAACAAGCAGAAGTTTAATGTAACGCATTCTTTATACAATAAGCAATTAATTACAATACGGTTTTGGCTGCATTCTATTGTGGAGAAATGGTATCGGAAACCGCCTTGGAGTATCCGACAAAAATGCCGCAACCTCCCTTTACGTTTGAATAAAGCGGGATTGCAGGTAAAGCACCCGTAAAAAAATCGGGGTATAGCGCATCGGTATAAAGCGAGAGCTGCTTTTTATAGCTATAGTAATGCTTGCATACCGAGCGTAGCTCAACAACAATTGGAGTATCGTCCTCAATTTGGAGGTTAATATGCATAGTGTAGGTATCTGTAGGCACAAACTCTGTACTAAAAAGGATCAAATCAAGCCCCTCGCTAAGGAGCACAGGGTCATTAATATTAGCGGGATTAATGCGCCTTTCACTATCGCTCCATACAACAACCTCAAGATATCTTGTATCGTGCTTACTAAAAGTAACCTCAACTGCATTTTGTAAATCGCCCCAGTAGTTAAACCAAGCGTTCTTAATAAACTTAACGTTCTCTATGGGTGCAGCCAAGGGAACAACGGTTGTCGCCGTAACCAGATCGTAGCCTGGGACGTTTACCTCGCATTTATACTCGTTTCCCTCCTGCGCTTCGGTAGACGAGTTGTATAAACCTTTGCTTGTATGCTCAAGGGTTTCGAGCAGATGACCATTTTCATACAAATGCACTTGGGCATTGGTTACATCGGTTAGCTGAGCCGAGTCGATACTACCCGACAACGAAATATGCACCCACACCGGTTTTCCTGCTTCAACTATTCCACTGATAGTTGGTTTGGGGGGATGACTGGGAAATTCCCAATCTACCTCTTTCTCGCATGAGGGCATGGTAACAACCAATACAAAATAGACAAATATACAGGCAAGTAAGTAATATAAAGGCTTAGTGCTATTCATATATGAATATTAAAACTTAACCGTTAAACCGTACCTTAGGCAAGACTCTATGTTATACTCTTCAGGCCGATTATTAAATCCATACTCAACAAAAGCGCCCCAGTATGGGGTAATGTAATAACTAAGCCCTCCGTAAAGTCCGTAATCGGCCCCATGCCCTTTGTAAACGCTACCCTCAGGTGCTGCCAGGCTAAGACCTCCAAATTTTGCTGATAAATACACATCAAATCGAGGTTCGGCACTATTGGCAATAAGAGGTAAAAGGTGAAAATTGGCAGTAATACCATAAGTGAATGCATTGGAGTATATAAAAGTGCCCGGGGATATTTGATTATTTGAAGATTCAGTCTCCTCGGTATTTAAAAAATTAACAAATCTACTATACCCCAGGTAGCCTCCAAACTCAAAAAAATTTGTACCGCCATAAGTCGCTTCTAACCTAAAATTGCCCAGCGAAAGATTATAGTCTGATTGCAAATACTTTGGCGTGATACTGTGGCCAAATTTTAAGTTATTGCGCTTGCAAAGGTAATTCTCCTGTGCTTGAGTTAGGTTTACAGTCAAGATTATCAAAACAAATGTGAAAAACTTCATATTATATTTTACTTAGTTAATTTGTTACGTTAAAGATAAGAAGTAAAGAGGCATTTCTAATTCAATTAAATAATAAGCACTTAAACAATGCCTCTTTAAACTATTAATTATTCAAGTAGATGGGGATTAAAAGTTCTCTCCGCAACTACCTGTCCTCTATGGTTTTTACCCCACATATCATAAGCCAGAATTGTCTGATTGGGTTGGCCTCACCTCCCTGAGTGATTTAGCAGTTGTTCTATGGGGGTGGGGCATTTTTGGGGCCAGTTTTTATAAGGGTTCATTTGACCTCCCTCCTTTATTTGCTTTAGGGCTAAGGTTATCCCTGTATCAAGTAGTTTACCCTATAATTCCGGGGCGGTATCAACCCCGTCATTTGGTCAATTGCCTTGCAACAACCTATGATTAAGCGTTATAATATTTTTTCCTTGCAAGTAAATATATATTAGGTGTATTTTTACACGTGTAAATGTAGACAAACATAATATTTACAAGTGACATTACCCCCCCCCTATAGATTATGTTATATAACACATCTCACTTTCAGAGGGAGAGTCTCCCCTCAAAGCACATAAACGATCTAGAAAGGATTAGTAATTAGATGGCTTAGGGTCTATAGCCCTCGCCTACGAATATTCCAGTTTAGGATTGCCAGCGATAGTCCCACCAAAACCATGCCCAGTATGGCAATTAGCGTGGGGTGCTCGTTGGATAAAATTAGCCAACTAAGCACGGCACCTAGCACAGGAATTATAAATTTCCACATGTTAAGGGTTGATAACTTTACACCCGGACGCTTTAATAATGTGTACCATATTGATATAGCTGCAGCCGAAAGAAAACTTAGCCAGCCCAACGAGAGCCAGTACTCGAGCGGGAATGGCCCTGAATGAAAATTTTCGGTTATCAACCCTAATACAAAAAGCATGGCTCCGCCAAATATCATGGAGAACGAGCTTAGCACCAGCGGTGGAATATGACGCTTATCCTTAGCAACCAACATATTCCCAAATCCCGACAGCAGGTTATTGGCAATTAGGATAAGAATCCCCACGCTCACCATGGTTCCAGCTGCACCCATCTGCTTGCGGCCAAGGCTAATTATTACAATGCCCAGCAAGCCCACCAGAATACTTGCCACCTTGCGGCTATTTAGCGTATCGCCAGGCATAAAGAAATGGGCAACAATGGCAATGAAAAGTGGCCCGGAACCAATAATCATAGCGCCCAGCGCTCCGGGAACCATATCAACGCCTTTGTAAAACAGGGCGTACTGCAGAAAGGTTTGCACAAAACCCACAAGCAATATCTTGGGAATGTTTAGTTTGGCAACGATAAGTTTTGCCCGTAAGTCGGGAATAAAGGGAATAATAAGTAGTCCCGACAGGAAAAAGCGAATCCCTGCAAACTGAAAGGGTGTCGTATATTTTAGGCCAATCTTAATGCCCACAAAAGCTGTTGACCACAGTATGCAAGCAACAATGGCGAGGAAAATGGTTGAGAAATGTTTTAATTTTAAAGATGTGGTACCATTAAGTTTGAAACCACGTTTTTTGGGGTGGTTATTATAATATTCACAGGGTTACTATCCGCTAAGCAGATAGCAACCCCATAAGTAAAGAGAAGAATTATTCAATATTAAACTTCAGCATTACTCATCAAAATACATCCAGTTTCTCCCTCTCCCTTGCTCCTTCCTTTGTTCTTTTCGCTCCTGCTTTCTTTTTGATTTTATCTGGCGGAAGGCCTTAATATCATCAAAAAAGACCTTGTACGAAATGGTGGGGAGAATAGGGAAAAAACTCAACTGGTAAAGAGAGTAAGGTTCTGCGTCATTAAAACCTAATTGTGGAATACGAGTATTGTACTGTTCAGTATCGTGCGTAAACATATAGCTGTAAGGATTTTGCCTGTTGTAGGCATTGTACACGGCAAATGTCCACTGCGCCTTGTTCCCATACTTGGTTTGGGTTGTGTAATTTAGCGCTAAATCGAGGCGATGGTAAAATCGCATACGCTCGCTATTCCTCTCTCCATAAATAAATGCCTCGTAGTAGTAGGTATCATCGCCCCGACTTGTTAGGCTTGGTACATAAGCCCTACCATAAACGGGCGTAAAGGGTAAACCCGACTGGAGCACCCACGAAGCACTGAGTGACATCTTATCGCTAATTTTGTGATTAAGGGTAAGCGAAAGGTTATGCGGCCGATCGTAATCGAACAAATACTGCTTTCCATCATTTATATTGGGATATTTACGAGTTGACTGCGACCAGCTATACCCCATGAAACCAGTCCAATTGCCCCGTGTTTTACGCACAAACAGCTCCACGCCATAGGCCTCGCCCTCGCCCCCTGCCTCTACCTTGTTGCGCCAATTGCCATCGCCCATTAGCGATGTGTACCCCTCGCGATAGGTGGCAATATTACGCAATGTTTTGTGATATGCGCTCACCTCAACATCCCACATCCCCTTGCCAAAAAAGCCACGCCAGCCTGCTGCAACCTGCTGGGTTGATGCAGGGCTAATTCCATTCCCTGCCGGCACCCACACCTCGTTGCTCATTATTTCGCCCTGGGTAAATAGCAGGTGCGAGAATTGATTGGCCTTCATGTAGCTAGCGTTAAGGGTATGGTTAGCCCCTACATGGATGTTGAGGTTTGCCCTGGGCTCAATTTTAAATTTGCTGTACTGCTCCGATACGTATCCCGCAGCACGTGCCCCTATGCGCAATGAAAGTATTTTGGGGAACTCTAGCTTGGCCTCGGAATATGCCGATGGTTCAAGCGTATTTATGGTAGGCTGACTAGTTGCTGCCGGATTGTTCGATATGTATATATTATTGGGATTGTACCTAAGGTATGCAGTGTGAAGGCCAAAATCGACACCCAAATTTTCGTGAAATTCAGCTGTTAAATCCCACTTATAGGAGATGTCCTGTACTATGGATTTAAAGTTTCGCTTAAACTCAAACTTTGAATCGGGGTCGGTGTTAGTATAATTCTGGTTATTTTTTAACCTATAGCGCACAAACGAAAGGCTTTGCGTAGAGTATAAACTAGGGCTGTGCACTCGGCTCCAACGGGCGGATAGCAACCAGTTTCCCCACACATTTGAGAGCCGTGCCCTTTCGCTACCCGAATTACTGCGGTTATAGTACCACCAGTTTATGTAGTCATCGCCCTGATAAAGATTTACGCTTAGGGTGTTTTTTGTATCGGGTCGCCAAGTAAATTTCCCATTAACATCATGAAAACCGTACGACAGTATATAATCGCCTCCACCCGAAATCTTACTGGCTAATGCAAGTAATGGGTCAACCAGCGTTTTTCGACCAGCAACAATAAAGGTTGAATTTTTTATTGGGGTGGGTCCTTCAAGCAGAAAAGAGGCATCGGTTATGCCAATGCTGTATGCTCCCTTTAGTTTGTTAACATTACCCTGACGTTGGGCAATATCCATAATTGACGACAGCTTGCCTCCGTAACAGGATGGAAATCCGCCCTTATACACCTTAATGTTATTAATAATATCGGAATTAAAAACCGAGGTAAATCCGCCCAAATGGTTTACATAAATTAGCGCAATATTATCGAACAGGTAAAGGTTCTCGCCCGGATTGCCACCACGCACCAGAATGGTGCTTGAGCCCTCGTTCTGCGACTGTATGCCGGGGAGCAGCTGAATGGCCTTCATCACATCGGGCTTTGCCCCCAGCGAGGGCAGCTGCTGCAGCTCCAGGTTGCTAAGCGATGCCACGCTATGTGTATGTCGCTTGGTATGGGTTACCACCACCTCGTCGATACTATTCTGTGGGTGCAAGAGTATAGTTACGAGCGAATCGGTTGGCGTATTAAGGTTTATTGCCACTGGCTTATAGCCAACAAATGATACTGTTAGCTTGCTGTTAGCCTGCACATTGATGCTGAAATAGCCAGTGTTATCGGTGGGGACTACCCGCATACGGGTGCTATCAACTATATGTGCTCCCACCAGCACCTCGCGCGTGAGGCTATCGCGGACAAATCCGGCAATACGCTGCTGAGCAACCACAGAAAAGTTTACGCTACAAAGTAATGCTGATGCTATGAGGTATTTAAAAATCTTCACAATGCTTACCATTTGGGTCAATAATTTCCGATTTTACCGATGAGTACCCTGTCAGTATCCCGTAGCCATTCTGCACGTTGCTATAGAGATTATAACTACCCGTTACTCCAACCGATAGTAGTGGCTCGCTGGTTGCCACCTCGTACAGGTACTGCTGCTTTATAAACTTGTAGTAGCTATGGCAAATGGTACGCAGCTCAACCTGTACTGGGAAAAGATTGGTTACCCAACCAGCATTATTATGGTTTGAGGCGCTGCCCGTTGAGTAATTAATGGTCATGGTGTAGGTGCTACCCTCAATTAGCTCGTTGCTAAACACGGCCATGGGCAAGCCCTCGTTAAGCAGAACAGGGTCAACAATGTAGAATGGATCAGCACTACCTTTATAATTTTCGCCATTAAAAAGCCTAATAACCACCTCGTAGTAAACGGTTGTATCGGGTAAATTATCGAAAGTTACCTTAACGGCAGGATAGGTTAACCCCTCCTCATCGACCCCAGCCATATTAATATGTTCAAATTCTACTATGTTCTGATGCTTGGGAATAACCGTAGAGCATGTGGCTGTTGGGTAGCCGGGTATAGTAACCTCGCAGCGGTACTCGCTATCCTCCTGCGCAACGAGCTCCGATTGGTAAAGCCCATCGCCAATGTATTCAAGCGTTTCGGCATACTCGTTGTTAACGTATAGCAGCACTTCAGCGTTATCTACAGCGGGGGTGGGCTCGGCAGTAAATTTTACTGCAGTTGAAACCATTATGGAAACATGGCTTCCACTCTTAATAACGCCATTAACAACGGGCTTTTGCTCAAATTCGGGTGGGTTCCAGTCGAGCTTTTTGTGGCAGCTATTGAAAAGAAACACAAAAACCAAGGAAAACCCTACAACACCTCGTATTCCCTTGTTATCAAAACTTATAAGCATACGTTATATTTTAAAACTTAAATGATAAACCGTACCTGAGATTTGTATAGCTACCATATCCAAACTCACCATAAACACCAAAATGACGAGTAAAGTAATATGCCGCTCCTGCGTAAACCCCGTAATCGGAGAAGTACTTATGAGGCAGGGGTGAAAAGTTTTTTCTTTCGGGATTAATACCCCCAAGTTTCCCCGAAACATAAAGGTCAAACCGTACTTTTTTCTCCTTAACAATTAGTGGCAGAATATGAAAATTAGCATTCAGCCCATAGTTAGTAGCTGCGTAACCTGATATTGTCATACCTGTGGTTGTCCCAATATTTTCTCTTTTTATATCTTGATAGAAACCAAACCCTGCGTAAACACCAACCTCAATAAAAGGAACTATTTTATAGTTAACCTCACCCCTAAAGTTTGGGAGGTTATTGTGTGTGTCCTCTGGGTTACTAAGGGAAAAACCCAACTTAGCGTTAATCCTTTTGGGCACGGTATTAACCTGAGCAAAGGTGTTAATTGATATTAGCAACGAGGCTAAAAGCAAAAGTCTTTTCATTTGTTTAATTTTATTTTTTAAAACTTTACAACAAACCCATACCTTAAGTTGGGTTCACTATCGGAAAAATTCACCTTTTTACTTACTCCATACTCAACGTAAACGCCCCAATTCTTGGCAATAAAATAGTTAACACCACCAAGCAAGCCATAGTCGAACACAGTCCCTTTGTAAAGGCTATTGGCTGGAGCTATCATAGAAATCATTCCCAACTTAGCGCCAACATATAAGTCGATGCGCACTCTTCCTTCTCTTATTACAAATGGAAGGATATGAAAATTGGTGTTTAACCCATAAAACAAAGCATTGGATTTGTAGGGCGAGCTAAATGTGGTGGGTGTGCTTGGACTTAAAGGGCCTTCAATATTTTTAAAATTACTATACCCTAAATACAGACCTGGTTCAATAAAATTAAAAAGTACGTAGTTCGCTTCAAACCTTACATTTCCAAATGCAATATTGTCGCTAAAATCCCAAAACTTTGGGGTGTTTGAGTGACCTAGTTTAAGCGACAACCTCTCGTTAAGAGAGGTGTTTTGGGAAAAACCTATCGCTGTAAACGTTAGGAAAAACGTTACCAATAAATTAATCTTACTCATAATCTATTTTTAGTTTTACTATTGATATTGAAAAAACCAATGCCGTACAATTAACTTCATATGTCATTTGCCTTTAGAAAATAAGCCATTCTACGTATTTGGCTACCACGCATAAGGACACATCAGCCTGCTGGCAAAGACAGGTGAGTAGTTATATAATGAATTCAATAAATGCTTTTGATTGTTTTAGATATTATTTTGTGATTAGCAATGTATTCTTGTAAACAAAACTAGCACTTTATACCAATTTTACCCCCCCCGTATTTATGTGTTATAAAACACACCAAATACCACAAAAAGAATGAACACGCAACAGAAAAACACCTCACTATGGCAAAGGATTACAGCTGATGGTTTGCAGCGGGTTGATGAGAGAAAAATCCTGACAGGTTTTAGAAACCTGTCAGGATTGGCATGCTGCAGCCTCCGGTTAGTAACACTTGCTAATGATAGACCAGTTCTGGTGCAACCTACCTTTGACAGGTAAACCTGAGCCGAACGTGGAGTAGCAAGAACTTTACCGAGCAGATGAATATCAGGGCTAAAGCCCATTTTACTACAGGTTTTTCCCCTGCCCTAAAGGACAGGGTTATTGGCAGCCACTGCCTATTTACAATTTCAGATTCCTAGTTGGGTTAAGGGCTGTACCTCTGCAGAACGAAACAGTCCGTGTGCGACTTTAAGTTGCGCCCGGACTTATGCTCAAACCAACCTAAAACTTAAAAGTATAGCTAATTGAGGGCATAATTGGGAAAAGGCTAAAACGATATAACTTGGGTGTATCGTTGTGATATCGTGTAAAATAAAAATAGGGGTTCTTCCTATTGTAAATATTAATGATGCTAAAATCCCAGACGCCAACCCAACCCTTATGGTATTTGGTATGTGATATTCCTATATCGGCTCGATGGTATGAACGATCGCGATAGTTGTTAACGCCATCGTAAATAAAAACAAAGTTACCCTCGTTATCTTTATACTGCTCAGACGGCAAGCTGTAGGGCAAACCCGTACCAAAAACCCAGGTAAAGGTAAGGCTTAATCTCTCGTTAAGCTGCTGGTTGTATAGCAACGACAAATTTACCAACCTATCGTACCTAAATGGGAATTCATTGCCGCTGTTAATATCTTTAAACTGTCTACCGGCTTTGGAAACCCCAATGCTTACCCAACCCGTTGATGAGCCTTTTAGCTTTTGCAACATCAGCTCAACACCCATTGCACTCCCCTTACCATTGGTGGCTAGTACTTTGGCAAGGTCGTTCCCCAAAACGTACGACACCCCCTCCTTTAGGTCGGCTAAATTGGAGAGTTTTTTATGGTAAGCCTCTAGGGTTACTTCGTAAAACCCATCGTAAGCCACATGGTTAAGTCCTAACGACCAAATTTTGCTTGCAGAGGGTGGTGCAAATGCTCCAGCAGGTATCCGATAATCTGTTGGCATACCTGCGCTATTGTTTGAGACCAAATGGAAGTGCTGATGCATAACGGAGTACGACCCCTTTAAAGAGGTGTTGCTAGTAATTTTTCTGGACACAAGTATCCGAGGCTCAATAAAATTGAATACCTCATCGGTATAGATAAGCTTTTGCGCACGCACCCCAATATTTAAACCAAATCCGTAGTAGTTGCTAAGTATAAACTCACCGTACGCACTTGGGCTTAAGGCGCTACCAGAGGTGTAGCCTGTAGCAGCTGGCGCAACCTCACTAGCACCATCGGCCACCTGCTTTATGGTAGTTTGCCCAGGGTTATACCGATGCGAAACAAGGGCGCAACCCAAAAGTATGGTAACCTTATTGCTGACTCTGTAATTGTAATTTATGTTCAAAAAATCATCCCTAACGTTCGATTTAAAAGATGATTCTACTTCATAGTTCCCAAGGGTTTTAACATCGATATTAGACAGCTCTGAGTACGTGTACGCGGTTGTGCCAACCGTAATGTTCAAGTAGTTTCGGCTGTTAACAATACGATTAAACCTTAACGCTGCTCCCAAATTACCCCACTGGTTGGTAAGCGATGAGCTTACCGATTCATCGTCCTTGGTTTTCACACCCAGCTTATCGTTGCCATTATAAAAGCTAAAGTATAGGCGGCTCTTTTCGGAAATGTGAGTATTTAGTTTTACGTTCATATCGTACATGCTATAGTTCTCATCAACCTTAAAAATCCAACGTAAAAAGGGAATGGTATTTTTCCGAAGCGATACCAAATAGCCTGCCCTGCCTTTAACAATTGGGCCATGAGCTAAAACTTTAGATGTAAGCATTCCCAAGGTAATGCTTTGCCTGTGCTCAGCCATATCGCCATCGAGAGTATGCACATCAACAACTGCCGATAGCCGCCCTCCGTAGCGAGCGGGGAAAGCACCAACGTAAAATGTTGCATCCTTTACAATATCGGAATTAAAGGTAGAGGTAAAACCACCAAGGTGCGTTACGTGGTACAGGGGCAACTCATCTAAAAGGAATAGGTTTTGGTCATGGCTGCCTCCCCTAACGTACAAATTACTGTTGCCATCGCCTGCAAGTTGCGTTGCAGGTGCAAGCTGATAGTATAGCAGCATATCCTTTTCACCGGCAAAAGATGGCAACCCTGCTAGCTGCCTTGGATTAAGCCTAAATACAGACATCTCTGGCTTTAGCGCGCTCTTTTTGGAGAAAACCTTAACCTCTCCTATTGAATGGGCCGATGAGGTTAGCTGAATATTGGCAACCTGCTCTTTATGCGGTAAGGTAACTTGCAAAGGAGAATACCCTATGTGCGAGAAATAAACATCAACAGAATCCATTCCTTGGGAAAGCCATAACGTGAAATGGCCATAGGCATTAGTTGTTGTGCCTTGCCCCGTTTTGATGTTTACCACTGAGGCTCCTACAAGCACCTCTTTACTATGAGCATCAATTACGGTACCCGATACAGAAACATTTCTGCTCTGGCTTAAGCCCGTAATTGGTTTTACAACTGCCGATAAAAGAACAATCACAACAATTAACCCTGATATTATTGAAGCATTGATGCTAAGTAGTTTCATAAGATTACTAATCGATAGTTCTAGAGGCAATATGCATTACAGTATCTACCTTTGCATAACCAGCAAAAATGCCATACCCGCCAACAATATTCGACATAACAGCAACCGGCGGAGCAATGCCATACAAAAAATCGCCCTCAACGGCATACATCTGCGTGTATTTTGATGTTTTATAATGAAAATATGCCTTTGAAACGGCACGTAGCTCAACCCTCAGGTAATGCTCGGGGAACTGGTATCCAGTAAGGGGATTCCAGGAACTTGATGTTTCGTACATAAAATCGACTAGGGCTTCCTGCTGATTTTCGTCAAACCTAAAAAGTAAGGTTTCCGGATATCCGCTCCCTATAAGCATTAGGTCGGGGTAATAGGTTTCGCGGGTAATTAGCGGGTGGTTCGACTTTAAGGGCGTGGTTGAGCTGTAAAACTCCAAATCATCGTCATCATCCCAAATCTCGGCAAGATAAAGAGCCACTTCAAAGTATTGACTTTGTGTTACTTCATTTATCGATTTTATGGAAATACTTACCTGGTTATAAAAATCGTTACCAATAGGTTGCACCGAGGCATCTACTATTAAGGCTGGGTAAGGAATGGTATCGGTAGCAAATGCCTCAACATCTCCAGTAGAATTGTACAGTTCTATCCTGTATATACCACCAGACTCATACTCTAATTCGTTTGTTGTAAAAGTGATGTAATCAAAATTATAATTTGGGGTAAGCGCATACTCATACCCGCTAGTCACATTGGTTATACTAGCGTTAAAATCATCAATTTTGCTAATTGAGGTGGAGTAGGCAGGCTGAGTATGCGTTACGTAAACATATGGATTTTTATGCGATACAGTATATGAGCTAATTACAATACTGGGTTTATGCAATACAGATTCAACTTCAACAAGCTCTTCGCATCCCACAAAAATTAGCAGCATACACAATAGTAGAATTCTCATTTTAATCGGACTACAACACACCTAGGATTATACTTTTACTAACGATGAGGAAAGGTACTTTAGTGTACCCTTCCTCAACACTAAGGGTTACCAAACAATTGGATTATTGCTCTCCCTAATTTCAAAATTTGAATAGGTATTGGTGTATAACATAACTCCAAGTCTGTAATATCCAGCTGCACATAGAGGATGCTCCATCTCCCATTCAAAGTTAATGTGACCTTGTTGCCAATTCCACTTTTCATCACAGTGCCATCTGCACAACCAACATTTTGTATAACCCCATTTAAAGATAAAACCTGATGGATCGTTGTCAACTGGAAAATATTTCAAGCCAAGGTATTTGCGTTTTATTTTTGCTTTGTATCCAATGAAATACTGGTCTGGTGGCCATGGGTCTAGACTTTTTGCTGTAATTTCAGCCTTAAATGAAACCACAAATTCTTCTGATTCGTATTCCTCAGGCATACTTAAAATTTCAATGAAAACTTGAGGCAAATTATCAGTTATATAAACATTTTCATTAAATTGATTATTGGCTGTTGGGATAGAAACAACAGATGAAAACTCACCTTTATCCTTTAATGGTGTTAAACTAAGCGAAAAAGCATTTGTAAACCCATATAGGGAGACAGAGTCGCTAGATGACAATAGAAAACTAACCTTGTTCTTTTTATCATTTAATGAAACATCAACTGTATCGGTAAAGATAAAACATTCATCCTCGATATTGTTAGCAGAGGTAACATAACTGGGTTTGATACCACTCTTTTGGCATGAAGATGAAATCAGCAGCAAAATAAGAATACATAATAAACTTACACTTGCACAACTTTTAATTTTAATCATCGTAATAAGTTTTAATTCGACTTTAATTAGTTGAGTTGGCCTCACCTCCCAGAGTGATTTAGCAGTTGTTCTATGGGGGTGGGGCATTTTTTTAGCCAGTTTTTATAAGGGTTCATTTGACCTCCCTCCTTAATTTGTTACAGGACTAAGGTTATCCCTGTATCAAGTAGTTTACCCTATAATTTCGGGGCGGTATCAACTCCGTCATTTGGTCAATTGCCTTGCAACAACCTATGATTATGCATTATAATATTTTTTCCTTATATGTAAATATATATTAGGTGTATTTTTACACGTGTAAATGTAGACAAACATAATATTTACAAGTGACATTACCCCCCCAGAGATTATGTTATATAACACATCTCGCTTTCAGAGGGAGAGTCTCCCCTCAAAGCACATAAACGATCTAGAAAGGATTGGTAATTAGATGGCTTAGGGTCTATAACCCCCGCTTACGAATATTCCAATTTAGGATTACTAGCGATAGTCCCACCAAAACCATGCCCAGTATGGCAATTAGCGTGGGGTGCTCGTTGGGTAAAATTAGCCAGCTTAGCACGGCACCAAGCACGGGAATTATAAATTTCCACATGTTAAGGGTTGATAGTTTTACACCTGGACGCTTTAATAATGTGTACCAAATTGATATGGCTGCAGCCGACAGGAAGCTAAGCCAGCCCAACGATAACCAGTATTCTAGAGGGAATGGCCCTGAATGAAAGTTTTCGGTTATCACACCTAAAACAAAAAGCATGGCTCCGCCAAAAATCATGGAGAACGAGCTGAGCACCAGCGGCGGAATATGGCGATTGTCGTTAGCAACCAGCATATTCCCAAAACCAGCCAATAAATTATTGGCAATCAGGATTAGAATACCTATGCTTACCATGGTTCCAACAGCGCCCATCTGCTTTCGTCCAAGGCTAATTATTGTAATACCCAGCAATCCCACAAGAATACTTGCAATCTTGCGGCGGTTAAGCATGTCGCCAGGCATAAAGAAATGGGCAACAATGGCTATGAAAAGTGGCCCAGAACCAATAATCATAGCGCCCAGCGCACCGGGAACCATATCTACTCCTCTGTAAAAAAGAGCATACTGCAGAAAGGTTTGCACAAAACCCACAAGCAATATCTTAGAAATGTTTTGCTTGGCAACCATAAGTTTTGCACGTAAATCGGGAATAAAGGGAATAATAAGTAGTCCCGACAGGAAAAAACGAATACCCGCAAACTGAAAGGGTGAGGTGTATTTTAGGCCAATCTTAATGCCCACAAATGCGGTTGACCAAAGTATGCAAGCAACAATGGCGAGGAAAATGGTTGAGCTAAGAAATGTTTTAATTTTCAAAACTTGGAAGTAATTTTGCTTGAAGTAATTTTTTAGAAAATTGACAAATCATACTTAAGAAAGATTACCCTCTGTCTAAGCCCAAGGTGAGGGATTAATGCTCTCGTCCTGGACAAATCCGGAATACTTCTCGGCAACCAGCGATAGCAAATCGTTCAGCTCATTTGGGCAATCGGTGGTAACGAGCTTAAGCCTTATCTCCTTAAAGTTGGGCAAACCCTTAAAGTAGCTGGTAAGGTGTCGGCGAAGCTCAAGAATTCCTCGTCGCTCCCCTTTAAACTCAATGGATTTTTGAAGATGCTCCTTTGCAATATCCACCTTCTCCTCAACAGAAAAAGGTTTCATTCGTTCGCCAGTTTGCATATAGTGTTTAATCTCCCTAAAAACCCAGGGTCGTCCGTAGGTTGCGCGACCAATCATAATGGCGTCAACGCCATATCGATTGAAGTAATCCACCGCCTTTTCAGGCCCATCGATATCGCCATTGCCAATAATTGGGATATGCATACGGGGATTTGCCTTTACCTCTCCAATAAGAGTCCAGTCGGCCTCGCCCTTATACAGTTGAGCACGGGTGCGGCCATGAATGGTAAGAGCCTTTATGCCTACATCCTGCAATCGCTCTGCAATCTCAACGATCTGCTTGGTGCTATCGTCCCAGCCCAAGCGTGTCTTAACGGTTACTGGCAGATGAGTTGCATTAACAATCTGGCGGGTCATCTCCACCATCTTGGGGATATCCTTCATCATTCCAGAACCCGCTCCGCGGTTGGCAATCTTTTTCACCGGGCAACCAAAGTTGATATCAACAACGTCGGGGTTGGCTTCGGCAGCCATCTTACAAGCCTCCACCATGCTCTCGATAATGTGGCCGTAAAGCTGAATCCCAATTGGTCGTTCGTGCTCAAAGATGTTTAACTTTGTCTGACAGCTGCTAGCATCTCTTATCAGTCCATCGGAGTTCACAAACTCGGTGAACATCATATCGGCACCAAACCGCTTGCAAAGATATCGGAACGACGGATCGGTAACATCTTCCATGGGCGCCAGGAAGAGAGGCTTATCACCTAGATCTAAATTATGTATTCTCACTGTGTATCAAAATTTTTGGGCTACAAAAATAGGCAGAGTTATTGAAATAAGCCCGTAAATGTTCAAAAAAGAGACCTTAAGCAAGATTGATTAGAATAATGGATTAATTTTGTTAAACAATTTTACAACCAGCAAAAGCATGAGACTAATTTTCCGATCGCTAACAATTTTGGGTATTCTAACGCTCGTGTCGCTTTTCTATGGATGCCCAGGATGTGAGTTTGATTTCCCTATCAGCATAAATAAGATGGAGATTAAACTTTTGGATAATTCAGGCGAAAAACCCCAAATCACCGAATCGGAATTTCAGTCCAGGACAGCCATTGCATTTACATGCCAGCTTTTCGACTCCATCTACTACTACCCCTACGACTATGCTTACCAGAGTCACGCTGCATTTTCAATCTTTCAGTCGGCACAGGCTTGGTCCTGTGTGGAGAATTACACACTTGAAAACAAGGTAACTGACATCAAGATTAAAACCATTCACGATATTTCCGCTAATGTTAAAGCCAACGACGATGTTACCCATCTTTTTGTGGCCGAACTTCCTGAGACCCATCAGGAGTACCTGTACTTCACAATAGATCAAATAATTGAACGAGTTAACAGCAATGCTACTTTTTGGAATCCTTGGGTATCGCTGTACCTTTTTTTTACCATTGAACTTGAACACGATAGCGCTTGTTTCGATGTTCAAATCACACTCGATAGCGGGGAGATTCTGCACTCTGTGACACCCATTATTTTTGCTCAAAACTAGTATCGATTATGAAGTTCCAACTCTGCCTTATCATCACTGTTCTTTCAACACTATATTCACTTAAGTCATTTAGCCACAAAGGTTTTATAAGGATAGAACAGATTGCGTATGGATTTAACTTTAGTAGTAGCTGGTCGCAATCGCAACCATTGGGAGTAAATATCGATTTCACCAACTACATTCATAGCAGCAAAATTGATAATGGCGCTAGCCTTGGGTTCGGATCGACTTTTGGCATTGGAAATACTATTAAAGTAGATGCAAGAGCAAGCTACAGCCCCGACACAAGGCTAAACATGAAAGGCCAGATTGCCTTCTTTACTGGCAAATACTTTGGCTTGGTAGGTGGATACGCAACCTATAGTAACACAGTAAACAATTACAGAGATTTTTTCGAAAACCAGTCGGACGAATACATCCTTCTGGCAAATTCGTATCTATGCTTCGAGGGAATTCAGTTCTCGAACCGGGCAATTTACCTGGGGCCAACCATGCGATACAGCATGGGAATAATAAGTATTGAGGGCAGCGTGGCTTTGGGTTACGCGCAGAATTCGAACTTCAGCACCACTATTGCACAGAAAAAAGTTGATTCCAACTACCGCAAAGAGATGGCATACGATATAGTTACATCATCTTATCTCGTGGTAATGCCCGAGGTAAAATTTAATGCAGATATTTTTAGCTTCGATATTACTACCTTTGGGTTTGAAGTTTCAGTTTTTGGGGAGTTTAGCAAGCGAAGCCTAAATTATAACCTAACCGAAAGTTCGTGGACCAACACTCAACCAACGAGCCAAAAAGTTGAAAACCCCAAGCGACTTACATCCCGATTAAATGTTGATGTATCGATAATTTGGAAATTCTAAAGAATCTTCAAAATGCAAAACCTGTTTATTCACAAAGAGCTATCGTCCCTAAAGGGTATTCTTATCTCCTTTCTTGTGGCACTTTTCGGTTTTTTATTCTTTTTTACAATTGGAGAACTAATCAAAGCAGTATTTTTCAGTGGAATCGAGGCCGATATCAGCACACAGCAGGGGTTAATGCTAATGCGCATATCTCAAATATTGCAGACCACAGGGCTTTTCCTGTTTCCAGCAATACTTATCCCCTTATTCACAAGCTCATCGGCAATCCGGTTTTTGGGGTTTAACTCCACCTCAACATCAATAATTTTCCTGTCAATTGCAATAATGGTTCTTGTTATTCCAGGGGTAAACCTAATTGCATCACTCAACGCCATGATTCCAATGCCCAGCTGGATGCTCGATATAGAGCAAGCCGCATCGAGAATAATGAAGGCTATGCTAATAACCGATAGTTTGTGGTTACTAATGGTAAATCTAGTGGTTGTCGCAGTTATTCCTGCAATTGCCGAGGAGCTATTTTTCAGGGGATTGGTTCAGAAATATATGATCGGATGGACTGGCAAGTCGTTTTGGGGTATTCTGATTACAGCAGCGATCTTCAGCGCAATCCACATGCAGTTTCAGGGATTTATCCCAAGGTTACTTCTCGGATTGCTGTTCGGATATTTATATGTATGGAGCGGATCGATATGGGCACCCATTGCGGCGCACTTTGCCAACAACAGCACTGCGGTTTTTGTGTACTACCTTATTGGTAAAGGCGATATTCCCTCTAAACTCGACACAGTTGGTAATGCTAGTGGAGCTTGGCAAGTGGGAATATTCAGCTTAGTTGTTTCTGGAATTCTTCTTTGGGTATTCTGGCGCGAGCGGGTTACACATCCAAGTCCACAAGACTCCGCTCTAACATCTGAAGGCCTTTGATCTCGTTCTTGCGGTAAACATAAATCAAGCCATAGGCTTGGGCCTGCTCCCTGCGCTCGTGATCGGGCATATCCTTAAATTTTTCCTCCACCTCATTCCAGATATCGAGGATAATGGCATCGGCTTTCTTTCTAAGCTCATCGAGCTCGGTCTGGCAACGCTGAGTATTCTGCTGCAATATCCTCTGGTGGTTAAATCCCTCGGCAAAGTTCTCGTATCTAACCTTAACCACCGCTATGGTAGGGTTGGTTATGGGTGGCTGTCCCTTTGAGGTTCGCTCCGACTCCCCCTGAATAATCTTTTTTCCCCAATCCAACAAATCCTTATCAGTGGTTAGGTTTGGGAGTTTACGCTCATCTATGTCCATCCCGTAAAGTTCACGCACCTTCTCAGGCAACTCACCTCGCGAAATGGTCATATTAAGCACCTGAATAAAATGCGATAGGTAAAGTCGGGCCTTTTTGGCAACCGTCTGATACTCCTTATTCTTCTCAATCTGCTTATTGTATGCCGCCTTGTAGTTGGCCATCGATTTCTCAAAACTATTGATAAACAGATCGGCCTTGGCAAATGTACTCTGGGTAAAAGCCATTTTAAATGGGGGCAGCTCTCGACCTTTTCTAATGGCTGCCTTTAGAGCCCTGAGCCTGGCACTGTCGGTGTTGGGTAAGCGTCGGTAAGGCATGGTAGCAAGGTGATTTAGGGTGACTGTTCAAAAGGTGTTGATAAACTGCGAATATACATATTATTTTATACTAAACAACAGTATTCGCAAATTATTTAATTTTTTTGGTGATCTAGTAATGAGAACATTGAGAGGCGAAGGGGTATTCAATAGCCCCATTCATCTGCAATTCGCCAATAATGCACTTTTAGAGCTTAATAAAAAAGATGTACTTTTGCTTATCCTATCTCATTATAAATAAAAAAATCAACCTAATATGTACGGCAAAATAAAAGAGGAATTACAAAAGCAGCTTCAGGGCATAAAGGACGATGGCCTTTACAAAGCTGAGCGCGTAATTGTCACGCCACAGGGTGTTGAGATTGAAACGGATGGCAAAAGGGTGCTTAACTTTTGCGCCAACAACTACCTTGGTCTTTCGAATCATCCACGCCTGGTTCAAGCAGCAAAGGATGCCATGGACACACATGGCTTTGGTGTATCGTCGGTTCGCTTTATATGCGGAACGCAGGATATTCACAAGGAGTTGGAACAGCGAATATCGGAGTACTTTGGCACAGAAGATACAATCCTATACATTGCAGCTTTCGATGCCAATGGCGGCGTTTTTGAGCCCATCCTCGGCGAGGAGGATGCCATTATCTCCGATGCCCTTAACCACGCCTCAATTATTGACGGAGTTAGACTGTGTAAAGCACAACGCTACCGCTACAACAATGCCGACATGGAGGATCTTGAACAACAGCTAAAGTTAGCCCAAGCACAGAGGCACAGAATAATCGTTACCGATGGCGTTTTCTCTATGGACGGAAACGTAGCTCCGATGGACAAGATTGTTGAGCTCGCCGAGAAATACAACGCCATGGTTATGATTGACGAGAGTCACTCGGCAGGTGTTGTTGGCAAAACTGGCCGCGGGGTAACCGAGCAGTTCAACATTAGAGGCAAAGCCGATATAATAACAGGCACTTTAGGCAAAGCCTTTGGAGGTGGTTGCGGTGGATTTACTACCGGGCGCAAGGAGATTATCGATATGCTTCGTCAACGTTCACGCCCATATCTGTTCTCAAACTCGATGCCCCCAGCTGTGGTTGGTGCGGGTATAGAAACATTTAAAATGCTCGAAACCAGCAATGAGTTGCACGATAAACTCGTTAGCAACACCCAATACTTTGTAAAAGGCATGCAAGCTGCTGGCTTTGATATTAAACCAACTCAAAGTGCCATTGTGGCGGTTATGCTATACGATGCCAAGCTATCGCAAACCATGGCTGCTGAACTACTCGAAGAAGGGATTTACGTAATTGGGTTCTACTTCCCCGTAGTTCCCAGGGAGCAGGCACGAATTCGAGTTCAGGTTTCGGCTGCTCACAGCAAAGAGCATCTCGATAAGTGTATAGCTGCTTTTACTAAAGTAGGCCAGAAACTTGGCGTTATTAAATAAACTCACTTTGATAAATATAGAAAAGCCCTTATCGCATTTTGGATAAGGGCATTTCTATTGTAATAAACATCTACTTTCCTAAGAAATCCTTAAGACATTTTACGATAATAGTAGCTGCATTTCCTGTGCCGTAAAGATTTTCAGTAAAATTTTTACTACGGTTAGATATTGTATTAAAACCATCAATAATCCTACTATACTGCGAGCCAACCAAAAGGTTGTAACCCCCTTTAACTAGTTCAACCCATTCGGTTTCCTCTCGAAGCGTCAAACATTTTTTTTCAAAGAAAAATGCCTCTTTCTGCAGACCTCCGCTATCGGTTATCACCATTGCACAGTGCTTTAGCAATTCTATCATATCAAAATAACCAACTGGCGGAATTATTGTAAAAGTCGCTTTTAACCCACTTGCGTCAATAATTTTCTTTGTTCGGGGGTGCAACGGAACAACCACCTGCCTTTGTCCATGAATAGTATTTAAGGCATCAATAATTCCCTTAAGGTTTTCGGGACTATCAGTATTCTCCTGTCGATGCATTGTGGCTAGCACAAAGCTGGGTTCAAGGTTTAATGCTCTAATAATTTTCGATTTTTGTGCTGACCTTTCGCTGTAGTATAACGCAGCATCGAGCATCACATCGCCCACATTGTATATGTTACAGCCAAAACCATCAAAGCCTTCGGCTTTTAGGTTATTAATGGCCACCTGGGTTGGACAAAATAGATGGGTCGAAATTCTATCGGTGAGTATGCGGTTAGTTTCCTCGGGCATGGCCATATTGAACGAACGGAGACCGGCCTCGACGTGCGCCACGGGAATGCCTAGCTTTTGAGCGGCCAATGCTCCAGCCAGAGTAGAGTTAGTATCGCCATATACAAGCACTACCTTGGGCTTTTCATCTACTAAAACCTTCTCGATAGCTTCGAGCATTCGCCCGGTCATTGCCCCATGCGAAAGGCTATGAATCTCTAAGTTGTAGTCGGGCTGGGGTATCTCCATTTCATCAAAAAACACCTGCGACATGTTATAGTCGAAATGCTGACCAGTATGAACAATAACCTCTTTAAGCCCAACACTTCGGAGCGCACGGCTTACTGTTCCGGCCTTAACAAACTGGGGACGAGCTCCAACAATAGTGATTATGCTCATTATCTGAAGATTTTAGATCTTTCGAGTTTATGTTTGCCTAAAATTAGGAAAGCTTATCGAGGATTTCAACAAATTTCCCCGTTAGATTTCGGCGGCTGTAGGTTGTATTATCAATATTATGAAGAAATGGAAACCCCTGCTCATACTCAGCCCAAAGCCAGGTAAGTTTGGTGGTTATATCATCGATGCTTGAAATATTGGCGGTTACACCAGCCTTTGTTTCCTTAAGCAGATTATCGACATCGCCACCCAAAGGGCCAATGGCAAGTATGGGACGCTTGGCCGCAAGGTACTCGAAAATCTTGCCTGTTAGTATGCCCTTGGCATTTGGCGTATTGTTTACCAAGATAAGCAGCACTTGCGAACGCTGCATAAGCTTAACGCTTGTGATATGATTAACATATCCAAAAAAAGTACAGTAATCTGTTAATCCATACTTTTCAATTTCATCGCGAACCGATTTGTCGATTGTACCCACCAGCTGTATTCTGAGTTTACTGGCAAAAGCCTTATCACTACTAATCAGACTATTCATGGCTTGCCAAAGAAATTCGCAATTTCTACTGGGGGGGATTGTTCCTACGTGGGTAATTGTAAAGAACTGATCAGGCTCTATGGATTGAGTTGGGAAATCGGCCTCATCAAATCCATTGGTAATAACCTTAATTTTTCTGTTACTCAGCCGTTCATACTCATCCTGCATTTGTGAACCCACCACCACAACTTCATCGGCGCTTTTCAGCACATCATGCTCAAGTTTTCGATGTTTTTTTAGCGCACGAGCAGATAAAGGTAGATCGTTAAAATAATCAATATTGGTCCACGGATCGCGAAAATCGGCAACCCACTTAACGCCTAGTTTCTGCTTAAGCCCAAGTGCAATTAGGTGCATGCTGTGTGGTGGACCAGTTGATACTATAGCATCGACAGGATGTTCCTTTAAGTATTTGGCCAAAAACCTAATCGATGGACGAATCCAGAACATTCGGGCGTCGGGAACAAAAAGGTTTGCCCTTACCCAAAGGGCGATACGCCCAAGCACCCCTTTTGATTTGCCCTCTTCGGATGTAAAGCCTACGCCTATTTTACCCTTTTGGCGAGTAAATAAACGAAACACCTTGTATGGTTCAAAGATATTTCGTTTTAACACCTCAACTCCAATTGGGATTTCAGCGTGCATTGTCTCATCCAACAGAACCACCTCAGGATTTTGTGGAGTATAGATAACAGGTTCCCAACCAAACTGGCGCAAATATTTTGCAAACTTTAGCCAACGCTGCACCCCACTTCCACCTGCAGGAGGCCAGTAGTAGGTGATTATTAGTAGGCGTTTGGGCATTGGGTGGTTGGGTGATTGATTGAATGATTGAATGGTTGAGAGTTGAGAGTTTAGAGTTTAGAGTTTAGGGCTTAGCCTACCTCCATTTCATTTCGATAGGTAATGGCTTAGGGTTTTCCTTAGACCTTAAACCCTGAACCTTAAACCTTGAACGCTAAACGCTATATTTTTCTTAAAAGATGTTTCATGCTTACCTTTTCCTCCATAATTTCGCGGAGGCGCGATGCATCAACACGTTCCTGCTCCATGGTGTCGCGGTAGCGAATTGTTACCGTGTTATCCTCGAGCGACTGATGGTCGATGGTTATGCAGAACGGAGTTCCAATGGCATCGTGGCGGCGGTAACGCTTTCCAATGCTATCCTTCTCCTCGTACTGGCACTTAAAGTCGATCTTAAGATCATCCATAATCTGACGTGCCTTTTCGGGCAAACCATCCTTTTTTACCAAAGGTAAAACGGCAAGTTTAACAGGAGCTAATGCGGGTGGAATGCGAAGCACTACACGCTCATCAACTGTTCCATCTTCCTTGTTTATTTTTTCCTCGGTGTATGCCGATGAAAGGATTAACAGGAATGTTCTATCTAAGCCAATGGACGTTTCAACAACGTAGGGAACATAGTTGGAGTTGGTCTCGGGATCGAAATACTGCAACTTTTTACCCGATAATTTCTGATGATTTCCTAAATCGAAATCGGTACGTGAGTGAATCCCTTCGACCTCCTTGAAGCCGAATGGAAAATTGAACTCGATATCGGTAGCCGCGTTTGCGTAGTGAGCCAGCTTGTCGTGATCGTGGAAACGATACTTGTGATCGCCCAATCCTAATGCCTTATGCCAGCGCAAGCGCTTTTCTTTCCAAAACTCGAACCACTGCATCTCCTGGCCTGGGCGGACAAAGAACTGCATCTCCATCTGTTCAAACTCCTTCATACGGAAAATGAACTGGCGAGCCACAATCTCGTTACGGAAAGCCTTACCAATTTGGGCAATACCAAAGGGCAACTTCATGCGTCCTGTCTTTTGCACGTTTAGGTAGTTTACAAAGATACCCTGCGCAGTTTCGGGACGAAGGTATATGGTGTTGGCGTCGTCGCTAACGGAGCCCATCTTAGTGTCGAACATGAGGTTAAACTGGCGCACATCGGTCCAGTTGCGCGAGCCCGAAATGGGGCAAACAATCTCGCAATCCTCAATAATCTTCTTAACCTCGGGCAAATCACTATCATCCAAAGCCTTAACCATTCTGGTGCGAACAGCATCAATCTTGGCCTGAATTTCTAACACCCTGACGTTGGTTTTTACGAACATAGCCTCGTCGAAGCTATCGCCGAAACGCTTTTGCGCCTTGGTAACCTCCTTGGCAATCTTCTCCTCTTGCTTGGCCATCCAATCCTCGATAAGCACATCGGCACGGTAGCGTTTCTTGCTATCCTTATTGTCGATAAGCGGATCGTTAAATGCGCCCACATGTCCCGATGCAACCCAAACGTCTGGATGCATAAAGATGGCAGAGTCAAGACCCACGATATTCTCATTTAAACGGGTCATGGCATCCCACCAGTACTGGCGGATATTATTCTTAAGCTCAACACCGTTCTGTCCGTAGTCGTAAACTGCACTAAGGCCATCGTAAATCTCGCTGCTCTGGAAAACAAATCCGTACTCCTTGCAGTGCGCAATTAGCTTCTTAAATAGTTCTTCTTGGGTCATGTGTTATGATTTTATTTTGATTATTCTCTTGGTTCTAATTACCATTAGTTGAAATATGCTGTTACAATTTAATGATTTGGCTAGAAGACGGAAGTCCGAAGTCCGAAGTCCGTAGCCGGAAGACCGAATGTTACTTAGCTCAGCCTTCTAATCAATTAATCTCAAGCCAAACAAATATTCCACAAAAATTACCGTAATAATATTTTCTTTAGGCCTTTGATTTTGAAAAACATCTGCAAAAATAGTGGAATTAAACAAATTAAGACAAACATTTGGGTGGTTATGCAAAAAAGAGTTTGGGAAAGTGTTTTACAAAGCATACGCATTGATAGCAAACTTACGCTTGAACTAACATACAAGTACGAAACAAAAAAGCACCCCAAACGAGGTGCTTTCTGTGTATAATTTATGAATGATATTTTACCTGAGCGACAGATTGATATGATTAACCAGCTTGGTGAGGAAGTTCACATAGCTACCATACTCGTTGTCGTACCAGCCAAACACCTTTAGGTGTGTTACGGGGATACTTATCTCGCTGCTGGCCTGCACGCCATACTTGGCAAGCGACTCAACAGGAAGCCTTATGAAACCCGTGCGGGTATGCGTCTCGTGCCCCTCTATAACCGTGGCAGCTCGGTAACCAACCAAGTCGGACGACACGTTCTGTTTCTCCGAGAACACTACCATATCGCGCTGTGCACCGCTGGCTGCATCCTTGTATATATTGTTAATCACCTCCCTGTTTATGGTGGCATTTCCCTTATCATCAACCTCACTGTAAAAAGTGAGATTTAGGGTGATAAGCGAAACGGTTGTAGTGGGAATACGAACCGAATCGGCCATAAAGCCTATCTCTTGAATTTGAGGCAGAATGGAATCGAGTGCTTTGGCTGCCCCCGTTGTTGAAAGGATAATATTATTGAAAACCGAACGGGTTTTACGTAAATCGCTTGCCCCCATGCTTGGGATGGTATCGAGCACCGACTGGGTATTGGTGGCAGCATGCACTGTTGACATGGAAGCTGTAAGGATATTGGAGGTGGCAGGATTCTCGAGCAGTGGCTTAATCATATGTGCCAAACCAGTGGTGGTGCAGCTGGCTGCCGAAACCACGTGATGTTTTAGGGGGTCAAAATCCATATGGTTAATGCCGTACACCATCATGATGCTATCGTTGGGCATCTTTTTAGCAGAATCTTTGATTTTGAATGGAGCCGAGGCTACCACTTTTTTTGCTCCCCCCGCCAGGTGCCCCCTAAGGCTACCCTTTGCCGACTCGACATCGGCGGTGGGGTCGAGGAACTGCCCTGTACAATCAACCACAATTTGCACTCCCTCTTTTGCCCATGGAATATTCTTGGGATTTCGTTCCTTGGTAAGCACCTTAACGTACATCCCATCGATATCGAAAACAAAATTAGCGGGGTCCACCACCTTGCACTCCACCTTTGTACCAGAGTGGCCATACACAAAGTGATCGAGCCTTCCGTAGGTTGAGTCCGATTCCAATGCGCCAATAACATCCTCGGGCCTTTTGCCCACCTCGCGGCCAAGGTTTACGACCACTCCATCGAAGTTTCGGTTTACCAGCTGGTTCCAAAGCATTAGCTTACCAATGCGCCCCAAGCTGTTGATTCCAAGGTAATTTTTCCCTTTTACAACTGGCTCCATTATTTTAGCTGTTTTTGAAGTTATCTACTAGGTTATATTGATATCAAATATCTGCCAATAATTTAACAGAAGCAAACAACCCACGGTGTTAGGAAACATCTTAACAGCGAGCTATGCCATTTGCTTTGCCATAAGTAGCACTAGGTCGACCAGCCTATTGGAGTAGCCTATCTCATTATCGTACCACAATATAATCTGCGCTGTATTATCGTTAACCACCTTTGTGGCTAGCGAGTCGAACACGCATGAATGGGTGTTCCCCAAAACATCGCTCGATACTATGGGATCGGCTGTGTACTCCACAATTCCCTTCTGTTCGCCTTCAGCATATCCCTTTACTAAGGCATTAATGGAGTTAGCCGTAACCGTTTGCCTAAATGTTAAAACCAGCTCCGACAGGGCTCCGCAAGCAACAGGAACCCGGGTGGATATGCCATTGAACCTACTCGAAAGTTCAGGCATAATGCTATGCAATGCCCCAATGGCGCTTGTGGATGTAGGTATTATATTATCGGCCGAGGCTCGTGAGCGGCGAAAATCAGGATGGGGAGAGTCGATGATGCGCTGATTGTTTGTATAGGGATGCACGGTATTTAAAAAAGCCGATTCAATGCCTATCTCCTTGTTCAATATATTCAGAATTGGAGCTATGCAGTTTGCAGTGCAGCTGGCGTTGGATACGATTTGGTGCTGGGGAAGCAACTTATGTTCGTTTACACCAATCACCACGGTTAGATCCAGCTCGTCCGAAGGTGGGCACGATAGGATTACACGCTTAGCTCCGGAATTTATATGTTGATGCAAGCTCTCGCGGGTTGTGAATATTCCCGACGAATCTACCACTACATCGGCTCCCCATTCACGCCAAGGGATGTTAGAGGGGCTCTCGTAATGGCCAATATTAACTTTCGACCCATTGATATGCAGCTTACCGTCCTCAACCCTAACCTCCCTATTAAACCTCCCATGAACAGTATCGTATTTCAGAAGGTATATCAGCATCTCATCGTCCATCAAATCGTTAATTCCCACCAGCTCAATTTCAGGGTGATGAACCAGCATCCTGAAAAACATTTTACCAATCCGGCCAAAACCATTTATTCCAACCCTAACTCTATTCATTGCTTTTGATTTGAGCCACAAAATTAGCTATATGGAATGTATGTTTGCCTAAAAAAGTATGTATTAAGCAACATCTATTTTGAGGATTTTTAGGGTTGCTGAAGCGGGAAGTGGCCTAAGTAAACGCTACCTGTGTGTGCATCCAACGATATGGCATCGCCAGGAGCAAGATCGAATTTTCCGAATCGGCATCTGCCCTCGTCGTGCAGCATGAATAGATCGGTGCAGTTCACCACGCAAATTTTACCTAATCGGCCAGCGGTTACAGCGGCGTGCGATGTTGCACCACCACGCGAGGTAACCAACCCGTGGCATTGGAAAATAATGGGCAGGTCGTCGGGGGTAGTATCGGCGCTTGCATACACAAAGTGTCCATCGGGGTTCAGCTCCTTTTGCCTATTCAAATCATCCATATCGAACACAAGCACCCCGTTTAGAATTGACGCTCCGATGGGAATGCCCTTGCCAAGCAGCTTAGACTTGGGCGGTGGCGACTGGTAATGGATTGTTGCCTCTGGGGTATAAATTTGCTGATCGCGAGTTTGCAAGATGTAAAGGTCGTAAGGGTTATCCGACTCGAAAGTGAACTCTATCTCCTGATGCCCCAGCTGCATCTTATTCACCAGCTGATCGGCCAAATGGAACAAGCGCTGGTAAGTGCGAGGCAACTTGGCCTGTAGCGACTTATGCTTATCCCACTTCCTGTCCCGCTCCTGATGCTCCGATATGGGCAGCACATTGGTCACTCCACCTACCACATCCTCGCCTTGACTAAGCAGGGAGTACTCGCCATTAAGGGTAACCCCGGGATTGTCCACCGAAAGGTCGTTGGTAAAAACAACTCCAGTACCCGATGTGCGATGTAAGTTACCAAATACCATGCTCTGAATAATAACAGCAGTGCCCCACTCGTCGGCAATTTGCAGATGCTTTCGGTACAGCTGGGCCCTTGGCCCATCCCAGCTATCGAGCACGCTCTCGATGGCAGCAAAAAGCTGCTCCTCGGGATCGTTAAAAAACGGTACCCCTCTAATACCCAGGAGTTCCTTGCACTCTAGGGCTATCTGCTCCATCTGATGAGCATCGAACTGCTCTTTCACCGTGGTTTCCTTTTCGCCTTGATGCCTATGCATTATCTCATCGAAGGCTGTTCGCTCAATCCCATAGGCTTGTCCCCAGGTTTGCAAAAAACGGCGGTAGCAATCCCACGCGGTCCAACCCATATTCTTGGCTTGGCTAAGGGCTCTTGCAATATCATCGTTCATACCTACGTTCAGGAATGTATTCATAGCCCCCGGCATCGATATGGCTGCTCCGGAGCGCACCGATAAAAGCAATGGATTTTGAGGATCGGCAAACCTTTTTTGCGTTAGCTGCTCTACCTGTGCCAAATATTTGGTTACCGTACTTTGGTAATCCTGCTTTATCGGATTATAGGATTTGATGGTATCG
The DNA here is from genome assembly GCA_034003245.1 of Tenuifilaceae bacterium. Classification (GTDB taxonomy): domain Bacteria; phylum Bacteroidota; class Bacteroidia; order Bacteroidales; family Tenuifilaceae; genus Perlabentimonas. Next base: position 74,121 of record JAVEYY010000021.1, read on the forward strand.
TATCGGCGAAAAAATTCAGTGGTAAGAATAAAGCCGGGTGGCACAGGGAAACTACTATTGTATAATGATTTAAGGAAGAAACCCTTCGACCCGAGGAACACCCTGTTGTCGGCCTTATCGCCCTTCTCCTGGAATGATGTTATCAGCAGCTTAACATCAATATCCATAATGTTCTTTAGATTCTGATCGGAATAGAGCTGCCCCATACTATTTAGGCTCGTAAGCACTGCCGCCACAAACGAATCTAAATCCTGCAAAAGGAACGATCCCGAAAGCATATCGCGGTAAAACGATTCGGAGCGCTTATGGATACTTATCTGCAGGTTGTCCTTCTCCTCATCGCTCAGGTACTGCGGTATTATCTCCTTAAGTATTCCATCGAAACGTGCATAAAAAGCGCTTCCAATTATCTCCTTTACGCTATCGCCAATAAACTGAAAGATATTAATGTACTGGTTCAGCGAAAAACTATACGAGCTGAGACTGTAGCGCAGCATGCTAAGGTTGGAGTCGAAGCTGGGGCTGGAAATGCCATCGAGCATAAGACCCTGGTGAAAAAGTTCCAACACCTCAACAATATCTCTTAGGCTGCTAGCCGTAATATATGACAGGTTAACCTGTTCAACAACTTGCCGTACTATTTTTGATGCGGCCTTCTCGAGCTTAAAAATATGGCCCAACGCCTCGAACTTGGGCTCATGGTACTGGCCATACATCGATGGAATGCCAAAGGCAACATGCCTTTTGTAGTATATCGACTCCCACCCCTCGGTTTTTGTTCTACTTGTAACCACCTTATTAAGGTTGGCCATACACTCGAAAATGATGCTTAGCATAGCCACGCAGTCACCCTGCTTTTCAGCGGCTATAAACAAGTCTATCCTTTCGTTATCGAGGCAGCTACATAGCCTCATCTCCTGAACCACATCTATTGCGTCGGCAAAGTACTTCTCTTTAAGCAGATAGGCAACCTTAATAAAATGCTTTAGCTTAGTTTTGTGCAGGCTTTCAATGTCTTCTATCTGATTGAGAGTAGAGTCTAGTTCTTGCAGTGAAAGGTCTAGAAGTGCTTCGGGAGGGGCACCAATCGCTTTCGAAACCTTAAGCACAAGTTTATGCATGGGCGTATTCCACGAATCCGCTTTCTTTACAACATCCTTAAGGTCGGGGGGCAAAATGGGTTCAACCTGAGTAAAGTCATTGTTTGCCCAAAAAGCCAGCGTTTTCTCAAGAAAGTTTAGGTGAGTGCTATTACCATCAACATGAATTTGCTTGCGCAAAAAATGCATAAGCTTATCCTGCCTATTGGAAAGGGTGTCGAGCTGAGTGCTCACATCGCGAAGGTCCCCCTCAGCACCTATCTCTTTAAAGAAAACGGGAAAAAGCCTACACAGCTCCTTCACAGGCTTGTAAATTGCCTCTATATCTGCATTAAGCAGATTTGACACATTGCGCTGAAAAAGATCGGTGTCGAAAATAAGCACCCCGCCCAGCTTGAGATTTACTATAAGTGCCGACAACAACCTCTCGAAACGCTGAGGCGCTACTTCAATAAGTCCTAGCCAAACCCTTAGACTTTTCAAGTGGTTGGGATCGACTCGGAGCTGCCAGTCGGAGCTCATATACGTTTTGCCCGGGGGCGTATAGCCAATCCGCATTACGTGCCCTTCGAACTGCGTTAATAACGGCTTACTAAAGAACAGCGCAAACTCTTTGCCCATGGTGGCAATACAGTCGAGCACTACGGATCGATGATCCTGAAGTAGGGACTCGAAAACCCTGAAGATTCCATTCACAAAATCGCCAATTTCATGGTTTGGCACATCGTTAAGTATGCCCGTGAGCAACCTATTCATATCCCAAATCAGGTACTCCTTTTGATGCTCCATGTTGGGCATCCTTAGCAGGTAGATTATGTAATGGAACTGGCTTATGGGGCTATCGAATTGAGTGATAAGCTGACGATGGTAGTCGGCAATATCCGAAAAGAGCGCCACCTTATCGACAAGCTCATCCCAGCTTTTAGCTTGGGTAACCTGACGCTTAAGCTGCGAGTAAAACTTTGCGCCCACCCTTTTCACCACCAATATGTTGTCGTCGGGGAAGAAGCGAAGATCATCCATAGCCCACTTATCGATATCCGAAGCATTTTGCCACTGGCTTATGGTATCGATGGCAATGGTTCGGAACAGATTAAAAACCTCGTCGCCTAAAGAGCTATGATTCCCTTGTGCTGCCAGTCGTTTGCGCAGGCTATTGGCATTGGCTATTACGTGATCTTTATGTAAGGCGTAAGCATTCTTAAGAATAGCGATACCTTTTGCCTGAATATCTATAAGCTCCGGATGCTCCTTTAGCAGTAGTTCGAGATACGAGGCTAGGCTCTGCAGGAGAATATCAATATTGTTGCTGCTGGTTGCTTCCTGAGTTAAATCATCGAAAATAGCAAGAAAAACATTGAATGCCCTAGTGTGATCTGACTGCTGTGAGTAGAACCAAAAATCGGAGATGGCAACCTTTTTCAGATTATTGCAAAGATAATCGAGGTTGTGGTATGGGTGGTTTAGCTCGCGTATAAACTCCGACACTCGCTGGTTTAGGCCAAACTGCTCATGGGAAAGGGAGACAAGCCACACGTGCTCACGGGGAATTACAATGTTAACATCGCTGGTTTGCTGAAGGTTGGCCTCAAGAGCCTTCGATTCGAACTGTTTTTCCATTACTTGTAGCAGCTCATACAATTCGCACTAAAGGTAATAATCTGATTTAGAATTAAGAAATGTTTACAGATACTTATCTAAGTATGAATGGGGGAATCTCGACACCCCTATGCTTAAACTTCAATGGGACGATGCGTGCGGGGATAAGCTCATCATGAACTATCCACGGAACTACCCAGCGGTTGTTACGGATACCAATCTCGGGGAAGTTGTAATTTTGCACATCGAGCAGCTGCCGGGAATCGCTTACAAATTGGTCGAAAAGATACTGGTCGCTCTCGTTAAAATAGCTAGCTAATTTCTCGTATTTAGCTACTGGCAAAACTCTGTACTTACGCTTCCCACTCACAATTGGCCTATGCACCCAAACCAAGGCATAACCAGCGTTGGCTATTCGGGTTTTTCCATTTACCTTTTCGATATGCAGAGCAGCCACTGCCCCGCCATTTCGATATCGAGGCCTCTGGTTCGACACAAAATTACCAAGGGAGTAAACCGCCACACGCCCATCTGTAGTATCGGTATCGAACGATGCCTCCATACGCTGAATTACATGAGGATGCGAACCGATAACAATCCTAATCCCCAGTTCATGCATAAAACGAGTTAGCTTAAGCTGCGTAATATTTGGATTCCGCTCATACTCGTTGCCCCAGTGCATAAAGGCAATCACCTCGTCAACATTAAGTTTTTGAGCCTTTTGGTAATCGGCACGGATTAGGGCGGTATCAATTAGGTTAACAATTGTTGGATGAGGAACAGGAATTCCGTTTGTCCCATATGTATAGTTTAGCAAAGCTAAACGAATACCATTTTGCTCGAGGATAAGCGGATAGATAGAGTCGCGATGAAGGGAATCCTTATACGCTCCGGCATAGGGAACACCTCTGCTATTAATCACATCGATGGTACGTAGAATGCCGCTTTTATATCGATCCACAGTGTGGTTGTTGGCAGTTACCAAAACGTTAACGCCTGCCCCTAAAACCCCATCAAGCAGCTCATCGGGTGAGCTGAACTGCGGGTAACCTTTATACGGTGGCCCAGCAAGAGTAACCTCTAGATTGGCAATTGTTAAATCGGCACGCTTAAAAATTGGGGATACCCGTGCAAACACATCGTCGTAGTTGTAGTGACCCGTTTCCTCATCAAATGCAGCTTTTATCTGAGGATCGTGACCCATAACATCGCCAATAAACATAAGGGTTAAGCTTTGCTGAGTTTGGGCTTGCTGTCCAAAAACTGAATTGACCGAGAACAGAAATAAAAAACTACAAGATATTATGAACCGTACCATAAATTGGTGTTTGGATTATGGTCAAATATAACATTTAACGCAGAAAGAGACAACTCCTACCTATTTATCCCAGGTATAGATATTCCCTCAAACGTTCTGTACATCTCAAGGGCATACACATCGGTCATGCCCGAAACAAAATCGGCAGCAGCCATTAGGTTGTCGTAATTTGATAATCCAATGGGAATGTATTGCTTCGGGATTAGTCGCAGTATTTTTTGGGAGTACCCGTCGTTGGGATTTAACAATGCAGGGCATACCTTCCCCAGCAGGGTACTGATAATTTGAAACCCTGCCAGTTCAATTTCGATAACAGCCCGATGGTTGTATATCTTCTCGATGGAAACTTTTTTAACCCTATCCAACGCCTGCTTTCCCGAATCGTTTAGCTGATTAATTAACGATGAGCAAGGATTGCCACTCATTATTGAGCTATAGTTGCGAATAAAGGCTTGAGAGCATTCGTTGGTAAGTTTACCGATGGTAACAGCCCTTAGAAATGCAACCTTTTCATTCTCATCGGCAACATCGATTAAGGTATTGTGTATACTCGATATCCAATGCTCATCCTCTTGGGGACTAAAAAAGCCAAGGAACAACTCCTTTACCTCCGAAAGAGTAAGAATTCCAAGTTTATGGGCATCCTCAATATCCATAACCTGATAGCAAATATCATCGGCGGCCTCAACCAGGTAAACCAATGGATGTCGGGCATAAGCAAGGGGAGAAATGCTTGATTTTGGTATGCTCATATCTGCGGCAATCTCAGCGTACCAATTTCGCTCCGACTGAAAAAAACCGAACTTCTTCTTTCCTTCTAGAGTCGACTCCCAGGGATATTTAACAATGGAACTTAATACAGGATAGCTAAGTCGGAATCCACCCTCGCGCTTACCTTCATCCTTTTTTGTAAGCAAACGAAGAGCATTGGCATTACCCTCGAATCGCACTAAATCGTTCCACTGCTCGGCAGATAATTCGGATCTATACTTATCCTCATTTTTCTTAAAGTAAGTTCTAATGGCGTCCTCGCCACTATGCCCAAAGGGAGGATTTCCTAAGTCGTGGGCAAGGCAAGCAGATGAAACTATTGTTGGAATCTGTTCTATTAGCGCATAATGATCGGGCGATGAGTTTTGCTTGATAAACTCTACCACGTTGTTGCCCAAACTACGCCCAACGCTGGCCACCTCGAGGCTATGGGTTAGCCTATTATGTACAAAAACACTACCCGGAAGTGGAAAAACCTGCGTTTTATTTTGCAGTCGACGAAAAGGGGAACTGAAGATAATCCTATCGTAATCGCGATGAAAGGTTGATCGGCTCTCCTGCTCTTGGGTACTTCCGCCTTTCCAACCAAATCGTTTGGGGCAAAGTAATTTCCCCCAGTCCATTGTAACTGAATGTGTCAATTTCACTAGTGTTGCGTTGTTTTTAGAATAAACCTTGTATAATCTTATAATTCAGCAAATTATAGACGTTCTTTGATTTTTTGATTTCAAAACACGGTACTTTTGTTAGAAAACCGTGAATAAAGGAA